>NZ_LARW01000136.1 GCF_000971055.1 Sphingomonas sp. SRS2
CCCGGCGGCGGCCTGCGCATCCAGACGATCCACGCTTTCGCCCAGACCCTGCTCGCGGGCTTCCCCGCCGAGCCCGGACAGCGCGTGGGTCGCGCGGCTCCCCAGCCATTCGGGCGCCGCGATCTGCCCCGCCACAGCCAGATATGCCCAGTTGCCCTGCGCGCCCGGCCTGACGCGGAGCCGTTGCCCCGGCTCGACCGTCCCGACGACCCAGCCGCCGAGCGGCCGACCGTCGATCTCCGCGGTGAAATCGCCGCCGCACAGGGCGAAGCCCAGCGCAGCATCGGCGCAGCGCAATGTCAGCCCGCCCAGCGACAACTCGATCAGCGCGGCGTCGCGGCGGTTGCCTAGCGCGGCATGCGCCGCGGCGAAGGAGAAGCGATCGACCGGCCCCGAACCGGGAACGCCGAAGCGCATATAGCCTGGGCGTCCGCCATCCTGAATCGTCGTCAGCGGGCCCGCCGCCTCGATCGAGAGACGCGCGGTCGTCACTCGATCTGCTCGAAGCGGATGCGGTCGCCCGGATCGAAGCGAAAGGGCTGCTCGGCGGCGGGATCGAGAACCCGCAGCGGGGTATTTCCGATCACCCACCATCCAGTCGGCATCGGCAAAGTGGTGATCAGGCACTGGGCCCCGGCGATGATGATGCTGCCGACGGGGTGGCCCCTCTCGGCGGCGGGCTTGCGTGGCAGCTGCAATGCCTGGGGTACGCCGCCGAGATAGGCATAGCCGGGTGCGAAGCCGTACATATAGACGCGGTAGTCGCCCGACAGATGCGCGCCTATCGCCTGCTCGCGGCTAAGACCCGTCCGTTGCGCCACGGCATCGAGATCCGGGCCGTCATAGCAGACCGGGACGACATGCTCGCGGCCCGGCCGTTCGTCGGCGCGGATATCCCGGGCGAGCCGCAGCGCCAGCGACGACAGAGCCTCGACATCGGCGACGAGCGGATCGAAGACGATCATCAGCGCGGCATAAGCGGGGACGGTTTCGACGAGTCCGGCGAGCGGTTCAGCCAGCAGCGCCCGATCCAGCGCGATGACGCGGCCGCTGATCGCCTCGTCGATCCCGTCGCCCAATTCGACGAGGATCGCCGACGCCCCGACCGGGCGGACGATGGGAAAGGCCGCCGTCACCCTGAAAAGGGCGCTATCTCCACGCCCTGCGCGCGGAACGCGTCGACGATGCCGCGCGCCATCGCGACCGCATGCGCGCTGTCGCCATGAACGCAGACCGAGTGCGCCGCGAGCGGCACGTCGCCACCGCCGGCCGTCGGCATCCGGCCCGTCTCCAGAAAATGCCGCAGCCGCGCGACCGCCGCATGTTCGTCGTCGATCATCGCCCCATCCTGATCGCGGGGCACGAGATTACCGGCGGGCGTGTACCCACGATCGGCATATATTTCGCTGAACACCGCCATTCCCGCGTCGCGCGCGGCGGCCTCCAGCACCGTGCCCGATATGGCCAGGATCGCCAGCGAAGCATCGACCGCTCGGACCGCGCGCAGGATCGCCTCGGCCACCGCCTTATCCTCGGTCGCGACATTGGCGAGCGCACCATGCGGCTTAACATAGGACACGCGGTGCCCGGCCAGCGCACCGACCGCGAGCAGCGCGCCGATCTGTGCGGCGACGAAGCGCTCGATCTCGACCGGAGCGAACGGCAGCCGGCGGCGTCCGAAGCCTTCCTTGTCGGGATAGCTGGGATGCGCGCCCACCACCACGCCGCGCTCCCGCGCAAGCGTCATCGTCCGGTACATCGTCTCGGGGTCGCCGGCGTGACCGCCACAGGCGACATTGGCGCTGGTGACGATATCGAGCATCGCCGCGTCGTCGCCCATCAGCCAGGGACCATAGCCCTCGCCCAAATCGGCGTTGAGGTCGATCCGCCATATTTCGCCCTGTCCCATCACCATATCCTAGCGAAAGGGCGAGCGAATGGCGACCCGCTCAGCCCTTCGCCGCCTCGCGCTGGCGGGTGGTCCGGAATTCGATGCGCTTTTCATAGGACGGACCCTGGATGATCCGGTCGACATAGATTCCGGGGGTGTGGACATGATCGGGGTCGATCGCCCCCGGCGGCACGATCTCCTCGACCTCGACCACCGTGACGGTGGCCGCTGTCGCCATGTTCGGGTTGAAGTTGCGCGCAGTCTTGCGGAAGACGAGATTGCCCGCCGGATCGGCCTTCCACGCCTTGATCAGCGCGAGATCGGCGCGCAGCCAGCTCTCGCGGACATAGGTCTCGCCGTCGAATTCCTCGGTCGGCTTGCCCTCGGCCACGACCGTCCCCACCCCGGTCCTGGTGTAGAAGGCGGGGATGCCCGCGCCGCCCGCGCGGATGCGTTCCGCAAGCGTGCCCTGCGGGTTGAGCTCGAGTTCGAGCTTTCCAGCGAGAAACAGCTCCGCGAACAGCTTGTTCTCGCCGATATAGGAGGAGACCATCTTCCGGATCTGGCCATTGTTCAGCAAAGTCCACAGCCCGAAGCCGTCCGCGCCGCAATTGTTCGAGATGACCGTCAGTCCGCCCGTCCCCAACCCCAGCATCGCCGCGATCAGATGCTCGGGATTGCCCGAGAGGCCGAAGCCGCCGGCCATGATCGTCATGCCCTCGAAGGTCACGCCTTCCAGCGCGGCAGCGGCGTCCCGGTAGATTTTGCCCTGAGCCATTGATTATATTCCCTTGTTCGATTATCGAACATATTATATGATAATCGGGCATCGGAAATGGGTCAATGGATGAGGGTGAGCATAGCCCCGACGGTCCGGGGAATCCCAGCTTCATGCTGTCGCTCGCCCGAGGTCTGGCGGTATTGAAAGCCTTCGAAGGGCAGGACTGGCTCAGCATTGCCGATGCCGCACGGCTGACCGGGCTGGCGCGGGCGAGCGTCGGCCGTTGCCTCTACACGCTGAAATATCTCGGCCATGTCCGCGAGCAAGGCGGACGATATGCGCTCGCCCCCGGGCTGCTGCCGCTTGCCAGCAACTACCTGACCTCCACCCCGCTCGCGACCGCCGGGCAAAGCGTCGTCAACGGACTGCGCGACCGGCTCGGCGAAACGGTGTCGCTGGGCGTGCTCGATCCGGCGAGGCCAGCGCGGATCATCTATATCGCGCGGTCGGAAAAGTCGGCGGTCATCGCGGGCCCGCTGATGGTCGGCAGCACCCTGCCCAGCCATTGCACCTCGATGGGCCGCGTCATCGTCGCGGCGATGGAGGACGCCGCGTGCGACGACTGGTTCGCCACGGTCCCGCTGCCGGCTCGCACCTCCCGGACGATCACCGATCCAGCGATATTGCGGAGGGTGCTCGGCGAGGTCCGCCGACAGGGCTGGGCGCTGGTCGAGGAGGAACTGGAGGCCGGGCTACGGTCGCTCGCCGTCCCGATTCGCGGGCGCGACGGCGCGACGGTCGCCGCGCTCAATGTCGCCACCTTCTCGCATGCGCATGAACGCAGCACTTTGCTGGACACGTTCCTGCCCGAACTGCGCGCGGCGGCGGGGCAGCTCGAGCGCATGGTCTGACATATTGCGGCGCGGCGGCTTGATTGCTGTCCAGCGAAGGGACAAAATCGCTCGATGATCGCACTTGCCCCTATGCTGGCCGATCGTGGCGCGCCTGTCCTGACGGTCGGCGCGGCGCGGCCGCTGCTCGCCGTGATGGGGGCGTCGGAGCTCACGCCGGCGCAGGTCTTCCGTCGCGCCGGGCTCGCGCCGGATCTGTTCGATGGCGATGATGATGGCACGATCCGCTTGTCAGACTATTTCCGGATCTGCGAGCAGATGGCGCTGCAGGGGGGCGACGAGAGTTGCCACGTCTCGCTACGCCCGCTGATGGTTGGGACCTCTGAGCTGGTGCAGGCGCGGCTGCGCGGCTGCACGACGATGGCCGAGGTGATGGAGGTGCTGGCGAACAGCTACAACATCATCCACGGCCATCGTTACAACCAGGTTCAGCGGCGCGGGCAGCTGGTCAGCTATGTGATCGACGACGCCAACTTCCCTTATGCCTTCGATCCAGACGACGCCTTCGTGATCGTCTCGCTCGAATGCCTGCTCGTCTATGTCCATGTCCTGCTGCTGTCGCTCGCGTTGGCCCCGCTGCCCCTGCGCGCGGTGCGGACGCGCGGGCCGGCCGGTGCGGGACGCGGCCACCTCGCTTTTCTCGGCGCTCCGCTGCGTTCGGCCGCCCCGATCTTCGGACTCGATTACGACATCGCGCTGGAAGGCATGGCGGTGACGCCTGCGGCCAGCCCCGTCCTGTCCGCGCGCACCATCTATGGCGGGGTCGCCGACATGCTCGACCGGATCGGACCCGTCGCCGCCGCGGTCGCCGACATTGTCGGCCGGGTCGAGCGGGAGATCGCAGGCGGGCGGCACGACCAGGCAGAGGTCGCGACGGCGCTTGGCATGAGCATCGCGTCGCTGCGCCGGCGGCTCGGCGAGGCCGGGCTGTCCTTTCGCGAGACGCGCGCTGCCCTGCTCAATTCGATGGCGCGGGCTGCGCTCGACGAGGGCGCCGCAATCGTCGATATCGCTGAGAATCTGGGCTTTTCCGACGGCCGCAGCTTCGCGCGCGCCTTCCGTCAATGGAATGGCCTCGCCCCGGGCGACTATCGCCGACAGCATTGCTTGAGCGAAATTGTCCCATAGAAACTGATCCGAAGCGTCATCGACAGCTATCGGCCTTTCCCTATCCTGACAGCATTCACCGGTGCGCCGAGATACCGGACATGAGCAGCTAGGGAGCAGGACCCCGCGATGGCCGGCCAACGCCATATCATCATTCCCGTCATCGCCGCGGCGATGCTGGCGCTTGTCGCGCCTGCCTCGTTCGCGGCTTCCGCCGTCGCGCCTCCCCCCGTCGCGGCGGCGGAGCAATATCTGACGATCGACGGCGCACGCGTCCGCGTCCGCATCGAGGGGCCGGCCGCTGCGCCGCCGGTGCTGCTGATCCACGGCTTCACCTTCAGTCTCGACAGCTGGGACGGATGGGCTGCCGATCTCGCGCGCGACCATCGCGTGATCCGCTATGACCTGACCGGCCACGGCCTGAGCGATCCCGACCGCGAGGGCCGCTACGGCACCGCCCACCGCGTCGCGCAATTGCACGCCCTGATGGACAAGCTCGGCGTCGCGAAGGCCGTCATCGCCGGCAACAGCTTCGGCGGGCTGATCGCCTGGAACTTCGCCGCCGCGCATCCCGATCGCGTAGAAAAACTGGTTCTCGTCGACAGCGCCGCTTTTTCGATCAACGGCGTGACCGAAAAGCCGGTGCAGGTGCCGCCGATGATGCGCAGCTATCTGCTTGCGCCCAGCCCGGCGGGCGTCGCCTATTCGGCCGCACAGATTTACGCGCACCCCGAGCGGCTTGCCCCGGCGCGGCTCGACCAGATGCGGGCGATGATCGTCCGCAACGGGCCGGCGCTGATCGCCCATCTCGAACAGTTCACTCTGCCCGATCCATTGCCGGGCCTCGCCCGGGTGAAGGCCCCGACACTGATCCTGTGGGGCCGCGCCGACAAGGTCATCCCGGTCGCGCAGGCTGACCAGATCGCCGCCGCGATCCCCGCCGAAAAGCTCATCATCTACGACGATGTCGGCCACGCCCCGCAGGAGGAGGCCAGCGCCGCCACCGTGGCCGATGTCCGCGCTTTCTTGAACAACTCGAATAAAAAATGACCAGGGAGACGATCATGATCGACACCACCAAGACCTTGCGCCTGCTCGCTGCGGCGACCGCGCTAACCGCCTTCGCCACACCGACCGCCCTCTTCGCCCAGACCGAAACGCCGGCGGTGGAAGCCGCTGACGACGGCGGCGCCGACATCGTCGTCACCGCGCGCCGCCGCGAGGAAAGCCTGATCGACGTACCGATCTCCGTCTCCGCGATCAGCGGCGACGCGCTGGCCCGTCAGGGCGCGGTCGACATCACCGCTCTCCAGGACAAGACCCCGAACATGACGCTGCAGGTCGCGCGCGGATCGAACAGCACGCTGATCGCCTTCATCCGCGGCATCGGCCAGCAAGACCCGGTCTGGGGCTTCGAGCCCGGCGTCGGCCTCTATGTCGACGATGTCTATGTCGCCCGTCCGCAGGGCGCGGTGCTGGACATCTTCGACATCGAGCGGGTCGAGGTGCTGCGCGGACCGCAGGGCACGCTCTATGGCCGCAACACGATCGGCGGCGCGATCAAATATGTCACCCGCCGGCTGGGCAACGAGTTTCAGGCGCGGGTGCGCGGCTCCTATGGCAGCTATAACCAGACCGACCTGATCGGTTCGGTCGTCGTCCCGGTCGGCGAGACTCTCTCGCTCGGCGCGGCGGTCGCCTGGTACAAGCGCGACGGCTTCGGCAAGAACCTGACCACCGGCGCCGAGCATTATAACAAGGACGTCCTCGCCGGCCGCATCTCGGCCGAATGGACACCGAGTGAGCAGCTTTCGATCCGCGTCGCCGCCGACAAGACCCGCGACAAGTCCAACCCGCGTCACGGCTATCGCCTGCTCCCCAACGGAGCGCTGCCTGACTTCCAGCCGCTCGGCGACGTCTACGACACCCGCTCCGGCGTCGGCGACGACAACAAGGTGGAGACCGAGGGCGTATCGGGCACGATCGAATATGCGCTGTCCGACGCGCTGACCCTCAAGTCGATCACCGCCTATCGCAAGGGCGACACCGACACTGTCATCGACTTCGACGGCACGCCGGGGCCAGTGCTCGACATCCCGTCCTTCTACAAGGATCACCAGTTCACCCAGGAGGTACAGGCGCTGATCCAGACCGACCGGATCCAGGGTGTCGTCGGCCTCTATTATCTCAACGGATCGGCATCGGGCGCGTTCGATACGGTGATCGGCAATGCCGGCCTCACCACGCTCACCTCGGGCGATGTCGATACCAAATCCTATGCCGCTTTTGCCGATGTCTCGGTCAAGGTCAGCGAGCAATTCTCGGTCTCGGTCGGCGGGCGCTACACCAGCGACAAGCGCGATGGCACGGTGTTCCGCGCCGACTATCTGGGCCTGCGCTCGCCGCTGTTCGGGCGTCCGACGGCGGTGCCCTTCCGCATCCGCACCGACTACACCAACAGCCGCACCGACAAGAAGTTCACCCCACGCGTGTCGCTCAGCTTCATGCCCGCCGACGACCTCAACCTCTATGCGTCCTGGTCTAAGGGCTACAAATCGGGCGGCTTCGATCCGCGCGGCGACGCGATCTTCACGCCCGGAACGGTCAACGGCTACAAGCCGGAAACCGTCACCGCCTATGAGGCCGGCCTGAAGGGCGCCTTCCTCGACCGGACCCTGTTCGTTAACGTCGCGGGCTTCTACTCGGACTATAAGGATCAGCAGGTCACGACCCAGTTCCTGTCGGGCGCGACGGTGGTGTCGTCGGTCGACAATGTCGGCAAGTCGCGCATCTATGGCTGGGAAATGGAGGTCCGGGCGGTGCCCGATCGCAACTTCCAGGTGCAGGCGGCGATCGGCTATACCAACGCCAAGTTCAAGGAGTTCCTGACGCTCGATCCGGCGACGCTGACGATCCGCGATTTCGCCGATCAGCGGGTGTTCCAGAACACCCCGAAATATACCGCCAGCGTCTCCGCGACGATGGGGCATGATTTCGACGGTGCGGGCCGCGTGACGATCACTCCCGCACTCTCCTTCCGCAGCGCCTATTCGCTGTTCGAGGTGCCCAATCCCGTGCTCGACCAGAAGTCCTATCAGCTGGTAGATCTGTCGATCGTGTGGACATCCGACGACAAGCGCTTCTCGATCGCGGGCCATGGCCGCAACCTGTTCGACCGTGAATATCGCGTCGGCGGCTATAACTTCCCCGGCGCTCTGACGGGCAATTCGATCATCGGCTTCTATGGCCCGCCGCGCACCTTTACCCTGACTGGCGAGGTGCGGTTCTGAGCAGCATCACCGACCGTCGCGGCGGCGAGGCGGCCCCCAATCCTGCCAGGGGGCCCGCCTCGCCAGGCGTGATGATCGCGATGATGCTGATCGCCTATACGCTGAACTTCATCGACCGGCAGATCATCGGCATCCTCGCGGTGCCGATCAAGACAGACCTCGGCCTGTCGGACGGCCAGCTCGGATTGATGGGCGGGCTCGCCTTCGCGCTGTTCTACACCGGGCTCGGCATTCCGATCGCGATGCTCGCCGACCGGCACGACCGGTCGAAGATCATGGCGGTGTCACTGTTCGTCTGGAGCCTGATGACGGCGGTCTGCGGGCTCGCCCAGAATTTCTGGCAACTGTTTGCCGCGCGGCTCGGCGTCGGGGTCGGCGAGGCGGGCGGCGTCGCTCCCGCCTATACGCTTATCGCCGATCTCTTCCCGCCCGAGCACCGCGCCCGCGCGCTGGCGCTCTATTCCTTCGGCATTCCTATCGGCAGCGCCTGCGGGATCGTCTTCGGCGGGGTGATCGCGACGCTGATCGACTGGCGCTACGCCTTCTTCATCGTCGGCATCGCCGGCATAATATTCGCTCCCGTCTTTCGCCGTTTCGTCCGCGACCCGCGCCAGACCGCAACCGCGCGCGCCGGCGCGGTCGGTCTCGGCGCGGTGCTGCGCACCTTGTTCCGCAAACCGGCCTTCTGGCTGCTAAGCGTCGGCGCGGCCTGTTCGTCGATGATGGGCTATGGCCTGTTCTTCTGGCTGCCGAGCTTCTTCGTGCGCAGCTTCGGCATCAGCCTGCTCGACGCCTCGCTCGGCTATGGCGCGATCCTGCTGACCGGCGGGCTTGCCGGCATCTGGCTGGGCGGCCAGCTTTCGGACCGGCTCGCCGCGCGGTCGAAGGCCGCCTATGCGCTGGTCCCCGCCGCCGCCTTCGTCTGCACCCTGCCCTTCTACGCGTTCGGCATCTCCGCGCACACGCTATGGGTCGCGCTCGCTCTCCTGCTGGTGCCGACCGCGCTGGGCCTCGTCTGGCTCGGCCCGGTGATCGCGGCGGTGCAGGGTGTCGTCCCCCCGGCGATGCGCTCGACCGCTTCGGCGATCTTCCTGTTCGTCAACAACCTGATCGGCATCGGCATCGGCACCCCCGCGATCGGCTGGCTCTCCGACCATTTCACCGCCAGCTATGGCGACGAGGCGCTCCGCTACGCGATCCTGTCGGGAACGGGCTTCTATGTGTTGGCGACGGTGCTGCTGCTGCTCGCGGCGATCTGGCTGCCGAGGAACTGGCATAGCGAGTGACGGCGGCTACTCCATTCTAACGCGCCGAGATGCAAAGACTTCGCATGAAAGGAACGGGCTGAACGGCAATGGGTTGAGACTCATCAGCACAGTCGACGGAGCGCCGAGCCATCGCCACGGCCTACGAGTTCAAGCCGCATGAACGGCCTTTCCTGCCCGGATCGCCGGCCACACCCGACCATCCGCCGCTGCGCCGTGCCGGCTATTTCGCGATAGGGCTGCTGCTCGGCGTCACCGGCGGGCTTAGCAACGGATTGCTCGCCGCCAACCTGCCGCAGATTCAGGGCGCATTGGGCCTTACTTCGGTCGAAGCCGGCTGGCTCACCGCAGCTTATTCGATGACCAGCGTCTGCATGAGCATGCTGCTCATCAAGTTCCGCCAGCAATTCGGCCTGCAACGCTTCATCCGCATATTCCTGCTGGGTTTTCTCGCCGTGACGATCCTGCAACTCTTTGTGCGCAGCTATGGCGTCGAGTTGCTCGTGCGCGCGGCAAGCGGCGTGGTTTCCAGCGGCCTGACGACATTGTGTTTCTTCTACATCATGCAGGCGATGCCTCCGGCGGCCCGCCTGTCGGGGATGATCATCGGTTTCGGTCTGGCGCAGGTCGCGTTACCGCTGGCCCGCGTCATCTCTCCGCTGTTGCTGACGAATGGCGACATTCAGAACCTGTTCCTGTTCGAGCTTGGCCTGACGCTGATGTGCCTGGGCTGCGTGGCTCTGCTGCGCCTGCCGCCGAGCGAGCGCATCCAGGCCTTCGAAAAGCTAGATTTCCTGACCTTCGCGCTCTTTGCCCCCGGTATGGCGCTGCTCTGCGCGGTGCTGGTGCAGGGGCGGATCGTCTGGTGGTCGACGCAATGGCTGGGCCTGGCGCTGGCCGCAGCGATTCTCCTGATCGGCGCGGCCATGCTGATCGAGCATAACCGCGCCAATCCCCTCCTCAACACGCGCTGGATGCGCAGCCGCAACATCCTGCGCTTTGCCGGCGTCGCCGTCGCGATGCGGGTGCTGCTGTCGGAGCAGAGCTATGGATCGATCGGCCTCCTCACCGTGCTGGGGATGGGCAACGATCAACTCGTGACGCTTGGCCTGGTGATGACGCTCGCGTCGATCGCCGGCATCATCGCCGGGGTCCTCTTGCTCAATCCCAAAGATCTGCTCTGGCCGGTCGTGGCGTCGGTCGTGATTATCGCGGTCGGAAGCTTCATGGATGCGGACGCCACCAACCTGACTCGGCCGGGCAATCTCTACATCAGCCAGGCGCTGATCGCCTTCGCGGCGCTGTTCTTCATGGGACCGGTGGTCATGGTCGGCATATTCCGCGCCATCTCCAACGGACCGAGCCATCTCGTGAGCTTTTCAGCCTTGTTCGGCATCAGCCAGACATTGGGCGGCCTTGCCGGCACGGCGCTTCTCGGCAGCATCCAGATCATGCGAGAGCGGCTGCACTCGCAGGAAATCGTGCAGACCCTGGCGGCCACCGATCCGCTGGTCATCGGACGTATCCAGACGTTGGGCGCCGCCTATGGCCGCATCCTCGGCGATCCGGCGCTGCGGCAGAGCGAAGGCGCCGTCCTCTTCAGCCAACAGGTGGCGCGCGAAGCCAACATCCTCGCATTCAACGATATCTTCGCGCTGATTGGCTGGCTCGCGGTGGCGGTCTTCATCTGGCTCGGTGGACGCTGGGTCTATCTCCGCATACGCGGCATCAATCCACTTGCCGAGGACATGGCGGCGATGCAGGCGATGCGTGCACGGACGATGCAATGATGGACATGTCGCGCGACGATGAACCCGCCGTCGAGGCGGCGCCCCCCGAAGACCGGTTGCAGGACCCTGTCGAGGTCGCGGATGAAGGGGCCGGCCGCCGCCGGGGCTGGGCGCCACCACGTGGAGGGCGGACGTCGACGCTGATCTTCATCGGCTTCCTGATCGCGGGCGCGCTGCTCGCGCTTTATGCATGGAACCTGCCTCCCTTCAGCCGCATGGTCCAGCAGACCGACAATGCCTATGTGCGCGGCCAGACCACGATCATCGCGCCACAGGTCAGCGGCTATGTCACGAAGGTGCTGGTGCGCGACTATGAGGTTGTGCGGCAAGGCCAGATACTCGCGCGGATCGACGATCGCATCTATCGCCAGCGCGTCGAGCAGGCGCAGGCGAACCTGTCCTCGCAGGCCGCCAATCTCAGCAATTCGACACAAAGCCAGCGATCGCGCGAAGCGGCGCTCGGAGGCCAGCAGGCTGCGACCGCGAGCGCCATCGCACAGCTTACCCGCGCCGAGGCCGACATGCGGCGGGTCACCGAACTGGTCGACCAGGGGTCGGTCTCCGTCCGCGAACGCGACCAGACGGCGGCAACGCTCGCTCAGGCGCAAGCCGCGCTGCGGCAAGCCCAGGCGCAAAGCGAGATCGGCCGGCAGGACGTGCGGTCGGTGACGGTCGGCCGTGGCGGCCTCGAGGCGGCGGTCGAGGGCGCACGCGCCGCGTTGCGGCTTGCACAGATCGATCTCGCCAACACGATCATACGCGCACCGCAGGCGGGCCGCCTCGGCGAAGTGGGCGTGCGGCTTGGCCAATATGTGACCGCGGGATCCCAGCTCACCTTCCTGGTGCCGCCGATGGTCTGGATTTCCGCCAATTTCAAGGAGGCGCAGACCGCGCGCATGGCGCCCGGCCAACCGGCGACCGCTATCGTCGATGCGCTTGGCGGTGCGGAGGTGCGCGGCCGGGTCGAGCGTATGGCGCCCGCCGCCGGCAGTGAGTTCTCAGTAATTCGTCCGGACAATGCGACGGGCAATTTCGTGAAGGTGCCGCAGCGCATCACGGTGAGGATCGCCCTCGATCATCGCGACCCGCTTTACCGGCGGTTGCGGCCCGGCATGTCGGTCGAGGCCCGTGTGGACACAACCGGCGGCCCCGATCCCGCGAACAGGCGATGAGAATCTTCCTGGCAACGTCATTGTGCATGCCGCTTCTGGCCGCATGCGTGGCGCCCAATCCCCCGTCCCCCGAGGCGGCGAGGCCGTCTCTGCCAGCGCAGTGGCGTACCGTCGGCGGCACTGCGGCGGTCACGCCCGAATGGTGGAGCGGCTTCGGCGATCCGGTGATGAGCCGCCTGATCGACGCCGCGCTGGCGAACAACGACGATCTCGCCATCGCAGCCGCACGGGTCAGGGAAGCCCGGGCGCAGGAAAGCCTCGCCCGCGCGCAGCTCTTCCCCACGCTCGATTTCGGCGCGGGCGCTAGCTATTCGAGAAGTATCGGTCCTTTCGGGACGGCGAGCGAAGCGACCGGCGTGCAACCGATCTTCCAATCCGCCTATGAAATCGATCTGTTCGGGCGCATCGCCAGCCAGATCGAGGCCGCGCGGGCCGCCACCCGTGCCACTGCGGCGGCCCGCGACGCGGCCGCGCTATCGGTCGCGGCGGCGACGGCAAGCGGCTATGTCACGCTGCGCGCGCTCGATGAGCGCGAACAGGTCGTCCGGCAAACCATCGCCTCGCGCGCCGAGGCACTGCGCCTCGCCCGATCAAGGGCTGTAGCCGGCTACACCTCGCAGCTCGAACTCCGGCAGGCGGAGGCCGAATATGAAGCGACCGCCCAGATCCTCCCGCAGGTCCAGCTCGCAATCACGCGGCAGGAGGATGCGCTGAGCGTGCTTGTCGGCCTGTCGCCCCGCGCGATCCAACGCGGGTCGAGCCTGGCCTCGCTGCGTCCGCCGCCCGTTCCGGGTGGCCTGCCCTCGGAGCTGCTTCGGCGGCGGCCCGACATCGCTCAGGCAGAATACGCCCTTGCGGCAAGCGACGCGACACTGGCCATATCTCGCGCCCAATTCCTGCCGACGCTCAGGCTCACCGGATCGGCAGGGACCACCCTGTCGTCGGCACTGCCCGATCCGATCAGCATCTGGTCGATCGGGGCGAGCATATTGGCGCCGCTATTCGAAGGTGGCCGGCTACGCGCGGGCGTAGAAACCGCCGCGGCACGACGCGATCAGGCGGCGTTCGCTTATGAAAGAACCGTCCTCACCGCCTTTCGCGAAGTGGAGGACAACCTTGCCGCGGTCGATCGGCTGGCGGCGCAGCGCGAGCGGCTGGAGGCACAGCGCCGCGCCGTCGCCGAGACGATGCGCCACGCCGTGAACCGCTACCGCGCGGGCTATGGCACCTATCTCGAGCAGCTCGACGCACAACGCAATCTGCTGAACGTCGATCTCGGTCTGGTCCAGCTTCGCGCCGATCAGCTCAACGCCCTGATCGCCCTGTATCAGGCGATGGGCGGCGGCTGGGGTCCGGCTATAACCGACGATTCCGGCGCCTGACCGCTATTCGGCATTGCCAATCACGTTCGATCGATCCGGGGGGCGGCAGCCCCGGAAGAACCTCCTTCTCGCGCGTCGGAAACCACAGCGTAATGACGCGCGTTAACGCTTCTCTTGTGACTTAGGCGGTAGCAACGAGCGATTGCCTTCAAATGGAAGATCGAAGTGCTTCATCAGCTCACCTATATCAGTACCGCGCGTCCCACACTGATACTCTCCGATGTCGAACAGATCCTTCAGGCGTCGCGTCGGCGCAACGAACGCGACCAGGTGACGGGGCTGCTCATCTTCGACGGGAAACGCTTTCTGCAGGCTCTTGAAGGACCGATCGACGCGGTCGAGCAGACCTTCGCGCGTATCGCGACCGACCCCCGCCACCGGGCGTTGGTAAAACTGTCAAGCCGTCACGTCGACACGCGCGAGTTCGGCAATTGGTCGATGGGGTCGCATCTCACCGGCCCTGTCATGGGCAAGGGAGACGTGGTCGGCCATGTCGAGGCAATGACCGAATCCCTGACCGATCCAAATGTCCGCGAGACGCTGCGCGGATTCGCGAGGCTCAGAAGTGGCTCGCCGTCCTGATCTGCGCGTCCTGTTGCTGGTGCTGGGCCTCTCCGCCCCGGCGCCCGCGATCGCCGATCAGATCTGGCTCGGCGCCTATCGGCACGACGTCACCCTCGCGCAGACCCGGTTCGAAACTGGGCAGGACATAAAGGCGGGGTGGATCGGAGAACGCTTCGATGGCTTGCGCAAGATTGGACGGCCCGCGCCGCATATTCTCGTCTCGAAGAGCCTGAACGGCGGAACGAACTATGTTGCTGCCGGGCTTAACTGGACCTGGGGATCGAAACTCTATCTGCGTCCCGGCATTGGGGTGGCCGCGAATGACGGTCCGCGCCGGGCCTTCCGGAATGGCAGGCGGGTGGATCTCGGCTCCCCGATCACCTTCGAACCCGAACTGGCCGCAGGCTGGCGGATCGCCGACAGGCTCGCAATCGAGGCGTCGTGGATCCATCTAAGCCACGCGACGATCTTCAGTCGTCAAAATCGCGGCATGGATTCGATCGGCGTACGGCTCCTCTATCGCTTGCGGTAAAAGGCCCACTGGCGGAACATCCGTCCGCCGTCCGCGGTTGAACCGGCGTGTCCACCGCTCCTCACGCCGCCGCAAAAGGCAATAGCTGCGCCGTTTCGCCGGGCTCCGACACGCTGCTAACCGACACCCTCGACATATTGGCATCGGGTTGCGCCGGGGAAACGATCTCGATCGACGACCTGACGTCGACATTGGGGAGCAAGTGTTTTGCCGGCCTGATCTTTCTGCTGGCAGCCCCGAACATCTTCCCGACCCCGCCCTTCGTCGATATCGCCCTGGCCATCCCGCTCGCCATACTGTCGGCGCAGCTTGTCATTGGCGTGCGCCGGCCGTGGCTGCCGGCATGGGTGCTCCGCCGCGAAGTGCGGACCGAGACCTTCGCCAAGATCGTGACGCGGCTGAGCCCGCTGACCCGGCGGGTCGAACGCATCCTGCAACGCAGGATCGATGTTCTGACCGGCATCGTCGGGCACCGGCTCATCGGGCTGGCCTGCCTCGTCCTGTCGATCGTCCTCGCACTGCCGATACCCCTGGGCAACGTCCTGCCCGGCGCGGCGATCGCGCTGTTCGCGCTCGCCCTCCTCAACCGCGACGGAATTGCGGCGCTTGCGGGAATAGCCGCCGCCCTTGCCAGTGCGGCGATCGTGGCCGGGTTCGGCTATGGCGCTGTCCAGGCAGTCGAATGGGTCAGCGCACTGCTGGCTTGAAGACTGCCGTCAATCCGGCAGCTTCCACGGCCCCTTCCCACCGTCGGCGATAAAGCGGTCGGTGCGCGCCGCGATCACTGGCAGCGGGACCGGGCCTAGCGACAGGATCATGTCGTGGAAGGCGCGGATGTCGAACTTCGCGCCCAGCGTCGCCTCCGCGCGGGCGCGGTCCTTTTCGATCTGAAGCTGGCCGAGATAATAGGACAGCGCCTGCCCCGGCCAGCCGATATAGCGATCGACCTCGGTGGTCACCTCGTGCTCGCTGAGCGCGCTGTTGTCGCGGAGGTAGGCGATCGCCTGTTCGCGGCTCCAGCCCCTGGCATGGATGCCGGTGTCGATCACCAGCCGGCAGGCGCGCCACATCTGGTAGCTGAGCATGCCGAAACGGTCATAAGGCGTCTCATACATTCCCATCTCGACGCCGAGCTTCTCGGTATAAAGCGCCCAGCCCTCGCCATAGGCCGAGACATAGGTGTAGCGCCGCCAGTCGGGGCGATCCTCATTCTCCGCCGCCATCGACATCTGCCAGCTGTGCCCCGGCGCGGATTCGTGGAGGGTCAGCGCGGTGAGCTGGAAGAACGGCCGCGACGGCAGGTTCCAGGTGTTGACATAATAGCGGTCCTGCCCGCCCCGCCCCGCGGTGTAATAGGGGGCGATATCGGGCGCCACGGGCATGATCCCGAATCGGCCGCGCGGCATCCGCCCGAACCAGCGCGCTGCCTTGCCGTCGAACTGCTTGGCGATCCACGCCGCGCGCTCGAGCAGCGCCTCCGGCGTCTTCGGGTAGAATTGGGGATCGGTGCGCAGAAAGCGGAGGAAGGCGGGGAAGTCGCCTTCGAACTTCACTTCGCGCATGACCGCATCCATCTGCGCGCGGATTTTCGCGACCTCGGCCAGACCGATCGCGTGGATTTCAGCGGGAGGCAGGTCGAGCGTCGTGTAGGCGCGGATCTGCGCGCGGTAATAGGCCCTGCCGTCGGGCCAGCCCTCCGCCGCCAATCCGGTGCGCAGGCCCGGCAGATAATCCGTCCGCATGAACGCAAGCAGCCGCGCATAAGCGGGGATGATCTGATCGCGGATCACCGCCTCCGCCTCGGCGCGCAGCTCAGCCTGCCGCGCCGCCGGGATCGTCGCGGGCAGCGTCTTGAAGGGTGCGTACCACAAGGTGTCGGCCGGTGACTTGGCTTCGGCGACCCGCGCGATCGATCCTTCGCGGCCCGCCATGATCACGGCGGGCGGGGTAAAGCGACGCTTCAGGCCGGCGCGCATATTGCCGATATTCTGGTCGAAATAGCGGGGGATGTCGCGCATCAGCGACAATAGCCGCCGGGCCTCCTCCTCACTGCGCACGGGCTTCTCGGCATAATAGCCGAGGTCCGCCCAGAAGGCGCTGTCCGAGTTGAGCGGCTTTTCGAAATCACGAAAGCGCTGTGCATCGAGCAGCGTCGCGACCTGCGCGCGGTAGACGCCGTAATCCTCCTGCTTGGCTGGCGAGAGATCGGCGAGTTTGATTGCGTCGAGCTGCTTAAGGACATCGGTCCAGTAGCCCAGCCGCGCCTGCTGGCTCGCCAGGCTCTCGTCGGGGAGATGCGCGGGGATGCCACCCCTGTTCGCCTCCTCGCTCTCGAAGGTCTGCTGCCGCCACGCCCATTCCTTCGCGCTCAGCGCATCGAAGCGATCGTCGGCGGGGTTGGCCATGGTGATCGTCGCCGACATCATCAGGAACAGGCCGATCAAAACGCGCATCGTTCAACTCCGCTCGATTGAAAGGAATAGAGCCGCCTTTTCCGATTCAGGCAATCAAGGGGTTGAGCATCGCCGCCGCATCGGGCCTAACGGGGCACCGATGCGCCGCCTCATCCTTCCGCTGCTGCTGGTCCTGGCCGCCTGCCATGGCGGAACGCGCGAGCCCTTGCCGGACGACCGGATAGTCCGGCTCGCCGACGACGAGGTGAAGAGCCTCGACCCGCAGAAGGCGACCGACCTCGCCACCACCCGCATCGCGCAGGACCAGTTCGAGGGCCTGACCCGGATCAATGGCGAAGGCCGTCCCGAGCCGGGTCTCGCCAGCGGCTGGAGCCTGTCCGCCGACGGGCTGAGCTGGCGCTTCCCGCTACGCCGCGGCCTGCGCTTTTCGGACGGCCGCGCGATTACCCCTGCGACCTTCGCCGCGGTGTTCGCCCGGCTGAACGACGCGGCCACCGCCTCGCCCAGCGCCGCACTATTCGCCGATGTCGCAGGCGTGACCGCCGGGCCCGACGCTGTCGTCGTGCGTCTCAGGGCGCCGATGCCGTCCCTTCCCGAATTGCTGGCGCTGCCGGCGATGGCGGCGCTGCCGATCCATCGCATCGCCGCGCTGGGCGAAGGCTGGACCGCCGAGCGTCCCCTGGTGACATCGGGCGCATATCGGCTCAGCGAATGGCGGCTCAACGAGCGCGTCCTGCTCACGCGCAATCCGCACTGGCATGATGGGCGGGCACCGGTGGCCAAGGTGGAGTGGCGGCCCGTCACCGATCGGCTGACAGCATTGCGCAGCTTCGCGGCGGGCGAGGCCGACATAAGCGGCGATTTCCCGCCGAGCCGCGCGGGCTGGATCGCCGACCGCCTGCCCGGCGCAGCGCATGTCGCGCCTTATAATGGCAGCTATTATTTCGTGTTCAACACCACCCGACCGCCCTTCGACGATATCCGCGTGCGCCGCGCGCTGTCGCTGGCGATCGACCGGCGCTGGATCGCGCAGCAGCTCATCGGCCTCGGCGCGCAGCCCGCCTGGGGCGTCCTGCCCGCGGGCGTGATGGGCGGGGAAGGGCCTTATCGGCCCGCCTCGGCCGGCTGGACCCCTGAACGGCGGAGGGTCGCGGCGCGCCGGCTGCTCGCGGCGGCGGGCTATGGGCCTAAACGCCCGCTGATGTTCGATATCCGTTTCAACAGCGACGCCGATCATCGCCGCGTCGCGGTGGCGATGGCGGCGATGTGGCGTCCGCTGGGGGTCGAGGCGCACCTGCTCAACAGTGAGGCGTCGCTGCATTTCGCCAGCCTGCGCCGCCGCGATTTCGTCTTTGCCCGATCCGGCTGGATCGGCGATGTCGCCGCGCCGGAAAATTATCTCGGCGTCCACCGCTCGGCGGCGGGCGCGGTCAACTATTCGGGCTATGCCAGTCCCACCTTCGACGCCGCGCTCGACCGGGCGATGGCGGCGTCGGATCCCGCCCGCCGCGCGAAGGCGATGCGCGCCGCCGAAGCGATCCTGATCGAAGACGCGCCGCTGATCCCGCTTTATCACTATGTCAGCCGGACTTTGGTTGCCGCGCGGATCGATGGCTGGCACGACAATGCACCGAACACCCACCCCAGCTGGACCTTGAGGATCCGACCGCAGCAATGAAGCGCCCCGCCCTCCTCGCGCTCGCCACCGCGCTGCTGCTTGCCGGCTGCGGGAAGGGTGATGACGATCTGGTGACGGTCAGCGTGATCGGCCGATCGACCCGGCTGGCCGATCCCGGCGGTGCGATCCCGCGCCGTGCCGATGCCGCCCTGCTCGGCGCGGTCGCGCAGGGGCTCGTCCGGCTCGACGCGGGGGCACAGGTCGAACCGGGTCTCGCGATCCGCTGGGCTGTCTCCGATGACGGGCTTTATTATACTTTCCGGCTCGATCGTGATCGCGGCAATGCCGAACGGGTAGCCGCCCAGTTGCGCCGGCTGGTGCGCAGCCACCGCAATGACGCGCTGGGCGATGGCGTCAGCGCCGTGCGCGAGATCGTCGCGGTCACGCCCGAGGTGATCGAAGTCCGTTTATCCGCACCGCGGCCGGAATTCATGGCGGTGCTCGCCAGTCCCGGATTCGCCCTGCTCGATCGCGGCAAGGGCAGCGGTCCGCTGCTAATCGACGGCAAGGTCGGCCCGCTGACCGTCCTGCAGCCCCCGAAGCTCGATGAAACCGAAGCCGACGACAAGGCGATAGCGCTGGCGAAGCGGCGCATCCACCTGCGCGGTGAGCGCGCGGCAAGCGCGGTCGCGCGCTATGCCAATGGCAAGGCGCATCTCGTGACCGGCGGCGGCTTCGACGACTTCATCTACACCAGGCTTGCCAACATCGACCCGCGCGAGATCCAGATCGATCCCGCGACCGGCCTGTTCGGCTTCCGCATGGGGCGTAGTTCCCCCGCGATCAGCGCACCCGAAATCCGGCAGGCGCTGGCGATGGCGCTCGACCGCGATGCGATCGGCGCCACGCTGGGCGTGCCCGGCTGGCGATCGATCCAGGCGATTCTGCCGCCGGGGCTGACCGACCTCGCCCAGCCGACCCGCCCCTTCTGGGCGCAGGCCTTCGCCAATGTGCGCGGCGCCGACCGGCAGGCGCTGGACAACCGCATCGCGACCGCGCGGCGCATCGTCAGCCAGTGGCGCGAGCGCGAGGGGATGAGCGGACCGCTGCGCCTGGCGATCGCGATGCCGGACGGCCCCGGCTCGGGGATATTGTTCGCGACCGTGCGCAAGCAGTGGCGCGCGATCGGGGTGGAGATCGATCGCGTCGGGCGGCGCGATGCCGCCGACCTGAAGCTGGTCGACGAGGTCGCCCCCGCCGATCAGGCCGATTGGTTCCTGGCGCATTTCCTGTGCGACCGCGGCCGCCCGTGCAGCGAGGAAGCCGATCAAGCCTATGGGATCGCCCGCGCCACCACCGATCCGGCGCTGCGCGCGCGGATGATTTCGGAGGCCGAGCAAAGGTTGACCGCGCTCGCGCCCTTCATCCCCATCGCCCAGCCGCTGCGCTGGTCGCTCGCCGCACCAGGCCTGCCCGGCTTCCGCCTGAACGCGCGCGCGATCCATCCGCTCGCACCACTGATCGGGAACCAAAATAGCCGCTGATGTGTACTTATTTTGAGCTTCGCTGAAACGGCGGCGCCGGCCCGCTCCCCCACCCAACCTCCCGATCCAGCCTATGACGTCGGGAGGTTGGGTGGGGGAGCGGGCCGGCACCGCACTCCACATCAGTGGAGATTATGGAGAAACCACGCATGCAACGCCCCACAGCGGCCGATCTGGATAGCCTGTCCGACCGTATTCCTGGTCTGGGCCGCGATGCGGCATCGGTTCGCCGCCGCGTCGAAGCGATGGAGGGGCTGCTCGAACGGATGTTCGTCATCCCCGGCATCAACAAACCGATAGGGCTCGACGTTCTGCTCGACATGATACCGGTGGTCGGCCCCGCGATTGGCGCGGTTATGGGCAGCTGGCTTGCCTGGGAAGCACGTAACCTCGGCATGTCGAAATGGCAGCTGACCCGCATGTTCGGCAATGTCGGACTCGACTTGCTGCTCGGCGCGATTCCGTGGGTCGGTGCAATTCCCGACTTCTTCTTCCGATCGAACAGCCGCAACCTGAAGATGATCCGCAAGCATCTCGACCGTCACCATCCCTCGACGGCGACGATCGAGGGCGGTGTGGTGGGGCGGCATTAGGCCAATATCATAACCGCTTGCGCGCGTCGGCGACTGCCTGTTTGAGCGCGTCATAGCCGACCGCGCCCTTAAGCATCTGCCCGCCGATCACGAACATCGGAGTCGCCAGCGCCGGATCGATCCGCTGGGCGAGCTCGATATTCTTGCGCAGTTCGGATGACACCGCCGGGCTGTCGACGTCGCGCTGGATACGTCCGTAATCGAGCTTCATCGACCGAATGACCAATGACACCTTGTCCGTGCTGGGGAGACCGGCCTCGAACATCCGCTCGTGGAAGCTGCGGAACGCACCCTGCTGCGCGGCGGCAAGGCTCGCCTTGGCGGCGATCTCGCTGCCGGGCCCCAAGATGGGGATTTCGCGCCAGACGACCTTCAGACGCGGATCGTCGGCGATCAGCCGATCGATATCGGGCAGGCTCGACCGGCAATAGCCGCAGGCATAGTCGCTGAACATCACGAGCGTGACGTCTCCGTCGGGCGCTCCGGCCCAAGCCGAGGCGAAAGGCGTCTCGAGCGCCGCCTTATTGCTGGCATAGGCGTCTTCGCTCTGCCTCTCGCGCAGCTTCTCGATCGCCTGGGGGATGATCTCGGGATGGGTGAGGATATAGTCGCGCACCACCGTTTCGATTGCCGCCTTGTCGGCCGGCAGCGGCGCGGGATGCGGCCGGACGAGCCAGGCCGCGGCGATCCCGACCAGCACCGCCGAACCCGCGCCGATCGTCGCCGCCAGCCGCCGGTGACGCTGCATGAACTGCTTGATCTGCGCCAGCGTGATCGTCATCGGCGGCGGTCGCTCGCCGCGCCGCGCGCCGCAAGAGCGATGTCCTCGGCGCGGAGATAGTCGGGCGTCCCGCGCGGAATTCGCGTCATCGCCGCCTCGGCGCTCGCCATCGCCAGCCGGTTGTTGCCGATCAGCGAATAGCGTTCGGCAGTTGCGAGCTGCGCGCGCGGTTCATCGCCGAGCCGCGCATAGGCCATGCCGAGCGTATACCAGGCGAAGGGGTTGTCCCGGTCGCGCGCCACCGCGACCTTAAGCACGTCGCGTGCTTCCTGCAGATTGGCCTGGTCCTCCGTGGCGACGAGCGCATGGCCGAGCAGCGCGGCGATCAGTGGCGCGCCGCGCGAGCCCTGCACCGCCAGCCGCAGCGGCGCTAACGCCTCTTTCGGCTTGCCCGACTCGAGCAATATCTGACCCTGGAGTTCCCGGAAATAGGGGTCCTGCGGGGCCGAGGCGACCAGCTTGTCGACCTCCTCGATCGCCTTGTCGGGATAGGCGCCGCGATGCCACGCATAGGCGCGGGCATAATGAGCGGACGAGCTCTGGTCGCTATCGGGATATTTACGCAGCGCCGAGGTCGGGTCGTCCATATAGCCGATCAGCTTGGCCTTGATCCGCTGGAACTTCGCGTCGAGCTCCGGATCGGGCTTCTTGTTGTAATTCGGCGATTTGAGCACATCGGTCGACAGCGCCGCTTCGCGGTCACCCGAAAGCGGATGGGTCTGCATGAACGGGTCAACTTCGGAATAGGAGGAGATGTAGCGATACTCCTCCTTGCGCATCTTCAGGAAGAAGCTGAGCATCCCCTTGCCGGTGATGCCGGCCTTGTCGAGAAAACCGATCGCGGCAGCGTCGGCGCTCGCCTCCTGCAC
>NZ_LARW01000137.1:2500-5689 GCF_000971055.1 Sphingomonas sp. SRS2
CGGAGCAATCCGGGACGGGAGTTAATTGGGAAGGATATCACCGAAGTGAATACATAGCTTTGGTGAAGCGAACCCGGCGAACTGAAACATCTCAGTAGCTGGAGGAAAAGACATCAACCGAGATTCCGTTAGTAGTGGCGAGCGAACGCGGACCAGGCCAGTGCCTGATGGTGAATTAGCAGAACACTTTGGAAAGAGTGGCCATAGCGGGTGACAGCCCCGTATGCGAAAATGAAACATCAGGACTTGAGTAGGGCGGGACACGTGTAATCCTGTCTGAACATAGGGGGACCACCCTCTAAGCCTAAATACTCGTGCATGACCGATAGTGAACAAGTACCGTGAGGGAAAGGTGAAAAGCACCCCGATGAGGGGAGTGAAATAGTACCTGAAACCGAATGCCTACAAGCAGTTGGAGGGTCCTTGAGACCTGACAGCGTACCTCTTGCATAATGGGTCTGTGACTTAATGTATCAAGCAAGCTTAAGCCGTTAGGTGTAGGCGCAGCGAAAGCGAGTCTGAATAGGGCGACTGAGTTTGATGCATTAGACCCGAAACCCGGCGATCTAGGCATGACCAGGATGAAGGTGGGGTAACACCCACTGGAGGTCCGAACCGATTAACGTTGAAAAGTTACCGGATGAGTTGTGTTTAGGGGTGAAAGGCCAATCAAGCCGGGAAATAGCTGGTTCTCCGCGAAAACTATTGAGGTAGTGCCTCGGACGAACACCGATGGGGGTAGAGCACTGGATGGATGCGGGGGTCGCGAGATCTACCAAATTCAACCAAACTCCGAATACCATCGAGTGATATCCGGGAGACAGACGGCGGGTGCTAAGGTCCGTCGTCAAAAGGGAAACAGCCCTGACCTACAGCTAAGGTCCCCAAGTCGTGTCTAAGTGGGAAAGCATGTGGGAATCCCAAAACAACCAGGAGGTTGGCTTAGAAGCAGCCATCCTTTAAAGAAAGCGTAACAGCTCACTGGTCTAAATAAGGGTTCCTGCGGCGAAGATGTAACGGGGCTCAAGACACGCACCGAAGCTTAGGGTGTGATTATCCTGCGGGATTTTTCACGCGGTAGCGGAGCGTTCCGTAGGCCGTTGAAGCGATCTGGTAATGGGTCGTGGAGGTATCGGAAGTGCGAATGCAGACATGAGTAGCGATAAACAGGGTGAGATGCCCTGTCGCCGAAAGACCAAGGGTTCCTGCGCAAGGCTAATCCGCGCAGGGTGAGCCGGCCCCTAAGACGAGCCCGAAGGGGGTAGTCGATGGGAACCACGTTAATATTCGTGGGCCTGGTGGTGTGTGACGGATCATGTGTATTGTCATCCCTTATCGGATTGGGATGGCTTTGAAATGGTTCCAGGAAATAGCCCCACCGTATAGACCGTACCCGAAACCGACACAGGTGGTCAGGTAGAGTATACCAAGGCGCTTGAGAGAAGTGTACTGAAGGAACTCGGCAAATTGCCTCCGTACCTTCGGAAGAAGGAGGCCCCACATCTGGGCAACCAGTTGTGGGGGGCACAGGCCAGGGGGTAGCGACTGTTTAGCAAAAACACAGGGCTCTGCTAAGTCGGCTTCAAGACGACGTATAGGGTCTGACGCCTGCCCGGTGCCTGAAGGTTAAGTGGAGGGGTGCAAGCTCCGAAATGAAGCCCAGGTAAACGGCGGCCGTAACTATAACGGTCCTAAGGTAGCGAAATTCCTTGTCGGGTAAGTTCCGACCTGCACGAATGGCGTAACGACTTCCCCACTGTCTCCAGTACATGCTCAGCGAAATTGAATTCTCCGTGAAGATGCGGAGTACCCGCGGTTAGACGGAAAGACCCCGTGCACCTTTACTGCAGCTTCAGAGTGGCATTAGGAAAGAATTGTGTAGCATAGGTGGGAGGCTTTGAAGCCGAGGCGCCAGCCTTGGTGGAGCCATAGGTGAAATACCACCCTGTTGTTTTCTGATGTCTAACCTCGAACCATGAAACTGGTTCAGGGACCCTCTGTGGCGGGTAGTTTGACTGGGGCGGTCGCCTCCTAAAGAGTAACGGAGGCGCGCGAAGGTTGGCTCAGGCCGGTTGGAAACCGGCTGTTAGAGTGCAATGGCATAAGCCAGCCTGACTGCGAGACTGACAAGTCGAGCAGAGACGAAAGTCGGTCATAGTGATCCGGTGGTCCCTCGTGGAAGGGCCATCGCTCAACGGATAAAAGGTACGCCGGGGATAACAGGCTGATAACCCCCAAGAGCTCATATCGACGGGGTTGTTTGGCACCTCGATGTCGGCTCATCACATCCTGGGGCTGGAGCAGGTCCCAAGGGTTTGGCTGTTCGCCAATTAAAGTGGTACGTGAGCTGGGTTCAGAACGTCGCGAGACAGTTTGGTCCCTATCTGCCGTGGGCGTCGAAATTTGAGAGGAGTTGACCCTAGTACGAGAGGACCGGGTTGAACATACCTCTGGTGGACCTGTCGTGGCGCCAGCCGCGCAGCAGGGTAGCTATGTATGGACGGGATAACCGCTGAAAGCATCTAAGCGGGAAGCCTCCCTCAAGATAAGATTTCTTAGAGCGGTCGAAGACCACGACCTTGATAGATCGGATGTGGAAGCGCGGTAACGCGTGGAGCTAACCGATACTAATTGCTCTATTCGCGCTTGAGAGCCCCGCCATCAATATCAGTCCTGATATCGATAGCGGAATAACCTCTCAGCATAACCAGTAAAACCGCACGGTTTCTAGAACCAGATCAACGCAACTGCGCCAGCTCCATAGCTTGGTGGCCATAGCGTCTGTGACCCACCCGATCCCATCCCGAACTCGGCCGTGAAACCAGACAGCGCCGATGGTACTAGTGCTTAAGCAGTGGAAGAGTAGGTCGCCGCCAGGCTTTGAAGCCGGCGCAGTCGCATAACAGATCTGGAAATAACCCATTTACAACCTTCGTTGGCCTCAGGCGCCGGCGGCAGCACATGCTGCCTTGGCTCTCGCGCCAATAAGGCGCGGCAGCCGCTCGGCCTTGCGGAGCACTAACGCTCCGTATCCCAGCTTGAAGACCAGCAATTTGGTGACGCGGGGTGGAGCAGCCCGGTAGCTCGTCAGGCTCATAACCTGAAGGTCACAGGTTCAAATCCTGTCCCCGCAACCATCGATACCAGCGACAACAAGTCGCCAATATGCCCGGCCCCCGAAAGGGGACT
>NZ_LARW01000138.1 GCF_000971055.1 Sphingomonas sp. SRS2
CCCGAGACCGCTCCAACGCCCGCCCCCGCCCCCAGGCCGGCGACCGTGACCGTCACGATGGTGACGAGCCTGGGAGCGGTGGTGATCGAATTGGAGAAGCAGCGCGCGCCGATCACGACCAACAATTTCCTGCGTTATGTCGATGCGAAGCGCTTCGACAACACGACCTTCTACCGCGCGGTGAACGTCCCCGGCATGCCCGATCTGGGGCTGGTGCAGGGCGGGGTGAAGTTCGATCCGCGCATCATGTTTCCGCCGATCGCGCATGAGCCGACCAGCAAGACCGGGGTGCTCCATATCGACGGCGCGATATCGATGGGCCGCAACGCGCCCGGCACGGCGGCAGGCGACTTCTTCATCACCATCGGCAAGATGGACTATATGAACGCCGATCCCGCCGCGGCCGGCGACAATGCCGGCTATGCGGCCTTCGGCCATGTCGTGGAGGGGATGGACGTGCTGAAGAAGATCCTCGCCGCGCCGCGATCACCGACCTTGGGTGAGGGCGTGATGAAGGGGCAGATGATCGCCGCTCCGGTGAAGATCATCAGCGTGCGTCGCATTCCCCCGGCCGCGAAGCCCAAATAAGCCGCGCGGCCCGCGCCGATCCGTGCCATGGGGAACGCCATGTCAGACCTTCCCTTCGATCCCGACCGCCTCGCCGAGGAACTCGCCGCCGACGCCGATGTCGTCCGCGCGTTGCGCGACAATGGCGACGTTCCCGCTATCGTCCGCCCCGTCGATGCCCATTTCGTCGGCGAACCCGCGACGATCGCGCAGCTGGAGGGCGAGGTCGAAGCGCTTGGCTGGACGATCGTCGAGGTCAATCTCGAAGAGGATGGCTATGTCACCCTCTCGCTCCAGCGCGAACAGACCACCACCGACGAAGCGTTACGCACCCTGACCGAGGACGCGCTGCGCATCGAAGCGGCCTATGACGTCAGCTATGATGGCTGGGGGACGGTGGCGGAGAGTGGCGAGGCCGGCTAGTTTCCGGCGTCAGGCTCCGCTACTAACACCACATTCGCGAGGACCCGGTGCAATTCCGGGTGGCTATCCCGGCCGCCGATCCGCCGGGCAACGTTCCACATGAACTGCCGGTCTCGATCATCCGGCACCCTGTGTCCTGTTGCGGAAGCTCCATGACTGAAGGCCTTTCCGAAGTTCGCAACCAATGGTTCGGCGATGCCACTGCCATGCGGCGCGACATCCTTGCCGGCATCGTCGTCGCGCTCGCGCTCATTCCCGAGGCGATCGGCTTTTCGATCATCGCCGGTGTCGATCCGCGCGTCGGCCTCTATGCCTCGGTCGCCATCGCCATCGTGATATCGTTCACCGGGGGACGCCCCGGCATGATCTCCGCCGCGACCGCGGCGGTCGCCGTGCTGGTCACGCCGCTGGTGCGCGATCATGGCGTCGAATATCTCTTTGCCGCGACCATCGTGATGGGTCTCATCCAGATTGTCGCCGGGCTGGCCCGGCTCGACCTGCTGATGCAGTTCGTGTCGCGATCGGTGATCACCGGCTTCGTCAACGCCCTCGCCATATTGATCTTCATGGCGCAGCTGCCGCAACTGACCAATGTCGGCTGGGAAACCTATGCGATGGTCGCAGCGGGCCTTGCGATCATCTATCTCGTCCCCCGGGTGACGACGGCGGTGCCCTCGCCACTGATCGCGATTCTCGTCCTGAGCGCGCTGAGCATCGGCCTGGGGCTGCCGGTTCACACCGTCGGCGACATGGGCAAATTGCCCGAAGGCCTGCCGATGTTCGCGCTGCCGCATGTGCCGCTCAACCTTGAGACGCTGCGGATCATCCTGCCCTATTCGGCGGCGATGGCGGCGGTCGGGCTGCTCGAATCGCTGCTGACCGCGCAGATCGTCGACGACATGACCGACAGCGACAGCGACAAGCGCCGCGAATGCGCGGGTCAGGGCAGCGCCAATATCGTCGCGGCGCTGTTCGGCGGCATGGGCGGCTGCGCGATGATCGGCCAGTCGGTGATCAATGTGAGCTCGGGCGGCCGCAAGCGCCTGTCGACCTTCGTCGCCGGGGCATTCCTGCTGTTCCTGCTCGCCGCACTGGGCCCCTGGGTGGGCCGCATCCCGATGCCGGCGCTGGTCGCGGTGATGATCATGGTGTCGATCGGTACGTTCAGCTGGAACTCGATCCCCAATCTGCGCCGTCATCCCGCCACATCGTCGATCGTGATGGTGACGACCGTCGTCGTTGTCGTCGCGACGCGAGACCTTTCGCTGGGCGTCCTCTCCGGCGTGTTGCTGTCGGGCATCTTCTTCGCCGGCAAGGTGCGGCGGATGTTCGCGGTCGAGCGCATCGAGAGCGGTGACGGCATCTTCTACCGGGTGCGCGGCGAGATATTCTTCGCCTCGGTCGATCGCTTCACCCGTGCTTTTCAGCCAGAGCCGGGCCGCGCCGTTACCATCGACGTGTCGGCGGCGCATTTCTGGGACATCTCGGGCGTCGGCGCGCTCGACAAGATCGTCGCCCGCCTCCGCCGCGATGGCTCAGTGGTCGATGTCGTCGGATATAATGAGGCGAGCGCCGACCTTGTCGACCGCTTCGCGCTGCACGACAGGACCGGCGTCGAGCTGGGCGCCACTCCGCATTAGGCCGGGGCCGATATCGGATTCAGGCCGAACCGTCATCAATCGGCCACAGCCGATCGCAAATAGACATGCCGCCCGCCCGCCGTCGCGTCGCATGGTTGCATTTTCCTGCTGCATTGCCGCATAGGCACGCCCGTTGGTTTCGCGTGGTCTCGCTTTGGTCTCGGACAGCATTGGGGGCGGCCGCCTTGCGGATCGTGATTGTCGATGACAGCGGATTGCGCGCGACCGTCCTTGAGGACGGCCTGCGCGAGGCCGGCTATGACGACATCCATGTCGTGCCGCCGCACGGCGCCTTTGTCGCCAAGCTCGAGCGGATGGCCCCCGACGTCGTCCTGATGGATCTCGGCAGCCCGAGCCGCGACACGCTCGAGGAAATGCTCGTGGTCAGCCGCGCGCTGGCCCGCCCCATTGCGATGTTCGTCGACCAGTCGGACGACCAGATGATCGGCGCGGCGATCGACGCCGGGGTCTCGGCCTATGTCGTCGACGGGTTGCGCAAGGAGCGGGTGAAACCGATCCTCGACCTCGCCATCCGCCGCTTCAACGCCTTCAGCAAGATGCAGGTCGAGCTCGACGAGGCCCGCTCGGCGCTCGCCGACCGCAAGACGATCGACCGGGCCAAGGCGCTGCTGATGGCCAGCCGCACCCTCACCGAACCGGAGGCCTATGCCCTGCTGCGATCGACCGCGATGAACCAGGGCCGCAAGATCGTCGAGGTCGCCGAAGCGCTGATCACCGCCCACAGCCTGCTGGGAGGCAATCCATGAGTTCGCCGACAACGCCGATGGCGATCGCCTTCCTGCCGCTGACCGACAGCGCGCCGCTGGTCGCCGCGTTCGAAAAGGGGTTCGCGGCCGAGGCGGGGATCGACCTGACCCTCCACAAGACGACGAGCTGGGCGACACTGCGCGACCGGCTCGTTTATGGTCAGGTCCAGGCGGCGCACATGCTCGCCCCGCTCGCCATCGCCGTGACCTTGGGGCTCAGCCAGCATCCAGCCGCGCTGTCCGCGCCGTTCAAGCTCAACGTCAACGGCAATGCCCTGTCCATGTCGACCGAGTTCGCCGCCGCGCTCGATCCCGATCCCGTCAAACGCATCGCCGATCCGGTCGGCGCGGCGCACGACTTCGCCGCCGCGATCGGCCTCCATCGCCGCAAGCCGGTGATCGGCATCGTCCACCGCTATTCGAGCCACGCGCTGATGCTCCGCTACTGGCTCGGCTATGCCGGGGTGGACCCCGATCGCGATCTGGCGCTGCGCGTGCTGCCGCCCTCGTTGATGGTCGAGGCGCTGCGCGGCGGCGAGATCGACGGCTTCATCGCGGGCGAGCCGTGGAGCAGCGTCGCGGTCGCCGAGGGACTTGCCGAGATCGTCGCTGTCGGGTCGCGCATCTGGCAGCGCGGGGTCGAGAAGGTGCTCGCCTTCCGGACCGACTGGATGGAGGCCAATGCCGACACGACCGATCGGCTGCTCGTCGCGATGGCCCGCGCCGCTGCCTGGTGCGACGACCCGGCGAATCATGACGAGCTCGCCGCGCTGCTCGAACGGCCCGGCTATGTCGGCCGCCCGGCGCAGTTCATCCTGCCGGCGCTTACCGGGCGGCTCATACTTCGTCAGGACACGCCGGCGGTGCGGATGGACGACTTCATGCTGTTCGCGCGCGAATCGACCAGTTTCCCCTGGCGCAGCCAGGCGCTGTGGATCTACTCGCAGATGATCCGCTGGGGCATGGTGAAGCCCGACGAAACTGCCGAGCGCGCCGCTGCCGAGGTCTTCCGGTCGGATATTTACCGCCGCGCGCTCGCAGATGCAGCATTGCCGATGCCGGGCGCGAGCATGAAAGTCGAGGGCGCACTATCCTCCCCGCTCGCGGTCGGATCGAACAGCGGAACGCTCACGCTCGGGCCCGATAAGTTCTTCGACGGGCGGATTTTCGATCCTTCTCGCATCACGGAATATCTTTCCGCTTTCGATAGTTGAGCATCATCGGCGCGCGTCGCCGACGGCCCTTCTAAAAAAACCACTTGCGCAACTGCTCCAATTCGACTGATATCGGTGCAGCGCACAATGACTGTGCGCTACTATCGGCCGCCATCCCAACGACGGGAGAGGTGCCGCCATCTTCACAGCAAAGCCGCTGTCGGCCCTCGTCAATGAGGGGCCGGCTCGCGGCTTTTTTTTCGTTCTCGGACCTTGGGGGTATTATGTCGGACAGGACTGACGATCGTGAAGACGCAATGAGCGTGATGGGCCGCCGGGCCTTCCTGAAGACCGGCGCGACCGCCGCCGCCGGGGCTGCCGCCGCCGCGCTGTCGTCCCCGCTGCTCGCCGCCGCGCCGGGCAAGCCCGAAGTCACGGCCGCGAAGCTCGGCTTCATCGCGCTGACCGACGCGGCGCCGCTGATCATCGCCAGGGAACTTGGCCTGTTCGCCAAATATGGCATGCCCGACGTCACCGTCGCCAAGCAGGCGAGCTGGGCCGGCACGCGTGACAATCTCGTCCTCGGCGCGGGCGGCGGAGGCATCGACGGCGCGCATATATTGTCGCCGATGCCCTACATGCTGACTCTCGGCACGATCGGCAAGGCGACCCCGATGAGCATCCTCGCCCGGCTCAACGTCAACGGCCAGGCCATCTCGGTGGAGAAGGAATATCTGGGCGCGCGCGCCGACATCAATTCGGCCCGGATGAAGCCGCTGATCGCACAGCGCAAGGCCGCCGGCCGCAAGATCACGATGGCGATGACCTTCCCCGGCGGCACCCATGATCTGTGGATCCGCTACTGGCTCGCGGCGCAGGGCATCAATCCCGATGTCGATGTCGAGCTGATCACCATCCCCCCGCCGCAGATGGTCGCGAACATGAGGGCGAACACGATGGAGGCCTTCTGCGTCGGCGAACCGTGGAACGACCAGCTGGTCGCGCAGAAGCTCGGCTATACCGCGGTCTCGACCGGTCAATTGTGGATGAACCATCCCGAAAAAGCCTTCGCGATGCGCTCGGACTGGGTCGCCGCCCATCCCAACGCCGCCATCGCGCTCACCGCCGCGGTGATCGAGGCGCAGCGCTGGTGCGACGCCCCCGCCAACAATGCCCGGCTGGCCGAGATCATCGGCGGCCGTGACTGGCTGAAGGTGCCCGTTGCGGACATTCAGGACCGGCTGCTCGGCAATTTCAACATGGGCGACGGCCGCGTGTTCAAGAATGCGCCGTTCAAGATGAAGTTCTGGGCGTCGAACGCCTCCTTCCCGTACAAGAGCCATGACCTGTGGTTCCTCACCGAGGACCAGCGCTGGGGCAAGCTGCCCGCCAAGCTCAATACCAAGGCGGTGATCGCGAAGGTCAATCGCGCCGACATCTGGCGCAAGGCGGCGGCGCTGGCGAAGGTGCCGGCGGCGCAGATTCCCAAGGCGGACAGCCGCGGGGTCGAGCGATTCTTCGACGGCAAGGTCTTCGACCCCGCCAACCCCGCCGCCTACCTCGCCAGCCTGAAAATCAAGAAGGCTTAGGGAGTTTAGCCCATGTCATCCCCGGTTCGCCTCGCCTCCTCCGATCCTTCGCCCGGCAAGGGCGATCGGCCCCAAGCGGAGATCATCCCCTATCCTGGCACGCATCCGGCGGCTTCGGACATGAAGAAGAAGGCGTTCGACCTCTCGCCGGTCACCGCGCGACTGCAAGGCGCGGCGCTGGCCGTGCTGCCCACGATCCTGATGGTCGCGGCGCTGCTGATGGTCTGGGAGATCGCGTGCAGCAGCGAGGATGCCTCGCTGCCCACCCCGTCCGAGGTGTGGACCGAGAGCCATGAGGTGATCGTCCACCCGCTGAAGGGCGTCGAGCGCGACGGCTTCGGGTTCAAGATCCAGGACGGCGGCGACGTCGGCATCGCCGGGCATATCCTGACGAGCCTCGCCCGCGTCGGGATCGGCTTCAGCCTGTCGGCGATCTTCGGGATCGCGCTAGGTATCCTGATAGGCCAGAGCCGCTTCGCCTATCGCGCGCTCGATCCGCTGTTCCAGATATTGCGCACGGTGCCGCCGCTCGCCTGGCTGCCGATCAGCCTCGCCATCTTTCAGCAGGCGCAGCCCTCGGCGATCTTCCTGATCTTCATCACCGCGATCTGGCCGGTGATCCTGAACACCGCCGCGGGGGTCCAGAATATCCCTGAGACCTACCGCAATGTCGGCCGCGTCCTGTCGCTCAACCCGTTCGAATATTTCATCAGAATCATGCTGCCGGCCACGGTGCCGCATATGTTCACCGGCCTGCGCATCGGCGTCGGCATGAGCTGGCTGGCGATCGTCGCCGCCGAGATGGTTCAGGGCGGCACCGGCATCGGCTTCTTCATCTGGGACAGCTATAACAGTTCGCTCCTCACGGACACGATCGTCGCGCTCGTCTGGATCGGCCTGATCGGCTTCGCCCTCGACCGCATCGTCGGCTGGATCGGGCGCCGCGTCGCCCGCCAGGCCTGAACCGGAGGATCACCATGAAACATCGCTCCTATCTCGCGCTCGAAGGCATCGGCGTCACCTTCCCCACCGCCAACGGCCCGTTCACCGCGCTGCGCGACGTCGACCTGTCGATCGAAAAGGGTGAGTTCGTCGCGCTGATCGGCCATTCGGGCTGCGGCAAGTCGACCCTGCTCAACATCATCGCCGGGCTGACGAAGCCGACGCGCGGCGTTGTCTTCCTCGACGGCGGCGTGATCGACCAGCCGGGGCCCGACCGGGCGGTGATCTTCCAGGATCATTCGCTGCTGCCGTGGATGACGGTCGAGGAAAATGTCCGCCTCGCGGTCGACAAGGTGATGGCGGGCAAGCCCCGCGCCGAACGCCGCGACTGGGTGATGCACAATCTCGACCTCGTCCAGATGGCGCATGCCGCCGCCAAGCGCCCCGGCGAACTATCCGGCGGGATGAAGCAGCGCGTCGGCATCGCCCGCGCAATCGCGATGAGCCCGCGCGTGCTGCTGATGGACGAGCCGTTCGGCGCACTCGACGCGCTGACCCGCGCCAGCCTGCAGGATGCCGTGATGGCGATCCAGGCGAAGCTCAACAACACCGTGGTGATGATCACCCATGACGTCGACGAAGCGGTTCTGCTCGCCGATCGCGTGGTGATGATGACCAACGGCCCCGCCGCGACGATCGGCGAGGACCTGCCGGTCAAACTGCCGCGTCCGCGCAACCGGATCGAGATGGCCGACACGCCCGATTACAACCATGCGCGGCACGAGATCCTGCATTTCCTGCACCAGCGTTTTTCAAATCCGGTCGACAAGGCCGCCTGAGCAGACCGTCAAAAGGGGCCGGGCAACGACCCGGCAGGGAGAGGATGCCGACCCGGCACGGGTAACGAGCGTATCAATTTACTGTGGGGGGAAGTCCATGCGATTCCTGACGTACTGCCTCATGTCTTCGGCAGCCTTGATTCCGGCCACCGCGCACGCGGTCAAACTCAAACCGCTCATCGATACAAGGCTGCGCTACGAAACGGTCGACCAGACGGGTATCGCCAACAAGGCGGACGCGCTCACCGCCCGCGCACGGCTCGGCGTCGAGGCGAGCGAAGGGCCCTTGTCCTTCCTCGTCGAAGCCGAAGCGACGATGGCGCTCGACGAATCCTATTTCTCCGGAGTCAACCGCAAGCCGGCCTATCCGATCGTCGCCGATCCGGAGAATGTCGAACTCAACCGCATCCAGGTTCAGTATAAGGGGATAGCCGGCACCGTCGTTACCGCGGGCCGCCAGCGCATCAACCTCGATGATCAGCGCTTCGTCGGTTCGGTTGGCTGGCGCCAGAACGAGCAGACCTTCGACGCGGTGCGGATCGAATATGCGGGCATCAAGAACCTCAAGGTCGACCTGACCTATAGCTGGTCCGATCGCACTATCTGGGGTGTCGATGGCGGCAAGCGGGGATTTGTCACTCGGCCGCAGGCAATGAACGGCGACAATATCTTCGCCAATGCCGGTTACAAGACGCCGCTCGGCACGCTCAGCGCCTTCTTCTACCGCGTCGATGTCGACGAGACGCCGGCCGCGCTGCAGCGGATGAGCTCGAACAGCTTCGGCGCGCGTTTCACGGGCAGCCGCCCGCTCGGCAAGGCGATAAAGTGGAGCTACACGCTCAGCTTCGCCCGCCAGCAGGATAACGGCACCAACCCGCTCGACTATCGCGCCGATTATTTCCTGGCCGAAGGCGGGCTCGACATCGCCGCGTTCAAGCTGGGCGCGGGCGTCGAGCAGCTAGGCGGCGACGCGACGGTGACGACCAAGGCCACCGCCACGGCCTTCGCGGGCGGCTTCGCCTTCCAGACGCCTTTTGCGACGCTCCACAAATTCCAGGGCTGGGCCGACAAATTCCTGACCACGCCCGCCGCCGGGATCACCGACTATTATACTTCGGCGGGCTATGGCTGGAAGAAGGTCGGACCGTTCGACACGATCGCCGCGACCGCCGCCTGGCATCGCTACACCAGCGATGTCGGCAGCATCGTCTATGGCGACGAGATCAACGTGCAGCTTCAGGCAAAGCTGAAGAAATATACGCTCACCGCCAAATATGCCGACTATCAGCGCAAGGGCATCGCCAGCTTCGCGGGCGACGCGGACACGAAGAAGTTCTGGCTGTCGGTAGACTGGGTGTTTTGAACCCGGTCCCCGATCGTCACGCCAGCGGAGGCTGGTACTCCGCACATTGGGGAGACGAGGCGGGGGCACCGGCCGCCTGAGATGCCATCCTTCGCTGTCATGACGGCTACGGATTGAGAACGGCCCCCCGCCCGGGCTTACCGGGCGGGGTGACCGCACGTGCCTCCGCAAAATGCTGCACTGCGCAAATATCATCTTGCCAGTCCAGCGAATCCATGAGAAATCCTGATCACCGAGGCAAGGACGCCTCGATTCCATAACGTGGACCGGTCCGACGAAGGACAGGCTCACGGCCAAGGCCCGCAAGGCCGAGGCACAGGCAATGACGCCGCCCGAACCGATCGTGATGATCGTGCTTCGAGGCGGCTTTTTTCATGCCCGAAAGGATCGAAATGCTGCTGGTTGCGAAAGAGGGCGGGCGATGAACAAAGGTTTCTGGGCAGCGGGCCACCGGCCAACGCTGATCGCCGCCTTTCTCTTTTTCGACCTCGCCTTCATGGTGTGGGTGCTGCTCGGACCGCTGGCGCCGACGATCGCGGCCGACCTCGGCCTGAGCCCCGCGCAGAAGGGGCTGATGGTCGCGGTGCCGACCCTGGTCGGGGCGATATTGCGCCTCGTCAACGGCGTGCTGGTCGACCGGATCGGCCCCAAATCGACCGGCGCGATCGGCCAGCTGATCGTCATGGCAGGCCTGCTCGGCGCGTGGATGCTCGGCGTCCACAGCTTCCTCGGCACGATCGCGGTCGGGGTGATCCTCGGCTTTGCGGGCGCGAGCTTCGCGGTCGCGCTGCCGCTCGCCAGCCGCTGGTATCCGCCCGAGCATCAGGGCACCGCGCTCGGCATCGCCGGCATGGGCAATAGCGGCACCGTCTTCGCGGCGCTGTTCGCGCCGACGCTGGCCCGACTGTTCGGCTGGAATGCCGTGCTCGGCCTCGCCGTAATCCCGCTGGCGATCGTCTTCGTCGTCTACATGATCTTCGCGAAGAACGCCCCGACCCCGCCGGCGCCGAAGCCGATCACCGCCTATCTCGAACCGCTGAAGAAAGCCGACGCCTGGTGGTTCATGCTGTTTTACGGGGTCAGCTTCGGCGGCTTCGTGGGCCTCAGCTCGTCGCTGTCGATCTACTTCACCGATCAGTTCGCGCTGACCCCGGTGGTCGCGGGCTATTGCACCGCCGGCTGCGTGTTCGCCGGCTCGCTGATCCGTCCGCTCGGCGGCGCGGTCGCCGATCGGATCGGCGGCACCAAGGCGTTGACCGTCGCCTATCTCCTCGCCGCGATCACGCTCAGCGCGATCAGCACCGGCCCATCCACCGTGCTGCTCGCGCTCGGCTTGTTCCTTGTCGCGATGCTCGCGCTGGGCTTCGGCAACGGCGCGGTGTTCCAGCTGGTGCCGCAGCGTTTCCAGGCCGAGATCGGCGTGATGACCGGACTGGTCGGCTTCGCGGGCGGGGTCGGCGGCTTCTACCTCGCCTCGTCGCTCGGCCTCGCCAAGCAGCTAACCGGCACGCCCCAGCTCGGCTTCCTGATCTTTGCCGGGCTCGCGCTCGCGGCACTGGGCGGGATCAGCCTGGTCAAGGGCCGCTGGCGCTCGACCTGGCCCACCGCACTCGCCGGTGCGCGCATCTGAGCCGCCCCTATCCAAACCGCCCGTATCTGACCTGAGGACCGCATCATGCTCGCCCCCAACTCCCGCGAACGTCTCGTCGTCATCGGCAACGGCATGGCCGGCTGCCGGGCGGTCGAGGAAATCCTCGCCCGCGATCCGGACCGCTATTCGGTCACGATCTTCGGCGCAGAACCCTATGTAAACTACAACCGGATCATGCTCTCGCCGGTGCTGGCCGGCGAGAAGAGCTTTGACGACATCATCATCAACAGCGCCGCATGGTATGCCGACAACGGCATCGATCTGGTCAGCGGCGATCCGGTCATCGCGATCGACCGCGCCGAGCGGACCGTCACCGCGCAGAGCGGCCGTACCGTCGGCTACGACCGGCTGCTGATCGCGACCGGCTCCGATCCCTTCATCATCCCGGTGCCGGGCAAGGACCTGCCCGGCGTGATCAGCTTCCGCGACATGAAGGATGTCGATGCGATGCTGGCGGCGGCCGAGGGCGGCGGCGACGCGGTGGTGATCGGCGGCGGCCTGCTCGGGCTGGAGGCCGCGCACGGCCTGTCGCTGCGCGGCATGAACGTCACCGTGCTCCACCTGATGTCGACGCTGATGGAACGCCAGCTCGACGAGGCCGCCGGCTGGCTGCTCAAGACCGAGCTCGAAAGCCGCGGCCAGACGATCCTGACCGGCGCCGACACCGCCGCGATCGTCGGCGACGGCAAGGTAGAGGGCGTGCTGCTCAAGGACGGCCGCACCATCCCCGCCAGCCTCGTCGTCATGGCCGTGGGCATCAAGCCATCGGTGGCGCTGGCCCGTGCCGCCGGCCTCGCTGTCGGGCGCGGCATCCAGGTCGACGATCATATGGTGACGAGCGACCCGGCCGTCCTGGCCGTCGGCGAATGCGTCGAGCATGACGGCAATGTCTACGGCCTCGTCGCGCCGCTATGGGAGATGTGCCGCGCGCTCGCCGACGGGCTGGTCGAACAGCCGAGCGGCTATCGCGGTTCGGTCACGTCGACCAAGCTCAAAGTGTCGGGAATCGACGTTTTCTCGGCGGGCGACTTTTCGGGCGGCGAGGGCGCGGAGGACATCGTCCTGCGCGACGCCTCGCGCGGGGTCTACAAGCGCGTCGTCGTCCGTGACGACCGCATCGTCGGCGCGGTGCTTTACGGCGATACCGCCGATGGCGGCTGGTATTTCGACCTTCTGAAGAAGAGCGAGGACATCGGCGCGATCCGCGATGTCCTGATCTTCGGCCAGGCCTTCGCCTCGGGAGGGGGGCAAGCGGACCCTAAGGCCGCCGTTGCGGCGCTCTCGGACGATGCCGAGATTTGCGGCTGCAACGGCGTTTCCAAGCGCAAGGTCGTCGCTTCGATCGAGGGCGGCGCATGCACGCTCGACGCGGTCCGCGCGACCTGCAAGGCGTCGGCATCCTGTGGGTCATGCACCGGGATCGTCGAGCAGCTGCTGGCGCTGACGCTCGATGATTATGACGGCGAGCGGGTCGCGAAGACGATCTGCAAATGCAGCAGCTTCACCCATGACGATGTCCGCCGCGAGATCGTCGCGCAGGACATGAAGTCGATCCCCGAGGTGATGCAGCGGCTCAGCTGGTCGACCCCCGACGGCTGCTCATCCTGCCGTCCCGCGCTCAACTATTATCTGCTCTGCGCCCAGCCCGGCGTCTATGTCGACGATCAGCAGAGCCGCTTCGTCAACGAACGGATGCACGCGAACATCCAGAAGGACGGGACCTATTCGGTGGTGCCGCGCATGTGGGGCGGCCTGACCAACCCGCGCGAGCTGCGCGCAATCGCCGATGTCGTCGAGAAATATGACGCGCCGATGGTGAAAGTGACCGGCGGCCAGCGGCTCGACATCTTCGGGATCAAAAAGGAAGACCTGCCCGCAGTCTGGGCCGATCTCAATGCCGCGGGGATGGTGTCGGGCCATGCCTATGGCAAGTCGCTGCGCACCGTGAAGACCTGCGTCGGGTCCGAATGGTGCCGCTTCGGCACCCAGGATTCGACCGGGCTCGGCGTCAAGGTCGAGCAGATGAGCTGGGGCAGCTGGATGCCGCACAAGTTCAAGATCGCGGTGTCGGGCTGCCCGCGCAACTGCGCCGAGGCGACGATCAAGGATTTCGGCATCGTCTGCGTCGACAGCGGCTATGAGCTGCATGTCGGTGGCAATGGCGGCATCAAGGTTCGCGCCACCGACTTTCTATGCAAGGTCGCGACCGAGCGGCAGGCGATGGATCATTGCGCCGCCTTCATCCAGCTCTATCGCGAGGAAGCCTGGTACCTCGAACGGACCGCGCCCTGGATCGAGCGCGTCGGGATCGAGCATATCCGCCAGCGCATCGTCGAGGACGAGGTCGGCCGCGAGGCGCTGACCAGCCGCTTCCTCTATTCGCAAAGCTTCTCGCAGGACGATCCCTGGGCCGAGCGCGCCGCCGGCAAGGACCGCGAGCAACACGCCCATCTCGGCGAGTTCCGTCCCCTCGTGCTGGAGGCCGCCGAATGAACGCGTTCATCGGAGATTGGATCGACGTCGGATCGATCGTTGAGATACCCGTGCGCGGCGCGCGCACGATCAAGACAGGGAATGGCGAGGAAATCGCGATCTTCCGTACCAGCGGGGAGAAGGTCTACGCGCTGGTCAACCGCTGCCCGCACAAGCATGGGCCGCTCAGCCAGGGCATCGTCCATGGCGACGCGGTCGCCTGCCCGCTGCACAATTGGCGGATCTCGCTCGCGACCGGCGAAGCGCTGGGCGAGGACAAGGGCTGCGTGCCGACCATCCCGGTGCGGGTCGACGCAGGCCGCATCCTGATCTCGCGCATGGCAATGCTGGCGACCGCGGCCGCCGCATGATCGAACCCGCGCCGATCCGGACGACCTGCGCCTATTGCGGCGTCGGCTGCGGCGTGCTCGCTACCCCGCTCGGCGACCGCGCGGTGCGGATCGCGGGCGATCCCGATCATCCCGCCAACCGCGGCAGGCTATGCTCGAAGGGCACCCATCTCGGCGAGACGGTCGGCATGGAAGGGCGGCTGCTCCACCCGATGATCGGCGAGAAGCGGGCGAGCTGGGACAAAGCGCTCGATCTCGTCGCGCGCCGTTTTCAGGAAACGATCGCCAGGCACGGACCCGACAGCGTCGCCTTCTATGTTTCCGGCCAGCTGCTGACCGAAGACTATTATGTCGCCAACAAGCTGATGAAGGGCTTCATCGGCAGCGCGAATATCGACACCAATTCGCGGCTGTGCATGTCGAGCGCGGTCGCCGGCCATGTCCGCGCCTTTGGCGAGGATGTCGTGCCCGCGAGTTATGACGATCTCGATGTGGCCGACCTGTTCGTCCTCGTCGGATCGAACACCGCCTGGTGCCACCCGATCGTCTATCAGCGCATTCAGGCGGCCCGCGCCGCGCGTGGCGCGAAGCTCGTCGTGATCGATCCGCGCCGCACCGAAACCTGTGAGGATGCCGATCTCCACCTCGCCATACGCCCGGGCAGCGACGTTGCGCTGATGAACGGTCTGCTCGCCTACTGTGCGCGCGAAGGGCTGCTCGACGAGGCGTATCTTGCCGCGAGCGTTGCGACCCCGGCCCACTTCTGGACGGACATCCAGCGTGACAACGACCTGTGGAGTGTCGCCAGGACCTGCGACGTCGCCCCTGACCAGCTTCACCGCTTCTTCGAGATGTTCGCCGCCAATCAGCGCACCGTCACCCTGTTCAGCCAGGGCATCAACCAGGCGCTGCGCGGCACCGATCAGGTCAATGCGATCATCAACGTCCACCTCGCCACCGGACGGATCGGCAAGCCCGGCGCCGCGCCCTTCTCGATCACCGGCCAGCCCAATGCGATGGGTGGCCGAGAGGTCGGCGGACTCGCCTCGACCCTCGCCGCGCATATGGATTTCGCATCCGATAACGTCGATCGTGTCGGCCGCTTCTGGTCGGCGCCGCGCATGGCGACGAAACCCGGCCTGAAGGCAGTCGACATGTTCCGCGCGGTCGGCGAGGGCCGGATCAAGGCGATCTGGATCATGGCGACCAACCCGGCGGTGAGCATGCCCGACGCCGGCCGCGTCCGGGAGGCGCTCGCCGCCTGCCCATTCGTCGTCGTCTCGGACTGCATTGCCGACACCGACACCGGCCGCTTCGCGCATGTCCGCCTGCCCGCCGCCGGCTGGGGTGAGAAGGACGGCACCGTCACCAACAGCGAACGGCGGATCAGCCGCCAGCGCCAGTTCCTGCCCTTTGCCGGCGAGGCGAAACCCGACTGGTGGATCATCGGCGAGATCGGCCGCCGCATGGGATGGAGCCCCGCCTTCAGCTATGCATCCCCCGCCGACATCTATCGCGAACATGCCCGGCTGTCGGCCTATGGCAATGACGGCGCCCGCCTGTTCGACATGCGGCGCGACGCGGCGATCGGCAATCCCGCCTACGACGCGATGGAGCCATGGCGCTGGGGCAAGACCCCCTTCGCGCACGGCGTCTTCTCCACCCCCGACGGCAAGGCGCGGCTTGTGCCGACGGTCCAGGCCCCGATTGCCGAGCCGCTGCGCGACTGGCCGCTGACCCTCAACACCGGCCGCTACCGCGACCAGTGGCACACCATGACGCGCACCGGTCTCTCCCCGAAGCTCGCGCGCCACCGCGAGGAGCCGCTGGTCGAGATGCACCCCGAGGATATCGAGCGGCTCGGCCTTGCCGAGGATGACATCGCCCGGGTCGCGACGCCGCAAGGCGAGAGCCTGTTCCGCGTCCTCGCCAGCGAGGGCCAGCGGCGCGGCGATATCTTCACCCCGATCCACTGGACCGACCGCCAGTCGAGCGGGGGCCGCACCGGCCTGCTGCCCCGCCCGCTGACCGATCCGCATTCTGGCCAGCCGGGCTTCAAGTCGACCCCGGCGAAGGTCGAGAAGGTCGCGATCGAATGGCGCGGCTTCCTGATCGTTCGCGACGCACCGAAAAGCTGGCCGCAATGTCTGTGGGCGACCCGGATCACCGTGGCCGGCGGGGCGCTGTTCGAGCTTGCCGGTGCCGGCGCGGACGAAGTACTCGACGCCTGCCTGCCCTCCGGCGCGCGGATCGAGGCCGCCGATGCCGCGCGCGGATCGCGCCGCGTCGCCATCCTCGATGGCGACCGCCTGTCGGCGGTGCTGTTCGTCACCCGCAGCGGCGAACTGCCGAGCCGCGACTGGCTGATTGCGCAGCTTGCCGCGCCGCAGGTCGCGCCGACCCTGCTCGCCGGACGCGCGCCGGGCGCGCAGCCCGATCGCGGCGCGCTGATCTGCTCCTGTTTCGATGTCGGGCTCAAGACGATCGTCGCGGCGATCGGCGCGCAGCAGCTCACCGATGTCGCCGCGATCGGCACAGCGCTCGGCGCGGGGACCAATTGCGGCTCGTGCCGCCCCGCCCTCGCCCGCATCCTCGCCGAGACCCTGCCCGCCAAGGAGACCGTCCATGCAGCCGAATGATCCGATCGCGCCCGGCACCGTCTGGCTGGTCGGCGCGGGGCCCGGCGATCCCGAGTTGCTGACCCGCAAGGCCGAGCGGCTGATCGCCGCCGCCGAGATCATCTTCCACGACGCGCTGGTCGGTCCCGGCATCCTCGATCTCGCCGCGCGCGGCGTCGAACTCGTCAGCGTCGGCAAGCGGTCGGGCCGCCACTCGAAGGATCAGGGTTCGATCAACGACCTGCTCCTCGCCGCCGCACAGGCAGGCAGGCGCGTGGTGCGGCTGAAGGGCGGCGACCCCTCGATCTTCGGGCGATCGACCGAGGAACTCGATCACCTGACCGCAGCCGGCATCCCCGTCCGCATCTGCCCCGGCATCACCGCCGCCAGCGCTGCCGCCGCCAGCGGACTGGCATCGCTCACCCTGCGCGGCCTCGCCCGTCGGCTGACCTTCGTCACCGCGCATGCCCGCGCCGGCGAAGCCATCGACCTCGACTGGGACGCGCTCGCAGCACCGGACACCACGCTGGCGGTCTATATGGGTCGCGCCGCCGCGCCCGAGATCGTCCGCAAGCTGATCGCTGCGGGCCGCGCGCCGGATACGCCCGTGATGATCGCGGTCAATGTCTCGCTGCCGACCGAGCGGCTGATCCGTGGCCAATTGTCGGCGCTACCCTTCCTCACCGCCGCGATCAGCGACGTCGATCCCACCTTGCTGCTGATCGGCGAAGCCACCCGCGCGACCGTGGCTCAGGCGGCGTCGGCGTTTATAGCAGACCCAGCTGCATCAGACTGTCGGGCACGATAGCGCGCAGCTCGAGCGTCGTCGGGATCGTCAGCGCCAGCCCGAGTACGACATCGAAGGTCCGGATCGGCCGCAGCCGGCTCCCGCGCACCGGACGGCGCGCTATGTCGCGCAACGTGATCCACAGCATCGCCGCGCCGCAGAAACAGGCCGCCGCAAGGATCAGGATGAAGGGCAGCCGCAGCGCCTCGGGCCAGGCGACGAACGCCGGCCACAGCATCATGGCCACGATGCCGGCGATGCTGCCCGCTCCGGCAAGCTGGTGGATCGTCCATGATTTCATGTGGCGACCCTTACCCCCAACATCGTCATGCTGAAACAGGTTCAGGACGATGATGATATTACTCCGCCGCCAGAACCTCCGGCGCCGTGTGATTGATCGAGCCCGTCAGCCCCAGCTTGCCGAACAGGCGGGCGTCGGCGTCGCTGCCCTGGTTGCCGGTGGTCAGCAGCCGGTCGCCGGTGAAGATCGAGTTGGCCCCCGCGAGGAAGCAC
>NZ_LARW01000139.1 GCF_000971055.1 Sphingomonas sp. SRS2
TTTTGGCATTGGGCCCTCGGCGCTGACGGAGGCCATGGGCATGCTCAACCACCATTTCGCAGCAGCCGCCTGATCGGCGCAGAGCGACAGCCTACCTCTGACTGCCGCCAATCTTTGCAACAGAGCCGCGCCGATCACGGTGCAGGAATCGCACCTGATCGACGATGGCATCGAAGCCGTGATGAAGCTGCCACGCGAGCAACGCTCGCTGTCGGCGCTGCGGACCATGCTCGGCATGTCGGACTCGGGCGGCGTCGGCGCGCGCCTAGTCAAGTGGACCTCCGAGGGGAACCTTGGCTGGGTTTTCGATAATGAGGAAGATTCCATGTCTCTCGAAGCCCGTTTCGTGGGCTTCGATATGACCGACTTCCTCGAAAACGCGGAAATCCGCACGCCGGTCATGCTCTACCTGTTCGAGCGGATAGACGCGCTCCTGACAGGCGAGCGCATGGTTATTGCGATTGACGAATTTTGGAAGGCGCTGGCCGATCCGGCGTTCACGGCATTCGCGCAGGATGGCCTCAAGACATACCGCAAGCGCAATGCGTTCCTCGTCTTTGCAACACAGTCGCCTGCGGACGCGCTGCGGTCCACGATCAGCCATTCGATCTTGGAGCAGGTCGCGACGAAAATCTTCCTGCCCAATCCGTTCGGCCAGCGCCGGGATTACATCGAAGGCTTCTCGCTCTCGGAGGCGGAATTTAAGCTGGTGCGCGAAGAGCTGTCGCCGGAAAGCCGCAAATTCCTCGTGAAGCAGGGCCATGACTCCGTTGTGGTCGGCCTGGATCTCATTGGCATGGACGATGAACTGGCCGTGCTGTCGGGCCGCGCTGAAACAACGGGCGTGGCCCGCGAAGTGATTGCCGAACTGGGCAATGATCCGAAGCTCTGGTTGCCGGAATTTCACCGGCGCCGGCGCCCAAGCTGAAAGGAGTGAGACTATGAAGCAGCTTATCTTGGCGGCTGTGTCGATCGGGAGCCTTGCGGCCGCGACGCCAGCCAGTGCGCAGGGTATCCCTGTGTTCGATAGCACGTCGGTGCTCAAGCATATCGAACAAATCCAGAAGACCATGCAGATGATCGAGCAAGGTCGCCAGCAGATTGCGGAAGCGCAGCAGCTCTACCAAGGGTTGAACCAGCTGACCGATGTTTCCTCGATCGCCAACCAGCTTAAGACAGATTCACTTCGCACCCTGGGCGTTGATGTGAACTCGCTCGAACGCATGGCGCGCGGCGATTTTGGCGGCGGCGGCAGCTACGGCGGGCGATCTGATGCGATCTATCAGGACATGCTCGAACGTCTCGGCGTATCCGCGAATGGCGATCAGACTGACGTTCGCTATCAGACAGCTCGCTCGATCGCGATGGACAAGGCCATGGCCGAAGGCATGGGCGAAGCGGCCACATCGCGCAGTGAGGGTCTGGAAGAGCTGCGCAATCGACTTGCGACCGCATCAACAGCCAAGGAAGTTGCTGACCTTCAAGCGCGCATCCAGCTCGAAAGCGCGTCGATGATGAACGACCAGCTCCGCGTCGAAGCGTTGGAGCGAGCGCGCAGAGCGGAGGCCGCGGCGCACACGGCCGAAGCTTTTGCGGACAGGTCGCGCAAACGCGATGAGCAGCGTGCGCGAGCGCGGGCGGCAGCTGGAATTTGACCATGAAGAAAATGGTCCTTCTTGCGATCAGCGCAGCCGGCTTGCTCGCCGGCTGCGAACGCGCGCCCACATTTCCCGAGATTTTAATGACCTATCATGACGTTGATTGGCTCAAAACTCATGAAGATCAGATTCCGGTGATCGTCGCTGAGTGCGACAAGATCGTGAACAGCGAACTCAAACAGTCGGACCTCCCCATGCCAGTGGCTCGCAATTGCGGAGGCATAAAGAACAAAATCGCCTCCATTGAAAGGTCGCGGAAACGTGATGAGCAGCGTGCGCGAGCACGGAAGGCAGCTGGAATGTAAGGCTGTAATAACAGCTTGAATTATATCTAATCGGAGCGGTCTGGTGGAATACGATCTATTTACGAATGCCTATCAGGGCTTCACCAACGAACTCAATTCGGTAGTTGTGTCCAACTATGCTGGGTTTGTTGGGTGGATCGCTGGACCGCTCCGCACTGGCATGATCATTTACATAATCCTGCTAGGCTACGCGATTATGCGCGGGGCCGTGCAATACCCCTTCCGCGAATATGTCTATCGCTCGCTTATGCTGGCCGCGCTCTATTATGCTGTGACAAACCTCTATGGAGCATCGCTCGCACAGATGATCGTGACCGGCCTGCCGCATGAGTTTGCCTCGATCGTAGGCGGCTCACCGGACGGCGTTGGTGGGTCTTTCGATGGGATGTGGGCGCGGGTCGATGATGCACTGCTCGCGATGCAGGATGCGACCGAGAAATACGCAGAGGAACACGCCTCACTGACTGATATTCCCGGCGCTGCGGCCGCAATTATGCTGTGTATCGGTGCCACTATCATCATTCTTTTGACAGCGATCGCGGCTCTGTTCGCACTGGCTGTCGGCTTTGTGATCGTGCTCTATGCGCTGTTTGCGCTCGCCTGTCTGGCGGTGGTCGGGCCGATCTTCGTAGCAGCGCTGCTGTTTGATTCCACCAGAAGCTACTTCTTCTCATGGCTCGGCAGCGTCCTCAACTTTCTGATGTTGTCGCTATTTGCGATGCTTCTTGTGCTCGTTGTGGCCAATGTCGCTGAATCGGCAACAGCAACATTCGATGGCGATTTTGACAACATCTGGAGCACCTGTATCCGGATCATCGCGTTCTACATTCTCGCCTGCTTTTTCTTCATCCAAATCCCCGGAATAGCTGCCTCACTTGGCGGCGGCGCGGCTGCAATGGTGACGCAGTTCGGCAACGCGGTGACGAAGGGTGGCGGGGCAGTTGCAACGGGCGCAGGGCACGCGGCCAGCGATGCCCGCGCCATGGGGGCCAGCATGGGGCGGGGCTTCTCGTCGGCGGTTCGCCGTTGGCGCAACCGAAACACAATCACCAGAGCTTGAGGGAACGAATATGCGCAAGTTGCTTGGACTCGGAATCTGCCTGGCGCTGGCGGCCTGCGCAGGTCAGCCCGTCAAAAAGCCAGCCAAATGTGAGGGGCCGATGCGGCCTGCAAATCCGCATGGGCTTACCCTCCCCACAATCCCGGATCAGGCCGCACAGCGAACCGCGCCGGCAAATGTGGACGTGTTCAATCAGGGTGCACCGGCAACGCCGGACGCGGCCCCGGCAGACCCCTCCACTCCGGGCAATGAACAGTCGGACGCATCGCGGGCGGTCGAAGTGCCGCGTCTAAGCGCCTCGCTGCGCGGCCCGATCTACTCGAATTGCTGAGGTGTTACGATGGCAGTTGGTATTCCAAAGGACGAGCTGAAAGCCTATTTTGAAGAGGCTGCAAGCTGGGAACGTGACAAGCTTGCGGCGGCCGAGCGCTCCAAAAAGCTGGCGTGGGTCGTCGCTGGCGTTGCTGGCGCCCTGGCGACTGCTGGCGTTGTGGCCGTTGCAGCCCTGACGCCTCTAAAAACGGTCGAGCCATATGTTATCACGGTGGACCGTAACACGGGCGAGGCGTCGATCGCCGCCAAGCTCCACGGTGACGCGACGATCACCTATGACGAGGCGGTCCGTAAGTATTTCCTCGCTACCTATGTCCGCTATCGCGAAGGCTGGATAGCGGCCGCTCGCGAAGAATATTTCGATGCGGTCATGGTCATGTCGGCGCGGCCCGAACAGGATCGGTGGTCACGCTTCTACAAGACCGACAATCCCCAAAGTCCGCAAAACATCCTTGCGAACCGCACTGATGTTTTTGTCGAAATCAAGCGGGTGTCGTTCCTGGGCGGCAACGTCGCGCAGGTCTATTTCACTAAGGAATCTGTGACCGGCTCGAACTCGACCAAAACCGATGCCGTCGCGACCATCAAATACAAGGTCGATGGCACGCCGAGCAAGGAAGTGGACCGCTTCAAGAATCCGCTTGGCTATCAGGTCGAGAGCTATCGCGCTGACGTGGAGGTGCCCCAATGACCGTGTTGAAGTGGAGCGCCCCGTTTGCGCTCGCGATCGCGCTAGCTGCGTCGCCGGCGATGGCCGAAGAAACGCCTCATGCGACGGTGCTCGATCACCGGGTTCGTGAAGCGAACTACAATGATCGGCAAGTCTATGAGATTCCGGGTGTATTCCGCATCGCCACGGAAATCGTCTTCGCCAAGGATGAAGTAGTCGAGCATGTGGCGTTGGGCGATACCGTGTCTTGGGAAGTCGCACCGGCTGCCAATTCGCTTTTCATCAAACCGCGCGAGCGCGCGGGTCGCACGAACCTGACAGTCATAACCCGTTCACGCTACGGCCCGCGCAGCTACCGCTTCGCTCTGTCGCCAACGCAGCGCGGCAGCGGCTTCTATACGGTCGTTTTCCGCTATCCTGAACAGGAAGCGGCCGAGGCGCAGGCGCAAGCCGCAATGGCCCAGCTGGCCCAGCTGAAAGCCTTGGAACGCGGCGCGGTGAAGTCCGCGCTCGATATTGGCGTGCTGGAAGGCACACGCAACGCCGATTACATCATGCAAGGATCGACGGCCATCCAGCCCTCCGAAGTGTCTGACAATGGACAGTTCACCGTGATGCGCTTCCCCAACCAGCGTGAATTGCCGGCGTTCTTCGTCGTCAATCCTGATGGATCGGAAGCCATCGCCTCCTTCGATGTGCGCGATGAATATGTGGTGCTGCACGGGGTTTACAGGACAATCCGGCTGCGCCGGGGCCTCGAAGTGCTCTGCATCCACAATCAGAAAACCGACTATTACGGGCGCGATCCCAAAACTGACACGGCCTCTGGCCTAGTCGAGCGAACCACGGGGGTTCAATAAAATGGCTGCGAACGATCATGACAACGCGCCGCATGGCGACAACATCATCTCGCAGGGCGAGACGGTCGAAAACCGGCCCCTCGCGTCTGAGCCGGTGCCCGATCCCGAAGATATTGAGCGGCAAAGCGAGCGCCAGGCGAAGATTGCCGCTCTGCCGAACAGGTCGATCGACCCCAAAAAGGCGGTCGTTCTCGCGGCGGTTGCCTGCGGCGCGATCGTTCTCGGTTTCAGCACAATCGACGCGATGCGGAGCGATCCAACCGAAAAGGCCGAGAAAGCGGAAAAGCCGGATGAAAGGCAGCTCGCCAACTACGATCCCAAGTCGATCATAGCGCCCACGCTTGCCGATGCGCCAAATGATCCGAACGCGCCGGTGCCCATGACGGAAGTGCCGGCGCTTGATGGAAGCCAAGCGCCCCGCACGGGCGGCGCGAATGGCCGCCCCCAAAAGTCTGAGGGGCAAGTCATCGCTGAGGCCCAACGCCGCGCCGGGATCATGGCTTATGGTGGCGAAAACGGCGGCGGGGTCGGTGGAGCGGTGGCAGCTGCCACCGGCCTGCCCATGGGCGGCGGCACAGGAGCACAGGGCGCGCAGTTGATTGGTGCGTCGGCCGATGGTGATGGGCAAGGTGGATCGCGCCGGACAAATCTCGAAAACATGCGCCAAACCTCGCAAATTGATCGGGTGTCAGGCCGCGACATTGGCAACCGCGATATGCTGATCCTCGCAGGGTCGTTCATTCCGTGCGTGCTGCAAACGGCGATGGATTCCAGTCAGCCCGGATATGTCAGCTGCATCATTCCCCGCGACATTTATTCGGACAACGGCCGCGTCGTCCTGCTGGAAAAGGGAACGCGCGTCTTGGGCGAATATCAAACCGGCGTCCAGCGCGGCAAATATCGTCTCTTTGCGGTATGGAACCGCGCGGTTACGCCTCGCGGCGTGGCGATCGACGTAGGTTCGCCCGCCAGCGACGCGCTTGGCCGTTCAGGTATGGCAGGCGGCGTGAAGAACTTCTTTTGGGAACGCTTCGGGGCCGCGCTGTTGTTCAGCTCGCTCAACGATGCCGCCTCGATCGCCGCCTCGGAAGTCTCCGACGCCGATAATGTCACGCGGGTTCCCAGCCAAGCGTCGGACACGATCTTGCGGGACACGATGCAGATTCAGCCGGTGCTTCGCATCAATCAGGGCGCGGAAGTGGGGATTATGGTCGCTCGCGACTTCGATTTCTCCAACATCTACGGCCTGCGGCTGAGGCGCGGCCAGTGAGCAATACGGCTGTCCTCGAAAACGCCCTGCTGCCGCTGCGTCCTCTTCTTGCGCGTGAGGACGTAACGGAGCTGGTGATTAACAAGGCTGGCGAAGCGGCGATTGAAACGCGCAATGGATGGTCCTGGGAGACATTGCCTGACCTCAATGAAAAGTCGCTGCTCGCGCTCGCGCGGGCAGCGGCGGCTTTCACGCATCAGGACATAAGCCAGTCCACGCCGATCTGCTCCACAATCCTCCCCAGCGGTGAGCGCGTGCAGCTGGTTGTGCCGCCTGCTGTCCCTGCCGGCACCGTGTCCATCACCATCCGCAAACCGTCATCGGTGACGTTGACGATGGAGGACTTCGAGCGCGGTGGGCTGTTTAGCGAGACAAAGATCGCAACTAGGCAAGTCTCGCCGCTCGATGTTGAATTGCGCGATCTGCTCGACGCAGGAAAGCACGTCGAATTTTTCCAAAAGGCGGTCCAAGGCCGCAAGAATATCCTGATTTCGGGCGCTACCGGCTCGGGAAAGACGACGCTCTCTAAAGGGCTGATCCAGCTCATTCCGCCGCATGAGCGGCTGCTGACGATCGAAGACACGCGCGAATTGGTCGTTCCGCATCGCAACGTGGTCCACATGCTCTACGCGAAGGACAAGCAGGGCACCGCGAAAATCTCTGCAAAGGATCTTCTGGAATCGGCCCTGCGTATGCGGCCTGACCGGATACTGTTGCAGGAGCTGCGCGACGGCACCGCGTTCTTCTATCTCCGCAACGTCAACTCAGGCCATCCCGGCTCGATCACGACGATCCATGCGGACTCGGCCGAACTCGCGTTCGAACAGCTGACATTGCTGGTCAAGGAAAGCGAGGGCGGCGCCGATCTGGCCCGTGACGACATTCGCAGCCTGCTCAAGCTGCTGGTTGATGTGGTCGTGCAGACCAAGAAGGTCGAAGGCCGCTTTCGCGTGACGGAGATATATTTTGATCCAGAAAACAGGCTCTAACAGGCTCGCACTGGCCCTCGTCCTCCTTCCGATCACGCTCCTGCTGATCGGCCTGCTGACCGGCACGGTGGCGTGGTTCTTCCTTAAGATGCCCGCCGCGGCTTATGATCCGCTCACGCTCCCCGGCTTCTTCTGGTATTACCGGCATGATCCTGTCGTGACCGAAGCGCTTTGGCGAGCCGCGGTCATAGGCGTGCCGTTGCCGGTGTTGCTCATGGCGATCGTCCTGCGGCCGAAAAAGAACCTTCACGGTGAAGCTCGTTTCGCGCGCGAAGGTGAAATCCGCAAGGCGGGCCTTCGCGCGAAAAAGGGCATTGTGCTCGGCCGCTTCCGCAATGGCTTTTTCCGCAACGGCTTTCTCATGGTGGGTAAGATGGAGCATGTATTGCTCGAAGCCCCTACCGGATCGGGCAAGGGCGTCGGCATCGTCATTCCCAATCTGTTGCAATGGCCGGATTCGGTTGTCGTGCTCGATATTAAGCGTGAGAACTACGAAATCACGGCGGGTTTCCGCCGCAAAGGCGGCCAAAAGGTTGTCCTGTTCAACCCTACGGACAGGGAAGGCCGCACGGCCCGCTACAACCCGCTCAGCTACATCAACAGGTCCGACCCGATTGAGGTCCTGGTCGAATTGCAGAAGATCGCCACGATGCTCTTCGTGCCTCCGGAAAAGGGCGAGGCGTTCTGGACGGAATCAGCCCGCACGGCATTTGTCGGCATTGCATCGTGGATCGCGGCCAAGCCTGAACGTCCCTTCTCGTTTGGCGAGATCTACCGGACCATCACGATGCCAGGGATGAAGGCATTCTTCGCCAAGGAAGCCGGCGATGGTGCGCTATCGGAAGGGTGCCGCGCTGCGTTGAGCGATTTTACGTCCAGCGCTGACAACACATTCACCGGCATTATCCAGACCGTCACCTCCAAGCTCAATCTCTGGATCAATCCGATTGTCGATCGCGCGACTGCCGAAAGCGACTTTTCCCTGACGGACCTTCGCCGCATCCCGACCTCGATCTATCTCGGCGTTTCGCCGGATGAACTCGATAGGGTCGCGCCGCTCTACAATCTGTTTTTCCAACAGCTGATCGACCTCAACACGCGGCAACTGCCCGACGATAGCGAAAAGCTGTCCGTGCTGCTCATTCTGGACGAATTTGCGCGGCTCGGCCGCGCCCAGGTCATTGCAAATGCGTTCTCCTATGTGCGCGGCTATGGGCTTCGTCTGCTTCCCGTCATCCAGTCACGCTCCCAGCTGCGAAATGTCTATGGGGAGCATGGCGCGGACGAAATCGTATCAAACTGCGGGGTCGAAATTGCCTTCACGCCCAAGGAACTGCGGGTCGCAAAGGAACTGTCCGAACGCCTCGGTTATCTCGGTCAGGATGCGGAAAGCCGGTCCCTGACGATACATGGATTGCTCGCCAATCGAAGCAAGACAATCTCCGAACAGCGGCGCGCACTGATGCTCCCTCAAGAGCTGATGCAGCTGCCCGAAGACGATATTCTCGTCATCCGGGGCGGTATCCCCGTCATTCGCGGGAAGAAAATTCGCTACTTCAAGGATGCCGTGTTCCGCTCGCGCTTGACGCCTGCGCCGAAAGTGCCGGCGCTGCCCAAGCCGATCGCCCCGATCGCGACCATCGATGATCTGAGCGATGAAGAGCTGGCGGCTTTCAACGATTATTCCGCACTGGCCGATGACCAGGTGCAGGACATTCCCGAAGACGTTCTCGCCCTCGATCGCGACATGCCGAACCTGACAGTGAAGGACGGCAGCATGGCTTTCGATGAAATCGACTTCGACGACATTATTGGTCCCGACCCGACAAAAGAGGAGTGGGAAGGCCAGCGCCGGGATCTAGTTCTAAGTGAAGGAGAAGAATATGGCCGATGATGACACAAGCCAGCGCGGTGCATCTGAGCCACGCCCTTTCGAAGTTCGCGGCGGACCGGGGAACAGCAAACAGTCGTTCGCTACTCTTCCCGATGCGATGCAGGCTTACGTCAAGGCGGACAATGGCGATCATTCGCTGACGATGCAGAAAGGTGGCAAAACTGCTTGGCTAGCATCCACGGACTGGCAGAACGATGGCTCAACGCCGGTGGGGCAATACTTAAGCCCTGCTATTAGGGACTATCATAGCGCCGTAAAACGCGGGGCGCCTGCCGCTGAATTGGAGCCCCGCGAGCGCGCCGCGCTGGCCGATGTTGAGGCTTGGCCTCGGACGGTAAAGCGCGAAGCGGCACCATCGGCCCCGGCCGACAAGGCGCTGAATATTGTTGAGGGCGAACGGTCGAAGGCGGAAAAATCAGAGCCTGCGCCCTCCCGCGCCGACGCTCCGTCGAAGACGGCGAACCAAGACAAGAAGGTCGAGGATACAACCTTGGCCCTTCCGGCGCAGATCGAACGCAAATATCTGCGCGTAGGCGACGATCTGTTTCGGAGCGGCCGCGATGAAAAGCCCGATATGTCGATCAAGGGACAAGATGGCATTCGGATCAACAAGGACCATGCGATTGGCGATGCGGTCGCCATTGCGAAGCATAATGGCTGGCAGTCGATCCGTGTTCATGGCAGCGATGATTTCAAGAAGGCGGTCTATCTGGAAGCCGCCCGCGCCGGTGTCGCCGTCAAAGACTTCGAGCCTTCTCCCCAGCTGAAGCTTGAGGGAGAAAGACTGGCGGCGCGTGACAAGGCGCGCGAAGCTCAAGACCCTACGAAAAGAGCGAGCATGGCAAAGCAAGACCCTACCGAGTCTCGCGCAGCGGCCGAGCAATTCCGCCGTAACTCCCACCGCGAGAATGCGACCGATCCGCAATTCAAGGCCGCGCAGTCGCACGTCCTGGCGGCCTCAATCGAAGCTAAAACGCGCTTTCCCAAAAAGGAGGATCAGGCGCGCTACATCGAGAACGCGAAGGAAACGGTGGCCAAGCGGATTGAGAACGGCGGACCGATTCCTGCGGCCCGTTTCGAGCAACAGCGCCAGAACGAGGCTACCCGCATAGCGCGCGAGGATTTGACGCTTCGCCAGCAGGAGCGGAAGCCGTCCCGCTCGCGCTAAGTGCATGGCACATGCCTTTTGGAAACAGGAAACCGCACGATGAACATTCCCCGGTCTGATCCGGTGCCATCGAGAGGCGTGTCCGATCTCGATCGTCACATTGAAACCTTGCTTCGCGTGATTCATTCCAGAAACCTCGCTTGGTCTGATCTAAGCGAAGTGGGTAAACAGGTGGAACGCCCTCTGACGGACGTTGAGCAATTGCTTACAAATGTGGGCGACGACGCCCATGAAATCACCCTTGCTACCGAGACGATCATAACAGCTCTCAAGCTGCAACGTGATGCGCTCGCGATCCAAAGCTCTCGCCGTAGAACACGCTTCGGCTCGATGCTTCTGCTCTTGATCCCCGTGTTCTTCGTAGGTTTGATGATTGGCACATCATACGGGATAGATGAAGGTCGGGCGCGGGAGCGTGAAGCCTTAAAGTATCCGGTCCTACCCCAGCTGTCCGTAGATCGTGACAGGCTCAAAACTGACGGAAGGTAGAGCGGTGGCAGCTGCCACCGCTTGCGATCTCTTGATGGGCTATGGCTTCATGAGGCACGATGAAGAAATCTGACAGGGCAAAGAAACATACCGCCAAGGTAATCGAGGCGGCTGCACGCGCCCATGAAGCTCTCGACTATTTCAGCGGCAACGTCACAAATCCGTTCGATGAGCTAACATGGCCCAGCATTGCCGAAGGTTATCTTCTAGTCGCGCAGAAGGCGGTATCAGACGCCTTGGTCGCTTTGGAACGTGCAAACAGCGTTGGTTGGACCAAGCACGGCAAGTAGGCGTCACCTCAAGGTTTGTTCGCCAGACAACGATTTCTCGGACATAAGCGGAACATGGGCTACGCTACACGCTTCAACCGCGCCATTGGCTCGTTGAGTGGGTGGAATTCACCTGCTGGAAGTCGCCTGGCCTGCTCCCAGAGGTAATCGCCGGTCAGACTGATGTGCGCCCAGCCCATCGGAGAAAGGTGCGCAAGCAGTGCCGCATCGAACGTCGTGCCGACAGCGTTGAGGTGCTGGGCGGCCCGGTCGAGATAGACCGTGTTCCAGTAGGAAATCGCCGCAATCAGCAGGTTCAGCCCAGATGGCCCCTGTGCATTATTCGGCCACAGATTCACGGTAGGCGAGCTTGAGGGACGTCGGCGCCAGCTTCTCTGCCAGGGATTGCGCTACGTAAGCCGTCGCGGCCACACAAAAAGGCCGGCACAACGGCCGGCCATAGTTTTAGGAGAGGATGCCTGAAAGGCATCCTCATGCTGCACCTGCGAGCAGCCGTGCGCAATACAAATCCGCAGGCACCGTTGGTGAAGGCGGCTCCAGTGTCTATCAGGCGGCCAGCATGTCCTTCATCGTTGCGGGGTCAAGCCGTCACCGGCGCAGTTCTTCGATCCCGAGTTCCTGCCATATCCACCCGAAGTCGTACGTCGCCATCGGATCATCGATGTCAGCGTGTCTCCCACTGAGATTTTCGAGATGTTTTAGCCACGTGGCGAGTTGGTCGCGTCCGGCCTTGCTGCCGGCGCATTGTCGCGGCGTTTTGTCGCCGAGCATCGGGACAGGCTCATCGAGGAGTGTCCGGTATTGACGATCGAGCATGCCGTGGACAAGCGGGGTGGCGACCTCGACCGGGATGTCCGGTGCCGGCTCCGACACGGTTCGTCCTTCCTGACGCGCAGCCATCGCCTGTTCGATCGTCTCGATCTCGGTCAAAGGTGTTCCCACCAGGGCGCCGAGCGCCTGGGTGACGAGTGCAACGCCGCGTTCTGCACGTTCGGCCGAGGTGACGGAGAGGATCAGAGCGCGGCCCTTGAGTTCCAGATTCCCAAGCACCGGCGTGCCGTCTTCCATTGACACACCCCACGCCATCTGGCCGGTGCCTTTCTTGCCCTGTTTTGTTCTGGTGCCGAGCCAGTTCCAGAAATGTGACGTTTCCCGCTGCAGGGCGGGCACGGTATCGAGGCGGTCGCCGATGAGTGCCTGCGTCGTCCCCCGCGTGAACGGAAAACGGACACGGTGGAAAACAACCTCCTCGCCATCGGCGTTATGCAGCGTGGGGATGGCGACAGGCTCGAGCATCCTGGGCAAGATGTCGAACAGCCAGACCATCGAGATGAGCGGCGCCAGGTCGCGCAGTTGATCATCGTCGATCACTAGTTTCGCGCGCGGGCCGCGCTTGCCCTGTCCCAGGCGCAATGCCTCGAGAAGGGCGCTGGTGGCTTCCGCTGTAAAGGACAGCAGGCCGCCTGCCAGGATCCTATGCCCGCTCACCGGAATGATGCGCACGCCGATCCGATCCCACGGGCCCAGCGTCCTGGACGCGGTGCGCTCGCGGACCTGGACGGGATCACCGCCCCGGATCAGATCTCGCGCGAGGAAGCCGACGCCGGGCTCGATCGCGCTGACTTCATAGACGCTCATGACGGAGGTCTTCAGCGCGCGCATGTAGAGCTTGTTGGGGCCGGCCTCGTTCCATCCGCGGCGCTTGAGATATTCGTCCACGATGTTGCGGCCATCGGGCTCGAAGACGCGGGTCACCAGGTCCTCGAACGCGCAGCCCCACAAGGTCATGGCCCAGTGATCCCCGATGATGCCGGGCAGTTCGTCGGAATCGATGTCGAACTGCGTGAGAACCGGCCCCAGATGATCGTCGAGCGCGTCATGCAGGTCGTCGGCCCACTCGGGCCGTGTCGCGAACTTCATCAGCCCGGTCAGGTCGTGGCCGCGTTTCATGCCGGTAGCTCCATAGTCTGTCGGTGCGCGGCGACGATGCGCGAAACGGTCGGCTCGCTGACATGATAGAGCCGCGCCATCTCGGCGCCGGATTTTCGTCCGGAGATGACGGACTCCGCGATCTCGCGCCGTTGCTTTTCGCCGAGTTTGCGCCGGCGTCCGCCGATCCGCCCTTCGGCGCGCGCCTGGGCGAGGCCGGCGGAGGTGCGCTCGCGGATCATGGCGCGCTCGAACTCGGCGAAGCTCCCGACCATCTGCATCATCATGCGACCTGCGGCCGTGGTGGTGTCAATCGCCTCGGTCAGCGAGCGGAAGCCCGCGCCCGCCGCCTCGATCCGCTCCATAATGTGCAGCAGATCCTTGAGGCTGCGCGATAGCCGGTCGAGTTTCCAGACGACGACGACGTCACTGTCGCGTAACTGGCCGATCATCTCCAGGAGCTTTGGCCGGTCCCAGCGCCCGCCACTGGCAATTTCCTCGAACACGCGCCTGCACCCAGCCGCGTCGAGGGCGCGGCGCTGGGCGGCGTTCGACTGCTCGTCACCCTTCGACACCCGCGCATAGCCGATCAGATAGGGTGCCCTGGTCAAATCCTGCCTTTCACAAACGGCCGTATCCGGAGGTGGAAACAGGATGCACCAATTTCCGCAGCCTTGGGCCTTTCACAATCCTCTTTCATTAAGCGGGCAAAAGGCAAGAGGTTTTTGAAGGATGAAACATGCCCGCACGTATTCCGATGACCCAGCGGCAGCGCGCCGCATTGCTTGCTTTGCCCGACAGCGAGGCGGCGGTGGTGCGACACTATGGCCTCGATGCCGAGGACCTTGCTGCAATCGGCACCGCGCGCACTCCGGCAACCCGGTTGAGCTACGCCCTGCAACTCTGTTGCCTCCGCTTTCCGGGGCGGCATCTGCACGCAGGCGAGCTGTTGCCTGCGATCATGCTCGACCATATCGCCGAGCAGGTCGGGGTGGATGCAGGCGCCATCGCCGACTTCGCGCGGCGAGCGCCGACCCGCTACGATCAGCTTGCCGCCATCAAGGCGCGCTTCGGCTTCACCGATCTGAGCCGGCCAGCGCGCGGTATCATGATGACCTGGCTGGAAATCGAAGCCATGCCCATCGTGGACGGGCGTATTCTGCTCGATCGACTGCTCGACGAGCTGCGCACGCGGCGCATCGTTATCCCCGGCATCAGCGTAGTCGAGCGGATGGCGGCCGAGGCGATGCTGCGGGTGGAAACCGATCTGGTCGCTGCAATCCATGATAAACTCGATGCGGATATGCGTCAGCGCCTCGATACGCTGGTCGATGAGAAGGTGCATGATCGACAGAGCCGCTTGTCGTGGCTGCGCGAACCACAGCCCCGCGTCGCGTCAGCCTCGCTCGCCGAAATCCTTGAGAAGGTCGCTCTGATCCGCAGGACCGGAATTTCCTGTGTTCCGGTCGATCCCCTGCACGAGCCACGCATGACGCAGTTCGCCCGCGAAGGCGTGCGCTATACCGCCCAGGCCTTCCAACAGATGCGCGCCTCCCGCAGGCGGGTCATCCTGCTTGCTACGCTGCGCGAGATGGAAGCCACGCTTACCGACGCGGCGATCGCCATGTTCGGCGCCTTGATGGGACGCGCTCACCTTCGTGCCCGCAAACGCCTGGAACAGGGAATCGCGATTTCGGGACGCGAAGGCCGTGACCGACTGATGCGCATCGCCACCGTGCTGGAAACAGTTAGCCGGGTAGCACGCACCGGTGAAGATATCGGCGCGGCCCTCAGGGATATCGTGCCTCTCGACATGCTCGATGCCGATGCCGCGATCATCCGTCGTACCGCGGCACCTCACAGGGACGATGTGTTGAGCGAGATCGCAGCCGAATACCGGACCTTCAAACGAATAGGACCTCTATTCCTGCAAACGCTCGATTTCCACGGCCGGGCCGGCACCGCGGCGTTGCGCAATGCGATGACGGTCCTGTCGGATCTTGATGGCGACTGGCGCAAGCCGCTCCCTGCCGACGTTCCGCTCGGTCATGTCGAGCGGCGCTGGCACCGCCATGTCGTGGTCGCCGGCAAGATCGACCGGACGCATTAGGAGATGGCCACCTACGGGGCGCTCGCCAATGCACTGGCATCGGGTGATATCTGGGTGCCGAGGTCACGGCTGCACAGGTTGCTGGACGTGCTGCTCGCGCCATCAAGTGGCGCAGCGCTGCAACCGGTGTTCTCGCTCGGTGATCCACACGCATGGCTCGATCAGCGCGCCGCGCAACTCGACAAAGCCTTGTGCGACGTCGCCCAGAATCTGGCCGGACGTGATGCTGCCCTGTTCGCTGGCGAGCGATTGCGCTTCCCCAAGGAACTGAAGGACGATGATGCCGGGCACGACGAAGGACGGCATCTGACGCTTGCCTGCTACGGTATGCTGCCTGCCACGCGTATCACCGACGTGCTGTCGCAGGTCGAACGATGGACCGGCTTCACCCAGCACTTCGGGCACGTCTCGACCGGGTTGCCGCCTGGCGATGAGCAGGCCTTCCTCGCCACTCTGATTGCCGAAGCGACCAATCTTGGGCTGTCGCGCATGGCCGAGGTATGCGGCGCAGGGTCACGCCGCGCGCTGCTGCGCATGCAGACATGGCACATGCGCGAGGAAACCTTTCGGGCGGCGCTCGCCTGTCTGACCGACGCCATCCACGCCGAGCCGATCGCCGCCTGGTTTGGGCAAGGACACCGGGCTTCCGCGGATGGCCAGGCCTTCTACCTGGGCGGGCCGGGCGAAGCCGGCGGAGCGGTCAACGCCCATTATGGTCGCGACCCAGTGGTCAAGATCTACACCACCATCACCGACCGCTACGCGCCGCTGCACCAGACGGTGATCGCCGGCACGGCAGGAGAAGCCATCCATGCGCTCGATGGGCTCCTCGGCCATGACAGCAACGCCGATCTGACCGCACTGCACGTCGATGGAGGCGGCGTTTCCGACATCGTGTTCGCAACGATGCATCTCCTCGGGCTCGATTTCGAGCCGCGCATTCCTCGCCTGTCCGACCGGCGCCTCTACGCATTCGAACCTTCGAAGCGCTATGGCAGGCTTGCGCCACTGTTCGGTCACAGGCTCAACCGGGATCTGATCGTCAGCCACTGGCCGGATATCGAACGCGTCATCGGCGCGATGCGTGATCGCACCGTTACGCCCTCGCTGATCCTCAAAAAGCTATCCGCCTACCGCCAGCAGAACAGCCTCGCCGCGGCGCTCCGCGAGGTAGGACGGATCGAGCGCACGCTGTTCACGTTGCGCTGGTTCGACGATCCGGCGCTACGCCGCACGGTCACCGCCGAGTTGAACAAGGGCGAGGCGCGCAACAGCCTGGCGCGAGCGGTCGCCTTCCATCGGCTCGGTCGCTTTCGCGACCGTGGCTTGGAGAACCAGCAAACCCGCGCGGCTGCCCTCAACCTCGTCACCGCAGCGATCATCCTGTTCAACTGTCGCTATCTTGGGCACGCCGTCGAAGAAATGCGCCGCCGCGGAAGCCAGATCGATCCGGCTATGCTGTCTCGGCTCTCACCATTGGGTTGGGATCGCATCAATCTCACCGGCGATTATGTCTGGTCCGATCACCTCGATCTCGACGCCAATGGCCTCATGCCGCTGCTCATAAAACCGCTACCGTGAATCTATGTCCGCATAATGCACAGGGGCCGACAAGGACATATTGATCTACTGCATCTCGCAGCTCGTCGCGAAGATGAACAAGGGCGAGGAACCTAGCCGCACGGTGCGCCTGCAAGCCTATGACTTGCTCGTCGCCACCAACCGGCAAACCAGCGGCGAAGGCTATCGACTGATGGCCGACGCCCTCACCCGCCTGCGCGGAACGACCGTGCGGACCAACATTCAAACGGGCGGTGTCGAGGAAACACGGATTTTCGGCCTGATCGAAGAGGCCAGGATCACACGCAAGACGTTCGATGGCCGGATGCTCGATCTCGAAATCACCCTGTCGGATTGGGTCTATCGCTCGGTCATCAGCAAGAACGTCCTGACGCTTCACCGCGACTATTTCCGGCTCCGCAAGCCGTTCGAGCGACGCATGTATGAGCTGGCGCGCAAGCATTGCGGCGTGAAGGACGAATGGAAGATTGGCCTGGAACTGCTCCAAAAGAAATGCGGCTCGAACAGCCCGCTCCGGGTGTTCCGGGCCTTGGTCAAGAAGGTCTGCGAGCATGACGCCGATCACGGCCATTTCCCCGACTAGGCGGTGACGATGGATGATGACGTGATACTCTTCCGCAACCGCTCGGGCCTCAAGGGCAAGCCCGATCCGGTCGCCGTCGCCGACGATGCGCCCTATATCGATCCGGAAACCATGCACGACGCCAAGGGCGCTGCGCCAGGCTATGACGTTTACGCGCTTTATGACGAATGGGTGTCGTGGTGGCACGACATGGGTAAGCCCGAACTGAAAAGCCCCCGCGCCGCCTTCCTCGGCTTCTGCAAGAAGCGGCACGAACGCAAGCCGTTGCGTTGATTCCTATGCGAGCAAAGGGGACATGTTCACATGCTGGCATGTTTGCATGTGAACATGCTTACTTGCCTACAGGACTTTCCCCCATCTTGCGGAGCCAGTCGTTGAACGCCTCGGCCATCGCGTCCTGCAAGCTCATGCTGTGCTTGCGGGCGGTCATGTGCATGGCGAACGACATTTCCGGGCTGAAATAGCCGGTCATGGCTTTCTTACCCTGACGGCTCGGCGCAACTGGGCTGCTGCTCGAACTGCTGCCGGTGCCTGCGTCAGTGCTGCGGGCGATCGACGTGGCCGCCCTCCCCTCCGGCTCGGCCGTCGCCGGCGCGGCCTCGCGATCCCGCAATGCAAGCAATGATCCTTTCCGGCTGCTCATGCGCTGGCCCTCCGCCTCCTGAATGCTGGCATGTTTACATGTTCACATGCCCACTTGTAAAGCTGGCGCACCTCATCGGCTGCCTTGCCGTTCGGCTCGATCTCCATCACGGTTTTCCCCTCGGTTGCCGCATGGCGGAACGCGGCGCGATCGGCGACATGCAGCGGGCAGGCGTCCAGCCCGTAACCCTGCACGAGCTGTGCCGCCTCGTCATACATGCGTGGCGCGGTCGGGCTTCCTGCCGTGAAGATCACGAAAGCGGGCTTGCCGCGCATCTTCACAAGGCTGGCCGTGGTCTTGATCGCGGCTAGGTCGAACGCGCTCGGCCGACAAGGGATCAACACTAGGTCGGCCGCCTCGACGGCGGCGCTGGCGGCGCTGTCGGCATGGGGTGGGGTGTCTATCACGATGAACGCCGCGCCCTGTGCCGTCGCCTGCTCGATCTTGGCGGCGAGGCGAGGGGGCGCGCTGTCGATCACGACCGGGGGCGCGTCCTGCCGCCATGCCGCCCATTGGCTCGCCGTCGCCTGCGGGTCGAGGTCGATCACCAGCGCGGTATGCCCGGAATCCTCGGCGGCTGCGGCCAGGTGCAAGGCAAGGGTGGTCTTGCCCGCGCCCCCCTTCTGGCTGATGATCGCGATTGTTGGCATGTGAATATCCTTACATGAACGCATGTTTGCATGTGGTCATAGCGCAAGCGGCTATCGGATGAAAGGGCAGGGCGTCTAGCCGTCCTCGCCGCCCTCATTCTCGCTGTCATCGTCCAGCGGCTCATGGCTCATCTGGCCGTGATTCTCGATCGGGCAAAGCGGCGCTCCGGCCTGCTCAAGCCATTTGCGCGCGGTCCTCACGGTATAGCCGCACGTCGCGCACTCGCATTTCAGCATCCGGGTTTTCTGCTTCTTAGGCGCGGTCGACTCCCCGTCCGTGTCGAGACGGGCATGGGGGAGGGGGCCAACATCGGCGAGGATCGGCGCGATGGCCGCAAGGAACGCCTCGCCGGGGATGGTGGCACGCATCGGCCCGACAAGGCCAAGGGCGACCCGTTTAAACGCCTTCCCATGCCCTGCCGAGATGCCGACGGCGGCATGGACAAGCTCATGCGCGAGGATGGCCGCGATCTGCGCCGGCATGGCGTCGGGCGCGTGCGCGAGGTCCGGGCGGATGAAGATTTCAAAATGCCCGTCCGCGCTAAGTCGGTTGTCCCAGCACTCGCCGATCGCCTTGCCCTTCGCGCCTCTGCTGGTGAAGCCGATCGCCACGCGGACGCGATCGGGCAGGGGGGCATCCAGCCCCTTGAACAGCGGGGCCACGCCCGCCGCCACCCGGTTGAGCCAGCTTTCGCGATTGTCCTGCGTCATGCCTTCTACTCCCTTCAAATCGCCCTTCGGGGCGATGGCCTCTCGCCATCGCTCCCGAGTTCGCGCGGAGCAGCCGGCGAGAGAGGGGGGCAGCGGGAATCGACGGGGTGGTGCGGGCGCAGGGAGCGAAGCGACTGAGCCTCGGCCCGTCTATTCCCGTTGCGGGGGAGAGGTGGCCGGGACCGCCTTTCCCCCCGAAAGAACATCGACGCCGGCGAACGCCGGCACATCGCCGGCGAGATCTGCGCAGCGATCTCGCTCCCGCCATGTGGATCGTCACCTTGGGCCAAGACCGCTTGTGGGCTTGGGGAGCCCAGCGACTAGAGCCAAGGTGCCGTGCAGCGGCAGGCGCATGATCGTCGCGCCATTGCCAAAATCGGATTCTGTGACTACATTAGGACTACGTTTTCAAAAGGAAATCCCAATGGCTGTTTCCGACACCTATGTCCGCGCCAGGATCGACAATACGACGAAGGAACGCGCCACCGCCGCGCTGGGCGCGATGGGGCTTTCGATCTCCGACGCTATCCGGCTGCTGATGCTGCGTATCGCCGATGAACGGCGCTTGCCTTTCGAGGTCAAGGTTCCGAACGCCGCGACACGCGAGGCAATGGCAGAGCTGGCGGCGGGGAAGGGGACCAAGTTCGCCAGCGTCGAGGCGCTGATGGCGGACCTTCATGCGGACGATTGATCGTTCGACCCGGTTCAAGCGCGACTACAAGCGGGAATCGAAGGGCCGGCATCGAGCGACCCTCGATGCCGATCTTCTGCCCGTCCTGGCCGCGCTCGCGACCGACACGCCGCTTGATCCCAATTATCGCGACCATGATCTGAGCGGCGATTGGGCGGGCTATCGCGATTGCCACGTCAAGCCCGACCTGGTGCTGATCTACGCCAAGCCCGACGACGAAACGCTGCGCCTCGCGCGCCTTGGATCGCATAGCGAGGTATTCGGATAGATGCCGCATATGCGGGCGCTCTTCATCCGTCACGGCGAATCCACCGGCAATGCCGGCGTGCCGTGTCACGATCTCGGGTCGATCGAGCTAACGGAGCGCGGCCACGAACAAGCGCGCCAGGTCGCGGCGAGCTGGACGCAAGCGCCCGCGCTCGTCGTCACGTCGCCCTATACCCGGACTCAGCAGACGGCCGCGCCGACGATCGCGCGCTTTCCCGGCGTGCCGGTCGAAGTGTGGCCGATCGAAGAGTTCACCTATCTACAACCGGCGCGCTGGAACGGCACGCGCAGCGCCGAACGGATGCCGCACCTCGAACACTATTGGAGCGAGGCCGATCCGGACTATTGCGACGGGGAAGGGGCGGAGAGCTTCGCCACCCTACTCCGGCGCTGCGAGGCGGCGCTTGCCCGCCTTGCCGCCATGCCGCCCGCCTCGCTGGTCTATGTCTTCGGGCATAGACAGTTCATCCAGGCCGCGCGCGCGATCGTCGCCGACGCTCATCTGGACGAACGGGCTAAGATGCGCGCGTTCTGGCGCAAGGGCGAGCCGCCCGCGATCAGCAACGCGGAGCGGGTAGGGTTCCACTGGCAGGATGGCCGCTGGGAATGTGCGCCGCCGGTCGCCGCCTAGATCGACACCAGAAGGGGCCGGGGGGCGGCGCTCATCTCCCCTGTAGCCGCGAAATCGTCGCCTGGCTGACGTTGAACAGGGCCGCGACCGTGCGCTGCGTATCGCCGGCGTCGAGCTTGCGCCGCGCCTCGGCCTGCTGGTGCGGGGTTAGGGCGCTCTTGCGGCCGAACTTGACCCCGCGTGCCTTGGCCTGGGCGCGGCCTACGCTGGTGCGCTCCTTGATCCGCTGGCGCTCGTAGCTTGCCGCGACCCCCAGCACCGCGATCACGACCTCGGCGAGTTGCGATGTCGTGTCCAGCATCGGCTCCGCGATCGAGCGGAAGCCGGCACCGGCCTCTTTGACCGCGTGAAGGATGTTCAACAGGTCGCGCGTGTTGCGGGCGAGGCGATCGGTCGCCGTCACCATCAACACGTCGCCGGGATCGAGCGCGCCGATCGCGCGCTTGAGCTGCGGCCGCTCGGCCGACGCGCCGCTGATCTTCTCGCGGTAGATTTTCGTGCAGCCCGCCGCCTCAAGCTGGGCGAGCTGCTGAGCCAGGTCCTGGCCGTTGGTCGAGACGCGCGCATAGCCGTAAATCATGGCGCGATTCTGCATCAGATTTTTGCATCAGGGAAGGGCGCGGAAAAGCTGGGCTTCCGGTTTGATGCAAAACTTTTAATTTCTGCATCATCCGCGTGCGAAACCACTAGGATAATCGCAGCCAGCGCTAGCCGTTATTCCGCAGATGAAACACCCAACGCCTCTCGCATAAGATAATAGAGGCTGTGCTGCTCTATCGGGCTCTGTTGCAAAGATTGGCGGCAGTCAGAGGTAGGCTGTCGCTCTGCGCCGATCAGGCGGCTGCTGCGAAATGGTGGTTGAGCATGCCCATGGCCTCCGTCAGCGCCGAGGGCCCAATGCCAAAA
>NZ_LARW01000014.1 GCF_000971055.1 Sphingomonas sp. SRS2
CAATCCGCCGCAGAGCGCCAATGCCAGGGCCGCGATCAGCACCGGATCAAGATTCCACCGTGCCAGCAATTCGGCAGGCGCCGGCGCGCTGCCGCAATAGGGAATCCAGATCGCAGCTCGATCCACGCGCACCTCGTTAAATTAGCCCATTCGTTCTGGAACAGATCGCCCGGCGCGCAGTTCCGTTTTGTAGGAGACATCCATGCCGCAAACGATCACCCCGCCTCCGAAACGCTCTCTGTGGGCGACGATCGTCGGTGCTATCCTGACGTGTATCGGCTTGGTTCTGATTGTGGGCGGCGTCTGGCTCGCCGCCTTGGGGGGCTCGCCTTATTATGCCGTCGCTGGGCTTGGCCTTGGCATCGCCGGAGTGCTGCTGATCCGCGGGCGCGCTGCCGGCGTCTGGGTCTATGTGGCGACGTGGCTACTGTCGCTGATCTGGGGTTTGGCCGAGGCAGGGCTCGATGGCTGGGGACTGATACCCTTCGCCGTTGGCCCAACGGTGCTGCTCATCCTGGTGCTGCTGACGCTGCCGGTGTTGCGCGGAACATCGTGGCGCTGGCCCATTATCGCTGCTGGCGCCGCCGCGTTGGCAATCGCGCTTGGCGGATTCGTGATTTCGCGGGTCAATCAGCCCTCTGTCGGCACGATGCCCGGCGTGATCGCGTCAACGGTGGCCGACCCGTCGCCGCTCCGCGCCGGCACCGATTGGCCAGCCTATGGCGGCAGCTATGCCGCTCAGCGCTACTCGCCCCTGGGCCAGATTACGCCCGAGAATGCTGGCAGGCTGCGCCGCGCCTGGATCTACCACACGGGTGATATGCCCAAGGGCGACCCGGAAAAAAGCAAATATGGCGCCGAGACGACGCCCCTCAAGGTCGGCGACACGCTGTATCTCTGCT
>NZ_LARW01000140.1 GCF_000971055.1 Sphingomonas sp. SRS2
TTTTGGCATTGGGCCCTCGGCGCTGACGGAGGCCATGGGCATGCTCAACCACCATTTCGCAGCAGCCGCCTGATCGGCGCAGAGCGACAGCCTACCTCTGACTGCCGCCAATCTTTGCAACAGAGCCAAGGGCGGCACCAGCGTCGGGTGAAGGAAGTAGAGGAGGTTGGCGACAGCAGGCCCAAGCCCCTTGATCTTCAGGCGGTCGATCGCGTGGATATGGCCGATGATCTCCTCGGCCGTGTCGCAACACGAACAGGCGTCTAGCAGGCGGCCGAACGCGCGCTGGTTCTCGGGGCTCTCGTATATGTCGGGGATGCGCAGCTTCGGTTTCCAGAGGAACGCATGGTCCGCACCTTTGAAGATTTGGCGCTGTTCGGCAACGGAATGGACGACGGTTTCGAGCGACGATCCGCGATAGGCGACGCCAAACGAACCGCGCTCGATCTCGCCGACGACCTGGGTGATACCGCGCCGGATCGAACGAAAATTCTTCAGCCGCTCGTCCCACAGGAACCAGCTTCGATAGGTCGCGCCCGGATCGTCACGCCAACGGGTAATGAGCCGACGCACAAGGCCGTCGTGATCCTCTTTGGTAGTTATTTGATCAAGTTGCGCGGCCATGTTGTCGTTGCGATGCCCCCTTCGTTAAAGCGAGACCTAAGCCGCCGGTCGGCCAGCGTCGAGCCGTTCCGTTAAGTGGACCGGGACTTCGCTCGGGCTGAACGTACCGATTTTGCAACGGTGCAGACGCTTGGTGGCACGATGAGCCGTGAGGGGAACGTCCGCCGCTACGTATTGACCAAAGTAAGCAAATTTGCGGGAAGCGCTGAATCATGCGGACTTCGAAGCTGACTTTGCTGGCGGCGGCACTGGCGCTCGGCATGGCGATGGGTCGTGGGCACGATGAGGCCGCAACCAAAAACAAGACCTTCGGACAGCGCTTAGCAAGCTGGCTCGGTTGCCTGCACACGGTGGTGATTCACTTTCCGATCGCCTTGATCATCGGTGCGTTCGCAGTGGAGCTACTCGGGCTTTGGCGGCGCAAGCCTTTACCGAGATACGGCACGCGTCATGCTGGTCGTCGGCTCGGTAGGCGCGATCATCGCCATCGCCGTCCAGGGTTGGCTAGGGGGTTCTTTCATGCATGGCGGCCTCGACCATCTCGCGTTCTGACGTCAGCCGCTGCTCCATATTGATGCGTCAAATGGAGATATCCTAAGGTCGGCTAATTTTGTTTTGGGAGATGATAAATGAGCACCTGCGTGAAGATGATTATAGCGGTGTCGATCGCTCTTCCTGCCGCAGCGTGGGCGCAGTCAGACGCCCGCACCACTGACACACGTGCCGTGGCGGCGGCGCTGTCACAGTATAAGGACGCGATCGAAAAGCTTGACGCTGCTGGAACCGAGCAACTGTTCACGACCGACGCGCGGGTTTTCGAGACAGGAGCATCTGAGGGCAGCTACGCCACCTACCTGGCTCATCATCTCGGTCCCGAGCTGAAGCAGTTCAAATCGTTCCGCTTCTCCGACTACAAGGTTGACGTCCGCTTCGAAGGGTCGGTTGCCCTTGCGACCGAGACCTACCGTTACCGGATCGAGCCAAAAACCGGTGAGGCCGCCGAACGACTCGGCGTCGCCACAAGCGTGCTTAAGAAGATGAACGGACGATGGAAGATCGTGTCCATGCACAACAGCGCTCGGAAACTGAAGGGCACCTAACGGATTGCCGGCAGAGACTGTCGCGTGAACGTTTTTGGCACGTGCGTGCGGTCCGGGTCGTCCGCCCGTGCATGGACGGCGATCATGCCGGAAGCTGGGGGCGGATCATCCCCCAGCCATAGCACCAGGTCGGCGGCTGCCATGCTCTCGCGCGCACGCTCCACCCCGATGGCTTCAATCGGATCGCTCGTGTCGGTGCGCCCCGCGGTGTCTGTGAAGACCCATGCCAGCCCGCCCCGCTCGACCGGCGCCTCGATCCGATCGCGCGTCGTGCCGGCAATTCGCAGCACCGGATTACCGATCCAGGGATGTGCTTTCGGCAGATTGCGCTAGACCGGCATACTCATGATGTCCTTGTAGGCCGAAAGCACTTTATTGCGAACTTGTAACGTCGCCTCGAAGGCGATTGAGGACTCCTGCCGCGCTAGCATGACCTTCGCAATGTCGGTTTCCTCTCCTCGTTCGTAGGCGACCGTCAAAGCACCAGCGCGCGCATTGATCGCGTTAATTTTTTGAAGCTGCGTCTGAAAAGTGGTGGCGAAGCCGCCTGGCTCCGCGAGTCCTGATTGCGACACGCCCGCCGCTCCGCTCACTCCTGAGACGGAATTCGGGCTATCCGCCTTTCCCAGCGCGGTGTTCATCGCTGCGTCAAAAGCCGCTCCTCTCGTAGCCCCAGAAACGGTGTCAGAATTCGGGTTGCTCGCTACATTCCGAAGCGCCGCGTTCTTGTCGAGTACGGCGTTCCGCAAGGCCATGACATCGTTGATGGAGATGCTGCTCATATTCACCTCAGTGCGCCTTCAGCGCACCTACATGTCGCATTGAAACCGTTAGGTTACGGTTAACTGAACTTAGTACTGATTGCCTATTCGTGAAGCCATGCACCGACTCGCAATTAGGTCCGCGCAAGGCTGCTACGGTTAGGCTATGGTCGGATGGTATAATTATCAATTACTTAGCGGAATAGACACGCGGTTACTATGGGGCGATCCTAATCGTGCATCGTACCGCCTCGTCTGCTTTGCCTGCCGCTTTTCTGCATCGGTCGATCGTCTCGCGGTTGGCCGTCACGATCTTGTCGGCCCCGACGATCGCGCGGAACGCGGCCGGGCTGGCGCTCTGCATCATCCGCTGCCCCGCTTCCCAACGGGGAAGGTCGAGCGTCCGCGCCGCCATGCGCTCGGGCCATTGCCAGCTCGCCGGCGCGATCTCGCGCGCGACGAGGCCCGGCACGATCGCCCATGCAAGGATGCCGGCCACCGCCCCGCCCAGGGCGAACCATAGTTGCCGGTTCCTCTGGTCGGCGCGTGTCCATGCGGACCCGGCGATGGCGCGAAGCTCGGCCATGACGCGGGCCTTGTCCTCGCCCGCCTTGGCGAGCGCGGCCTGGTCCTCGCGCCGGGCGGCGTTGCCCGCCGCCGCGATCCGCTGCGCCATTTGCTCGGGCGTCATCGCCAGCGCCGGGGCGGCCTTCAGAAACTGGCCGATGCGCGCGATGTTCTCGCCCGCCGTGTCCACGCCCTGCTGCATCCGCCCCAGCGTCTCGGAATAATCGGGTATGTCTTGTCCGCCGCGCTCGGCCGCCAAGCCCTCCACGGCGCGGCGCAACAGCGCAAGCTCGCCGCGCATCGCCTCGAACGCCTCGGCTGCGTCGGCTCCTTGGCTATCGTCCTCGTCCGTCACCTGTCCCCCTTACCGGCTCATGCCACGATCGCGGTCGCGGCCTTGTCCGACCGACTGCGCGAGCTCCTGCCCGATCGACCGGCCCCGCTCCATGCGCAACGCCAGCTCGGACGCGCGGGCGCGCAACACGGATTCGAGCTGCGGATCGCGATGCAATCCGCCCGCCATGTTCTCCATGCGCTTGCCCAACTTATCAGCGCCCGCACGGTCGCCGGCACGCTCCATGCTGGCGCGCGCCTCCTTCATGCCCTGCCACTGCTCCACGAACCGGTCCGCGCGCTTCTCCGGGTCGATGCGGACCTGGCGCTCCGTCTCCATCGCCTTCACCGCGCCGCCCGTATTCCCCTCGGCCGCGTCGCGCGCGAGTCGGGGGTCGCGCTCGATCGCGCTGGCAAGGTCGCGGCTCCCAAGCGGTCGCACCTGGTCGAGCGCGTCGCCAGCCTTCGCCAGCGCCTGTTCCTGGTGCGCCAGCACCGGCAACCCCTTGTCCCGCATCCGGCCTATATCCGCTGCGGCGCGCCCATAGCGCTCGATCGCGCGGGCCTGCGAGGATGCCGGCGGCCGATCGGCCGCGACACGCTCCGGCGACGTCGCTTTCTCGGTCGCCGGCTTCGGCCGGAACCCCGCGAACATGCCCCGCGCCTTGTCGCGGACCTTCGCCACTATTTCACGCGCGAGTTCCGGGAACCGGATCTCGCGCCGATCGGCGAACGCGCGGGCCTGGTCCTGTTCCGGGCGCGCATAGTCGCCCGCCATGTCCTTGCCCCGATCACGCGACAGGGCGCGGACGAGCTGACGCTGATCGGCGAAGTCGTCGCGGCCATAATAAAGCTGCACGTCGTCGCGATGCCGCGACATGCCGACATAGGCGCTGTGGCGGTCCATGCCGGGGGTGGCGAGGACGTGGGCGCGATCGACCGTCACCCCCTGCGATTTATGGATGGTGGCGGCATAGCCATGATCAACATGGGCATAGTCCTTGGTGTCGAACGCGACCCCGCGCCCGTCATCTAGGCGCACCGCCATGCCTTCGGGCGATACCCGCTCGATCGTGGCAAGCGTACCGTTCTTGACACCCATGCCGCGTTCGTTGCGCAGGAACATGATGCGGTCGCCGGTCGCGAACTGCCGCTCGCCGCGGTCCGCCTTCACCGTCACGTCGTCGCCAAGATCACCGGATGCCCGCAACCGGTCGCGCGCCTCACCATTGAGGCTCTGCACCTCGGCGTTGGTGTGGGTGAGAATGATCCGGCTCTTGCCCGGCTCGGCCTGGCGCGCGCGATCCCAACCGTCCACCAGCTCGCCCCGCGCCTGCTCACGCGTGTCGGCCGCGTGGACCATGCCCTTGCCGTCATAGGCGTGGATCGCCTCGCCCGTGCGTCCGGTCGCCAAGGCGCGTGTGGCGTCGCGCTGCCAGCCCTCGCGCTGCCGGCGTATCTCGGTGATCTCGGCCGCGCCGTGGCGCTCGGTGATGCTGCGGAACGCCGCGCCGGCCTCGATCGCCTGCAACTGCTCGGGGTCGCCGACCATCACGACCTTGGCCCCGGCGTCGCGTGCCTGGCTCAACACGCGCTCCATCTGGCGCGAGCCGATCATGCCGGCCTCGTCCACCACCAGCACGTCCTTGGGACCTAGCTGCTCGCGCCCCTGCCCCCATGAGTGCTCAAGGCTGGCAATGGTCCGCGATGCGATACCCGACCCGCCCTCAAGGTTCTCGGCCGCGATGCCCGACAACGCCGCACCGCGAACCGTGTAGCCCTGGCCCTCCCACGCCTCACGCGCGACGCCAAGCATCGCCGATTTGCCCGAACCGGCATAGCCGACGACGAACGCCAGCCCCGCATCGCCGGTGACATGATCGAAGGCGTCGCGCTGCTCATCCGACAGGACAAGTCCACGCCCCTCGGCCGCGCCGATCGCGGCGTCACGGGTAGCCTCGCCAACGCCATGCCCGGCGCGGCTCGCCAGCTTGTCGCCGGCACGCTCAAGCCGGTTCTCCACCGCGATCATGTCGCGGGACGTGAACCGCTCCTGGTCGCGCCCGTCCTTCCCCAATGCGACCAGCTCGGGCGATCCCCGAACTGCTCCCATCACCTGGTCGAACTGCTCCTTGCCGTCGCTATGCCGGAACGCGAACGTCGCAAGATCGCGGGTGGTGAACGTCGCCTGCTGCCGCGTGATCGCGTCCAGCGCGACATTGGGATTGGCGATGATCTTCGCGCCGTTCTCACGGGCGATGCGCGTGTGATCCTCGATCCGCTCCGCCTCTAGCCCCTGCTCCGGTCGCCGCGATGCAGCGGGGCCGATCTTGTGCTGCGGCTCCAGCTCGATCCCCTGCGCCTCGTAAGAGCGATGGTCGATCCGGCCCTCAAGCCCGAGCTCGGCCATGCGCTCGTTGACGTGCGCGCTCCACGCCTCGCGCCAGTCCTTCAACAGCTCGGTCGAGTTCCAGTCGCGGTTCTTCTTGCCGAACCCCTCCGGCCCCACATCGCGCATCGCCAGCATGACATGTGCGTGCGGCTTCGGCGTGCCGTCCTTCGCCTTGTCCCAATGCACGTTCAGGTCGGCGACCATGCCGCGATCGACAAACTGCTTCTTCACGAAGTCTTGCGCGAGCGCGACGCCCTGCTTCTCGTTCATCTCACGCGGAATCGAGAACTCCACCTCGCGGGCAAGCTGTGCGTCCTTGCGCTTCTCCCCAGCCTCCACCTCGTTCCACAAGGTCGAGCGATCGTTTAAACGCTCCGGCGCGCCCTCCGGTAACATTACCTCGGAGTGGATCACGCCCGCCTTGTTCGAGAAGTCGTGATCGCGTCCAAGCCGGACGTCGTGCAGCTCGGACGCGGAACGATAGGCGGCGCTCGCGACGGCGCTCGATCCGTTTGCGCGGCTCACAACCTTGGCGGAGAAATGGTAGATCGCCATGACGCCCTGCTTATTGCACTTCTGGGCGCACGTCGGCAACGACGTATAAGCGCGCACTCATCCTCCGCTTCGCTCCTCCTGACTGACTTGGTGCTGCTTCTGGTTTGCGCTTCGCGTCCGGTCTGGCAAACTATTACGGTGAGGAGAGTGCGATGAGCCGTGCCTACGAAGATGCGATGGAACGCCGTCGCGACGAGTACGTCGCCAGCGCGTTGGGTATTAGTGTCGAGACGCTGGAGGATTACCCCTTCGAGCTTGACGAAAACGCCAGCGACGATGGTTTGGTCTATGGCTGGCGCGTTCTATGGAATGATGAAGCCCCGCCCGATGTTGATGTGAACGGTGCGGCCGGCTCGCTGTGGTCGAATATCCCAGCAGAGCCTGATGGACCCGACGAGGATGATTCCTGATGCGAAAGGTTCGGGACTACGATGCGGAACTGAAGGCGCTGAATGACAAAGCCCGCGCGCTCAAGGCGAAGCGTGTCGAACAGCTTGGCCAGCTTGTCGCCGCGACCGGAGCCGATGCGCTCGATGCGGAAACGCTCGCCGGCGTCCTGCTCGATGCGATCGGATCGAAGGATGCGGACGCGAAGGAGGCGTGGCGCGCAAAGGGCGCGGCCTTCTTTCAACGGCGCGGGCGCAAAGGTGGCGGTGCTGCTGCAATCGACGGATCGGGCGCTGCGACTGAACCGGGCGGCAACGCTGCGGGCGGAAGCGGCGGAACGACGAACGGATAGCAGGGGCTGGGTCGTGCAACGTCGGACACGAACACGCCACCTGATTGAGCTGGGCGGGCTGGTCCAGAAAGCCGGGCTGGTCGAGCTTACCGACGATGATCGCGCCACCCTGTACGGCGCGCTGCTCGACATCGCTGGGCGTGGTCGCAGCGACGATTCCGGGGACGTGCTGGCGCTGTGGAAGCGACGCGGCAAGCGAGCGTTCGACGCGGAAGCCGAAGGGAGCGAAGCGCAATGAGCGATTTCGATATCGAGACGATCCGCCGCCAAGTCCGCGCGATGGATTTCGTGCGCGGCACGCCGGCGGAAATCGCCATATGGCAGGAGGACATGGCGGACTCTCGCGCCAACCTGGTCATCGAGGACATGATCCCGACGCTCAACGACGATGCATTCTTCGCGATGATGCTGGACGAGGGCGTGCCCCCTCCCCTCGTCTCGCAAATCCTGCTCCGGCTGCTCGATCATCCCGACGCCGACCGGTCACTGCCCGTAACGCCGATGGGCACGCACTGATGCCCCGGTGACGGATCAGCCCGCTGTTCGCGGTCTTCGTCGCCTTCGTGGTGCTGATGGCGAGCAACGCCTGGCTCAAGGGCATCTTCGGCTATGGCGAGATCGCGACCGACATTCCGTTCCTGCTGGCCGGCGCGGTCCTGTTCCTGGCCTGGCGGTTCAACCGGCGTGCCGCCAACCAGCGGAGCGATCTGCTCGGCTCCGCCCGCTTCGGCGACCGCGCCGACGTGCGGAAGCTGGAAGCGAACGGGGATCTTCTGATCGGCCGCTCGGCGAAGTCGGGCAAGCTGCTCCGCTACGACGGCGCGGCGCACCTGCTGACGATGGCACCCACCCGCTCGGGCAAGGGCGTGGGGACGATCATCCCCAACCTGCTGCTGCTCGATCGCTCGGTGATCTGCATCGACCCCAAGGGCGAGAACGCCCGCGTCACCGCCCGCGCGCGTACCACCAAGGGCAAGGTCTGGTGCCTCGATCCGTTCGGCGTGTCGGGTCAGCCCCCTGCCCGCTACAATCCGCTCGACCGGCTCGATCCCGCCAGCCTCGATCTTGCGGAAGATGCCAACACCCTCGCCGACGCGCTGGTGCATGACGCGCCGGGACAATCGGGCGAAGCCCACTGGAACGAGGAAGCCAAGGCGCTGATCGCCGGGCTGATCCTGCACACCGTCATCCACGAACCCGCCGATCGCCGCGTGCTGGCGACGGTGCGCGACAAGCTGACGCTCGCCCCTGCGGCCTTCGCCGCGCTGCTGGCCGATATGCAGGACAGCGCTGGCGCCGGTGGTCTGATCGTCCGCGCCGCCAACCGCCAGCTCGGCAAGTCCGACCGTGAAGCCGCCGGCGTGCTGTCCTCTGCGCAGCGCCACACCCACTTTCTCGATAGCCCCCCATCGTCGCCAGCACGGCCGCGTCCGATTTCACCTTCTCAGGCTTGAAGGACACGACCGCCACCGTGTTCCTGTGCCTGCCGCCCGATCGGCTCGATACCTATGCCCGCTGGCTGCGGCTGCTGGTGAGCCAGGCCGTTACCGACATGGCGCGGTCCACCGCCCGCCCTCCACGGCCGGTGCTGTTCCTGCTCGACGAGTTCGCCGCGCTCGGCCGACTGGAGCCGGTGGAGCGCGCGATGGGGCTGATGGCGGGTTATGGCCTCCAGCTCTGGCCGATCCTTCAGGACATGCACCAGCTCAAGGCGACCTATGGCGAGCGGGCCGGCACGTTCATGTCCAACGCGGGCGTGATCCAGACGTTGGGGTCAACGATCATGCCACCGCCGACATGCTCTCGCGCACGATCGGCGACACCACGATCGAATATGACACCGTCAGCACGTCGCGCGGCACCGGCTGGGGCGACAACCGCGCCGGCCCTTCGGAAAGCATCAGCGGACACGTCTCGGCACGAAGGCTCGCCACGCCCGACGAAATCATGCGGATGCGGCCCGACCAACTCCTGCTGCTTCGCCAAGGCGAACACCCGCTCGCGGTTGAGAAAATCCGCTACTACGATCAGCGCGAGTTCGCCGGCCTGTTCGATCCTGCGTGATTTAAGCCCGCTGGAGACGCTCGCGGCAACAGGCACCCCGAACTAACAGAAAGCCTCTTCTCTGCCCTCAGGGCGCATCTAGGCGACTGTAGCCGGCAATTCCGTCGCCACTCGCCCTTACTTCTTTTTCCGCTTAGCCAGCGGCGTTTGCGCCGCCTCTGTGACGCCGAAGGCGGCACGAAGTGAAAGCGTATCGGCCATAGGCCGATTCCATTTGACTTTCTCATCGGTCGCTGGGGCTGCCGCCGTTAAAGGATTCTGTTAAATAGGAATCGTTAAATAGGTTAAGTCGTCAAAAAGGCTTACTTTTTTCCTTTAACGCAAAGGCTTACCGAAGCCTGCGGTGTGTGAAAACACGTGATTTGGTGTGTGAAAACACGATAGCGCGGTGTGTGAAAACACGAATCAAAGGTGTGTGAAAACACGATAGCAAACGGCTCGGGAACGCCGCTTGCCGGTGTTCAAGGGGCTTTGCCGCCCCTGATATCGACCGTCAGCCGGGGCACCGGTGTGTGATAACACGATAGTTAGGAGCGACCTGAAAGTCGGTCCATGAGGTCATCGACCTCTGTGGTGCGGCGTCGATCGGCTTCCATGCGGTCGCGTCGATCCTGCTCGGCCTGGAGCTGCTCGGAGAGCGCCAAGGCTTCCGCCTCCCCTCTCAACCGGAATTGAATGGCTGGGCTACCATCATTCGTCGCCACCATTTCCACAGCATAATCGGGGAGTTGGTTGGCCTCCACGATCTTGCGCAGCATCCGGTTGAACTCTTTGGGCTTGCTGTCGCTGCCGGTCTTGTCCCGCAGTACCTCTACCCGGCACGTCCACCCGCCGCGCTGATTGCCGGCGTGTTTGCGGGCGATACGATACAGCGCGCGCTCAAGCCCGCCGGTCAGCAGGAAGTAATCTGGGTGCATGGTGAGAAGCGACCGCTCCGCCATGATCCCCTCATAGACCCAATCCGACAGGGTGATGGTCATGCCGCGAGGCTGGTCGGTTTCGGGATCGACCTCCAGCGTCCATTTGTCGAGCCAGTTGAAACCCGCCTTGCTGCGACGCTTGGGCGCGCGGATGGACGTGGAAATTGAAGTCGTCTGCAACCGCTGTAGGGCGGCTTGGAGGTCTTGATAGGCGCGCCCGCTGGTGTTGCGCTTGATCGCCCGCAAAAGGTCGTAGGACGTGGTTGTAAGCGTCCTGGGCAGGTCGTTTATCCCCTGCTCCCGCATTCGATTAAGCGCTGACGTGGCCCATATGATGATATCGGCGTCCCAGATCGTCGCCATGCCGTAGGCGGGTATCGCCTCGATCTTCACCCAGGTTGCGCCGTCCGGGCTGGTATATTCGATCGGCTTGACCCGCTTGCGTTTCTGCAAGGAAAAGAACGGCCGTTCCATCGTCTCCCGCTGATCCTTGAGCGGAAGGTCACCCATGATGGGCAGGAACAGATCGAACTCCGGGCTAGGGTCGCGCCGTTTCTTCACGCTTCAATCCTGCACGTTTGCAGTTGTGCATGTGTGCACACGTTCAAGCACGTCCGAACTGCTTGTCTGCGTCATATTTGGCGACCAGTTCGGCGATCGCTTCGGCCAACAAGTCCTGGTGGCTACGGCGCGTCCTTGCTGCCAGCACTCGGAACGCCTCGGCTGTCGGATCGGCGGGGTCGAAGTAAGCACCCAAGTGATACTTGCCCGGTCGTTGCCCACTCGATCGCGGGGCGCGCTCGACTGGTGGCGAGGCTACGCGCTCGGGCGCGGCGGGTTCCGGCTTCTGTTTCGTTGTGACAGCGGGCGCGAGAAGCGATGATCGTCGTGCCATAATATCAAGCCTTCACATTTGCAGGTGTGCAATTCTGCAATTCATCAAACAGGAATTGACGAAGTGATGCAATCTCCTGGGCGGCTTTGCCGGATGGCTCATGCTCGATCACGCCAAGCCCGTAGGGCCATGCTGCCCGATAGGCGCTGCGTTCCCTGATGACGGAACGCGCTACCCTTAGCCCCGTGTCTTCCGCCAATGTCCTCGCATCATCCAGCAGCGTCGTTGCCGTAGGAGGAGCCGCATTGAGCACGACAAAGCCGGTCCTGCCGGTGCTGATGATGAGCTGGGCCGTTCGTTTGATCGCGTCGAGGTCGATGAGGGAAGGGCGGCACGGTATCAGCACGATATCCGCCCGCTGCGCCGCTGCGGCTGCCTCGGCTCCGGCTGCCGGGGGCGTGTCGATGATGGTGAGCTCGAAACCGTTTATCTCGGCCGCGTCGATCGCTTGGTTCAAGCGGCGCGCGCTGATCGGCTCCACATGGGGTAGCTCGGCCTCGCGGCGCTCGCTCCACGCCGTCGCGCTTTCCTGTGGGTCAAGGTCGAACAGGGCCGTCCTGATGCCTGCCGCCTGCGCCGCGACTGCCAAATTGACCGCGAGCGTCGTTTTGCCGACGCCGCCCTTTTGTGCCGCAAGTGTGATTATATGCACGTGTGCACACCTTCAATATTGATAACGTGGTAATATGCAGAATGTCAGGATTCCACAACCTTTCTCTTGCCGGCCGAAAGCAGGCCCAGGGCTGGGTG
>NZ_LARW01000141.1 GCF_000971055.1 Sphingomonas sp. SRS2
TTGTCCCCCGTCCGTTTCCGGATTTCAGGTCTTTCGGACCCGAGGTTAGCTTGGCGGGCAGAGGTTTCCTCAACTTACCTCATCATTACTGATACTCCTTTCAGCGCCACAACGGCGCACTGTCCTTATAGCCGAAGGTCATGCCGTCGGCAGCGCGGCGATTATAGCGGACCAAACAGACAACGGCGAACACGGAGCGTTCGCCCTCGGAGGTGACGCGCTCACACGCGGCATAATAGGTCCGCAGGCCGACCAGCGCCGAACGCAGCACGCGCAGGCGATGATCGTCACGGACATAGGTCAATTGATCGTCGAGATAGGCGCGGGGACCATCGAACGGTCCGCAGTCGCGCATGAACAACCAGCCCATGGCAGGTCTCCTTGACAGGGTTGTGAATCAGGCGGCGATGGCGAGCGCCACTGGCCAGGGTTCGGGCCCCGTCGCCGCCCTGATCTCGGCGGCAAGCGCCGACGGCGTGAGCAGCGCGGGGAGGGGGGCGTGGTGCATCGGGAAACCGGCATCCGCGCGGTCCCGCCGGCGGTAGAAACCGATCTCGCGATCGGCGGCGAGCGACCAGGGTGCCACGGTGACGAACAGGTCGGGATGATCGAGAAAACTGTCGCCGCAGTCGCCGGCGCCGCCCATCCGGCTGCCGATCCGGGTCATGTCAGGATCGAGCCCGAGCGCATCGGCCAGCGCGAGCAGCGCACGGCGCGCCTGGAAGTGAAAGCTGGTCTTGGCCTGGAGACGATGGCCGAGCTTCTGGCCGCGAAGCGCAAGAAGGGCAGGGTGCTCGACGGTCCGCGCCCAGGCACGACGGCAGGCCTGTTCGAGGATCACGCGGTCGGGCGCCTGGCTGCCCGCGACATCGCCTAGATGATGGGCGAGCAGCAGGATGGCGGGGTCGGATTCGATCGAACGCCCCGACGCCTCGCAATCCTTGACCGCGCCGCTCAGCGCCCGCAGCGTGGTTTCGACCGTGATCAGCGCGCGCCGGTCGAGCGCCTCGTTGAACCGGTAGACGACATCATAGTGCATGATAGCCTCCTTTGGCGTGCCGGGCGCCGCATCGCGCCCACCCGCCCCGGCGGCTCCCTCTCCTCTTCGGGCCTTGGTCGGGCGGCGTACCGCCCGACCGGTTGATGTCAGTGACCTGCGGCCGCCGGCGGCGTGCCGAGCGGGCCGCGGCGGTCGACCACCGCGATCCCGCGCTTCTTGGCTTCGATGACGAGCCGTTCGGTGACGCCATTGCCCTGGAAGGCGACGACATAACGCGGGCTAAGCGACAGCATCTGCTCGTTGCGGCGGAAGCCGGCCCGATCGCCAAGCTTGCGGTCGAGCCCGAAGCGCACCTGCTGGATGCCATGCTGCTCGGCCCAGGAGGCCGCGAGGCGCTCGATCCCTTTCATGTCGCCGCCATGGACGAGGTACATGTCGCCGACGCGCTCGCGGACGCCGTTGAGGGTCTTGAGGAGATGATCGGCGAAGCACCTGGCCTCATCCTCGCCGGCAAAATGCAGCCGGCCGCCGGCGAACACCACCGGGGTGCCCTGCGCGGTATTGGCATCGCGCACCCGCTCGCGGCGCGCGCGCAGAAAGGCCTGTCCGTCGACGATCGCCGAGGTCACGCCGAGCGAGATGCGGTTGCCCGTCGCCGGCACCCAGGACCGACCGGTCTCGTGCAGATAATGATGCGCGGCGGTGTCGCGCATGACCTCGAATGCGCCGGCGGCTTCCTCGATCTTGCGCGCCAGGTCGATCTTGTCCTCAAGCTCGGCGGTCGCGACCTCGGATCCGTCCTGGTCGGCCAGCAGCAGCCGGATCTCGTCGGTGAGGCGATCGACGCTGCCATGTTTGCGCTGGGCGGCGCGGTGGAAAAGGTTGACGACACCCCAGCCCAGATCCTCGATGTCGCGTTCGAGCGCGCTGTTGCCAAGCGTGGCGAACAAATCGCTCCAGATCGCGGAGACGGTCTGTTCGAGCGCCTCGGCGGGCGGCGGAGCGATCCCGGAGATATCTTCGGGGCGGGGGACAAGATGTCCCAGTTCGAGCGCTGAGAGCGCCGCTGCGAGCGATGTGGTCATGATGATGCGCCTTTCTTGGCTGGCCCGGCGGCCTGTCCGCCGGATGCGCACCTTCTGGGCGGCCGCACGAGCGGGGCAGGCACCGAGGGCCCGCCCGAGGAGCACCCCAAGCCGGATGGGGTGGCGCGGGCAGCCGCGGTACGCGGCAACACGGCCCACCGGCTTGGGGTTGCCGGCGCCGCGCGGCCGCCCATGTGCGGCATCCTCTGGCGGACAGGGGGCGGGGTCAGTCAGCGCGCAACGGCTGCACCCCGTCGTCGCCGGTGACCGCGAAGGGTGGCACGGCAAAATCGGCCCTCGCGAAATGCGCCTCGATCGCGGCGAAGCTGCCGAGACGGTGCACATCCTCAAGCCCGATCAAGACGACATCGTCGTCCGACCCGGTGAAGCAGGTCGACGCTTCGCCATCGAAGACGACGCGCTCCGGACCAAAGGCGCCCGCGGCGCCACCCGCCCAGCGCACGAAGGCAAGGCCATGGCGCAGACAGACATCCTCGATGAAGTCGAACCGACCCAGGCGACCTCGGTCGCCATCAGCTCGAGCGGGCGCGACGGATCAAACGACGCGAGGTCGAACGGGTTGCCCTCCCAATCGGCCGTCGCGCCATCGGAACCGATCGCCGCGAGAAGGTCGGGAAGATGGGCGGCATCGAGCAATCCGCAGATGCGGATCGACACGGAACACGATCGGCCATGACAAGCTCCTTATGTCGGGAAGTGAGCGAGCCCGAGCGAAAACCGGGCTAGCATACGGGCGATCAGGCCGCGGCCTCGATCGGCACGGCGATGTCGCCAGCGTCACGGCTATCGCCATCGGCATCGAGCCCGGTCGCCCGCAACACAAAGCCGCACGCCGCCTCGGCGCGCGCGGCCGCAGTCAGCAGCGCCCGGCTGTCCTTGCGCAGGATGCCAAGCCAATGGCCGATATAGGCGGCATGATCGTCGAGATGATCGACCGGAAGGCCGAGATCCGCTCCGAGCAGACAGGCGCACATTTCGGCGCACAGCTCCTCGAACGCATAAGCGGCATCGCCGAAGCGTTTGCCGAAGGTCCGATCGAGCCGGTCGGGATGGCCGGTCCAGTGGCCCGCCTCATGCGCGAGCGTCGCCGCCCAGTGCGCGCGGGTGCCGAACAACCCGACCAACGGCATCGCGATCAGATCGGCGCCGCGATCATAATAGGCCTGGTCGCGACCGTGCCGCGCGCGCGCGGGCAAGCGTTCGACAAAGGCCTCGGCGCGGGCAGGCAGCTGGTCGGTCGGCGGGACAAGCTCGATCCGCGTGGGATAGTAGTGCGCCGGCAGGCCATCGATCTGATCAGCATTGAAGACCGCATATCTGCGCATCACCCGGCGGAGTTCATCGGCATCGCCCGCAGCCTGGCCGGCGCCTGCCGCGCGCTTGGTATAGGCCTTGTAGAAGATCGCGAATTGCGACCTTTCACCGATGCGAACCTGCCCGCCCAGCAACTGCGCCTGCTGGTAGGTCATCCAGGTCCGTGAAGCGAAGCCGGCCTGTTCAGCGGCCATCCACAGCCAGAAGGTGTTCATGCCCCGATAGGCTTCGCCGTTCGCGCGCAGCGGCCGCCCGCCCGAAACGCCTGCCCGCCAGGGGCGAATCCACGGGCGCACGCCCTGTTCGAGCCGTGCGATGATCCCCGCGGTGATCGTGTCGGCCGGCGATGCCGTCCCAGCAACAGATGTCATGATCGGTCCTTTCTCGGAAAAAGACGAAGGCGGTGTGGGTGAGACCGGGTGGCGCGGGGCGAATGTCCCCGCGCGACGGAAAGCGGACGGGGCAGACGCCCCCGCCTGCACCGTCCCTCGCGAGCTATGGCAAATCCGGCGCACCGCCTTCGTTCGGACGAAGCCAAGGGCTCCGCGCGAGAGGCGCCCGGGACGGCCCGTCAGCCGCCCCGGGATAGATATTGTGCGGTGTCAGGCCGCTTGGTCGATCGCGGCCATGTCGTCTTCGGGCGGCGTCACGCCATCATCACCGGGCGCGTCATCCCGCTCGACGCCATCCTCCTCGTCCTCATCGGCGAGGAAGTCCGGATGTGGTCGAGTGGCCTCCTCCGCTTCGACCAGATCGAAGCGCATCGCCTCGGGCAACCAGCTGAGCGCCTTGTCGCGCACCTCGGCCTCGACGAGGCCCTGGCCCGCACATAGCGCGCCGCAATAGCTGGCGAGCTCGGCCTTCTTGGCGTCCTTGTAGCGGTTGCGCAGCGCCGACCCGCCAATCTCCTGCAACGCGTCGAGCATCACGTCCTTCTTGACCCGACCGAAGAAGTTCTCGGCGGTCGGACGCCACCAGGCTACGACATCGACGCAGAGCAACCGGCCGAGATGGTCGTGAAAGCCGTTGCTGCGCCCGCCCTCGGGCAGATTGAGCGTCGGCTCGAGACCCTGCGCGACCGCAAAGGCCAGCCACGCGGCGCGGGCGGCATCATCGAGCGTCCGGAACGCGTCGAACCGCGCGCCGAGCGTCGGCAACCCCGCCCAGCTCGCATCCAGGCCGTCGCGCTGCTCGGCGATCGCGGTGGTCGCGGCACTGCCCTCATCGCGGAAGCCGGTGATCGGGAAGCCCGCCGCCGGCGCCTTCAGGGTTGCATGGTCGCGGACATAGAAGGAGCCATAGACGATGCGGTTGGCGATCAGGAAGATCGCCAGGTCGAGCGCGACGCCGGTGTCGCTGCCGACATGCGCCGCGAGGATCTGGCGCCGCTGGGTGGCGAGCTCGTCGACGAGCGTGGCGCTGAGCTTGACCCCGCTCTCGGCCGGGCCTTCGTCCGATCCCGTCTCGCCCGGGACCGCGGGCTTCTCCTGTGGGGCCCGGATCGGCTTCTCGCTGAACAGCCTGGCGTGGAGCTTGGGCTGACCATCGGCGCCGATATAGAGGAAACTGCCGAGCTGGGTGCGGATCTCGGGATCGATCGTCTCGCGCGCCGCCTCGATCTCGTCGAGCTCGCGCTCGATCGCGGCGAGCCGTTCTTCGGCCGCCTCGGCGTTGGTCGGACCGGTCTCACTCTCCTCATCCTCGTTGAGCTGATCGATCAGCGTCTCGCTTTCGGCGCCGAGCGCCTGGATACGCACGCTCTCCTCGTCGGTCAGCGCGCGCGTGGGCGGATGATAGGCATGCACCTGCCGTTCGAGATCATAGGGGACATGGGTCGCGAGCACCGGGGTGACGAAGGCGAGGCCCTGCGCCCGCGCGATGTCCGCCGCCGCGGCTTCGAGCTTGGCGCTGGCGAGAGCCTCAAGCAGCTCGACATCGACCCAGGTCTCCTCGGCCTCGCTGCCGAACAGATCGCGCTCGACGCGGCCCCCGGCAGCGACATAGGCGTCGCGCCCGATGAACACCGCCTTCAGGTCGTTGCCCTTGACCGTGCCGTTGAGGATCGCGCGGCGGATATTGTCCGGGTTGTTGCCATAATAGGACTGGCGCATCGACGCGAATACCCGCGCCTGACGCTCGACGTCGGCGGTGACCGCATAGGCCTGCGCCGAACCGAGCGTGATCTCACCGGCCGCGAGCGCGTCGAACACGCACGGCGCCAGTTCGGCGAGCCGGACCCGCTGCTCGACGAACCGCGTCGTCACCCCGAAGCGCTTGGCGACGTCCTCAGCCTCGGCACCCTTGTCGATGAAATGCTTGAACGCGGTGCACTCGTCGGCGGGGTTCATCGGCACGCGGTGGAAATTCTCCGCGAGACTCGCCTCCACCGACAGCGGGTCGTCATTGAGCACCAGCACCTGGACCTCATGATGGGCGTCATAAGTGCCGCGATCGATCAGCAGCTGCAGCGCCAGGCGCCGGCGGCGGCCCGCCTTGATGCTGAAATGTCCGGGCTTCTTGAGCGGCACGACCACGAGATTCTGCAGCAGGCCATGCGCGGCGATGCTCGCCGCGAGGCTTTCGACATCGGCGTCGCGGTCTCGCTTGCGGACATTGTCCTTGGAGAGCGACAGGTTCTTCACTTTGACAGACTCGATCATTGTAGGTCTCCATCGAAGAGACGGGCGCTTGGCTTTGCGCACCCGCAAGCCTGCTCATCAGGCTCACCAAGCCGAAGGCGTCCTCCCCTCTCCGGGCGGGTTGGGGAGGACATGGCCGATCAGGCTGTCAGGCGCGCGACGATCTCTGCTGCCCGCGCCACCGGCACGAAAGCCCGCGTCTTGTAGGCGATGATCTCGGTGAAACAGCCAAGCGCCTTGAGCGCGTCGAGGCGCGCCGGCAGCCAGTCGAGCAGTTCGAGCCGCTGCTCGCCGCCAACCAGGCTGCGCTTGAGACGATATCCGCCAATCGCCTGCACTTCGCCGGTCGCCAGCACATGCGCGACGGCGTCGCCGGGCGCGATCGCAAGATTATTGGCGATGCCGAACGCCGCCGCGATCCGCGGGATGGCGGCGGCCGGCACGAGCCGTCCGAGCAGCGACTGGCCGTCATCGGTGGTCAGCCGCCAGACCTGGACATGCTCGTCGGGCAGCTTGCCCCAGACCGGCAGCAGCAGCCCGACCACGAGGTAGATCGTCTCGGTCCGCGTCCGGGTGCGCATCTCCTCGACCTCGGCATCCCACAAGGCGGCGAATTCGGACGGCGTCGCCTCTTCCCAAAGGGTCTCAGCGAACAGATCCTCGCGCAGCCGGTCGGTGCGGGTCGGACGGATCAGCTCAAAGCGCCGGATCATCCGGCCGTCGTCGTCGGTATGGCTGTGCGCGGGGCTGCAGATCGCAGCCTTGTTGGCGCGGCGGTTGATCATCCGCCGGCTGACGCCATCGTCGCACAGGCCCTCGATCCGATCCCGCCCGATCGGCCGATAGCGCTGCTCGGTCTCGAGCCGCAGGACCTCGGTCTCGGCACCCGACACCGGATCGCGCCGGATGAGCGTGCGCTCGAGGATCGTAATCCGCTCAGCGGCGATCGTCTCGACCCCGATGTCGAGGGTGCCTGCCTCGCGCGCCGCATCGACCCGCGCCTCGATCAAGCCCAGATATTCATCGAAGATCGCATTCTGCAGGGCGATGCGAAGCGCGAGGATACGGTTGAGCCACCGCTGGATCGGGGGGAGGTCCTCGGTGAGACCGCCGCCTTCGCCCTCGAGCTCGAGCCCGGTCAGCCGCTGGAAATCCTGATAGCTGACCGAGGCGAGCTTGCCCTCGAACAACAGGCGGAACCAGGTGACCAGCGACTCCTTCGCGAAATCGGATTCGAGATTGTCGCGCGGGTCGAACAACCCCTGGCCGCCGGTCTGCCGCTGACCGCGCGTCAGCGCGCCCAGACTGTCGAGGCGGCGCGCGATCGTCGAAATGAACCGGCGCTCGCCGCGGCAATCGGTCGAGACCGGGCGAAACAGCGGTGCCGCCCGCTGGTGCGTACGATGGGTGCGGCCGAGCCCCTGGATCGCGGCATCGGCGCGCCAGCCCGGTTCGAGCAGATAATGCACCCGCCGTGCCTGGTTCTCGGCATCGAGGCTCGCATGATAGCTGCGTCCGGTCCCGCCGGCATCGGAGAAGATCAGGATCCGCTTGGCGCCGCGCATGAAGGCGTCGGTCTCGGCGAGATTGGTGCGCGGCGATCGGGCTTCGATCCGCTGCCCGCCGCGGCCATCGGCGATCACGCGGCGCGAGCGGCCGGTCACCTCGGCGACCGCATCGACCCCGAAATGATCAATCAGATGATCGAGCGCCGACCCGACCAAGGGAAGCGCGCAGAGCTGCTCGAGCAACGTGTCGCGCAGCCCGATCGCCTCCTGGCTAAGCACCGGATGGCCCGCCTCGTCGATCATCGGTTCGGAGCGGACCGTGCCGCTATCGTCGACAAAGGTCCGCATCTGGCGGACGGGGAAGGCAGCCTTGAGATAGTCGATCAGAAATTCACGCGGCGACAGCTCGATATCGAGATGCGCGCGGGCCTGCGCGTCGAGCCCGGCCAAGGTCCGGTCGAGCATCGCCTCGGAGGTGGAGACGAGCTGAACCACCACGCTGTCGCCGCGCGCGAGGTCGGCGCGGATCGCCGCCAGCAGCGACGGCAGTTTCAGCGCGATCAGCAACTGGCCGAAGAAGCGCTGCTTGCTCGATTCGAAGATCGAGATCGCCGCCGCCTTGGCCCCGCCATTATAGGTCTGCTTGGAGAAACTGTCGGTGATGCGGGTCGCGTCGAGCGCGGCGCGCAGGTTGCGGTGGATGATACCCCAGGCATCGGCATAGGCATCGTAGACCGCGACCTGGCCCTCGGTCAGTTCATGCTCGAGGATGTCATATTCGACCCCGGCGAAACTGAGCGCACGCGCCGTGTAGAGACCCTGCGCCTTGAGATCGCGCGCGATCAGCTCCATCGCCGCGATGCCGCCCCGGCGCAGGCTTTCGACAAAGGCGCGCCGGTCGGGAAAGGCGGTGCTCGGTCCCCATAGGTCGAGCCGGGTCGCATAAGCGAGATTGTTGACGTCAGACGCGCCGGTCGCCGAGACATAGAGGATTCGCGCACGCGGCAGCAGATTCTGCAGCCGCACCCCCGCCAGTCCCTGCTCGGAGCCCTTGGTCACGCCGAACCGGCCCTCGCCGCCGGCCACCCCGGCCATTTCATGCGCCTCGTCGAAGATAATCATCCCGTCGAAATCGGCACGCAGCCAGTGGAGCAGCTGGGTGAGGCGCGACCCCTTGTCGCCCCGGTTCGAGCGGAGCGTCGCATAGGTCAGGAAGATGATCCCGTCGGCCGCACCGATCGGCTCCCCCAGCTTCCACTGGTTGAGATGCTGGATGTCGAGCGCGAGACCGCCAACCGCTACCCAGTCGCGCCGCGCGTCCTGGAGAAGCGTCTCGGTCTTCGAAATCCACAGATGCCGGCGGCTGCCGCGCAGCCAGCGGTCGAGCAGTATGCCGGCAACCTGGCGGCCCTTGCCGGCGCCGGTGCCGTCACCGAGGAAAAACCCGGTCCGATAGACATCGCCATCCGGGTCCGGAGCGAGGCTCACCCCCGCCTCCACCGCCCGGAACCGCCCCGGCAGATCGCGCTCGAACGCATCGCCGGCATAGACCAGCGTCTCGAGCTGCGCGTCGGAGAGGCGCGCACCGTCTAGCACCGTCGCGGGCAGGCAGGGACGATAGCGCGGCACCGGCGCCGCGATCGACCCCATCGCGATCGATTCGACGAGTGGGGTGGGGTGGCAGGCCGCGTCGGGAAACGCGATCCGGCTCGGACGATAGGGAAGATAAAGGCCGCTCGAAGGACCCGCGGCCGGTGGGGCGTCATGGATCGAATAGTGAATTTCGCGTGGCTCGGCGTCAGGCCGTGCGCGCGGGATCGGCCGTGGCAATACCGGTGCCGCGGTCCCCGTCCGGAACAGCCCGACGCTGGCCGACCCCCGCGGGGGCAGGGCACGGACCGCGGCCATCGGCGCGGGCGCTGGGGTTGCGCGCGCCTCGATCCGCGACAGCGCGGCGGCCAGTGTATCGCAGGCAAGGCGCGGACCTTCGGCAGCACCGGCAGGCTCAAGCCGCACCAGCGATACCGCCTGGGTGGTGCCATGCTTGGCGAAACTGCCTATTGGCAGATCATAGGCAGCGGTGACCGCATATCCGGCCGTCGCGATCGACCAGTCGGATGCGGTTCGGTCGAACCGGTCGGGCAGGATCGCGACGCAGCGGCCATGCGGTGCCAGTAAGGTCAGCGCGGCCCGCAGATGGCGCAGACCCGCTCGGCGGTCGATTCCACGCCCCTCGCTACGCGAGAAGGGCGGGTTGATCAGCACCGCATCGAAGCGCTGCCCGCCAAGATGGTCGCCGAGGATTTCGGCATCATGGAGGGTGACCACGCACGCTGGAAAGGCCGCTTCGAGCAATTCGGCGCGGCCCGGGTCGCGCTCTTTGAGGATCAGCGCAGCGCCCGCCAGCGCGGCGAAGATCGCAAGCAGGCCGGTGCCGGCCGACGGCTCGAGCACCGTCTCGCCGGCCTTGGCCCCGAGTAACCGCGCCGCCAGATAGGCGATCGGCGCGGGCGTGGAGAATTGCTGAAGCGCGATCTGCGCCTGAGAGCGTACACTGTGTGTCGGCAGCGTGGCGCCGCGCGCGACGAGCTCGGCCAGGATCTCGGCCGGACTGCCCGATGGCGGGCTCTGGTGAAGCGCCAGCACCTGGGCGAGCTCGAGCGCGTCGAAGGCGGCGCGCAGCGACCAGTGGCCATCGGCCGAACCGCAGCCATGGGCCTTCGTCATCGCTGCGATTATCGCGGCGCGGTCGATCGGCTCGCCGCGCATGAGGCGGGCGGCAAGGGCAAATGCCGCCTTGATCGAGGGAGGGGTGAAGTCGAGCGCAAGCGCGGTGGCGGTCATGACGGGTCTCCTGCTGTCCGACCGGACCCATGTCCGGCCAGCCTCGCCAGAAGCTCTCTCTCCTCTTCAAGACCGCTGCATCGTGGCGCGTTATGACAAGCGAGTGGCCATCGACCTCGGTGTCTTTCTGATCACCGACCAGTCGCCAGTTTATCGCGAACCCGCCGTTTGGGCCTCTGCGCGCTGTCGGCGCCGCCATGCGTCATTCCAGTCTTCGCGGTGCGGAGCTAGACGTCGCACCACCTCGCGGCCCTCTTCGGCGAGATGATCCTGCGCCTGCGCATAGCATCGCTCGGCCGGCGCGCCATGATCGCCATAGACCATTATCCGCCGCACGCTCGGTGGGATCGCGACCAGCCCAAGCCGCTCGACGCCGCCAAGCGCCCAAGTCGGCGTTCCGAACCACGACATCGCCGACAGAGCGTCCTCGATGCCCTCGGCAAGCCCGAGCTCGATGGTCGGTTCTGCCAGCCGGATCGCGCCGGTCGCCAACAGGCCGAGCGCCGCCTTCGGCTTGGCCAGCGGCTTGCGCAGCAGATTGTCGAGATCGAGAAAGGTCCGCTGGACCGCGATCAAGCCAAGGTCGGTTTCGACCGCCGCGATCATCGCCGGCAACACCCGTCGCCGCGCGCCGGACCCATAGATCACCTTGGGATGATAGCGCAGCTTGCCGGACACGTCCGAAACGCCGCGCGCCGCGAGATAGGCTTCGGCCGGACTGTCGGCGAGGGGAAGGCTTTCGCGCCACAGCCGCCGCGCCATCGCCGACAGGTCGCGCGACGGGCGCACCGCCGGGACCATGAGCGATTCATGATCGTGAAGACGGCGGCGGCGCAGCTCGGCCATGACATCCTCGGTTTTGCAGCCGGCGAAACAGTGAAACAGGATCGCACGCTCGCCGAGCCGGACGGAAAGCGATGGCGTCCTGTCGGCATGTGCGGGACACAGGCAGCTCCCCGATTGTCCTGTCCAGCGACCGCCCAGCGCTTCGACGATCGCCTGCGCGCGGACCGCCGCATCGGCAGCATTTTGAGGCATCGGACTTCTCCTTCAGGCGCGGGCCATGAAGTCGCTCCGCGTATCGGCACCGGACGCAGCCTCTCCTCCAGCAAAGCATTCGACGCGGTGGAGGGCGAATCGCTGGCGCATGTCAATAATTATCGATATAGGTTTGTTTGACAAATCGCCGATCATCTGCCTTCGCGAACGGAGTGGGGCTAAGACGATTTCCGGTTTGTAAACAGAGAGTTAAGGTAGCATCCGGGATTGGGCATCTCGACTTTGCTGATGCATTCAGTCAGAATAGGCGGCCCGCCCGAGCGGGTTCAGGGGGAAATCCATGTCCAAGGCGCCGGTTGATGTCGGTAATGTCGATGATGAGTGGGAGGGCTTCGCCCGCCGGCTGAAGGCCGCGCGGGTCGCCGCCGGATTGAGCCAGGCCGAGCTTGCGACCGCGACCGGGATTGCGCAGGGCAAGATTTCAGCGATCGAAGGGATGACCACCAACCCCTCGCTCGTAACCGTGATCCGTCTGGCCGCGGGCATTGGCGTGCCCGTCCATCAGCTGTTCGCCGACGACGCCTCCGACTGATCGGCCTCGGCCGCCTCCATGCGCTGGCGGAAATTCCACAAGGTCTGACGGGTCACCTTGAAATGGGCCGCCATGACCGCTGCGCTCGTCTTGGCGGCGATCATCGCCTTGAGCTCGGGCCAATCTTCGGGTTGGAGCCGGGCAGGGGGCCCGACCCGCTTGCCGGCGGCACGGCGCTGGGCAAGACCGGTGCGCGCCCGTTCGCTTACCAGCCGGCGCTGACTATCGACCAGCGCCACCAGCGCACGGCGCGCCGCCGGATCGCGCCGCGTGTGGATATCGCCATCGACGATATGGAGCGCCGCGCCTGCCTCGAACAGGCGCTGGAGCACTGCGGCGATGTCGACCAGGCTCTGTCCCAACCGATCGAGATGGGTGACGATCAGGGTGGTGTTGGCGGTGAGGCTGCGCAACGCGCGGCCGCGTTGCCGGCTTGCCGACGGCGTCGCACCCGCCTTCTCGATGAAGATCGGGTCGCAGCCAAGACGCGTCAGCGTCGTGGACTGGTCGTCGGGATCAGGGCCCGCGGCGCCCGGCCGCACATAACCGATCAGGCTCTGACTCATGCGGCCAGCGTCGACCTCCACATCGGTTCAACATTAGCCCAGCAGTCGGGCGAGACGGCGCAGCCAGGCGCGATCATGGTCAGGCGGTGGCTTCGAGGACGGCCGTCGCCGGCTTCTTCTGGCGCGGCGCCAGCAGCACGACCGTGTCAGGTTTGCTGATCCGCCGCCCGCGGCTGTCGGTCCGCCCCTCGGCCGGGATGACGTCCTTCAAGGTCACGCGATATTCGGGGAGCCGGTCATCGGCCTCCACATCCTTGAGATGCTGCTTGAACTTGGCGAGCGACGCGGTCGAACCGACCTTGGCCGACAGCAGGTCGAGCGGCATCTCGACCTCCTCGCCATCGCAGTGACAATGGGCGATCTCGTAGAGCCGACGTTCGATCGTCCCAAGCCGGAAATAATCATGATGATAGGAATAGATATGCCCGTCGCGCTGGATCGCGCGGTGCAGCCAGGCACAGAGCCGGACCTTCACATTACGCAGCTGCTCCTCGCCATTGGGCAGGCGGGTATAATTGGCCGCTGCTTCCGACAGCCAGGAGAACCAGCCGCGATCGATCTGTGAGCCGGTCTGGATGTTGGTCTTGATCTGGGTGCCCTGCAGACGCTCAAGCGCGTCGGTGAAGCGTTGATAGTCGCGCTTGCCGGGACGGGCGACGCCGGTGATCCGGAAGAAATCATGCGCGGTGAAGGTGAACTCCTGATCGACCTCGCCGCCGCGACCGATCTCCTGCGCCATGAGTGATGCGATGTAGAGAATGATCTCCTTGTCATACATCGTCGCAATGCCGGTTGCACTCGGCCGGATCTGGATGCTGACATTCCCCAATTTATAATCGAGCGGCTTGAGAACGGCGACCTTGGACAAGGCGAAGAAGGGGAAGTCCATCACGCTCCGCTCGCCCCGTACCTTGCCGTGCAGCGGACTGTCGACTTCGAATAGATTGCCCTGCTTGAGAATGACGGCCTGCTTGTTGGTCATTTCAGCCCCTTCGGCGCACTGATTCTCCTTACCGTCCATTCTTTTAACTCGCATTGCTTCCACACGCAGCCAATTAGCTCGACGAGATGCCCGAAAGCACGAGTCTTTGCCCGCCGAACAGGCCTGAGCGGAACCTTAGCCTATGAGTCACGCATAGCCATGTTTCGAACTCGTGCTTTCGGGCATCTCGTCGCCCAATCGACTCTTTCGGACGGCAAGTCGCAGACTCGTCACGACGCTCTGCCCGAAAGCACGAGGCCCGACAGCGCCCGCTTCGCGATTTCGCTCACCGCTCGCGGACCGGCGCCACCGGGCATCGCCTGCATGGCCGCGCCCTGCCAGTTATCCTTGAGGCCGTGAAACGTCCGGCCCAGATGCAGTTCGCCGCGGGACGCCCGGTCGCTCATGCCCCTCAAATAGGCGCCGGGCTGGCGGACTTCGCCGAGCCGATATTTGTGGACCGTTGCAATGACCGACGCCGCGGCGCCACGCTCGCCCATCAGGCGGCAGGCCTCGTGCCAGGCGTGACGGTGGATCCCGTTCTGGTCGGCGAGACGCTCCGCCAGATGGATGACGTCGCCCCATTCACCACGGCCATGTTCGAGCGTGAAGCAGAGTTCGGGCGAGACCGCTTCGATGAACCCGGGATCAACGCCATGTTTCTCGAGATCCTCCTCGACGTCGCTCGCTTGCCCTAAGGTCTGGGCGCACCCGATTTTCCTACTTCTTGCCGGATAGCCACTACTTGTATCTGCTTTTGCAGATTGGAGTTTAGTTGTAGTTGTAGAGTGGATGAAATCAGCAGCATCCGTGCATGCACTATTCTCTGATTCCATTGTCTTTCCAGCAGTGTCTGCGGCTGCCAATGCTACGGCGATTGCGGCTTCAAGATCCCGCCCCCGCTGCTCGATCTGCTCCACACAGCCCATGAGCAGTTCGATGTCGCGGACATTGCGCATCTGCCGGGTCGCGCTCAGCGCCAATTCCAACTCCTCGTCGGCCGAGGTCCCGTGAAGCGCGCTGTCCAGCACGGTCTGCGCCAGGCTCGATATCCGCCGGCGCGCCGCACCGAGCCGCTTCTTCAGCGCCTCGATCTGGGCATCCTCCTCCGCACCGCGCTTGGCGATCGCGGTGAACTCCTCGATCCGGGTACCCAGCGGCGCCAGCACGATCCCATAGGCCCATTTGATCGCGCCGTCGGCGCCCCGCACGCCGCCGCGATGCCCATTCGGACTGTCGCGATGGCTGATGAGGCGGAGCCGGATCGCGCGATCGAGCAGATTCTGCACCTGCCGCACGCCGAGGCCCAGCTTGCGCGCGAGCTTGTCATTGCGCGGCCATACGATCGGCGTCGATCCCGCCCGCCAGTCATCGGGGCGGGTCCAGGCAAACATCGTGTCGATCATCTGCACGATACCCGGCGGCACCTGCATATAGGGGGCGGCGCGCTTGAAAGCCGCTAGCGCTTGTGCCGGGCCATGGCCTTCGGGCAGCCCGCGAAACGCCTCCGCGACCGCGTCGGCTTCTGCCGCAAATGTGTCGAACCGGCGGAAACCGGCCCCTGGTGAACAGGCATAGGCCATCGTTCGGTAACTCCCCTTTCGGGAGCCCGTGCGCACAAACGCCCTCTGCGCGCGGCAAGCCACACGTGAGTGCTTGTTTGATGTTAGGGAAGCGGCTAGGATTTGATTGCTACGTCGCCCCTAGCGGGCACCCCGAAAAGCCCGGCCTCGTGCCGGGTTTTTCATGTCAGCACGGCATCTCCCTGCGATTGATCACACAAGCGGCCCGATCGGGTCGCCGCGGTCTTGAAGCCTCGATCACCGCCAGGCAGAGAATCGCACGCTATCGGACGTCACAATCGTTAACCGTCCGGATCGCCCGGCCTACCGCCGATCCTCGTGCTTTCAGGCACCAGGTCTCGGAAATGTTCGTGCTTTCGCGCATAACGTCGCGCGGTGGCAGGGATACGCAGCGGGTTTTGTGGCACCACCGCACGTGCTTTCGGGCATCGCGTCGTCGTGGAGGCTACGCGCCGCACGGCGCCCCGCTGACGGTTTTCCTTTGCGCAGAATCACTTGGCGCTCCCCGATCGAGCAGTACCGCGCCAGCCGTCCGTAAGTGCCCCCGCTTCAGTCGAGGTCTGCCGAACGACGGCGACGGATCCGCGTCCGATTAAGGCTTGCCTTTGTCCATTTATATCGTTTAAGGGTTAGTTTGACATCGAGTGGAGCAGGCAGTGAGCGGTCAATCGGGCAGCGTCATCGCAGAAAGCGGCACAAAGCGCGCGCCTCGGCGCTCGTGCAACCACCGCTCCGCCAGGCTCGGGATGATGCGTTCGGCAGATGCGCCGGAGAGTGCACGGTGATGCTCTCGATCTCGGCTGCGGCGGCGCTCGCCTATCAATGTGCGCCCGCCGTCGCGCCCGAGACGCTCCTGTCGGTGGCGCATGCCGAAAGCGAACTCGACACGCTCGCCATCGGAGTCAATCATGGCCCGAGGGCGGCGCGCCCGGCGAACGAGGCCGATGCCGCCCGCATCGCCAAGGCGCTGATCGCGCAAGGCTACAGCATCGATCTGGGGATCGCGCAGATCAACAGCCGCAACCTGCAATGGCTTGGCCTGTCGGTCGAGGACGCCTTCGACGTCTGCCGCAACTTTGCCGCCGCCGCGCGGGTGCTCCAGACCAACTATGCCGCAACCTCTCGCAGCGGCCCCGAGGATCCGCTCGGCCGCGCCATCTCGCGTTACAACACCGGCAATGACCGGCGCGGCTTCGCGAACGGCTATGTCGGCCGGGTCTATCGCGCGGCCAATATCGTCGTCCCGGCGCTGCGCGGGGGTGCGGCCACGCGGCCATCGCCCATGGCGTCGATGTCCGCAGTACCGGATTCGCCCGCGCCTGACCGTCCGATCGAAGCCCAGCCTGCGACCGAGGGCTGGGACGTCTTTGCCCGCGGCCGCCGCTCCCCCGTCATCGTCTTCGGAGATCCGGAATGACCCACGCCTCCCGACCTATGCTGCCGATCCTGTCCACCTGGGTTCTCGCGATGGTCCTGATCGCCGCGCTGGCGGTGATCGCGCCCGATGCCGCCTTCGCGCAAGGGACCGACGGCATCACCTCGATGGCGCAGAATATCCTCGACTGGTTGCAGGGAAGCTTCGCCAAGACTGTCGCGACGATCGCGGTCATCATCGTCGGCTTCATGTTCTTCACCGGGCGCGCCTCGATGCAGCTGTTCGTGACCGTGGTGATCGGCATCTTCATCGTGTTCAGCGCCGGCTGGATCGTCGACCAGATCACGGGCGGCGCCTGAAGCGTGGCGCCGCAACCCTCCCAGCGGCTTGTCGAGGACAGCCTGTTCCTCGCGGTGACCAGGCCCTCGATGTGGCTCGGCGTGCCGCTCGAGGCGGCGCTTCCGATCGCCTTCGTCGCGGTCCTTATGTTGCTGGTGACCGGCAACCCCCTCTATGCGCTCGGCTTCGGCGGGGCGGCCTTCGCGGCCGCCCGGCTGGTGGTGCGGCACGATCCCAACAGCTTCCGCCTGATGATGCTGTGGATCGACACCAAGGCGCGCTGCCGGAACCGGACCTTCTGGGGCGGTAGCAGCTATTCGCCGCTGCCGCTCGTCGCAACCCGCAAGGGCTTCGCCCGTGGCTGAGTTGAGCCTGCGATCACGCCTCACGGCCGCCGCCGCCCACCGCGTGGCGTGGCGCGAGCAGGACCCCGGGCGATTTCTGCCCTATGCCCGCCATGTCGACCGACACATCATCGCGCTCGACAATCGCAGCCTGATGATCACCTTCCAGCTCGATGGCATCGCGTTCGAAACGCGCGACGCCGACGACCTCAACCAGTGGCACGAAAAGCTCAACGGAACGTGGCGCAATCTCGCCGACGAGCGTCTGGCGATCTGGACGCACCATATCCGGCGGGTCGATGACCATTATCCGCAGGGCCATTTCCGTTCGGCTTTCGCCCGCGAGCTCGACGCGGCCTACCGCGCCCGGGTGAAGGCGAAGCAGCTGTTCATCAACGAGCTCTATGTCACTCTGGTGATGCGCCCGGCCGCCGGCGGCGCCGACAAGGTCGCCGACCTGCTGCGCCGCCTGTCGCGCGCCCGCGCCGACGATGTCGAAACCGATGCTGACGCGATCCAGCGGCTTGAGGAGAAAGCCCGCGATTTCGAGAAACTGGCGAGCCCGTGCCGCCCGCGGCGGCTCGGGCTTTACGAGCATCACGGGTTGAGCTTTTCCGAACCGCTGGAGATGCTCGAACAGGTGATGACCGGCCGACGGCTCCGCGTGCCGCTGGTCGCCGGGCATCTCGGCTCCGGCCTGTATTCCTCGCGTGCCATTTTCGGCGCCGAAGTGGTCGAGATCCGCTCGGCCGACGCCTCGGCCTATGGCGGCCTGTTCGGTATTCGCGAATATCCGGCGACGACCCGCCCCGGTCAGCTGGGCAGCCTGCTCAGCCTGCAGTTTCCGCTGATCGTCAGCCAGTCCTTTACCTTCCTGGGCAAGGCGGCCGCCGCCGAGCGTTTCCGGCGCAGACAGAACCAGATGTATTCGACCGAGGATGTCGCCGAGAGCCAGGCCGATGCGCTGTCGGACGCGGCCGACGACCTGGCGAGCAACCGCTTCGTGCTCGGCGACCATCATTTCTCGCTCGCGCTCTATGGCGACAGCGTTCGGCGCCTGAACGAGCATATGTCGCTCGCCCGCGCGGCGCTGGCCGATGCCGCTATGGTCGCGGCGCGCGAAGGCCCGGCGCTGGAGGCGGCCTATTGGTCGCAGCTCCCCGGCAATTTCGCATGGCGCGCCCGACCGGCGGCGATCACGTCGCGCAATTTCGCGGCGCTCGCGCCGTTCCACAGCTATCCAACTGGCCGCCCGACCGGCAACCATTGGGGTGAGGCGGTGGCCCTGCTCAAGACCAGCGCGGGGTCGCCCTATTATTTCAACTTCCACAATGGAGACCTCGGCCACACCCTGATTGTCGGGCCCTCGGGCGCCGGCAAGACCGTCATCCAGAACTTCCTGATGGCCCAGCTCGAGAAGAGCGGCGCGCGCCAGATCTTCATCGACAAGGATCGCGGCGCGGAAATCTTCGTGCGCGCGAGCGGCGGCGACTATCTGGCGCTCGGTAATGGCCTGCCAACCGGCTTCGCACCCTTGAAGGGTCTCACCGACACGCCCGGCAATCGGCAGTTTCTGCGCCAGCTCGTCCAGCTGCTCGTCAATCCCGACCATATGCCGTTGCCGGCGGCGGATGAGCGGATGATCGCGGAGGGCATCGCCGCGATCCTGCGCCTGCCGCTCGAGGCGCGGAGCCTCCGCGCGCTGCGCGAACTGCTCGGCCAGCGCGATGCCGCCGGCATCGGCGCACGGCTCGAAAAATGGTGCGCCGGCGGGTCGCTCGGCTGGGTGTTCGACAATGACGCGGACACGCTGCGCTTCGATGCGCGCTTCCTCGGCTTCGACATGACCGACTTCCTCGACAATCCCGAGATACGGTCACCGTCGATGCTCTATCTCTTTCACCGCATCGACGGCTTCCTCGCCGGTGAGGAAGAAGGCGGGGCAGGGGCCCGCACCGTGATCGATGTCGACGAGTTCTGGAAGGCGCTCGGCGACGAGGCGTTTCGCGCCTTCGCGCAGGACGGGTTGAAGACCTTCCGCAAACGCAACGCGATCCTGATCTTCGGGACGCAGAGCCCGGCCGATGCGCTGCGATCCGACATCGCGCACAGCATCGTCGAACAGGTCGCCACCCAGATCCTGCTGCCCAATCCGCGCGGTCGCGCGGAGGATTATATCGGCGGTCTTGGACTGAGCAGCGCGGAGTTCAGGCTGATCCGCGAAGAACTGCAGCCTGAAAGCCGGCGCTTCCTCGTCAAGCAGGGCCACGACGCGATCGTGGTCGAACTCGACCTCGACGGGCTCGAGGACGAGCTCGCGGTGCTGTCGGGGCGCAGCGAGACCTTGCCCGTCATGGAAGCGGCGCGGCGCGAGCGCGGCCCCGATCCGGCCGACTGGCTGCCCCTGTTCCACGAGCGACGCCCCGGAAAGGCCTTCAGAGGAGGACGGTCATGAAGCATCTGAGAGCCATCGGAACCGCGCTCGCGGCCACCGCCATCGGCACCGCCAGCATCGCGGGTGCGCAGGGCCTGCCGGTCTTCGACACCTCGACCTATGCCCAGACGCTCGCGACCGTGCGCAACACGCTGCGGATGATCGACCAGGGGAAGCAGCAGCTCGACGAGGCCCAGCGCCTCTATGGCAGCATGAACAAGCTGACCAACGTCAACAGCCGCGGCGCAATCCTGAGCGTCGGCACCGTGCGTAATCTGCTCCCGCCGGAGGCCCGTGATATCGAGCAGCTGATATCGGGCAATACCGGTGCTGGGGCGCTCGGTGACCGGGCGAAGCGCATCCTGGGGACGGCCCAGCTCGGCACCGACCTGCAAGGTGGGATCGATGCGGACCGCGCCTATCAGGCCGCGCTCGAAGCGTCGGGCCAGCGCGAAGCCTCGACCGCCGCGATCGCCGAGACCGCCTTCGGCGTGACCACGCAGCGCACAGCCGGCCTGGAGGATCTCAGACTGTCGCTCGACGAAGCCAGTGACGCCAAGGATGTCGCCGACCTCCAGGCGCGGATCGCCGTCGAAGCCGCGCATATCCAGAATGACCAAATGCAATTGCAGGCGTTCGCGATGCGAAAGGCGGCGCAGGATCGTCTCGATATGCAGGCCGATGGCGCCCGTCATCTGCGCGATCTTCGAGCTTCGATTGGAGCCGGGAAATGAAAGCCATACTGGCGACGAGAAACCTGATGGCGTTCATATATGGCAGCTTGCTTGCGAGTTGCGGGCGAGACCCTGAACCGGCGCACAATACCGCATATTTTCGGTTTCATCCCGACGCACGCGCCGCGATGATGAAAAGCTGTGCAGCCGATCAGAACGTAGAAAATCCTTTGAACTGCATGGCTGCGGAGAACGCCAATCGGCTCGAAATCCTGAGCAAGTCACACTGAGGCGCTGCTGGATATCGTGAGGCTCTGATGGAAATGACCTTCTTCAGCACGGCTTATGGTAGCTTGGACGCGACGATCGCGAGCTTCCTAAGCACGACGCTGCCGAACGTGATTGCCGCTGTCCGGGGCCCTTTGGCAGTAGCACTCGCCATCTATTTGGCGCTGGTCGGTTATGCGGTACTACGCGGTCTCGTCGACGAACCCTGGCGCGAGTGGTTCTATCGAATCCTGAAACTCGCTCTTGTGTGGGCCGCAGTGAGCTCCGTTGGGTACAACGAGTGGATTGCACAGCCTTTGGGCGTCGATGCGCCCAACGCGATTACCCAAGCAATAGCCGGCGATTCCACAGGAACGGCAGGCGATACCTTCGACCGCTATTTTCAGCGTAGCGACGCAATCGTCGTGAAGCTCAACGAATATGCGGAGACCTTTGCACCGGTTAACCCCTACCGGCTGGTCGTATGGGCCGCGGCGATGTTGGTCTGGTTACTTACAGGCCTCTCGGCGCTGATCGGGTTCGCGATCACGATCTTCGCGAAGATCGCCCTCGCCATCATTATCGCGCTGGGTCCCATTTTCATTGCGCTTGCTTTGTTTAATAGCACGCGCGGACTGTTCTTCGGCTTCCTCAATCAAGCCCTCAATTTCGTCCTCTTGATCGGTGTCATCGCGACGATGACAGGCATCGTCATAAGCCTTGGAAATGTCGCTGAAGCGTCTGCCAGCGCGGCGCAGGATCCGGTGTTCGGCTCGATCATCTTCGACATCTATGTTGTGCTGGGCAGTGTCTTCTTCTTCCAGGCGCCATCGATCGCTGCCGGCATTGCGGGCGGCGCTGCGGCGGGTGTCGCCGATTTCGCGCGACAGACGCTTCTGCAGACGCGGGGGGCCGGGGCATCGACGCGCGCAGGCGCGCGCACCACCCGCGCCATGGGCCGCGCGGCGCGCAATATGGACCGGGCCGCGCGCAATTTCCGCGACCGCGTGACGGGCACGACCACCAATCCGAACAGCATCTCGGGATGAACGCCAATGAGACAGCGAGATCTAGTCCGTCATCTGATCGCCATGGTCCTGGCGACGGGCATGACCTCGTCCTGCACCGGGCAGAAGCTCGCGAAACTCCCGCGCTGCGACGGCGGTCACCGGCGAGACGCCAATCCCTATGGCAGCATCCTGCCGGCCGCGCCGAAGCCGGCCGTCACCGCGCCCGCAACCGCCGGCAAGCCGATGGCCGCACGCGAAACCGACGAGCGCATAGCGGCGGCACCGCTCCGTCGAACCTATCCAAGCTGCTGAGGACGCCATGGCCGAGGGCATAAAGACCAGCGATCTCTATCGCTATTTCGCCGAAGCCCGAAGCTGGGACCAGGATCGGGTGCGCGACGCCTATCGCTCGCGGCGCAACGCCTGGATCCTGGCGAGTATCGCCGGCCTGCTCGCGATCGCCGCCGTCATCGCGCTGGTCGCCCTGACCCCCTTGAAGACGGTCGAGCCCTTCGTGATCACCGTCGATCGCAGCACCGGCGCGACCGAAGTCACCACAGCTTTAACCGGCGACAAGCCTGTCAGCTATGATGAAGCGATTTCCAAATATTTCCTCGCGCAATATGTCCGGGCGCGCGAGGGCTGGCTGCCACCGGCCGCAAGGGAGAATTTCAGCAGCGTCGCGATCCTGTCGGATGCCGCCGAGCAGGCGCGTTGGCAGCGCGCATTCGACGCGCGCAACCCCACCAGCCCACAGACGCTCTGGGGTCCGCGCGCGACCGCTGAAGTGACCGTCCGCAGCATCGCCTTCGTCAATCCGAAGGTGGCCCAGGTCCGCTTCACCCGCGTCGTCCATCCCGACATCGGCGATGCCGTCGACAGTAACTGGATCGCCACGCTCAGCTTCGCTTATTCGAGCGCGCCGATGGCCGAAGGAGACCGCTACCGCAATCCGCTCGGCTTCCAGGTCTCGAGCTATCGCTCTGATCCGGAGGTGATCCCATGAAGCGGTTCGCGCTTGCGGTCGCGGTCCTGATCGCCGCACCGGCCGCACAGGCGGCCGAAACGCCCCACCCCGGCGCCGCCGATCCGCGGGTCAAATGGGTCAATTATGATCCCGCCCAGGTCTACCGGCTTGTCGGCGCCTTCCGCAGCGCGATCCAGGTGCTGTTCGCGCCCGATGAAGAGATCGCGCATGTCGCGCTCGGCGACACCGTCTCCTGGGAGGTCGCACCGGCCGGGAACATCCTCTTCATCAAGCCCCGCGAACGGGCGGGTCCAACCACCCTCATCGTGACGACCAAGCGCGGCGGCGAATCCCGCAACTATCAGTTCGAACTTGTCGCGCGAGCCGGTGGGATCACCGCCAAGACGCCGGACACCTTCTTCCAGGTGCGCTTCCGCTATCCGCTCGAGGAGGCACAATCGGTCGCGCGCCGCCCCGCCGCGCTCGAAGCCGGCGCGATCAAGCTCGCGCTCGATCACGGCGTGATCACCGGCCAGCGCAACATGGCTTATACAGTCCAAGGATCCAGCGATCTGCAGCCGTCCGAAGTTTCCGACAACGGCCAGTTCACCGTGATGCGCTTTCCCAACCGGCGCGAGCTGCCGGCGGTGTTCGTCGTGCTGCCCGATGGCAGCGAAAGCCTCGTGCCCTTCGATGTCCGGGACGATTTCGTCGTCGTCCACCAGATCGCCAAGCAGTTCCGCCTGCGCCGCGGGCGACTGGTGCTGTGCATCTACAATGAAGGGCCAGGCACCTACGGCGTCGATCCTGGCACCAACACCGCCTCGCCCGACGTCGACCGGACGATGAAACAGGAGCAGCAATGATGGCAGGCGGAGCCTGGCAGTCCGGTGAACCATCCTCGCCCGCCTCGCGCGATGCCTTGCCTGGGGCCGCCGACATCGACCGCGGCGCGATCGGGTCGATCGGCAGTTCGACGCGTTCCAACATCATGCGCGGCGGCGCGTTCGCCGCCGTTGCCGCCGTCATCGGCATCTTCTTCATCACTCAGACCGGGCAGGGCCGGCGCGAGACGGACAAGAGTGCGGCCGAAAAGCGCGCCGATTCGACCCCTGCCAAGGCTGTCGTCAGCTATGAGGATGTCGCGTCCACCGCGCCACGCCTTGCCGCAGCGGGGCAGGACCCCCATGCGCCGATGCTCGGCCAAGGTCCGCCCACCGATGGACCGGCCGTACCCGCGCTGTCACCCGATGATCCGGGTGCAGCGCAGGCCGCGCGAGCTAGCCAGCGCAGCCCCGCGCAGGTCATGGCTGATGCCAGCCGTCGCGCGCCGTTGATTGCCTATGGCGGCGGGCAGAGCGGCGGCAGAGCCGGTGCCTCCAATTTGGAGATAGCGCCTGGATATCCACTATCCACGCCGGGTTCCGGGCGTTCGGGCGGGGAAGAGCCGAGCGAACTCGACCGGCTGCGTCGGCAATCCGCGGTCAAGCAATCGCGTGCGGGGATGATCGGCAACCGCGATTATCTGATCACGGCCGGCACGCTCATCCCGTGCGTCCTCCAGACGGCGCTGAGTTCGGCTCAGCCCGGTTACACCACCTGCATCATTCCACAGGACATCTTCTCGAATAACGGCAATGTCGTGCTGATGGAGAAGGGCACCAAGGTGCTTGGCGAATATCGCGGCGGCCTGTCGCAGGGCCAGAATCGTCTGTTCGTGCTGTGGACCCGGGCGGTCACCCCGCAGGGTGTCGCGATCGACCTCGGCTCGCCAGGCTCCGACGCGCTGGGCCGCGCCGGCGTCGCGGGCGGGGTCGACACCTTCTTCTGGGCGCGCTTCGGCGGCGCGCTGTTGCTGTCGTTGGTCGACGACCGCATGCAGATCGCGGGTCAGGCGCTCGCCAACCGCGGCTCGAACACCACCCAGGTCCCGAGCGATGCTGCGGCGGTGGCGCTGCAGAACAGCGTCAATATCAAGCCGGTCCTGCGCAAGAACCAAGGCGAGGAAGTCGGCATCTTCGTCGCGCAGGACTTCAATTTCGCCGATGTCTACGGCCTGCGGCTGCGGCGATAGCACCCATGCGCAGCGCCGACATCTCGGTCCTCAACCATTATCTGAGCCCGGTGCAGGCGTTGCTCGCGGCTGACGATATCACCGAGCTCGTCGTCAACCGGCCGTTCGAGGTCGGGCTCGAAACCCCGAGCGGCTGGCGATGGATCGACAGTCCCGAGCTCGATCCCGACTGGCTGATGACCTTGGCGCGCACCGCCGCCGCCCTCACCCGGCAGGATATCACCGACGAAAGCCCGATCTGCTCGACGGTGCTGCCCGGCGGCGAACGGGTTCAACTGATCATTCCGCCGGTCGTGCCGAGCGGAACGGTTTCCTTCACGATCCGCAAGCCCTCGGTCACCGACAAGTCGATCGACGATTATGCGGCCGACGGATTGTTCGAGGCAACCGAGCTTGCATCACAGGCGCTCTCGTCGGTCGATCACGAGCTCGTCGCCTTACGCGACGCCGGCGCCTGGCCCGCCTTCTTTCGGCTGGCCGTGCGGGCACGCAAGAACATCCTGATCAGCGGCGCAACCGGCTCGGGCAAGACCTCGCTCGCCAAAAGTCTCGTCCAGCTCATTCCGCCACACGAACGCATCCTCACGATCGAGGACAGCCGCGAACTGGTCGTGCCGCATCGCAACGTCGTGCACATGATCTATGCCAGGGACGGGCAGGGTCTCGCCAGGGTCTGCGCGAAGGACCTGCTCGAAAGCGCGCTGCGGATGCGTCCCGATCGCATCCTGCTCCAGGAGCTGCGCGACGGCACCGCCTTCTTCTACCTGCGCAACGTCAATTCCGGCCATCCCGGATCGATCACGACGGTGCACGCCAACTCGGCGAGCGGCGCCTTCGAGCAGCTCACCTTGCTCGTCAAGGAATCCGATGGTGGCCGTGACCTCGCCCGCGACGATATCCGTGGCCTGCTCCATTCACTTGTCGATATCGTCGTCCAGATGCGCCGGTTTGAACCAGGCGGGACGATGCCGGCGCGCTACCGCATGACGGAGGTCTATTTTGATCCTGACCGGGTCCGCCCGCACTAGGGGTTGTGGGGATTCATCGCGAGTTGATGACGGCTGCGGCGAGGTAGATCATTGCGGAGAAGCTTAGATCGGTTTTGCAGGCGCGCATGGCGATGCGCTTGAACTCTTTGAGTTTGCAGAAGAA
>NZ_LARW01000142.1 GCF_000971055.1 Sphingomonas sp. SRS2
AACGAATATTAATTTTCCGATGGGAGCATAGAGACCGTATAAACTGTCTCGTCCAAGTATAAGAGCCACTGCCGTCGACAGAGGTAGGAAGATATAATATAGATTATATCGGTCTATCAGCTTGAACGCGAAGGACAGGATCACCAAAAGCATGGCAACTGGTATATACCAGAAATGCACCATGTGCTTCCCGGTGATAAGAAAGGCTATTATTTGTTGATAATCAGGAAGTTCGTACAGCCACGGCCAGACATCAGCACGACGCTTCACGAAGAAGATGATCAGCATTATCGGGATAGAATATAGAATATAGGGAATGATAAGGCGCTTCAGATTTGTAGTCGTACATTGGCGATAGGAATATCGAAGCCCGGTATATTGGAACAGAAAGCCGGATACGAAGACCAGGGTCGTGGTGATATGCCGGAAGAAGATCGGGAACATCTTCAGCTCACCGGGGGTCCACGGCATGCTGGGCCAGCAATGCGCACAGACGACCATGCTTATGGCAAGCCCGCGCAACAGATGTATCGGCGGTAAAAATGGCCGCCTGGCGACGCCCGGGAGCGCCCCTTTTGTCTGCTCTGTCACGGTGCCCCCCGCTTAGAATATACTCGACCCGCGTCGATCTTCACGTCTCAAGCTGAGCCGAGATCAGACATTCATGCCTGAATCAGCAGCCCGTCCTCCCGATCTATGTGGGAGCCTGCACCTAGCCAGCTTGAGATTTCCCGCCCTGGCCCAACCTTAGCGTCACTTCGCGGGTAGCGGCAAGAACCATAAAGCAAGCGTAACGGACGGCTGGATCGCCAATCCAGTATGGAGCTAGCCGAGCGACGGTCCGGGCTCGCAGAGCCGATAGCCGATGCCGGGCTCGTTACGGATCAGTGCCGGCCGCGCCGGGTCCTGCTCCAGCTTGAGCCGCAAGGCGCGGGTCGTCACCCGCAGATATTCGATGTCCCGTTCATGCGCGGGGCCCCAGATCGTGCGAAGCAGCTGGGCGTGGGTGATGACCTTGCCGGCGTGGCGCGCGAGCTCCGCCAGAAGAGCATACTCCTTTGGGGTGAGGCGAACTTCGGTTCCAGCGCGATAAATCAGCCGTTTGTCATGGTCGATCGTGACATCGCCAAAGCTCTGCGCGGCCGGGTGGAGCGGGCGCGGCGCGCGGCGGCGCAGCGCGGAGCGGAGACGGGCGAGCAGTTCGTCGGTGTCGAAAGGCTTGGTGACATAGTCGTCGGCGCCGAGATCAAGCGCCGCGATCTTGTCAGCGGTGCTGTCGCGGGCGGACAGCACGATGATGGCGATATCGGCCCGTTGACGCAGCATCGACACCAGCTCGAGCCCATCGCGATCCGGAAGGCCGAGGTCGATCAGTGCGGCGTCGACAGGGCGGGTAGCCAGGCCGTCCAGCGCCGCCGCGGCCGAAGCGGCCTCGACGGGATCGAAGCCGCCGCGTTGTAGCGAGACGGCGACCAGCCGCCGGATCTGGCCCTCGTCATCGATTATCATCACGCGCGGCTGCCGGGTCAGCATGTCGCGGTCTCCGGAAAATGGATGGCGAAGATTGCTCCGCCACCGGGGCCGCCGGCGGGCGAACGGTTCGCGGCGTCAACGCGGAGGTGCATCGCGGCGGCGAAGCCGGCGACGACGGCGAGGCCCAGGCCGCTGCCGGGCACCCGATCGCTGTCCGCTCCGCGGCGGAAGCTGGCAAATAATTCGGAGGGATCCGATGCGGGGATGCCATTGCCATGATCACCGACCGACAGGGTGACCCTGTGGCCCTCGCGCCGCGCCGCGATGTCGATCGCGCTGCCGTCGGGGCTGTATTTGCAGGCGTTCTCGATCAGGTTGATCAGCATATGGTGCAGCATCCTGGCATCAGCCAGGACGAGCGGCAAATCATCATCGATATCGATCGATAGCGGCCGCCCCGACAGCATCGCTCGCAATGCGTCCAGTGCGGCATCCACGGCATCGGTCAGGTCAACCGGCAGGTTCTCGACCGCGCCGCCGTCGGTCCGCAATCGGGCGAGATCGAGAAGATTTCCGATCATGCGGTCAAGCCGGTCGGCTTCCTGCTTCGCGCTGTCGAGCGCGCCGCGATCGTCCGACCGTATCGTCCCGAGCGCCGCGCGCACCGTGGTGAGCGGGGTGCGGAGGTCATGGCTGATCGACGCCAGCAAAGTTTCGCGTAACGCGTCATGCTGCTGCCGGGCCTCGATATCGGCCTGCCGGGCCGCAAGCAGGGCGCGGTGCAGGGCGTCGCCGCCACGATCAAGGGCTTGCCGGACGAAATTGGTGCGTTCCGTCGGGACCGGGGGCGCGATTCCGCCGCTCCAGAATTGCGCGAGCCATATCTCGTCCTTCAGGATGCGGAAGGGCAGATAGCAGGCTTCCGCGCCCGGCATGATCGCGCTGCCCTTGCCCGCTGCATCGCCATGTTCGATCGCCCATCGCGCGGCGGCCTGATCGATGGGTTCGACGACTGCGCCTTCATCGAGGTCCGCTGATGTCAGGAACCGGACGTCTCCGCCTGTCCACCGGCCCAGCCGCTCGCGGAGATGCTCGCGGATCAGCGCCGGATCGGACAAGTGCGCGAGCTGTTGGGACAGGGCCGCCAGCAATTCGCTTTCCATGGCGATGCGCGCGGACAGCCGCGCCTGATGCCGCCGCCGGTCGGCGAGCGAACTCACCGTCATCGCGACGCCGATGAAGACCGCGAGGGTGACGATATTGTCCGCCCGCGCCACCTGTAGCGTGAAGGTGGGCGGTATGAAGAAGAAGTTGAGACAGAACAGCGCCAGCATGGCGGCAGCCAATCCGCTCCAAAGACCGCCCCGATCGGCCATGACGATGACTGGCATCAGCAGCAGGAAGGCTATGCTGGCAAGGCTCAGCCAGCCACCGAGCAGGACCCCCGTGCCCGTCGCAGCCCCGACGAGGAGGAGCGCCGCCGCGATGCTCCAGCGGCCGAAGGCCGGCGTCTTCACCGCTGGCGGATAATCCCGCTCATCCATGGTGAGCCACCCTATACCTCGACCCTCGTGCCGAGTTCGACGACGCGGTTGGGCGGAATCTGGAAGAAGGCGGTGGGATCGGACGCGTTCCGTTGCAGGAAGATGAAGATGACATCCTGCCAGAAGGGCAGGCCCACGTCATGGCTTGCCGACAGCATATGGCGCCCCACGAAGAAGGATGTGCCGCCGGGACGTGCCGGCACCTCGCCCGAGCGGTGCAGGTCGCTGGGGATGTCGGGGCTTTCCATATAGCCGTAGCGCAGGGTCGCCCGGCAGAAGTTGGCGTCAATCGGTGCAATCGTGAGCCGCTCCGCATCGGATATTCGCGGCTTCGTTGCATTGCTCACGGTCAGGACGATGTTCCGCTGGTGCAGCACGCGGTTGTGCTTCAGATTGTGGAGCAGCGCGACCGGCGCGGCGTCGGGATCGGCGGTGAGGAACACGGCGGTGCCTTCGATGCGGTGCGGCGGACGCGCCGCCAGCGTAACGGCGAGCTCGTCGAGCGATACCCTATCGCGGTGGAGTTGTTCGGCCATGATGACGCGGCCCTTCAGCCAGATGCGGACGAGCAGGCATATTCCGGCTGCGATCAGCAACGGCACCCAGCCACCCTCGATCACGCGCAATATGTTCGCGCCGAAGAAGATGATGTCTAGCAGCAGGAAAGGCGCGATGAACAGGGCCGCGAACAGCGGCCGCCATTGCCACAGCTTCCAGATCACGATGAAGGCGAGGCAGGTCGTGACCACCATCGTCCCGGTTACGGCGATGCCATAGGCGGCGGCCATCGCCGACGAGTTGCGGAACTGCAGGATCAGGATCATCACCCCGGCGAGCAGCAGCCAGTTGATCACCGGCACATAGATCTGGCCCGAATGATCCTCGCTGGTCTGGCGGATCTTCATGCGGGGGAAAAGCCCGAGCGAAATCGCCTGTTGGGTAAGCGAATAAGCGCCCGTTATCACCGTCTGGCTGGCGATGATCGTCGCCATCGTCGCCAGTGCGACCATGAGCAGCCGGATGCTCTCCGGCGTCATGAGGAAGAACCAGTCCGCGCTGGCGAGCGCTCGGCCCGACGCCTGTGCGGCGGTCAGGCTGTCGAGCGCGAAGGCGCCCTGGCCCAGATAGTTGAGGGTCAGCGAAGGGAATACGAGGAGGAACCAGCCGAGTTGGATCGGCAACCGGCCGAAATGACCCATGTCAGCGGTCAGGGCTTCGGCGCCGGTTACGGTCAGGAATACGGCCCCGAGAACAAACAGGCCGATCAGGCCATGCTCGAGCATGAAGGCCACCGCATATAGCGGGTTGAAGGCGAGCAATATCTCTGGCGCGGCAGCGATGTTCATCAGGCCGACGCTGCCGATCGCGAGGAACCAGACCACGCAGACCGGCCCGAACAGGCGGGAGACGCTGGCGGTACCGAAGGACTGGATCGCGAACAGGCCGATCAAAATGCCCACCGCAATGGTGATGATCCGGGCCTCGCTCATCCAGGGCGCAATGCCATCGATTGTCTTGAGCCCCTCGACCGCTGACAGGACCGACAAAGCGGGCGTGATGATCGCATCGCCATAGAAGAGTGCGGCGCCGAGCGCCCCCAGCACGGTGATGATCGTCCACCCCCCGGTCGCACGCCGGGCGAGGGCCATCAGTGACAACACGCCGCCTTCGCCCGCATTATCAGTCCGCGTCAGGAACAGGATATATTTGATCGTGACGACGAGGATGAGCGCCCACAGCGCCAGGCTGAGCACGCCCAATATCTCGGCCCGAACGATGCCGCCCGCCGCGGACTGGGCCAGCGCCTCGCGAAAGGCGTAGAGCGGGCTGGTGCCGATATCGCCGTACACGACGCCGATCGCGCCGAGGGTCAGGGCGCCGGTCTTGATGCGCGCGCTCTGACCTGATGCTGGACTGGACATGAGTTCCCCTGAAAAATCGAAAGCCAGGGGGGCCAGACCACAGGCGCGCGTAAAAATGCCATGCGAGAAGCAGGCGCGCGGAATAAGGATTTCGTAAAGAGCGGGGGCCGGCTGGCTGGAGCCGGCCCCAAAGGAGCTACTTCCGCGCCGAGGCCGTCTCGTCGCGCTTCGCCTTGAACTCGGAACCGGCGCTCCATTCGGGCCAGGCACGGCTGTCGGCCAGCGCGCGGCCGGTGTTGTAGAGCAGGGTCAGGTCGGGCTTCAGGGCCGAGAGGTCCCAGTCGGCGCTCCATTCGTCTGCGGGCTGGTGATAGGCGTCCCTGGTGTAGGCATCGGCCAGCGCCTTGCCCCGCGCGACGCCGCCATTGGCGAGATCGCGCCCCGGCTTGAACGAGATCGCCGGCACGCCCTGTTTGGCCAGGGTGAAATGGTCCGAGCGGTAGAAGCCGCCGGTTTCGGTGCGCGGATCGGGGGCGTAGGTGCGGTCGAGTTTCGTGCCCTCCGCGATCAGCAAGTCGAGCAGGCCGAGCTTGGCGACGCCGGAGATGGTGAAGTCCCGCGCCGCGCCTTCGCCGAAGATGCTGTCCATGTTGATCACGCCTGCGGTCGTCGCCAGCGGATAGACCGGATTGGCGGCATAATATTCTGAGCCGAGCAGCCCTTTTTCTTCGGCGGTGACGGCCAGGAAGACGATCGACCGGTCGGTGCGCGGCGCTTTGGCGAAGGCGCGGCCCAGTTCGAGCATCGCGGCGATGCCCGAGGCGTTGTCCTTCGCGCCGTTATAGACGCGGTCGCCCTTCGCGTCGGGCAGGCCGATGCCGAGATGGTCCCAATGCGCCGAATAGATGACGGATTCGTTCGGATGGGTCTTGCCCGGCAGCCGGCCCAGTACATTCTTCGACACGATCGTCTCGACCTTGACGGCATAGGCGGCATCGAGCGTCGCATTGAGCGCGACCGGCTTGAAGTCCTTCTTCTGCGCGGCCTTCTTCATCGCGGCGAAATCGAGGCCCGCCGCCTTGAACAGGTCGGCGGCGAGATCGCGCTGGATCCATCCTTCGATCGGGACATGCTCGGCCCTGGGATCGGCGCGGACGATATCGAACATCGTATTGGTATTCGAATTCTTGACTGTCGCCCAGCCGTAAGAGGCGGGTTCATATTCGTGGATGACCAGCACGCCCGCCGCGCCCTGCCGTGCGCCTTCTTCGAACTTATAGGTCCAGCGGCCATAATAGGTCATCGTCTTGCCGCCGAAGTCGCCTTCGCCACCCTCGAAATCGGGATCGTTGACGAGGACGACGATGATCTTGCCCTTCAGGTCGACGCCCTTGAAATCGTCCCAGCCGCGCTCGGGCGCCTTGACGCCATAGCCGGCGAAGACCAGCGGCGCCGCCTTGAGATCGACCCGGTCCTGACCGGTCAGCGCGGCGCGCACGGCAATCTCATTGCCCTGCGACAGCGCCCGCGCCGTGCCGCCTACCGTCATCGACAGCGCTGGCGTGCCGACGATGTCGGACTTCAGCAGCGGCACATCCTGCGTCCATTTCCCGCCGGGGCCGCCCGGCTGAAGGCCAGCGGCTTTCATCTGCTTGCTGATGAAGTCGACCGTCTTCGTCTCGCCGGCTGTCGCCGGGGCGCGTCCCTCGAAACTATCGTCGGAAAGGGTCTTCACATCCTGGCTGACGCGGGCCGTGTCAAACATCGGGGGCGTTGCATGCAACAGGGTGGGTGAGATCAGGAAGGTGGCGGCGAGAAGGGGGGTGAAATAGCGCATCTGTTTCATCCGATATTTGGGTTCGGGCCAGTGGTGGCCGATATGCCATCGGGAATAGTCGCTTTGCGAAGGATCGCAAAGTCATGCGATGGTTTAGAGCACCTGTCAGAATTGCGCAGATTTCCCGGAAAATACCGGAAACGCAACGTTTTTTGCGATGAACCGCTGAGAGTGAAATGGAACTCCCAGCGCGTCGGTGGGTTAACTTTTCGATTGGGAATGCCGCTCCCGGGAAGGTTCGGCGTTGCTCGCTTTTTAGCGGCGGAAGATATGACGGATTACAGGGGTTGCATGTCTGCGGCGACGGATCGCCGCGCCTTTCTCGCAAGAGGAATTGCCGTACCGCCCGCGATGGTGATGCTGCTGTCCACCAGCCTTGCCTCGCCCGCTATCGCGGCGTCGGGCGGGACGATCACCCCTCCGACCGGCGGCGGGGGTGGGCCGGGTGACAGCTACCC
>NZ_LARW01000143.1 GCF_000971055.1 Sphingomonas sp. SRS2
GCGCCGGAGGCCGTTCCATCTCCAGTGTCGCCCTCCGGTTCCGCTTCGCTCCACCTACGGCCAACACTGGAGATGGAGGCGTCAATGCACTAACAATCCGCTCGGACCACTCGGTGGGGGCCGGTCAGTCTCGGCAATCCGCGGTACGAGGCCGTTGCGCACCCTGCCCGGTCCCGCGTTGTAGGCCGCGAGCGCCAAGTGGTATTGACCGAACCGATCAAGCTGCTCGCGCAGATATTTGGCTCCGCCTCGCAGGTTATCCGCGACATTGTAGCGATTTACACCCAGGCCCACTGCCGTGTCCGGCATGAGCTGGGTCAAGCCGAAGGCGTTCTTCGGGGAATAGACGCCAGATTGATAGCGGCTCTCACGGATGATCATCGCATCGAACAGGCCGACCGGGATGCCGTACTGGCAGGCGATGTTGCTCATCATCGAATAGTAGTTCTGCCGACGATATTCGGTGTCGGCCGTGAGGAAGCCGCTAGGTCGATAGCCGGCGGCGATGCAGCCAGGCACATAGCGGTTAACTGCGGCCGCAAACACCGGCCCGCCCCTCATCCATGCCGGAATCGGCATCGAAGATACCGAAGGGATCGTATAGCCTGCGACGGGCGCTGCGCCGAGCTGGGCTACCCCGACATGCGCGAACGGATCATCGTCGTCGGCGGCTGCCTGCGCCGCTGAAGGAGTCCGAGGGGTGAAGCTGTTGGCCATCTGAAATTCGACCCATCGCCGGCTGAGATCATGCACCCGAAATTCCCCCAGCACCACCCCAATGTCGACCGACGGTTTGGTTTCCACCCCTCGTCCTGCGTCCGGCCCCGGCGATTCGGCCGACGCTGGTGCTGGCGTGGCGCCCGTCATCGAGATCAACTGCACGGAGCGAACGGCTTTTCTATCCTGAGGCGCCGCCTGCAGCATCGACGCGCTGCCCATCAGGATTGCTACACCGCAAAGAAGATAAGACCTCATTTTCGGCCTCCCGAAACCGCCATTTCGAAAGTGGGGATCGACAGAACGGGATTGTCAATCCCGCCGACCTGAGTGAGAATCCCCTATTCCTCCTCCGAAAGGGTCGTTCATGTGGTTGATCGATCGCCATGGCGACGGGCGCAGTGCGCGCCGAATCCCCCTCCCCGACCCTGTCAGGTCGGCTCTGGTCCGATGGTACGCCGGCGAGGGCTCCCGAGGGGACGAGGAAGCGGGCATCATGTTGGTCCAGCAAGCCCGGATTGGCGGTAAGTGGATCGCATGTGACTGCCGGGACGACGACACGGCGCCACCCATCCTGACCCCTGCCTTTCTCTCCGAGGCGGAGACCTATTATTTGCGCCGCCTCACCAGCTCAAAGCGCCCCGAACACCAACCCGATTGCCCGTTCTTCCGCGATCAGGTGACGAACCGTATCACCGAGATCCGTACTCATCAAACACCGGCGGATCCTCCCACAGGCTATTTCGAGGTTTTGCGGCCCGCTCCCGAGAAGCTGGCCCAGCGACCGGAGGAAGACACAAGCGACGATCGGACCCGACATGCTTCGGTGCCCCGCCTTGCGCGGCTGCTATGGCGACTTCTCGACGTGGCGGGCCTCAACCTCTGCGCGCCGTTGTCGCATGATCTGGTCGACCATTCGATCAGCGACGAGTTCAACGCGCTCACCGCGGCCGCGGGTAAGATAGAGATCGCGCCTGGCATCGAGCTCGGTCGAGCGCTGTGGACCCACGCCAAGGCGCTTCACAGCAACCGCGTTTATGCCGGACTTCGCGGGCTGTCTCGAAACTGGCCGCGAGGCCATGCACCCCAAGCGTTCCTTACCCTCTTCTCGCCCGCGTTCAAAGGAGCGCAAGTTATCGTTGCGGGGTGCGAGCCCGTCGTGATCGCCAATCGGGTTCAATCGCCGTCTTTGCGGGGAAATCCGATCAAGGGCCCCTATCTTGTCATCGTCGTGGCCGGCGAATATCCCGAAGCGCACGGCTACGCGCCTTTGCGAGCCTATGCCCAGCCGATCTATTCGGGCAGGCGCTTCATTCCCGTCGATTCAGAGTTTGAGCGGACCGTTTTGCGCGAGCTGCTGGCGGCACGGCACTATTTCGATCGGGACGGGATCGACATCGCGATCGAGAAGCCCGTCTTTGACAAGCTGACGCCGATCGGCGCCTGCAGGCCGGATTTCGTCCTCGAGGCTCGCTCACGCTCCACGGGCGAGATCCGGCAGCTCGTCGTGGAAGCAATGGGCTTCGAGGATGAGGATTATAAGGCATCGAAGGCCGTCACGCATCCACGAATGGCGCAGATCGCCCCGGTGGTCAGCATCACGCCGGCACATCTCCACGAGGGCCATGTCCGCGCCATTCTGACTGGCGCGCTCAACGCTTAATCCTCTACAGCGCTGCGGTGGCCGTCAGCCCCATGACATCGAGGCGGCGAAAGCGCCCACGATGCCGAGGGTGACGGGCGTCGATATGAAATAGAGCTTCTGCCAGCGCCACCAGGTCTTTGGCAGGAAGAGAGCAACGGAGCCGAAAGAATCGATATTTGTCCACGCGCGCTCGCGGTAGATTTCGATAAATGTGGTTGCGACCGACAAAATGACCGCGATGCCGCAACACAGGCCTGCGGCGACGTAAAGAGCGATCCAGTTCGCGATCTCGACCTGTGTCAGATGCGCCATGATCATGCCATCACCTTTGCGACGACTCGCCAGATTTGCACCCGGCGTGTGTCGGCCCCGCCTGACGTCCCTGCCCTGCCCTCCTCTACCCGATCATGGTGAGCAAGGCCTTAATTGTCGACGTAAAGGCAAAAGCATCAGCCGGTATGATTTTTCTTGCCGCCAAACGGCAACATTCCATCGCATAATCGCCGATAAATCAAGGGTCGGAGAACTACATATTGCGTTGCACAACGTGAATGAGGCTAGGTGAAGCGGATGTTGCGCCGGGATCACCGACCTCCAGGCGGATAGAGCTATGCTGGTGACGATCCTCTTCATTGTCTATCAGGGCGTTGAGGCGATTACGGTCCACGACGCCGAAGCCGCCGCATGGTCTGAGCTCATGAAGTTCGTGGACAGCCAGTGGCACCAGCGGTTCGACGATGAGCCCTACCTTCTCGAAGAGCAGGAACGCGCCAAGATGTTCTTTGCCGATGAGGACGATCTTTTCATCCTGGCCGAGGCTGACCTTACGGAACTGGCGGACCGCGTCGACGAGCTGAGCACCGAGGCCTGTGGATGTTGCCCCTCCCCTGTTCGACCATCATGACCTTCTGATTTTCGATTTCGCTTTCAATCTGCTGGCGCTAACCTGTTCGCAAGGAGCCGATCGCGCATGTTCGAATGCCTTATCCTGGGTGATAGCACTGGCGTCGGCACGGCGCGGGCGATCAATGCCCGCTACGCCCAGCAGTGCGATGTCCAGGCAACCGAGCGCGCCACTGCAGCCCAGATCCTTGCTTGGCGGCGGCCAGCCAAGCGCTACGGGACATCGATCTTTGCGATAGGATCAAATGATATGGCCGGTCAGGGACTTCTCAATAAGCTCCTGAAAATCCGAACGAGCGTTTCGGCGAAGCGTGTCATCTGGTTGCTGCCTTATGCGCGCGCCCAAGCTTACACGGTCAGTTCTGTCGCGGCGACCTTCGGCGATGAGACGCTCGATCTGATGCGCTTTCGCTCAGAGGACAATGTTCATCCTCTGAGCTATCGCGATGTCGCGCTCCGCCTCCTGCGCTAGGACCGATCAACCAACACCTCCCGACCACAGGCAGCACCCGCGCTGTTGCGCCGCGGAAAACCGCATCGCCAGCCGTGCGCTCGCTCCATTTTTCGCTGCAAGCTTCGCGCCGTAGCGCATCACGGTCTTCGGATCGTGCCAGCGATACGCCTGCATGATCGCCGTCAGTGAAATTGTCCCGGGCGATGCGTACGCGGATCGAACGGCTCGACACCGCTTTGAGCGAGCGGGCGCACCCGGTGTCGCCGGCGACCGACGGGCGAGGCTTCGCGGCCTCAAGTGCAATTTCATTTGGCCGTGGAGATAATTTCAGATAGACGCCCACACTCTTTCATTTAGGTGCTGATTGGGCTTCAGACCGCCATGCTTTTTCGTCATGCAACCCATCGCGTCCATGAGGCCCTGCAGGATACCAGGGTGGTCATGCTGGCCGGACCCCGGCAAGCAGGCAAGACCACCCTCGCCCGCTCCCTCGCGGAGAAATCCCGGACCTATCTGACGCTTGACGACGCGACGACCCTGTCTGCCGCGAAATCCGATCCGGCCGGGCTGGTGCGCGGGCTTGACCAGGCGATCATCGACGAGGTCCAGCGCGCACCCGATCTGCTTCTGGCCATCAAGGAAAGCGTCGATCGGGATCCCCGCCCCGGCCGCTTCCTCATAACCGGCTCGGCCAATTTGATGACGCTGCCCCGCATAGCGGACTCGCTTGCGGGCAGGATGGAAATCATCCGCCTCTTACCGCTCGCCCAATCCGAGATTCTTGCGCAGCCAGCACCGCGCTTCCTCGAGTCCCTCTTCGCCGGGCGAGCGCCGGAACCCGGAACGCTGCGGCTCGGCGGCGACCTCGTCGATCTGGTGCTGGCCGGCGGCTATCCGGAGGCCGTCGCGCGCAAAAGCTGGACCCGACGCCAGGATTGGTACGACAACTATGTCGAGGCCGTGGTCGAGCGAGACGTCCGCGACATCGCCAACGTCGACCAGCTCGACCGCATGCCGCGCCTGCTTCGGGCGCTTGCCGCTCATGCCGGACAATTGATCAACCACGCGGGTGTCGGCGCCGGTCTCGATCTCAATCATGTGACGACCCAGAAATATACCGGGATCTTCGAGCAGCTGTTTCTCGTGCGGACCTTGCCGCCCTGGCACAATAACGCCCTCAAGCGCTTGACCAAGAAACCCAAGCTGCATTTCCTCGATTCAGGCCTGCTGGCCGCGCTCACCGGCCTCACACCCGAAAAGGTGGCGGCGGATCGCTCCCGTTTCGGCGCCATTCTCGAAACCTTCGTGTTCTCGGAGATCCTCAAGCTCACGGGCTGGTCCGACGACCGCTTCTCGCTGAGCCACTTTCGGGACAAGGAGCTGGATGAGGTCGATATCGTCCTCGAGGACCGGGACGGGCGGATCGTCGGCCTGGAGGTCAAGGCGTCCGCGACGGTCCGCTCCGAGGATTTCTCGGGCCTGCGCAAACTCGCCGCTGCGACGGGGCAACGCTTTGCGTTCGGCGCCGTGCTCTACGATCATGAGCAGACGATAGCCTTCGGCGACCGCCTGGCCGCAGCACCGCTCTCCAGCCTCTGGGGCTGACGACCACAGCCGGCTGCGAGGGATCCTCAGCTCTCCCCAGTGGCCGATGCCGACAGCCGCGCCGCCATCCGCGCACTTGCCCCGCTTTTCGCCGCGAGCTTGGCGCCGTAGCGCATCACCGTCTTGGGATCGCGCCAGCGATAGGCCTGCATGATCGCGGGCAGGCTCTCGCCCGCCGCGAAATTGTCCTGCGCGACCCCGACCCGGATTGAATGGCTCGACACTGCTTTCAGCCAGCGCTGCAGCTCGGCCTCGCTCATCTCTCCCAGCAACTTCCGATCGAACGCGGTCCGGATCAGCCGCTTGTAGATCAGCGTGATGCTGTTGGGGTGCAAAGGCCCCTGCCCCACCGTCCGCACCGACCCGTCGAAATGCGTCTCGACCCGGCGAAACAGAGCGCCCGTGTCGATATGGCCGGCGTCGCGCCAACGGGCGATCGCGCGCATCGTCGCCGGCGAGAGATAGGCAACCGCGCCCTCGCGCTCGCGATCGGTCTTGCTTTCGGGAATGAACAGGGTGCCCGCCCCCTCCCCGTCCGGACCCTCGATCGCGTCGACCATGATCGCGACCAGCTCCGAGCGCCGGCAACCGCTGTCATAGGCGACGCGCAGTAGCGCCTCGTCGCGAAGCCCAAGCAGGTCGCGGCGGCAGGCTCTCAGCAGGTGCGCGAGGCAGACGCCGCTCGCCGGGCTGTCGAGGTCGGCGATGTCGCCCTTGAAGCGCAACGCCCGCGCCTGGCGCTGGCGGGTGCCGAGCGTCTTGCGCGCCGCCTTCATCTCAAACCGGACCAGGGGCGCGGCGGTGGGATCGTCGAGCCCGGCCATGCGATAGGCCCAGCCGACATGGACAAGGTAGCGCGCGATCGTCGCGGCGGCGCGCACCTTCTCGGCCGAGGCATCGATCCCCGCCAGCGCGCGCACCCAGCCCGCGACCGTCTCCTCGCCGGCGTCGACGGCGCGGACGCGCGCGGTGCGGCACCACCGCCCCCACAGGACTAGGTCGGAACGGAACGCGCGGCGGGTGTTGGCCGACCAGCCGCGCACGGCCGCGGCAATCAGGCTGGCATCGACCGCCACGCCGGCGCCGACGAGATCGCGCACGTCCTGGACGACGAGATCGAGCGTGCGCGTGTCGCCCACGGCCACCCTCGTCCGCGATAACGGCGGCGAAAGGGCGGCAAAGGGCACGGTTTCGCTCATGGCGCCCAGCGATACCGCCAACACCTTCTATTGTATAGAGTGGTGATAACGGTTCATTATCAACACTGGGCGTATCGGCAACATGGACCGAGATCAGCTTTGCGGATACAATCTGGCGATGGCGCGCCCCTCCCCTGCCCTGATTTCGGTTTCCTGGACCGTAGAATTGGCCAGCGCGCTCGAATCGGCAGCAGCCGCGATCGCACGACTGGACACCCGGGTTTCCGCCAGTTCCGTGGCATCCGCCTGGTCCGTTCGCGCAGCGTGGAGCGGTTATGCCACAGCCCTCCAGCTGCAGGGTGTCGAAATCGACGAGGCGGAGGTATTTTCATGGGGAACGGGGGTGCCTTTGCCCGGCCGACAGCATCGATCGTCGTTGGACGACCCGTTCTCGGCGTTCGATGGCTGGCGGCGATCGTTGGCCGCGACCGGCCATCACTGGCAGGAGCAGCTCCCGTTCACCCCCGAGCTCGACGACGGGTTTGCCGCTGCACCGGCCTTGCTGCGCGCCTGCGAGGTAATGCGACAATTCGCTTTGGCTGATCGGTCGATTCAGCCGTGGCTGTGGCTGCCCGTCCTGCTCCACCGGATGGGCGTCACCCAGGCGCCCCTCCCCTCGCTCGCCGGTGGCCACAAGGCACTGCGGTTCGGCAGCCTCCAGGCAGGACCGCAATGCCTGCGCTTGCTCCGCCAGATGACCAGGGCCGCGGATCAATCGATCGCCAGCATTGACGCGATCGAGGACGACCGGCGCAGGGCGATCTATGCCATTTCGGGACTTCACCGCCCAGGCTTGCTTACCGCGCTCGCCGCCGCCCTGCTCCACCATCCGGTCACCAGCCCCGATCGGATCGCAGAGACACTTGGCCTGACGCTCTCCGGCGCCGGCAAGCTGCTCGATCGCGCCGCCAGTATGGCACTGGTCAGGGAAGTGAGTGGTCGCCGCTCCTGGCGGGTCTACGCCGCCCCTGATGTCGCGATCGCACTGGGACTAGCCCCTGCCCTGCGCGGCCGACCCCGCAAGGCGCTCGATCAATTAGTTCCGCCAAAAGACATCGACGATATCGTTTCCACCTTCGATCGGGAGATGGCCGAATTCGACGCTCGCTTCGGTTCGTTGGCCAACGGCGCCTGACGCCGCCGCGGGAAGTTCGCATCAAGCATGATCGCGCGCCCCCGGTCCACCGCCGGTGGCCAACCAGTCGCGCCAATTGGTCGGTTTCCTTCGGTACGAAACCGCGGCAATTTCCGTCTCGAAAACAGAGTATTAGCTCGATTTTCGCGCATATTGCCCGGCGCTACGGCGCCCCTCGTTCGTTCGGTTGGACTATGCCCCTGCTCCGCGCCACCAAACCGGCCCACGAACTGAACGGAAGATCCAAAGCATGCGGTTCGCCTGATCTCTTTTGCACTCAACATTGACGATTGAATGGAAACCGGCCTATGTAACCATAAATTGGTTCAGGATGGAAGACAATGGCCGAATTGACTTCAGATGCATCGCGAATAGCAGAATTGGCGGATGCGGGCGTCCGCATGATTGAGCGGCTTCGCCGCAAGGCCTTCCTTCCCGATACCCGCAAAGGTCTCGATGTGCGTTATGGAATCGCCGAAGCCGCCACGCTCCTCGGCTGTTCGACCAACCGCATCCGCATGGCCGAGGAGGACGGTCGCCTCCCCCAGCCGCCGGCTACCGATTCGGGACGCCGGGCGGGCTACACGATCGAAGAGCTCCTTCATATGCGCGATGTCCTTGGCGCGTCGCCTGCCCGCGCGCCCCTCGATCAGCCGCCCATTATCGCTGTCCAGAATTTCAAAGGCGGCGTCGGCAAATCGACCGTTACCACCCACCTTGCACATTATTTGGCGGTGCAGGGTTATCGGGTCCTGGTCGTCGATTGCGACAGCCAGGCTACGACCACGACGTTGTTCGGACTCAATCCGCATTTCAATGTGACGCGCGAGGAGACGCTTTATCCCTACCTCTCGATCGACCCGACCCAGGCCGACCTACTCTACGCCGTAAAGAAGACGCCCTGGCCCAATGTCGATCTCATTCCCTCCAACCTCGAACTATTCGACGTCGAGTATGAGATGGCGGCTGCCGGCGCTGACGGTGGAAGCATCCTCGCAACGCGTTTTCGCAAACTCAAAGCGGGCCTGATGGACCTGGCGCGCTCTTACGACGTGGTCCTTCTCGATCCGCCTCCGGCACTCGGAACGATCAGCCTCGCGGTGATGCAGGCCGCCAATGCGCTCATCGTCCCCCTCGCAGCAACGACCCCCGATTTCTGCTCCACGGTCCAATTCCTATCCATGATGGAGCAGGTCATCGGACAGCTCAGCCAAGCCGGCATCGACGTAGATTATTCGTTCGTCCGGCTGATCTGCTCGAAGTTCAACGGCAATGATCCGGCTCACGCCATGGTCCAGCAAATCATGGAGCAGACGTTCGGGCCTGCCCTACTCCCGGTACCCATCCTCGAGTCCGCAGAGATTAGCCACGCCGCGATGCGCATGATGACCGTCTATGAACTAGACAAACCCATCGGAACCGCCCGCACGCATAAGCGGTGCCGGTCCAACCTTGATGAAGCACTCGGACAGGTCGAGCAACTCGTACGCAGAGGCTGGGGACGCGTTTCGCCGGTAAGCGAGGAGGCCCTTGTCAATGAAGCGGCCTGATCTTCATCACTTCGTCGCGGGTCACATATCCGCCATTTCACTATCCTTTGGGGGCGGGCACAATGGCGCGTAATCAGAAGGACTATCTGGCCGACCTCCTCGCCGACGACGAGGCACCAGTGCCCGCGCCCGCCGCTGATGAAGCCAGCGGCCCGATCGCGCCACCAGCACGCCCCGACCGCATGCGCGGGACCACGCTGCTCAGCCGGGAGTCTGCGCTTGCGCGCGTCGCAACCGGCGAAGTCCGGCAGGTCACTCAGATGCTTCTCGATCCTGCACGTGTTCGTGTCTGGACCGGCAACGCTCGTCACTACAACCATCTGACTGAGGAGAATTGCCGGGAACTGATCGACTCGATCCTCGCAGAAGGTGGACAGAAGGTGCCCGCCGTCGTCCGGCGCATCGACAATGACCCAGATCACGACTTCGAGGTTATTGCTGGGACCCGCCGCCACTGGTCGATTTCCTGGCTGCGCCGAAACTCCTATCCGGAGATGCAGTTCGTCGCCCAGGTCGTGGCGCTCGACGACGAGGCCGCCTTCCGACTTGCAGACCTTGAGAATCGAGCCCGAAAAGACGTCTCCGACCTGGAGCGTGCCCGGAACTACGCCGCCGCTCTTCGCCAGCACTACGGCAACCATATGACCCGGATGGCAGATCGGCTCAAGGTATCGAAGGGTTGGCTCTCCAAGATGCTGAAAGTCGCTGCACTGCCCGACGTGGTGGTTTCGGCTTTCGCCTCCCCCGACGATATTCAGTTGAAACCGGCCTATGCCCTCGCACAGCTATTCGACGACAAGGCGAGAGCGGCGACAATCACTAGCGCCGCAAAGCAGATCGCGAAGCTGCAAGCGGAACGCCGAATGAGCGGCGACCTTCCCTTTCCCGCAGCGGAGGTGCTTCGTCGCCTTCATCTGGCGACCGAAAGCAAGGCCGACGTCGCCGAGCCCTTCACATACAAGAGCAAGATTGGGCGCGACGCGCTCAGCCTCGTCTCGTCCAATCGGCAAGGGGCGACAATCCGACTCCATGCCGGCTCCGGTGCAACCGAGGACGAACTCCTTCGCGGGCTCCGCGAAGCCCTCGCCCATCTCGATGCCTCGGGCCGTGGTTTGCTGCGCTGACCAGATGTTTCCCCGGGGAAACATCTGCGAAACGGCCTATCCCGTCCGCGTCACGAGTCATTCGGGTCGAAGTTTCCCCGGGGAAACATCCCATGAGTCAGACGCTGCCGGCCCCGACGACCGCGCAAAGGGCGCGAAGGCGTCGAACGCGCCAAGCTGGAACTCACTTGGCAACGGCCCTCCCCACCATAACGACCACCCGCGCCCTGCCCTTCCATCGAGAAAGTTTCCCCGGGGAAACAAAGTGAGGCTGAGGCAAGCCACCACATCGAAATCCGAACGACCGCATCCCCACTTTCAGCGTTCGGCCAACTCCTCTACCTTGTCGCTACTATTAAAATCCGCGCTCGCACGCGCTCAATCCCGTACCGCCAGGCACACCCCGTGACAAAAGCAAGACAAGCTCACATCAGCGAGCAATTCGACCTCTTCCTGCCCTATATCTCTGACCTCCCCTTGCGCGATCAGCGTGAGATGATGGAGCGTCCCTTCTTCAGTCTCGCGAAGTCCAAGCGGGTCAAGCCGATCGACTATAACTCTCCCGACGGGAAACTCTGGGTCCACGTCTCCGCCAACCCGGACTATGGGATGGCTACCATCTGGGACGCCGACATCCTGATCTACTGCGCCTCAACGCTCGCTGACATGGCACGGCGCGGCGTCAACGACGTCCCGCGCAAACTCCATCTTATGCCTTATGATCTGCTCCGTGCGATCGGCCGTCCAACCACAGGACGCGCCTACGAATTGTTGGCTCAGTCGCTCGACCGCCTTGTCTCGACCACGGTCAAGACTAACATCCGAGCCGAGAACCGACGCGAAGCTACCTTCAGCTGGCTGGATGGCTGGACCCAACTGGTCGACGAGAAGACCGAGCGATCGCGCGGAATGACCCTAGAGCTCAGCAACTGGTTCCACGAGGGTGTTCTCATGCAGGGCGGCATCCTCTCCATCGACCGAGCCTATTTCGATATAAGCGGCGGCCGCGAGCGCTGGCTCTACAAGGTTGCCCGCAAGCACGCCGGGGGGGCCGGCGAGGCCGGGTTTGCCATCTCCCTGCCGACCCTCTTCGAGAAATCTGGCGCCGAAGGCCAGTATCGCCGCTTCAAGTTCGAGATTGCAAAAATCGCCGAGCGCAACGAGCTGCCGGGCTATTCGATCGCGATCGAGCAGGCACCCGGGAAGCGGGAACCCAGCCTGCGTATGCGGCGCAGATCCGAGGCTGACACCGAACAAACATCTCGACCCAAGAAGGGGGGGGCGCAACGCCGATCGGAGCCGAAGGGCGCGGCCAAGGCCCTGAACGCAAATCCAACGACGGCGGCCCCGTCTCCACAGGACGGAGCGCCGGATCTCCTTGATGTTCGCAGTATGGTTCGAAGGACCGTGACGACGCTTTCGTCGAAAGCCACCGAGGGGTTCATCACCGACGCCACGCTTCAAACCCTTCGCGGCGAATGCCCTGGTTGGGACTACCAGAACCTCCACTTGTTGTTTCGGGAGTGGATCGACGGTGATCCCTCGCGCACACCCGTCAACTACCAGAACGCCTTCATCGGCTTCGTTCGGCGATATGACAAAGAAAACCGACACACGCTGAGGAATTGAGGGATGCGCCGCAGCGGAGCCCACACACACCCAGCCGATAGGGATCGCACTCGCCGCCCGCCATGCAATGCCTCGCAGCGAGGGCCGATTCCCGTGGAGATCCCGACCGAAGCGTTCCCGAAGTGTCGGGCCTGGCCGACCGGATGCGCCAGGATCGCGCGTCAGGCGTCATGTCGCCGGCACTATCGATGCCTCTTGAACGTCATTCTCGACATGCGGCGCCAAAATGATTCAAATCGCGCCGCACTTTCCACCCCTTTTTCGATCCTTCGACACATCAGGAACGAATCACGGTCCTCCGGGAACCGATGGTCGACACTTCGGGAACACAACGCCCGACACTTCGGGAACGCATCATCGACACATCAGGAACAGGCGAATGATCGCGACTCGCACGATTCCAAGGGTTTCACCGCAGGAATCAGGCGGCTAACTATCTAACACCTATAGAAACCAATCTAACAGCTCAGATTCTTCTTTTCCTTCAATAGGATAAGGGAAAGAGGACCGTTGGCCCAATCTGCGCCCGATCGTAAAATGATCATGCCCATCCGCGTGAAGGGAGAGGAGAGGGGCTTGGCGAAGGGACGCAGGAGATACGATCATGCCCCTCACCGCCGAGAAGCCCTCACAAGAACTCGTCGATATCGTTGGAGCCTTGGGAGGCACGTGGCACGGCTATGTCGCAATGTGCTCCTGCCCCGCGCATAACGATAGCGAGCCGAGCCTGTCGCTCCGTCAGGGCAACAGCGACATTCTCGTCAACTGTTTCGCGGGTTGTGATCGGCAGGACATACTTCGCGAACTCAGGCGCATCCGTGTCACTCGCCATTACGCACGACCTGCCCCCTCACATCCTGCTTCCGCCGGGAACGCTCAACGCATCTGGGACCAGGCGCACGAAATCCACGGAACGCTGGCGGAGCGCTATCTTGCCACACGGCACCTGCTGCCAGCCCCTGCGGACGCGCGCTTCCACCCACGCTGCCCGTACCTTCCCAAACCCCGAACGCAGTTTCTTCCCGCGTTGCTGGTCGCGGTGCGCGCGAGCCACAAACTGGTCGCAATCCAACGCATCTTTCTCGATCCCGAAACGGCCTACTACACACGCAAGGTGATGCTCGGTCGGCCCCTGAACGGTGCTTGGCGGGGCGGGGAGGGCGGCACAGCCCTCGCGATCGCAGAAGGCTTCGAAGACGCCCGCGCGTTCTCGCTTCTCCATAACATGCCGTGTTGGGCAAGTTTGGGCGCCGGCCGTCTCAGTCATCTCATCATACCCGATGCGATCACGCGGCTCGTCATCGCCGAGGACAATGACGTCGAGGGGCGCGCGGCCGCCGCCGATGCCGAGGCACATTACGCACGGCCAGGCCTGACGATCGAGCGAGCACCTCCGCCACGACCCTTCAAAGATTGGGCTAAGGTTCTCTACGCGCGCGCCAACCAGATTTCGGGCATCGCTGCCACGGGCTGAAGGAGGAGAGGGGGATCGAGAGTGTGATGCTGCCGAGGGTGCAGCCGCACAGGAGATCCCCGATGACCGACCTTTTCGAAGCGGCCGAGCACGCCGATCGCGCAGCCGCGACCCGTCTAATTGCCCATCTTCACACGGGCGACCGGATCACCCGGCGCCACCTGAACGAGGCTATGATCGCCGCCTTTGGTGGCACGGATGCCGACGGTCGCTGGACGCAGCGCGACAGCTTCGAAATCCTCGAACACGCCATCGCGCTTCATCTACGCACCAACCCCTACTGTTTGGCCACGCTCACCGACGTCGCGGCCGCGAGCGAGCTCCTCGGTCGACTCCCCACGCAAACCGTCCGCAGTGAGGAGCAGATCGAGTGGCAGCAATTCTCGACACCCGTCGACATAGCCGCGGTCGCGGTTTTGCTGGCAAACGTAAAGCCCGATGACGTCATCCTCGAACCGAGCGCCGGCAATGGACTTCTCGTGGCGCAATGTGGGGCTCACCAGGCTTTGCACCTGAACGAATTGGATCCCACGCGGCGCGGACGTCTCTCGGCAGTGTTCCCACGCGCGACCATCACCGGTCATGACGGCGCCACAATCGGTTCCACCCTCTCCAGCGCCGAACGGCCAACCCTCATCCTCATGAATCCGCCATTCTCGCGGTCCCTCGGACGCGGGACCGACGACTATGCAGCCGTGCGTCACCTGCAGGCAGCGCTCCGGCGCCTTCGCCCTGGCGGACGCCTCGTCGCGATCATGCCGGACTGGTTCGGCCCGAGCGCCAGGATGCGAGACCAGTATGAGACGGTCCTGCGCGAGACGACCGTGCGAACCTCGATCCGCCTCGAGAAATGCTACCTCAAACACGGCACGTCGATCGCGGTCCGGCTCTTCGTCATCGACAAGATTCCAGGCAAGAGTCCGCCGGCCATCATCCAACGCTCCTCGATCGCCGAGCTGCTCGACGCGATCTCGATCAGCGACCGCGCGCCTCTGCGCTGCGATTTGCCGTCAGCAACACCCAAACGCAGCACCGGAATCTCGATGTTCCGGGCCGTCAAAAGCAGCCGCTCCGACCCGCGTCCCTTTCATGCTCCTGTCCGCAACGATGTGCTTCCGGTCGAGTATTCATCTCTGGAGACGCCGGCCCCGCTGCTCGACCAGACCGGCGTCTATCTGCCTTATCGCCCGAGCCGCATAGTCTTTGCCACGGCCGGCGAGCATCCCACCGCTCTCGTCGAATCGGTCGCCATGGGCTCAATCCCAGCACCAATCCCGACGCATATGCCGCGTCTTCCCGAACGCACGGTGGCCGAGCGCCTCCTGTCCGCTTCGCAGCTCGAAACCGTCGTCTATGCGGGCCATGCCTGGTCTCAGTCTCTCCCGGGCCGCTTCAAGCCCGACAAGGAAGGCGTCGGGCTGACGATCGCAGAAGACGGCGCCGCTTACCGCAAAGGCTTCTTCCTGGGCGATGGAACCGGCGCCGGCAAAGGCCGCCAGATTGCGGCCTGTATCCTCGACAATTGGCTGCAAGGCCGTCGCCGGAACATCTGGGTGACGAAGAACGAGCCGCTCCTCGAGGATGCCCGTCGAGACTGGACTGCGCTAGGTGGCTTGACCGGAGACATCCAGCCTTTGGGCAACTGGAAGATCGACGAACCGATCAAGTTGGATCAGGGCGTCCTCTTCGTAACTTACCCGACGCTTCGATCGATGCGCGGCGACCACACCCGCCTGAAGCAGATCATCGATTGGGTCGGCGAAGACTTCGAAGGCGTCATCGCTTTCGACGAGGCGCACGAGATGGGCGGCGTCGCAGGCGGGGAGGGGGCTCTCGGCGCGAAGAAGGGGTCTCAACAGGGCATTTGCGGTGTTCTGCTACAAAACCACCTGCCAGGCGCCCGCGTCCTTTACGCCTCCGCTACGGGCGCGTCGGACGTGAACAACCTCGCCTATGCCGTGCGTCTCGGTCTCTGGGGCCCGGAGACGGCCTTCGCCGATCGCGAACAATTCATCAGCGGCATCCGCAAGGGAGGCATCGCCGCGATGGAGCTGGTGGCGCGCGACCTCAAGGCGACTGGACTCTACATGGCGCGCGCATTGAGCTTCGCCGGTGTCGAGTACGACATATTGAGGCACGAGCTGACGCCCGCCCAGATCGAGATCTACGACACCTATGCCGACGCCTGGGCCATTATCCACCAGAATATGGAGAGGGCCCTCGAACTCACCGGCATCGTCGATGCTCTAGAAAATGCTACGCTCAACAGCGGCGCCAAGGCATCTGCACGGTCTCGCTTCGAGTCTACCAAGCAGCGGTTCTTCGGGCAGGTCCTGCTTTCGATGAAACTGCCGACCGTCATCGCCGCGGTCGAACACCACCTTCGAGCGGGCCAGTCGGTCGTCATGCAGCTCGTAACAACCGCCGAATCCATTCTTGACCGACGCCTGGGCTCACTCGGTCCTGATGAGCGCGCTGCGCTGGAAATTGACCTGTCTCCGAAGGAATATGTCGTGGATTACCTCGAGCGGGCATTCCCGACCCGCCAGATGCGCGTCTTCACCGACGACACCGGCACGGCGCGTTCGGTGCCGATGGAGGACGAACATGGCAATCCCGTTTATAACCCGGAAGCGGAAGCTGCCCGCAGCGCTCTCATCGAACATCTCTGCGCGATGCCGCCGATCATGGCGGCGCTGGACGGACTGCTCGAGCATTTCGGGCATGATCGCGTCGCCGAAATCACGGGTCGCACGAAGCGATTGGTCTCGACGGGCGAAGGCCACCAGAAGCTCGAAACGCGCTCCGCGCGCACCAGCCAAGCCGAGGCGGCGGCCTTCATGCAAGGCCGCAAGCGCATCCTCATCTTCTCGGATGCCGGCGGCACGGGACGTTCCTACCATGCCTCTTTCGACGTCCCAAATCAGGAGCAGCGCGTCCATCTGCTGCTGGAACCAGGTTGGCGCGCCGATCGCGCGATCCAGGGCCTTGGCCGCACCCACCGCACCCACCAGGCCTGCACCCCGCTGTTTCGCCCGGTTACGACCGACTGCAAGGGGGAACTGCGCTTCACCAGCACCATCGCGCGCCGCCTCGACAGCCTTGGTGCGTTGACCAGAGGCCAGCGACAGACGGGCGGGCAAAATCTCTTCGACCCGGCCGACAATTTGGAAAGCGAATATGCCTGTGCCGCGCTGATCAGCTGGTTTCACCTCCTCGTTGGCGGCAAGCTGACCAGCATCTCGCACGCCGAGTTCGAGCGCCGCACCGGCCTCGAGCTTTGCGACAAGGATGGCGTGATGAAGGACGAGCTGCCGCCGATCCAGCGCTGGCTCAACCGCATTCTCGCGCTACCCATCGGCCTGCAGAACGGGATCTTCGAGGAGTTCCTTTCCCTTGTCGAGACCCGTGTCTCGGCGGCGCGAGAAGCGGGCAGGCTGGACGTCGGGGTCGAGACGATCCTGGTCGATAGCGCCACCCTCCTCGACGACACGCTGCTGCGAACCGATCCGGTCAGCGGCGCGACGTCGCACCTCCTGACGATCGAGATCACGCGCCGGCGAACACCGGTCTCACTGGAGCGCATCCTGCGTATCGCCGACAGCGACCCAACTGCCGTGTGCATGGTCAATTCCAAGTCCGGCATGGTCGCTCTGCAAACCCGCGCTCGGGCCCTCATGGAAGAGAAGGAGGGCACGCCCATCCCGCGCATCGAGCTCATGCGGCCAACCCGGCACGAATATATGCGCGAACATGACCTCTACGAGACGGCCTGGACGACCATAGACCGCGACGCCTTCGCGGCGACATGGGCCAAAGAGGTTTTGGACGCCACCCAGAAGGTCGATAGCGAAACAATCCGGCTCGCCACGGGCCTGCTCCTGCCGATCTGGTCAGCGCTGCCCAGCGATCACCTCGTTGTAAACCGGATTGCCGACGGTAACGGCCAATCCTGGCTTGGCCGCCTCGTCTTCGACGACCATGTGCCGCAGCTCTTCACGAAACTCGGCATCGACCGGGCCGATAATCTGCCGCCGCAGGATATCGCCAGGTCGGCGCTTGCGGGTCGCAGTGTCGATCTGACCCGCCCATTCCCGACGACGATCAAGCGCGCGGTCGTGAACGGATCGGCCCGCATCGAACTGGTCGGATGCCCGTCTCAGCAGCTGGCATGGCTCAAATCCATCGGCTGTTTCACCGAAGTCATCCAGTACCGCACCCGCGTCTTCGTGCCGGTGCCGGCGGCCGAGTCGATCCTCGCCGAGCTGCTCAAGGCGGCCTGAGCGAAAGGGAAGGGGGAGCGGGGATGGTGTCCGGGATGATCCGGATGCCAGAAGGAGTTACCCCTGTGATCCAGACCGTCAAGCTCAGCAAGCTTCGCCTCTCGGAGTTCAACGTCCGCAAGTCGGATGACCTCAATATCGATCAGCTCGCGGCCGATATCGGTGCCCGCGGGATCCTGCAAAACCTCCTCGTTACGCCCGTGACAAAGCCACGCGGCTCTTTCGCCGTCTTCGACGGTGGTCGCCGGCTACGCGCTCTCAACCTTCGTGCCGACCGCGGCGAGATCAACCCCGACGATTTCGACGTGCCGGTCATGGTGCTGAAGGGCGACGACGCGACGCTGTCCGAAACTTCACTCGCCGCCAACTTCCACCAGTTGAAGATGACGCCGGCGGAGGAATGCCGGGCCTTCCAGCACTTTCTCGGCACCTCCGGCGATATCGATGCGGTCGCCAAGCGCTTCGGGCTCACTCGCCGGTTCGTCGAAGGCCGCCTCCGCCTCGCGTCGCTCGCCACCCCGATCTTCGAGGCGCTGAGCGCCAATGAAATCACCCTCGACGTGGCGAAGGCCTATGCCTCGACCGAAAATCAGGAGAAGCAGCTCCTGATCTGGAACGCATACAGCAGCTACTCCAACGCCGACACGATCCGCCGCGCCATCGCGAACGAATCCATGAAGGCGAACGACGCGGTTGCCTTGCTGGTCGGCGAGGATCGCTACGTCGAGGCTGGCGGCAAGGTCGATCGTGACCTCTTCAGCGACGGTGGCGATCGGTGGGTGAACCCCGAAATCGCGCAGCGGCTCGCGGCCGACATCATGGAGGCCGAGGCCAAGCGCATCGGTGAGGAATCCGGTCTCGCCTGGATCCGTCCCATCGCGAGCAGCTACACCCACAACGCTGCCGCCGGGCTCTATCGCGCTTTGCTGCCGCAGCCCGATCTCACCGAGGAGCAGTCGGCCCGGCTTGCCGAGATCGAAGACCGTCACGCCGTCATCCAGTCCGAAATGGAGGACGACCAGCTCGGCGACGATGCCTACCAGCTGCTCGATCAGGAATATGACCGTCTCGCCGAGGAGGCGCAGGCGATCCATCAGCGGGTCCCGTTCCTTCCGGACGAGATCAAGCCGCTCGTCGGCCTGTTCCTGACCCTCACGCCCAAGGGCGAAATGCTGCTCGACACGCAATATTACAGCGAGCAGCCCATTCGACGCGAAGCGCCGGCGGGCGAAGACGGCGCCGTGGACGGTGAAGAGCAGGGCAATCGCTTCTCGGGTGGTATCCGGGTTGGGGGCGATCACGCCCCTGCCGCGCCGCGCCCCGAAACGGTCGGGCCGGGTGGGAAGCCCCTCAGCGCCAGGCTCTACGACGAACTGGCGATGCAGCGCCGCGACATCCTCGCTGCCTGCATGCTGGCGCATCCCGCGCTTGCCCTCGACTACGCGCTGTTCACGATGATCGACGACCGCAATCATCATTCGGTGCATTACGGAACCACGATACGGGCACGCGCGCCGCAGGATCCGATGATCGGCGACATGCCGACGACCCGCGCACGCGACTATCTGGCGGAGGCCCATGACGGGCTCGATGCCTCATGGACCGAGCATAAGTCCGAAGTCGACCGCTTCGAGGCGTTCCGCGCTCTCGATGACGACAGCAAGGCTGCCTGGCTCGCCTACATCGTTGCGATGTCGCTCGAGGCGAAGGCGGGGTACAGCAACGAGCAGATTCCCCTTCAGAACCGGATCGCATCTATCCTCGAGATCGACACCGCAGCCTGGTGGCGGCCCACGTCGGAGAATTTCTTCGACCGGGTCAGCAAGGGATCGATCCTCGCGCTGCTCAACGACGTCGGGGGCGCCGCGCTGACGGCGCGTCACGCCACGCTCAAGAAGACCGACATCTCGGTGTCCTGCCACAAGCTGTTCGCCGGCGAGTCCATCGTCGAACCGGAGGTCAAGGAAGCAGCGCTTGCATGGGTGCCCGACGCGATGCGTTTCCTCGACCGCCAGTCGGAAGCGGATCCCGAATTCGCGCCGAATGTAGACGATGTGGACGATGACACAGCGACCGTCGGCGACGAGGCCGATGATGCCGACGCGACAACGGATGCCGATTTGGATCCCGCTGCCACCGACGATGTGACGACGCAGGACGACCACGAGGCCGTGGACGCCTGATCTTCCTGACACCCTCCTGGGCGACTGACCGCCGGCGCACCCGCGTCGGCGGTCTTTTGCTGCCCGCCTTCTGGAGAACGCAATCATGCCCGCGCCGAAAAGGACGGGCCGCGATGTCGCGGCCGAGATCACCGACCTCATCATCCGCAAACTGGAAGAGGGCGTGCCGCCTTGGATGCGGCCATGGCGCGCCAGCGGAGGTGGCCGCCCGCTGCGCCACTGCGGCACCCCCTACACCGGCATCAACAATCTCTACCTCTGGGCGATCAGCGATCTTCGCGGCTATCGCTCCCGGTTTTGGATGACCTATCGTCAGGCCGAAGCGCTTGGCGGCCACGTCCGCAAGGGCGAGAGCGGCTCGGTCTCGGTCTATTATTCGTCCTTCACCAAGGTCGAGTCCAACCCCAACACGGGCGCCGAAACCGAGCGCAGCATTCGCTTTCTGCGGCACTACATCGTGTTCAACGCCGATCAGATCGACGGCTTGCCAGCCTATTTCTACCCGCCCGATGAAGTCCCGGCGCCCGTCGATCCGTCGGAGCACCAGGCCGTGATCGATCGGTTCTTCGACGCGATACCGGCCGACGTGCGGCACGGAGGCAATCGCGCCTATTTCAACCCGACGTTTGACTACATCCAACTACCCCATAAGCGTTCGTTCAAGTCGATGGAATATTACGCAAGTATCAGGGCGCACGAATCTGTTCATTGGAGTGGTCATGCGAACCGGCTTGCTCGAAAGTTCGGCAAGCGCTTCGGCGACATGGCATATAGTTTCGAAGAACTCGTCGCGGAGATCGGGAGTGGGCTCGTCTGTTCCGAACTCGGTCTCCCCAATGAGCTTCACGACAGCCACGCCAGCTATGTTGGTCACTGGCTAGGAGTCCTTCGAGGCGACAGGACCGCCATCATCCACGCGGCTTCCAAGGCCGAACAGGCGTTCAGCTATCTCCGCTCGTTCAGCGAAGAGGCGTCAACGTCCGCCACTCCGCATGACGACGAAGCTGCAGAGCCCAGGCCCGAACGCCTTGCGGCTGCCGCATAAGCAGGGAGATTGACCATGCCTCTGGAGATCAAGCAGCTTGCCTGCCTCTCGACCGCCCATATCAGCCAGGACATCGCCGCAGAGCTCGACCTTCTGATCGCATCGCCACCGCCATTGGTAGCGCGATTAAATCCGGACATCTGGCAGGGGCAGATCGTCGCCGAGCGCTGGCTTGAATATGGCTGGTTCATCTGGGTGAAGTCGCCCGGTCGCGCCGCCATGCCAGAAGCGCTGCGTGCCTGCCTGGACCTCGCCGAGGCCGCGGGCGCCGACTGGCTGCAATTCGACCGCGACTGCGCGCCGGTCGCCGAGCTGCCCAGCTACGACTGGTAGCGGCCACCATCCCCACATCCCGAACAGGAGACCCCGCCATGGGTTGGCTTTACATGCCCCGCACTTCGCTCGGGGCTCACACGTCCGCGAAATCCTATCTCGACGCGCAGTTCACCTACGAGCGTCAGCTCGAGGACGGCAGCAGCAAAGGACTGCAGGTGCTGGCCTCGGCGTGTCCGCAGAATCGCGTCTACTATGCCGCGGCCCAGGTCATCACCGACGGCGTCGCCGGCGAGGTATTTGCCATCGTCTGCCTGGTCCGCTGGAACCCCAACGACAAGGAGGGGATGATTTTCGGCTACAAGGACAGTGCGCCGTTGTGGCGCTGAAAGGAGTATCAGTAATGATGAGGTAAGTTGAGGAAACCTCTGCCCGCCAAGCTAACCTCGGGTCCGAAAGACCTGAAATCCGGAAACGGACGGGGGACAA
>NZ_LARW01000144.1 GCF_000971055.1 Sphingomonas sp. SRS2
AAGGCACGAGCGGTAGCCCTGCTCGGGATGTGGCCGGTCCATGATGATGCGCTCGACCAGCAGCGACAACATCGGCCCGATCCGGGCAGCCTCTTCTCGGATTTTGGCTGGGGTCCATTCCAGATAGGCCCAGTCGGCCCGAAGCTGCGATTTTGGCCAGGTTGAAGAACGAACACTGAACGCTTGATTGATTCTACCAGGACCGTTGCTGACCACCGACCTCGTAGATATCGGCTTCCATGGAGCAATT
>NZ_LARW01000145.1 GCF_000971055.1 Sphingomonas sp. SRS2
TTTTGGCATTGGGCCCTCGGCGCTGACGGAGGCCATGGGCATGCTCAACCACCATTTCGCAGCAGCCGCCTGATCGGCGCAGAGCGACAGCCTACCTCTGACTGCCGCCAATCTTTGCAACAGAGCCCATGCCAGTCATAGCCGAGAGCTTCGACGGCGGATCGCGCCGCGTCCAATGCGGGCAAGCTGGAAACGACAGCTATCAGGTCAAGAACGGGCTTGGCGGCGATGTTGGGAATCGACGTCGAGCCGATGTGATGGACCGCCAGGATCGCGGCGACGCGCCGTTGAAGGCGCGCCGCTTCGGCGGCGGCGCGGACAGTCCAGTTTGGATCATAGGGTGCGAGCCGAACGGGGGTGGACGCCGGCAAATTGAAATCCTTCGACATTCCGCCTGATAGCACGGCCACGATCGCAAGGCAGGATCGGCGTGAGGGCGTTTAAACGGCGCGAGGATCTCGCGTCGGAAAATCGGCCGCCTGGGAGGCCCGTAGAGCGCCGTGGGCGGTTGACCCTCTCCATCCCCTTGCCTGACGCCTGAAAAGGGGCTGGGCGGGCCGGAAATCGCGCCTGCGGGGACGTTTCCGTCTCCCCAGCCCTCTCATGTTGATCGCCGCGCTATCCGCATGGCTTTTCTGGAAAGCCAATTGGACGGTTCGGCTTGGTGGTGAGCTGGATGGTTGGGCGCGGCGTTTAAACAATTCCAAACAAACAAAAAGCGTGCCGGCGTAGCCGGCTCATCATGGGGATGCCGGGTGGGAGGATGGCTTTAGCCATCCGGGGCGCCCGTAGGGCGCGAGCCGGCGGGGCGAAGCCCCAAGAGGCGGCGCTGCTGTTCTCGCCACATGCACACCGCTGGATTTTGGAGTTATCCACAGGCCGGGAGCGGGCCGGAACCGTTAAAGGATTCTGTTAAAAATGAATCGTTAAGTAAGTTAAGCCGCTCAAAAAGCGGTTTTTTCGACATTTTTTCAAGGGCTTGCAAGACCGCCCGGTGGGTGAAACCCCGTGATTCGGTGTGTGATCCCCCGATAGTCGGGTGTGTGAAACCCCGACGCCTCGGTGTGTGAAACCCCGAAGGTCGATCCCATGACTCCGAGTCGCGTCCGAGTCGCGAAACGGTGGGTGAAACCCCGACAATCGCGCTCGAAAAGGGGGTGATTTGGGGTTCTGGCGGGCGTTCGGATACAGCCGGTGTGTGAAACCCCGATAGTCAGGGCCGCCCGCCGCGTGCGAGGCGGTCCATCAGCTTGTCCACCTCCTGGGCGCGCAGGCGATCGGCCTCGGCCCGTTCCCGGCGCTCGCGATCCGCCTCAAGCTTGGCGTGCAGCGCGGCCGCCTCCGCCGCGCCGCGCAGCTCGAACAGCGCCGCCGGCGCGCCCTCGGTCGTCTTGGTTATCGTCATCGTATATTCGGGGAGCTGGTCGGCCTCGATGATCTTGCGGACCATGCGCGCAAATTCCTTGGGCGTGGCGTCGCTGCCGGTTTTCTCGCGCAACACCTCAAGCCGGCACGTCCACCCGCCGCGTTGCTGGCCGACATGCTTGCGGGCAACCCGGTATAGCGCCCGCTCAAGGCCGCCAGTCAGGAGGAAATAATCGTGGTGCATGGTGAGCAACGAACGCTCGCTGACTATGCCCTCATAGACCCAGTTCGACAGGGTGATGGTCATGCCGCGCGGCTGATCGGTGGCCGCATCCACCTCCAATGACCATCCATCCAGCCACCCGAATTGCGCCTCGGTGCGGCGCTTGGGCGCGCGCAGCGACGTGCGAATGGAAGTCGTTTCCAGACGTGATAGCGCGGCCTGCAACTCGCTATAGTCGCGCCCGCCCGTCCCTCGCCTGATGCCCCGCAACAGGTCGTAGGTGGTCGTGGTGAGCGTGCGCGGCAGGTCGTTGACGCCCTGCTCCTTCATCCGGTTGAGGACGGACGCGGCCCAAATGAGAATATCCGCGTCCCATATCGTCGCCATGCCATAGGCGGGCATCGCCTCGACCTTCACCCACGCCTCGCCGTCCGGGCTGCGATATTCGATCGGCTTGAGGCGCTTGCGCTTCTGGAGCGAGAAAAACGGCCGCTCCATCACCTCCCGCTGATCTTTCAGCGGAAGGTCGTTCATCAGCGGAATGAAGAAATCGAACTCCGGGTTCGGATCGCGCCGCTTGCTCATGGGGCGAACCGGGTATGGCCGCGCTGGACCAGATATTGCCGCAACAGCCGCTCGGTGATGACGGTAAGCGGCTCGCCCCCTTCCTCGACGCTAAGCTGGCGCAAGGTGCGGTGCATGTCCTCCGGGATATGGATCAGCACGGCTTTCTTGCCGGGGTGGCTGCCGCGCCGCGCCGCGCTTTCGCCTGGGCCGCTCCGCGCGCCCTTCCCTGCCCCCTTTGCGGCCTTCGCCGGCGCTGGTGGCGGTGCCGGCTGCGTCACGGCTTCCGGCACGATCGGGCTGGGCGCGGGCGGCGCGGTTTCAGATTCATCGTCAAATATGCCGGCCAGGGCCGATGGTTTCTTCGCCATCATGCAATCTCGCTTATTGGCTTAGTCGTATAACCGCTTAGTCGCTTAGCTTCTTCAAAGGCCGTGCGTAACTCGGCCGCCGCCTTCCCGTCCGGGTCCAGCTCGATCGCGGTCTTGCCGATCGGCGTCGCCTTGTAGAAGTCCTTGCGGAAGTGAAGCGCGGTATCGAACAGGGTGACGCCCTTCGCGGCGAAGCCGGCGCGCGCCTCGGCCCCCTCCCCGCCCTGGTGCGGCACTTGGGTCAGGATCACCGCGAACGGGGTTCCGGCCTGCTGCACCTGCTTGACGGTTTGCAGGACGGAATGAACGTCCAGCCCACGCGGCGCGACCGGGATCACCACGAAATCGGCCTGCTCGGCCGCGAGCATGGCAATGTCTTTCGAGTTCGCCGGCGTGTCGATGATTATGAGGTCCACCTTGCCGCTGTCGCGCCCGCGCGAGACGTGCAGCGGAAGGCCCGCGACGCTGCTATCCTTCACCATCACATCGTCGGTGTCCCGGCGCTCCGACCAATAGAGCGCGGACCCTTGCCGATCGTCGGCGTCAAGGATCACGACCGCCGCCCCTTCGCGGGCGGCCTCCACGGCGAAGGCCGTCGCGATGGTCGTTTTCGACTGCCCGCCCTTCTGCGCGATGATAGCCCAAGTCTGCATGATTGCTCCTGCTAAGCGATTGTGCGACTTATATCGCTTAGTCGCTTAGCAGGCAAGCGCACGCTTAACCGCTTAGTCGCTTATTATTAAGCGCATAGCGAACGCAGCCGATAATCGGGGCGGTTATCCCGCGTCATCCGGATCGCCGCCTTCGTCGTCGTCCAGCGGCTCATGGCTCATCTGGCCGTGATCCTCGATCGGGCAAAGCGGCGCTCCGGCCAGTTCCAGCCATTTGCGCGCGGTCCTCACGGTATAGCCGCACGTCGCGCACTCGCATTTGAGCATCCGGGCTTTCTGCTTCTTGGGCGCGGTCGACTCCCCGTCCGTATCGAGACGGGCATGGGGGAGGGGGCCAGCATCGGCCAGGATCGGCGCGACCGCCGCAAGGAACGCCTCGCCGGGAGTGGTGGCGCGCATCGGCCCGACAAGGCCAAGCCCCAGCGCGACCCGTTTAAACGCCTTCCCATGCCCTGCCGGGATGCCGACAGCGGCATGGACCAGCTCATGCGCGAGGATGGCCGCGATCTGCGCCGGCATGGCGTCGGCCGCGTGCGCCAGGTCCGGACGGATGAAGATTTCAAAATGCCCGTCCGCGCTTAGCCGGTTGTCCCAGCACTCGCCGATCGCCTTGCCCTTGGCTCCCCTGCTGGTGAAGCCGATCGCCACGCGCACACGCGAGGGCAGGGGGCTTTCCAGCGCCTCGAACAGCGGAGCCATGCCCTGCGCCACCCGATTGAGCCAGCTTTCGCGGTTGTCCTGTTCCATTGCCTCTACTCCCTTCAAATCGCCTGTCCGGCGATGGCCATGCCATCGGCCGGAACACGGACGCCCAAGAACGCCGGCGAGAGAGGGGGGCAGCGGGAATCGACGGGGTGGAGCGGGCGCAGGGAGCGCAGCGAGTGAGCCACGGCCCGTCTATTCCCGTTGCTGGGGAGAGGGGGGCGGAACGTCCTCTCCCCACTCAACAAACGACATGCCGGCGCCAGCGCCGGCCCATCCCCCCAAGCGAGATCCGCGCACGCGATCTCGCCCGCCATGTGGATCGTCACCTTGGGCCAAGACCGCTTGCGGGCTTGGGGAGCGCCAGCGACTAGAGCCACGGTGCCGCGCCAGCGGCAGGCGCTTAGTAGCTTAGTAGCTTAGTAGCTTAGATTTTTGCTATCAGGATTTCGGACTTGATAATAATGCTGTTTTGCATTACTTCTGTTCGATACGGAGGTAATAGCCATGACGACATTAAGCATAACGGCGCGGGGCCAGGTGACTTTCCGGAAGGAAATTTTGAAGCATCTCGGCATCCAGCCCGGAGGCAAGATCAGGCTCGACCTACTGCCCGATGGGCGGGCGGAATTGAAAGCGGATCGGCCCAAAGGGTCGTGGCGGGAGCTGCACGGAATGCTCAAAGGAAAGGGCAACGGCCCCCGGTTCACGATCGAGGAAATCAACGACGCTATCGCAGACGCGGGCGCTGCTGCCGGTATGGCCGGTCTGAACGATAAATGAAGATCACGGCCGACACGAACGTCTTGCTGCGCCTGGTCCTGGCGGATGACGAAGCACAGGGCCTCGCCGCCGTCGAAGCGATGGAAAGCGCAAGCCTTGTTGCCATCAGCGTGCATTCGCTTTGCGAACTCGCTTGGGTTTTGGAACGACTCTACAAGAAAGCTCGGCCCGAAATTGCCGCTGCGATCCGGGGCGTGATCGAAGCGGAGAACGTCGTCGTCAATCGCCCTGCGGTCGATGCCGGCCTAGCCGTCCTCGATGCCGGCGGCGATTTCGCGGATGGGGTGATCGCCTTTGACGGCCAATGGCTCGGCGGGGAGACGTTCGTGTCCTTCGACAAAACGGCGGTCAAACTGCTGGACGGGCAGGGGATCGCTGCCCAACTGCTGAAATAGCCATGAGGGCGATCTTCATCCGCCACGGCGAATCCACCGGCAACGCCGGCGTGCCCTGTCACGATCTGGCAACGATCGCGCTGACGGAGCGGGGCCACGAACAGGCGCGCGCGGTCGCGGCGAGCTGGACGCAAGCGCCCGCGCTCATCGTCACCTCGCCCTATACCCGCACCCGGCAAACCGCCGCGCCGACCATCGCCAGATTCCCCGACGCGCCGGTCGAGACGTGGCCGATAGAGGAGTTCACCTATCTGCAACCGGCGCGCTGGAACGGGACGCGCAGCGCCGAACGGATGCCGCACCTCGAACGCTATTGGAGCGCGGCCGATCCTGATTATTGCGACGGGGAGGGGGCGGAGAGTTTCCGCGCCTTGCTTGGGCGCTGCGACGCGGCGCTGACGCGCCTCGCCGCCATGCGTGCCGGATCGCTGATCTATGTGTTCGGGCATGGGCAGTTCATCCAGGCCACGCGCGCGATCGTCGCCGACGCCCATCTGGACGATCGGGAGAAGATGCGCGCCTTCTGGCGCAAGGGCGAGCCGCCCGCGATCAGCAACGCGGAACAGGTAGGGTTCCATTGGCAGGGCGACCACTGGGCCTGCGCGTCGGCCGTCGCTGAGGCGTGACCTGTTTCGACTAAATTAACCGAAAGGTCGCTGTTTCGCAGTATTTGCCGATGGTCGGGGAGGGGGATTCGATGGGCAAAGAAGTTTGGATTAGCACTGCACCAGCACATGCAAGCAACCTGCGACCATTAAAGCATAGCTTTAGTGATAATGAGGATACGCTCGCGATGGCGCGTGATACTCGCAAGCGAAACGATGCTGGCGAGTCTCTAAGCGCGCAAAATTTTCCCGCCGAAATATTCGGCGCGCCCCACGCGAAAGAGAAGGATTACAGGCTTCCGAACATATTTTTTGCAGGCTCATATTGGGCTGTCTCTCAACGAGCGGCCGACGTGCTGCGGCAATTCGATCTTGGAGGCGGCGGTCTATATCCAGTCCGCGTTTACAAGAAGGACCGAAAGACGCTCGTTGATGGTGAGTGGCTCTGCATCAATTTTGGCAACGTTAAACATGCCTTCTTGCCTGACGAATCCCGCAATTTTTGGGCGGGATCGGCCGGAAAGTGGGTCGGCCGCGCAGCCATGACCGACTATGATACTGCATTATCACCTATTGCGCTGACCGGACCGGATATCTGGATTGATCCGATTGTTCGGGATGCGATTTTCTTTAGCGATGGTCTCGGCAGGGCGCTCAAGAAAGCAAAGGCGGACAAGGGCTTTTTCCTGAACCGATGCCGCGTGCTTGGTCTTGGCTGAGATGACAGGGCATCATGTGAACGTGGATGCCGGCATGATGGCCCAGTCGGCCCGAAGCTGCGATTTTGGCCAGGTTGAAGAACGAACACTGAACGCTTGATTGATTCTACCAGGACCGTTGCTGACCACCGACCTCGTAGATATCGGCTTCCATGGAGCAATTGTA
>NZ_LARW01000146.1 GCF_000971055.1 Sphingomonas sp. SRS2
ATGGCCGAAGCCGCTCGAACTGCTGTTCACTCAACCAAAACTCGCTCAAATCCACGCTCCTGCTGTCGCAGAGCCTGAATCACATCCGAGCCGCCGTGGGAATCCCATTTATGGGTCCGGACCCTAGGCAACTGACGGCCTTGCAGCGGATCGCGCTCGTTGGAAAATATCTGGTTGATGAGATCGACCAGCGGATAATCCCGCGCCATCAGCCAGCTGAGCACCCGGTAGGTCGGAAAGCACATGTCCTCGCGTTCGAGCACCAGCGATTGTGCGGCGCCGATGGCCTCCTCGCCGGTCGACTTCATGTAGAAGCTGGTTTTGCCTTGGCGGTGCGCGCGGAAGAGCCGTTCGTCGAAGATGCGGGTCAGCAACATCGCCCGTAAACCGGCAATCAGTTTTTCCGTCGATAGCTGCGGATGCCAGGGACCGACGGCACTGCCTTCATCGTCAAGGACGCGGATGAGGGAGAAGGGAAGGTCGCGAATTTCTTCTTCGGGCGCCGCTGCGGCTGGCCGACGGACCTCGCCCGCTGCCGAGAGGCGGAGGTGATTAAACCCTGCGACATCGCCGGGACGAGAGGCTGGCCGTGGAATATGAAGCTCGAGCGCCGGTCTGTTTCTCATGATCTTCCCCATATTTGTATGCAATATAAGGCAGATCATGGGAGAGGCTTTTGCTAGTTTTGGTCACCAAAATCGAAATATTAGTATGAAGATTTCATATTGAAGCGAATATGGAGAATTTTTTTGTCCAACGCGAAGATGGATGATGTAGACCGGCGGATCCTTGCTGCGCTGCAGGAGCAGCCCGATCTAACCACGGTGGAATTGGGCAACAGGGTCGGCCTTTCGCATACCCCGTGCTGGCGCCGGCTCAAGCGACTGGAGGCGCAAGGCGTCGTGAAAGGGCGAGCATTGATGCTCGACGCTGCGAAACTGGGTTTCAAGGTAAATGTTTTCGCAAATATAAAATTAAACAGCATGACGAAGACACTTTGGAATCTTTTGAGGTTTCCGCTCAGAATAGACCAGAGATCGTAGAGTGCTTTTCTATGACCGGAGAGAGTGATTATATCCTAAGGGTCATTACGAGGAGCATAGAAGATTACGAGCTTTTCTTGAAGAAAGTGCTCCTGCATTTTCCGGGAGTGGCATCGGTAAATTCGAGCTTCGCTCTCAAGTCTGCTAAAATCACGACCCATATTCCCCTTTGAACCTTTCGATCACTCCTCGTGGGAGATCAAAAATCACGCCATGTCTTGATCCTAGAAAGTCTTGAAAAGGATTTCCGATATGTGCATTTGTGCATACAATCGGAGCTATTCATGATTCTCGAACTCAGACGATATCACGTTAGAACGGGGCGCATGCCGGACATGCATGAGCGCATGAACGACGTTCTTATTCCGCTGTTCGCCGAACATGGGCTGCCGCGGCCGCTGGCAATATGGGAGGGGCGTTCTCCGGCGAGCGGCGATGTAATGACCTGGGTTATGCCGTGGGGCAGTTTTGATGAGCGCGCGGCGGCATGGGCTCACTTTCGTCCACTGTTCTACGCTGCGCGCGTCGCGCACGGCGGGGACGAATTTGTCACCTGTACGGATTTGACACTCATCCAGCCTTGGCCGGATCACATCTTGGCGCCGGCTTCCGGCCGAGGCTCTTCCTGTGAGACATTATGGCATGTGCAGCCCCGTATCCCGCTAGCTGCCGATTTCATCACCGGATGCGATGAGCATGGTTTCGCGACGTTCCGTGAGCTCGGGGCGAGCGCTGTCTCGGCTTTCGACCTGATGTTTGGGCCTTTGCCTTATGCGATGGTGCTTGCGAGCTGGCCCAATCGTGACGTGCGCGATAGGGCGATGGATCAGTTGCCGGCTCTCATGGAGAATGCCTTCCCGCGTCACGCGATAGAGCAGAATCGCTGGGAAATGCTGGACCGAGCCCCTTACCTAATTGGCTGACAGGGCAGCGCTGGGCTATTCGAGCAGCGCCCGGTCTCGCAGCCAACCCGTCGTCAGCTGGACGACATCATCCAGTTCCTTTGGCTGGCCCGCATAGTAATGATTGGCCCCTGCGATGACCGCTATCCGTTTGTCCCGGCTGCCTGCCGCTTCGAAGAACAGCTGCGTATGCGGTTGCGGTACGGCATCGTCGGCGGAGTTCTCGATCGCGAGCAGCGGCACATTTATCTTCGGCGCATTGTTCAATGCCTTGGCCTGGGTGTCATCGATCGACCATTGGGACAGCCAGGCGCGCAAGGTTGAGAAACGCGCGACGCCGGCGGGGCTGCTGTTCGCCATTTCGGGGTCGCCAAGGAAGCTCCACCCGATGCGCCTGTCGTTCGGGTCGATCGTGCCGTCCAGAAATCTCGGCTCGGCGAGCGTGCGGTGAAGCAGCAATCCACGCTCCGCTTCCTTTGTCCGCCCGGATCGCAGATCGTGAAGCAACTCCTTCACTATGACCGTGCGGCGACGCATGCGCGCCAGTTGGGAACTCCGGAAATAAGCTATGTAATCGGCGCTGTACGGCGGCTTGTTGGGGTTGCGCGGATCGTAGAGATCGAGCTCTGAACTGCGGATCGCGGGATTGTCTTCATGGACGACCGATGGATCGATGAAGTCCGCGAGCACTTGGGCTCGCGACAGATGTGCTGCATGGAAGATGATGGCGTCGCCGGGAATGAAACCGCTGACGTCGATCGGGTCGCCTGCTGCGGTCTGAGTGATCGATGGTTGCTCGGCCTGCGCCTGATAAAATGCCGTCAGCGATCCGCCTCCGGACCAGCCTGCGACGACGACCTTTTCATATCCCCAGATCTCCTTGGCGTGGCGAACATAAGCAGCGTAGTCGCGGATTACATTTTCGAGAATCAGCGGCGTGTCGTTACGCGCATATCGGCTGCCTGCGCACAGGACATGCGCGCCTGCGGCTGCCATCGCCCGCGGGACAGGCAGCAGCTGCAGCGTCGACGCCGGATGCATGTACATGATCAATGTCTTCGAAGGCCGGTCCGCTGGCATGAAGCGAACCCCTTCGAGGTGGATCAGCCCCTGCATGCCGGTGAAGCCGTAGACCTCGCGCATGCTGGAAGCCTCGGAATAGCTGATGTGCACCCACTCGCTGCGGACGTCGAATGCGGAGTCTGGCATAATTTTCCTTTTTTTACAGACGGATATCCAAGCGGAAGTGGTGTTTTTCAAGGTAGCCTATAGCAGCCTTTGATCGGCTATTAATGTATGCAGTGAATCGAGGAAAGACGCTTTCGCGTGATGCCTTCAACGATGATCCGTCACGACCTATCTGTCGACCGATGACGCGCTCACGATGAGCGAGAACCTCGACGCGGCGATCTATTAGTTCTTATGGATATAGGTATAAAATACTGAAATAAAGACATAAATAATCATGGCACGTATGTCGGCGGTTGCTGTGCTCCGGTCCGAAATGCGGCCGTGCTGGCGCTTCGATCTTGTCCGTAGCGGCGCTCGCAGAGCGATCATTTTTAGCCTTTGAAGGCGTTCACTTAGCTGCCAACTTTATAACTTGTGTGCAATTCTATCTTCTGCCACATCGCCGGATAAGCGCGACGGGGTCGCGTAGAGGCCTGTCGCGGGCCAAGGGGATGGCAATGGCATTGGCGAAGACCGAATCTTGCTCTGACATCGTGTTGGAATATCAAAAAGGTTTCGGGAATGAGTTTGCATCGGAGGCGCTCGCCGGTGCGTTGCCTGTGGGGCAGAACAGCCCGCAAAAATCTCCTCTGGGGCTGTTCAGCGAATTGGTGTCCGGCACTGCGTTCAGCGCGCCGCGATCGCTCAACCGCCGGAGCTATCTGTTCCGCATCAGGCCATCGGTTTCGCAGGGCGTTTTCGGCCCATTGGACAATCGCAACTTCCTGACGCCCCCCCTCGACATCGAACCTTATCCGGGACCATTGCGCTGGGCACCCTTCGCGATGCCGGAAGCTCCCACGGATTTCATCCAGGGTATCCTCACGATCTGCGGAAATGGGTCCCCGAAGGACCATGTCGGCATGGCAGTGCATTCTTTCGCCGCTAATCGCTCCATGGATGCGCGCGCTTTCAGCAACGCCGATGCAGAGTGCCTCATTCTGCCCCAAATAGGCGGCCTGAGGCTCGTGACCGAGATTGGCATCCTCCATGTCCGACCCGGAGAGGTTGCGCTCGTGCCGAAGGGCATGAAGTTCCGCGTTGATCTTCTCGACGGCCCAATCCGTGGATTTCTCTGCGAGAATTACGGGCATCCCTTCGTGCTCCCGGACCTCGGGCTCATCGGCTCGCACGGCCTGGCAAACGCGATAGACTTTGAAGTGCCGGTGGCGGCCTATGAGGACAAGGAGGGGCCGGTCGAGCTGGTGCACAAGCTGGCGGGCAGCCTATGGTCCGCCGAGCTTGATCACTCACCGTTCGACGTTGTGGCCTGGCGCGGGAACTGGACGCCGAGCAAGTTCGACATGCGGCGCTTTATGGTTATGGGGGCGCTGAACTTCGACCATCCCGATCCGTCGATCTTCTGCGCGTTGTCTTCTCCGTCGAGCAGCGTCAGCGGCGGCAATCTCGATTTCATGGTGCTTCCGCCGCGCTGGATGGTCGCCGAACATACGTTCCGCCCACCCGGCTTTCACCGCAATTGCGTGGCGGAGTTCCTCAGTGTCATCCAGGGCAGCCATGAAGCGCGATCGAGCAGTTTTCCACCTGGTTCGGTAAGCGTGCATAATAGCTGGACCCCGCATGGCCCGGATTTTGCGACCTATGAGGCGGCGCGGGAGGCGGATCTGGCGCCGGTGAAGATCGAGGACGCGCTGGTCTTCATGTTCGAGACACGTTTCCCGCTAGAAGTCGCCTCGCAGGCGTTGGAAGGCAAGAACCGCCAGCGCGAAGGTCATCGTGGTTGGGAAGGCTTCCGCAAGCGCTTTCCCGAAGGCTGACGGCCTAGCCAGCCGATCACCGCGCCCCGTCGCGTCTTGCGACGATATGCCACTTGGAACGGAGCTTCGCTTGTCTCTCTGTACGTTGACCATCGACACGATGCTCGCACGGGATAATGCCAGCTACACTCTGGTCTGCTCGCGGCTGCGGCCTGCGAACCTGCCTTTGCTCTCCGCTGTGTGGGCATCGCGGTTCGGGCTGCTCAATCGCATCTTCACGCTGCAAAATGGCAATGTTGCAAACACCGACAGGCATCCCTCCGTACCTCTGCCCGATGGCTTTGCGATCCAGGGTCGCGAGGTGGTCTTTCTCGATATGCTCCGCGCCTTCGTCTCCCCGGCGCCGGAGTTCGTCATCCATGAACTGCGTGTCTACGACGCCAACATCGGCGAGGGCGATCGCTTTGCCGAGCTCATGCTGGACGCCATCGAGACGCGGGTCAGATATTCCCCGAATTTTGGCATTTGGCGATCAGTCTCGGGGCGGGTCGATCGAATCTATCATCTGTGGGGCTATCGCTCTCTTGACGAACGCGATCTGGTACGCAGCCAGACGCGCGAAGATGCCGTGTGGCAAGCTTATACCGACACGATATTGCCGATGCTCCAGTCGATGAACACGATGCTTCTCGCGCCGCTGGTGGCGATCGATGGCTGATCCAGACAAGCCACGCACACTTTATCAGAAAATCTGGGATGCGCATGTCGTCGCCAGCCAGGATGACGGCACGGCGCTGATCTGGATCGACCGGCATCTGATTCACGAAGTCACGACACCACAGGCCTTCGAAGGACTGCGTGTTGCGAACCGTCGCGTGCATCGGCCTGACCTGACCCTGGCTGTCGTCGATCATAATGTGCCAACGCGCGATCGGCATCTACCCAATCCCGATGAACAGTCGATTGCGCAACTCGGTGCACTCGAGCGTAACTGCGCCGATTTCGGTATCGAGTTGATCAATATGAATGCGATGGGGCAGGGGATAGTTCATGTCGTCGGTCCCGAACAGGGCTTCACCTTGCCCGGCCTGACGTTGGTATGCGGCGATAGCCACACCGCAACGCACGGCGCACTCGGAGCGCTGGCTTTCGGCATCGGCACGTCCGAGATCGAGCATGTCCTGGCGACGCAGACACTATTGCTGCGCCAGTCCAGGTCGATGGAAGTGCGGATCACCGGGGTGCTCGGGCCGTGTGTAACACCCAAGGATGTCGCGCTGGCGGTCATTGCCGCGCTTGGCACGGCCGGCGGGACGGGCCACGTCATTGAATATACCGGCGACGTGATCGAGGCGATGTCGATCGAAGGACGGCTGACGGTCTGCAACATGGCGATCGAGGCGGGTGCGCGAGCAGGCCTGATCGCCCCCGACGCCCAGACTTTTGCTTATCTCGAAGGGCGTTTGCGCTCGCCCGAAGGTGCCCACTGGACAGAGGCCGTGGCCTATTGGCGAACGCTCGCCAGCGATCCGGGGGCGAGCTACGATCGATCCATCACGCTCGATGCCGCCACCATCGTACCGTTCGTGACCTGGGGCACAAGCCCCGAGGATGTTCTTCCGATCACTGGCAGCATCCCCGCGCCATCTAGTTTCGTCGACCCCGCCAAGCAGGCCGCGACCGCGCGCTCGCTCGAATATATGGGCTTGGAACCGGGCACTAAACTACAAGACATCACGATTGAGAATGTGTTCATCGGCAGCTGCACCAATTCGCGGATCGAGGATCTACGCGCCGCAGCGGCGGTCGCCCGCGGCAGACATGTCGCGGCCGGCGTTAAGCAGGCGCTGGTGGTTCCGGGCTCCGGCGCAGTCAAGCGGCAGGCGGAGGCGGAAGGCCTCGACACGATATTCATTGAAGCCGGGTTCGAGTGGCGTGAGCCAGGCTGTTCGATGTGCCTTTCTATGAATGCTGACAGGGTACCTCCCGGTGAACGCTGCGCATCGACATCGAACCGCAATTTCGTCGGCCGGCAAGGTCCGGGATCGCGAACCCACCTCCTGTCCCCTGCGATGGCCGCTGCCGCCGCTGTGACTGGCCGGCTAAGCGACGTGCGCGAGCTGATCGCATGAAGGCGATCCGAACCGTAAGTGGGGTAGCAATCCCGTTCGGCCGCAAGAATGTCGATACCGATGTCATCCTGCCGGCGAAGCATCTGAAGGTCATTACGCGCACGGGCCTGGGCCGATATGCCTTCACCACCGTGCGCGAAGGGCAACCGGACAATATTTTCGACAATCCGCGAAATTCGGGCGCGCCGATCCTGATCGCCGGCGACAATTTCGGCTGCGGTTCATCGCGGGAGCATGCGCCATGGGCGCTTGCGGACATGGGTATAAGGGCCATCATCGCGCCCAGCTTTGCCGATATCTTTTCAGGCAATGCATTCAAGAACGCGATGCTGCTGATCGAACTGCCGCAAGAGCAGGTCGACAGGCTGCTGCAGATTGCAGGGGACATCGATATCACGATCGATCTCGAAAGGCAGGTCGTAATCTCCCCATTGGATGATTGCTTCGATTTTTCCTACGATCCATTCCGCAAGGCCTCCCTGCTCGAAGGGCTGGACGAAATCGGCCTCACCGAGCGTAACATGGCGGCCATCGACGCTTTCGCCAGGCAAAGGATCGCCGACTTCCCCTGGATTGCCGGCGCCGCATCGCGGGCCGCATGACCTCCGCTGACAGGTAGATTATGACCAAGACCATATTGCTCCTCGCCGGTGATGGCATCGGTCCCGAAGTGACGGCGCAAAGCAGGCGCGTCATCGAGCATCTCAACCACGACCACGGCTCGGATGTTGCGATCGACAACGCCCTGTTCGGCGGCGCTGCAATTGACGCCGCGGGCGTGCCGATCGAAGACGCTACGGTCGCAAGGGCGCTTGCATCGGATGCGGTGCTGCTCGGCGCTGTCGGTGGGCCGCAATGGGCGGAAGCTGCTTATAACGTCAGACCTGAGGCTGGACTGTTGCGCCTGCGGACAGCGATGAACGTCTTCGCAAATCTGCGGCCTGCATTGTGTTTCGAGGCGTTGGCCGATGAATCGACGCTCAAGCGTGAATATATCGACGGTCTCGACATCATGTTCGTGCGCGAGCTGGTCGGCGGCGTCTATTTCAACACGCCGCGCGGCATCGAAGACATGGGCAGCGGCAAACGCCGCGGCATCAACACACAGAATTATACGAGCGACGAGATCATCCGCGTGGCGCGGGTCGGTTTTGAGCTTGCACGCAAGCGCTCCGGCCGCCTCTGTTCCGTCGAGAAGTCGAACGTCATGGAGTCGGGCCTGCTTTGGCGTGAAGAAGTCACCGCGCTCGGCGCATCGGACTATTCTGACGTGGAATTGAGCCACATGTATGCGGACAACTGCGCGATGCAGCTCGTTCGTGCGCCAAAGCAGTTCGACGTGATCCTTACCGATAATCTCTTCGGCGATCTCCTCTCTGATGCGGCAGCCATGCTCACCGGCTCACTCGGCATGCTTCCATCTGCGGCGCTGGGCGATGCGGGGGCGCCCGGCTTGTACGAACCTATCCATGGATCGGCCCCCGATATCGCCGGCAAGGATATTGCCAATCCTTGTGCGTCGATCCTCAGCCTCGCCATGGCGCTCCGTTCCAGCTTGGGCCGGCCGGACCTGGCGGAGACGGTCGAACACGCCGTCGCGCGTACACTCGCCGATGGCTATCGCACCGCCGATCTTGCGGGCGGATCGCACCTTGTCGGCACCAGCGCGATGGGAGACGCCATTCTGGCGCGACTATAATGCCGATCAGCTGTTCACCGGCCATGCCGCCAAAAGCAACATTGCATACATTATGGCGATCGTTTAGAGTTTGCATCATGTTTAGTGGCGTCGATCGCCCGCTTTTTCGCCAAGGGATCGTATCATGATTTCCGATGTCGCCTCCGCAGAGGTGCCTACGCTCGATGTCGATCCTTACGCGATCGAGACCCTGCTGGACCCCTATCCGTTTCATGATCTCATGCGCGATGCAGCGCCGGTCGTCCGTTTCTCCAGATACGGCAATTATGCGGTATCGCGATATGATCAGGTGAAAGCCGTTCTCTCCAATTCCGAGGATTTCTGCTCGCGCTATGGTGCGGGCCTTACCGATATCCGAGATCCGGACAGCTGGCGTCAGCCTGGGCCGATCGTGGAGGCGGATCCGCCGTCGCATACGCAGGTGCGCGGTGTGCTGAACAAGATCATTTCGCCGAAGATCGTCCGCGGCTGGCAGGTCGCTTTCGATGCCGAGAGCGTCACCGTGGTCGACAGCATCTGCAAGGCCGGGGTGGTGAATGCCGCAAAGGATATTTCTGAAGCCTATGTCCTGAAGGTCTTTCCGGAGTCGCTCGGGATACAGCCGCATCGCGAGAACATGGTCATTGTCGGTGACTATAATTTCAACGCATTGGGGCCGAAGAACGCGTTGTTCGAAGAATCCGCCAAGGCTATGGCCGGAATCGCTGATTGGCTGGAGGCCGCGCGAAGCCGCGAAGGGATTCAATCCGGCAGCTTTTCGGATCAGGTTTATAAGGCGGAGGATGCAGGTGCCCTGGCCGAAGGCGTGGCAAGTGGCCTGCTGCTGTCGATGTATCGCGGCGGTACCGATACGACGATCAGCGGCATCAGCACCGCCCTCCGGCTGCTTGCGGAGCGGCCGGAGCTATGGGCGACGCTCAGGAAGGATCGATCGCGGGTGAAGATGGTGTTCGAAGAGGCAATTCGCCTCGAAACACCTATCCAGTCCTACTTCCGGACAACGACCCGCGATGTCGAGATCGACGGACTGGCGATTCCCAAGGACAGCAAGGTCCAGGTTTTCCCAGGCGCTGCGAACCGTGATCCGCGCAAATGGGCCGATCCCGACAACTTCGATATTCACCGTGTGATGGCCGGGCATATCGCGTTCGGTTTCGGTATTCATCAATGCATCGGGCAGCTGATTGCCCGGATGGAAGCCGAAAGCATTTTGACCGCGATGCTTGACCGTGTGGAGCGAATGGAGCTTACGGGCACGCCCGTCTATCGGCCTCTGAATATGTTGCGCACGCTCGACAACCTCCCGATACGCGTTACCCCCGCCTGATCACGGGAACCGGGCGCGGTCGGTATAAAAAAACCTCCGCGCACCATGTGCGACGGAGGATCCAGGGGAGAACAGGCTGATCGGATCAGGCGGTCGTCACATTGTGCAACGCATGCCGCGATATGAGAATTTCCAGCCGTCGGCGGTCTTGCGGAATTCATCATCGAAATTGCCAAGCAACATGAGCGACGGGTTGTTGTCGCTCACGCCGATGATGAAGGTGGTCGATACGCCCTCGGCGCGATCTCCGTCGCCGATGACTACCGGATTCGTTGCAACATATTGGTATTGTATCGCGCCTTGCACCTCGAACATCTGAAGCGCAAAGTCCCTATAGGCGTTGCGGCCTTCGATACGGACGCGGTCGGTATATTTTCCGTCGTTCGCGCCGACTTTGCGTTCCCAGACTACGTCGTCGGTGAACAAATCGATCAGCGCGTCGGCGTCCTGGTTCGATGCAGCATGCGAATAGCGATTGATCAGACGTATGATTTCGAGTTCGTCAGCGGTTGTCAAAGGCATGGGCACTCTTCCTAGTTGTGACAGGCTTAATCTTCGGCAATGCGTACGCCGATTCCGTCATGCCGCTCTTCGAATATGAGCTGGCAGGAAAGACGCGAATTGGCGCGACGCGTGTCTGTGCCTTCCAGCATCCCGTCTTCCTCTTCACTCATTGTGGGAAGCAGACCTATAAAGTCGGAATCAACGTAGACGTGGCAGGTTGCGCAGGCGCAACACCCGCCACACAGCGCAAGCATCTCGTCCACCCCAGCATCACGAACATTCTCCATGATGCTGAGGCCAGGCTGTGCATCCAGTGCCCTCCGCGTCCCGTCGCGGGTCGTCACGATCAATTTGGGCATGATGATCTCATGTGCTGCGCCTTCGACCGATGGATTGGGATCATATCTTCCACCCGACGGAAATACCGTACTCGGCGGGCCGGGCGGGAAAACGTCCGACGGTGTCGTAAGCCTGGATCACATTGTTCCAGTAATATTTGTTGAAAATGTTCTTGCCCCACAGCGTGACTTTCCAAGCGCCATTGGGATCTTCCAGTCCGGCATTCAGGCCAAAGACAGCCCGGCCAATGATGGTGAAATCGCGCCGGTCGGCCAAGGTGATCGCTGGTTGCGACAAGGTTCGCGACTGGGCGGTGACACTCCCGCCGACGAAGCCATTGGCATTGCTCATGAGTGGGAAGCCGTAGCGGGCAGATGCCGACAGCTGCCATTTCGGTGCGAAGGGAAGGCGCGCGCCTTTGTATGATTGTCGCACCGGCACGAAAAGAAATGTCGCTGGATCGATCGCGACGCCCGATACGCCCTGATAGTTTTTAATCTTCGCCGTAGGAATGTAGGTTGCCGATATGTTGACCGTCATTGCATCGACCGGGCGGATGGTTGCTTCGATCTCGCCGCCGACGACGGTCGATTTGGGCACGTTCACCAACCCGTCAAGCTGAGCGAAGATCGCGTCGACGATCTTCGCTCGCAGTTGCTTGTCGTTGTAGCGGTAATAGAAAGCTGCGGCATTAAGCGTGATGCGGCGGTCGAGGAACTGGGTCTTGGCGCCCAGCTCATAGGCCATTATCGATTCCTGTGTCACGGCCTCGAACTGCGACCAGGTCGCGGCAGCGAGATTCGGATAGCTGCCCGCCTTGTAGCCGCGGGAGGCGTTGACATAGACAAGCGCGTCCGGACCTATCTTGTAGTCTGCACCGACGCTCCACGAGACATTATGCTCCTTGAGCGACGACCTATACACGCCCGCCGTTCCGTAGGTCGCTGGATCGAGAGGCGTTCCATTTGCGTTCAAACGGTTGTCGATTGCAAAGCTGTCGAAGCGCTGGATCGGCCTGTAGTTGGGGTAGATGAACGACAGCGAACTCCACACGGCATTGAAGAAAGCGGTAGCGATCGGCGGAGAAAGATCCGACGATTCACGGTCACTCGACGCAACCCGGCGATGCGCTTCGGTGTAGCGGATGCCGCCCTTCAGCGTCAGATCGGGGGTAAGCGGATATTCGAGGCTGCCGAAGACCGCATAATTGCGCATGTGCTGGTCGGAATCGTAAATATTTCCGGGAAGGTTGTTGGTCGGGAAGTTGGAGGTGTCCCGAGATGAAATGACACCAGTCTCGAGAACATCGTCGGCACCATAGTTCGCGCCGAGAACCCATCGGAAACCATTGTCGAGCTTACCGGCGAGACGAACTTCCTGGGTGAAGGATTGGATGCCGCCGGTGTTGCGGATGAGATCGCCCACCGTCAGCGCGGTGCCGTCATACTCGATCCGGTTCACCAGATTGAAATCGGTATAGCCGGTGATCGAGGTGAGTGTAATGCTATCGGTGACTTCGAGATCGGCCCTTAGCGTCGTTTGCCAAAGGTTGCTTCGCAGATAGGGTGGCGCCGCCGGATTCCAGTCGGTTGCCCGCGCGTTCTGCGGTGCGAAGGGGTAGGTCAGGATCGGCAATGTGGCGGGAACGGACCCAGCCGGCCCGGTGGAGCCGACTGCGTTCTGCAGGCGCAGGCGGAAATATTGCGGACCTACGGGGTCGTTACGGTTGCGCCAACCGTTGGCGTTCAGCGAAATCGTCAGCCGATCGCTAGGCTCCCAGTTCAGGATAAGCCGCGCGGCGGCATTGTCGGTTTTGCCGATGCCGTCCTTGCGAGTGTAACTATATTGCCAGTCGCCGCTCTTGATCGCCTTTACCGCAAGACGTGCGGTCAGCGTGTCCGTTAGCGAACCGCTGACGAACGCAGCGACGTCGAGCGTGTTAAAGCGGCCGTAACCAAGCTCTGCGCCGGCATGAAAATCCTTGGTGGGTTTCGCTGCAATGAAGTTGATCGCACCGCCGGTCGAGTTATTGCCGAACAAGGTGCCCTGCGGTCCCTTCAGAACTTCGACGCGTTCGAGATCGAAAGCAACAAGGGTCGAAAGCACAGGCAGCGACAGCGGGGCCTGGTCTATATAGAGGCTGACGTTCGGGTAGGCCGAGAAGGACGACTCGTTGAAGCCGACGCCGCGCAACGTGTAGACCGGCGTGGTCAGGGCGCTGGGAGCGAAGACCAGACCGGGCACAACCAGCGCGATGTCAGCCAGGCTGTTAACCCGCGCCTCGCTGAGCCGGTTGGCGCCGATCGCGGCGACCGTAAGGCCCACGTCCTGCAGCCTTTCTTCGCGCTTCTGTGCGGTGACGACGATCTCTGCATCGATTCCGGCAGCCGATGCTTGCTGTGCGAGCGCCGGTACGGAAGTCAGCGCGCAGCCGATGCCGACCGATGCCAAGAGATATCTGCGCAATAGCGCAGTGCTGCGCAAACCCAGGCAATCAGCGTAAGTCATGGCTGTCCTTCCCCCCCAAAAAACGGATAGCTTTCCGTTCGGTCGGGACAGCGTTCGCGTCCCGCTAATGTTATGTATGCATATCGTGCCGACCCACTGGAGGACTGTCAACAAATTGCATACATAATGTGCGGTGCGCCTGACCAAAAATTCCATTGGGCTGCGCAAGACAGAGGCGGAGGGGGCACGACAGAAAGACATCTAATTCTGATATTACTGTATATTTATCAATTAGGTATTGCATCCAACCAAGCGGCGACGCGTTCGCGGAACATACCGGTTCGTGTCGGTATATCGCGACGGAGCGCGCTTACTGAAAACCGCCGGTACGAAGCATCGCTCGGATGAGGTTCGCCACGGATGGCCACTGCCGCATCATCTGCAACGTCTTTGCGTTTTTTGCCGCCAAGTTCGGTGACGGGCGTCACCTGATTCGCGTCAGGAATATGCAGCCGGAACGCTATCTTCCAGCTGTCGTCCCGAAACTCGAAAATGTCGCAATATCTGCCGTAATGTGTGAAGTCTACCATCCGTTCTTCGGTCTCGAAGCGATGGATGGCGAGCACATAGCATTCACAGAATGCTTGCTTATTATTAAACTCAATCAATATGTTAGAGATTATATGCTGGGTGAAAACGGCGTCGCTCACCTCGCTGATGGCATATTCCGCAAAGGCGTGCCCGGTCCCCGAGAAGGACGGCCGCTGATCGATGGAATCCGCATGGTAGCAGGACCTGAGAAGATCGACATCGCGGCGGTCGATACCACGGGAATATCGGAACAGGACTTCTCGGATCTGCTCGCGATCCTCCAATCTTGCGGGCTGCGCCATGTGCCGGTCATCCTTTCTGTCATGTGCCGAGCTTAAGGGAGAAGTCGGCCTTATCAGAATACATGTATGCACATGCCGGCGGTACTGTCGAATAATAGCCCAAACCGATCGATATTCAGTGCAGATCCCGGTGTTAATAAGCCCGATTTTCCGGGCATTCTTAGCAGAATATGAAAATCGGCCTGACCTCGTAAGCAGCCTCGCCATCAAAAGCGGCGCGCTTTCGCATTGCCAAACGCGAAATCTGGCGTAGTGCATACATTATTAACAGGATAGGAGAGGGTATGACGGGCGTCGACAATTCACGGACGCGACTAAAGACTCCGCCGGTTCTCAACCTCGATCCCTTTTCGGAGGCGTCTTTACGCGATCCACTGGAATTCCAGCGCGTGCTTCGAGCTGGTGGTCCCGTCGTCTATCTCCCGGCCCATCAATGCTATGCGGTCGGGCGTTATGCCGAGGTGTTCGCAGCGTTCGGCGATTGGAAGAACTTCTCGTCGTCCGCCGGCACGGGGCTCAGTCACACCCGAAAGGGCGAAACGATCCGGCCTCCGGGGCCGATCGTCGAGGTCGATCCGCCACAGCACACCAAGATCCGGCAATTGATGAACCGCATCCTCTCGCCGTCAGTGATCCGAAAATGGCGGGAGGACTTCGAGGCGGAGGCGGAGCGGCTTGTCTCTTCCGTCGTCGCGCGGGGCAGGTTCGACGGCATGGCCGACATCGCGGAGCCATTCGTCCTGTCGGTTTTCCCCGATGCCCTCGGGATCGACAAGGATGGTCGTGAGAATCTATTGGCGATCGGCGATCTCACGGGGAATGCGCTCGGCCCCGCGAACGCGCTCTACCTAGACTCCGCTCGCAAGGTCGATCCGATCATGCCGTGGTTCAATGCCAAGTTCGAAAGGCAGGCGATGCTGCCCGGCGGCTTTGGCGAGACGATCTGGGCGCACGCGGACCAGGGCGATCTTGAGATGGATCTGGTGGCGCCTTTACTGCGGACGTTCCTGCGTGGCGGCACCGATACCGTCATCAGCAGTATCGGCAGCATGCTGTGGCTGCTTGCCAGCAATCCTGACCAATGGGCGCTGCTGAAGGCAGAACCGAAACTGGTCCGAGGGGCGTTCGAAGAGGCGTTGCGGCTCGAGACCCCTGCGCAAACCCTGTTCCGGACAACGAACGGGAGCGTCGAGTTCTTCGGTTATTCGCTCAATGCGGAGACCAAGGTGCTGTGCTCGCTCGCGGCCGCAAATCGCGATCCGGCGAAATGGCCAGATCCCGATCGATACGATATCCGGCGATCCACATTTCGGCACATGGCGTTGGGAACGGGCGTTCATGTCTGCCTGGGGCAGATGATCGCACGGCTGGAAGGCGAAGCGATCTTGTCCGCGCTGTTGCGGCGGGTGAGCCGGCTGGAACTGGACGGCGAAATATCGCATCGACTGAGCAATAGCGCCCGCCGGATCGAGGCGCTGCCGCTGCGGGTGCGCGTCGAGGCTGGCTGAGCCCTGCGCGACGCATGGGGTGGGAAGGGAGGAGGCCGGTTATGCGCCCCCTCCCACCGGATCAGATCGCCGACAGTCCACCGTCGACCGGCAAAGCCACGCCCGTGATGTAGCTCGACTGATCGCTGATCAGGAATGCGGCGGCATTGGCGATGTCAGACGGCTGGCCGCGGCGCAGCATCGGGATGCCGAAGGGATCGTTGCTGTCCTTGCCAGCATCCTCACCATAGTTGCGCAACATCATCGGCGTCTGGATCATGCCGGGGCAGATTGCGTTGACGCGGATGCCGGCCGGCGCATTTTCGACGGCTGCGGTATAGGTCAGGCCGAGCACACCGAATTTGGAAGCGCAATAGGGTGAAATCATCGCAACCGACTTCAGGCCGGCAAGCGACGAGATGTTGACGATAGCGCCGCCCTTTCCTGCCTTCTTCATGGCCGCAATCGTTGCGCGCATCGCCAGGAACGTACCGCTCAGGTTGATGTTGAGCACCTGTTCATAGTCCTCGAACGGCGTCTCATCGAGGGCGAGATATGGGCCGGAAATGCCGGCGCTGTTGACCATGAAATCGACCGAGCCGAATTTTTCGAGGCAGGTCGCCACCATCCTGTCCGCCGTCTCCTGCGCTGCTATATCGCCCGCTACGGTTGCCAGCTGTGAGGTGTCGAGCCTCTTGCTCAGCGCGTCGAGCGTCGCTTCGTCGCGATCGACCGCCACGACATTGTGGCCGTCGGCCAGCATACGCTCGACCACGCCCTCTCCGATCCCTGCGGCGCCACCTGTTACGATTCCCGACCGAACAACCACAATCCTATCCTCCCATGATCACCATTTGCGCCGCTGCAGCTCAGCTGAAGCGTGGTCTTATTTGCCGAAGCACATCATCTTCAACATGTGCGTACAGCTATTAATGCATACATAT
>NZ_LARW01000147.1 GCF_000971055.1 Sphingomonas sp. SRS2
GAGTTATATCAGGAAACCACTGCCAGCTGCGGCCGTCCCACCGTGCCGATCCGCGCGGTCATGCCGGGCAGGCGCTCAATCCGGGCCACGAGTTCCGCGTCCAGACGAAAGTCTCGGCCCAGCAATAGCTCGGCTATCGTCTGATCGGGCAGGCGCGCCTGCAGGTACATTTCGCCGCGCCCGCCGCGCTCATCGGCGACCAACGCGGCGAGCGCGGGAATCACCGCCGGATCGGCGGTCTCGACGTCAACGCGCAGGCGGATCGACTGCATCGTGTCGAAGCTTTGCAAGCCACGTACCGTGACGCGCGGCGTCTCCTCGCCCGCGCGCCAATCAAGCTCGACGCGCAGCAGCGCGCACACGCCGGACTTGGCGGCGTTTTCCAGCTCGCCCGACGCCATGTCGTCGAAACAGGTGGCGATGAACTGGCCGGTCGAATCGGAACAGGTCGCCATCATATAGCGCTTGCCCTTCGCTGACGTCCGCCAGCGGGCATCCTCGACCAGCGCCGCCATCACCGAGTTCACGCGGCCGCCATCAGCCGGCGCGGGGAGTGCGCACAGCGCCGCGAAGCTGCGCGCGCCGTTGGCATCGGCAAGATGGCGGATCTGATCGGTCGGGTGCGAGGAGAAGTAGAAGCCGAAGCTCTCCTTCTCGGCCGCCATGCGATCGACCAGCGTCCAGTGGACGCCGCGATCGATGCGGATCGGGGCGACGTCGCCGGGGCTGTCGCCGAACAGACCGCCCTGCCCGCTCTCGCGCTGGTCGGCGGCGCTCGACGCATGGGCGAGGATGATCTCCGCCGCCGCGAACACGCCGGCGCGCTCGTCCTCCATCATGTCGAACGCGCCGCCACCGGCCAGGCTTTCGAGCTGGCGGCGGTTGATCAGGCGCGGGTCGATGCGGTCGGCGAAATCCTCGAGGCTGGTGAAAGGACCCTTGGTCTTGCGGGCCTCGACCATCTGCTCCATCGCCTTCTCGCCGACGCCCTTGAGCGCGCCAAGCGCGAAACGCACCGCGAGCGCGCCATCCTCACCGGGTTCGACCGAGAACTCCGCCTCGCTATGATTGACGCAGGGGCCGAGGCAGGGGACGCCCATGCGCCGCATGTCGTCTATGAAGATCGCCAGCTTGTCGGTCTGGTGCATGTCGTAGCACATCGACGCGGCGTAGAATTCCGGCTTGTGATGCGCCTTCAGCCAGGCGGTGTGGTAGGCGACCAGCGCATAGGCCGCGGCGTGGCTCTTGTTGAAGCCATAGCCGGCGAATTTGTCGATCAAGTCGAACAGTTCGTTCGCCTTGGGCGCGGCGATGTCGTTCGCGGCGCAGCCGGTAACGAAGCGCTCGCGCTGCGCGTCCATCTCGGCCTTGATCTTCTTGCCCATCGCGCGGCGCAGCAGATCGGCCTCACCGAGTGAATAGCCGGCGAGCACCTGCGCCGCCTGCATCACCTGTTCCTGATAGACGAAGATGCCGTAGGTCTCGCCGAGGATGGTTTCGAGCAGCGGGTGCGGATATTCGATCGGCTCGCGGCCGTTCTTGCGCGCGCCGAACATCGGGATGTTGTCCATCGGGCCCGGCCGATAGAGCGAGACGAGCGCGATGATATCTCCGAAATTGGTTGGCCGGACAGCGGCCAGCGTGCGGCGCATTCCTTCCGATTCCAGCTGGAACACACCGACGGTGTCGCCCTTTTGCAGCAGCGCATAGACCGCCGGATCGTCCCATTCGAGGGCGTCGAGATCTATGGTGACGCCGCGCGCGGCGAGGAACTGCACCGCCTTCTGGAGCACCGACAGCGTCTTCAGGCCGAGAAAGTCGAACTTCACCAGCCCGGCGCCTTCGACATATTTCATGTCGAATTGCGTCACCGGCATGTCCGAGCGCGGATCGCGATATAGCGGGACCAGCGCGTCGAGGCGTCGATCGCCGATCACCACGCCCGCCGCGTGGGTCGAGCTGTGGCGCGGCAAGCCTTCGAGCTTCATCGCAAGATCGAGCAGCCGGCGGACCTCCTTGTCGCCCTTATATTCGGCGGCGAGTTCGGACACGCCGTTCATCGCGCGCTCGAGCGTCCAGGGATCGGTCGGATGGTTGGGGATCAGCTTGGCAAGCCGGTCGACCTGGCCATAACTCATCTGCAGCACCCGGCCGGTGTCCTTGAGCACCGCGCGCGCCTTCAGCTTTCCGAAGGTGATGATCTGGGCGACCTGATCGCGGCCATATTTCTGCTGGACGTAGCGGATCACTTCGCCGCGTCGGGTTTCGCAGAAATCGATGTCGAAGTCGGGCATCGATACGCGCTCGGGATTGAGGAAGCGTTCGAACAGCAGGCCGAGCTTGAGCGGGTCGAGATCGGTAATGGTAAGCGACCAGGCAACCACCGAGCCCGCGCCCGAGCCACGGCCCGGCCCCACCGGAATATCCTGTTCCTTCGCCCACTTGATGAAGTCGGCAACGATCAGGAAATAGCCGGGGAAACCCATGTTGATGATGATGTCGGTCTCGAAGGCGAGCCGATCGAAATAGATCCGGCGCGTCTCGGGATCGGTGATCCCGGCCTTTTCCAGCCGCATCTCCAGCCCGGCGCGGGCGTCGTTGCGCAGCGCCTCTGCCTCGGCATCGCGGTCGCCGGCGAGGCTGGGCAGGATCGGCTTGCGATAAGGCGCGGAGAAGGCGCAGCGTTGCGCCACCACCAGCGTGTTGGCCAGCGCCTCGGGCACATCCTCGAACAGCCGGGCCATCTCGGCCGCCGGCTTGATCCAGCTGTCGGGCGAGGAGCGCTGCCGCTCTACCGTGTCGATATAGGAGGAGCTGGCGATGCACAGCATCGCGTCATGCGCGGCGTGAAATTCGGGTTCGGCGAAGCAGGCCGGGTTGGTCGCGACCAGCGGCAGATCACGGGCATAGGCGAGATCGATCAGCGCCTCCTCGGCCGCCTGTTCGGTCGCGTCGCCCCGTCGGGCCAGTTCAATATAGAGCCGCTTCGGGAACAGCGCCTGAAGCGTGTCGGCATAGCTCTCGGCAGCGGACTGCTGCTCGCCCGCAAGGAGCCTGGCGAGCGCGCCGTCACCTGCACCGGTCAGCGCAATCAGGCCGTCGGTGCGGCCCTCCAGCGTGGTGAGCGGGACATGCGCGTCCTCATGCACCGGCCGCTCGAGATGCGCGGCTGAAACCAGCGCGCATAGATTGTCGTAGCCCGTCGCATCCTGCGCATAGAGCGCCAGCCAGTCGACGATCAGCTGGTCGATCCCGGGCCGCTTGACCGCCAGCAAAGTGCCGATGATCGGCTGGACGCCGTCCTTCTTAGCCGCATCGGAAAAGGCCATCGCGGCGTACAGTCCGTTGCGGTCGGTCAGCGCCGCGGCGGGAAAGCCCAGCTTCCTGGCCTGCTTCGAGATTGCCTTGGGCTCGATCGCCCCTTCGAGCATCGTATAGGCCGAGAAGATGCGCAGCGGGACGAAGGGTTGATAGGCCATGGAGGCAATCTAGGGAGGCCGAGCGGATTCGCCAGAAAAGTTTCGGCGTTATCCACAATGTCGTCAGCTGGCGGTCGGGAAGCAGCTTTCGGTAGTGAGCGTCGATATCGAGCTGGGCAGCAATTTCGTCGTCGCGCCCTGATAGCTGCTCGCGATCGTGACCCTCGTCATCCCCGCGACCAGGGAACAGGTCGTCGCCGGAGTCAGCGTGACCGCGCCGGTGGTAAGCTTCACCCCCGTCGCGGCGGCGCGCGCCACGGCGTAATCCTTGACCTCGGACGAGGTCTTGCAGCCGGTGCTGCCGAGCGCGGCGCAACGCGCGCTGCTGGCGGCGACCTCCTGAAGCGTCTGATAGGTCCATACCACGCGCGCGCCGTCGATGATGAGGAACATGAACATCATGAAGACCGGGGCGACGAGCGCGAACTCGACCGCCGTCACACCGGCGATGTCGCGGAACATACGCCTCATTGCAGCCGCACCAGCGCCGCGCGCGCCTGCACCATGTTGCCGCCCAGCATCGCGGCGGGCACCAGCATGGTGTTCGACGTCGCGACCGCGTTGATCTTCATATAATAGCCGGCGAGGCTGCCATCGGCGCAGGTGGCGTTGCAGGCCGCGGGGGTATAGGTCGGCCCAGATCCGCTGATGCAGGCGCAGGTCCGGCTGGCGTTGACGCAGGTGCCGCCATTGCAGGTGATCGTTACCGTCGGGGCGGTGGACAGCTTGGCCGCTGCGCCGACGTAAGTGGTTATAGTGGCGGCCGCGGCGGCATCGAGGCTGGAGCGCTGGCTGAACGCGATTATCCCGCCCTGCTCGACCGCGCTGTCGAGGCGGAGCCGCTGCTGATACCACATGCCCAGATCGAGCCCCGCAGTCATCACGAAGAAGAACAGCACTGACAGCAATGCGAACTCGATAGTCGCGACGCCGCGCTGCTCGCGGGCCAGCCGGAGGAGATGCCGCCGGATCATTTGAACAACGACACGCTGGCGGTGCTGCTCGACGAGCCGGAGAGGCTCGCGCAGTTGCCGGTAGCCGTCGCGCCGCCGCCCGTCAGGGTCAGCCGGTTGAGGATCATCATCAGGCAAGCGCCGCCATTGGCCGACATAGATCCGCCGCCGCTGACTATCATGTTCGATTTCGGCGCGTAGAGCAGTCCCGCATATTTGTTGTTCGACCCGCCGCCGATCGTGGTCGCCGCCGCGCTCTTGGTGGCGAACAGGATGCCGGGAATCCCATAGCTGCTCAAGGCACCGGGCGCAGCGAGATCGAGCGAGGTGCCACCGGACAAGGTGAAAGTTCCGCCCATGGCGAAGGTCAGATCGGTCCCGCTCATCGTGCCGCCGGTGTTGTTCGTGAAATTGCCCTTGATGATATAGCTGCCCGATCCGAAGGTCGAACTGCCGTTGAGGCTTAGATTGCCGTTGATGACGTGGGTGGCGGCTTTCGGGAAGACGATAGTGCTGCCACCGCTTGTGATGACGTCGCCACCCACACTGAAGGTGCCTGCTGCGACTGTCGGCGCAACACAATTAACGGTGAAGCAGACTTTCGCGCCACCTCCGGCATTGATCGACGTGCCGCCGACATGACCAAAGGTGATCGTGTTTCCCACCCCAACGTCGAAATCGACGAGTGCGCCGCCGTTGACGTCGATCTTGCCGGATATGCTGATATTACCACTGCCGAAATGGAGCGCGGTGCCGCCCATGTTTACCGAACCGATATTCAGGTTCACAGGCCCACGGATGTAAGCGGTGATACCCCCCGAGATATTCAGATTCCTGATATTCCCACCAGAATAGGTAGCGTTGATGTAGCTGGCCGGGATGTCATAGGTGTTCGTGCTACTGTTGAAGTAGGTCAGCAGCGTTCCCGATGCGCTGTAATTGAGATTCAGGTCGGAGGTGGTGACCACGCTGGTCGCGCTCACCAGCGGCGTGGTGCAGGCTGTGTTGCCGCCCGGATAATCGGGGTCACTGTAGCCAGAAAGCTGGTTGACCTTGCAGAGTAGCGCCTGAAGATTGGTATCCGCACTTATCCAGTCGCTCGCGGCGTTGGATTTGTTCTGGACGATATTGTTCGAGGTCGGCGAGGTAGTGATGCCGCTACCGGGATTGTTTACGGTCTTGCCGGCATTGACCTGTTTGGCGGTGATCGTCGTGCCCCAAGGTACGGTGACGCCGCTGTTGGTGTTGATCGCGCAGCCCGGCGCGGTGATGCTGGTGCCGCCGTCGAGCGTGATGCCATAGGTCGGGCTTGCATCCAGCGTCGCGATACAGGGCGGGGCGGTAGTAGTAGTCGCGGTGGTGGTCGCGGATCCCACCGCCGTCACGTCATAGCTCAGCGCCGAGGTGAAGACCCGCCCCAGCGCCAGCGGAACCGCCGTGGTGACGGTAACCTGGACAAGCTGCCTGCTGGTCGGTGCGTCGGTTACAAGCTGAACATCAGCAGCGGTTGCGGGCAGCCCCTGCGCCACGACCACGGACCGCGCGGTCGCGGTCATCTGGCTGGTGTTGCTGTTGACGTTGTAGGCGAGTGCGCCGGCCAGCGCGGCCATGTCGGCGATGCGCTGGTTTTGCGTATCGGCGGCATAGCCTCGCGTCGCCTCGACGGCAAAAGCGCCCATGCCGACGAGCGTCGTCAGCGACAGCGCGCCGATCAGCGCCACGCCGCCGCGCGTGCTGTCGCGCAGGTGGCGCGATACCGCCGCAATCGAGTGAATCCAGGCCGGGATCATTCGACCCGCATAGCCGGGAATGCTTAATAAAAATCTTAGCAGGAAAGGTTAACGCCCCAAATTCGGGGCTCAGCTCAAATGCCCGTCGTGAAGCCGAACCACCCGGTCCATTCGCTGCGCCAGCCGCTCATTGTGCGTCGCGACGAGCGCGGCCGAGCCTTCATGGCGCACCAGCCGCAGAAATTCCGCGAAAACGACATCGGCGGTGGCCTCGTCGAGATTGCCGGTGGGCTCGTCGGCCAGCACCAGCGCGGGCCGGTTGGCGAGCGCGCGGGCGACCGCGACACGCTGCTGCTCGCCACCCGACAGCTGCGACGGGCGATGGGTGAGCCGCTGCGCAAGGCCGAGCGCGGAGAGCAGGCTTTCGGCCCGCTCGCGTGCCGGCGCCATCTCCGCGCCGTGGATCAGCTGCGGCAGCACGACATTCTCGACCGCGGTGAAATCGGGCAGGAGATGATGGAACTGATAGACGAAACCGAGCCGGTCGCGGCGGATGCGGGTGCGGCCTTGCGCGTCGGCCTTGGCGGCTTCCTCACCGGCGATACGGATCGATCCCTCGAAGCCACCTTCGAGCAGCCCGACCGCCTGCAGCAGGGTCGACTTGCCCGATCCCGAAGGGCCGAGCAGCGCGACGATCTCGCCCGGCGCGATCGCCAGATCGACCTGACGCAGCACGTGGATCGCGACATCGGCCTGATGGAAAGTGCGGCTGAGGCCGCGGACATCCAGAACAGCGGCGTCGAGGATGGCGTCACTCATAGCGCAGAACCTCGACCGGATCGGTGCTGGCTGCCTTCCAGGCGGGATAGAGCGTCGCGAGGAAGCTGAAACCCAGCGACATGACGATGATCGCGACGACCTCGACCGGGTCGCTCTTCGACGGCAGCTCGGTCAGAAAGCGGATCGACGGGTCCCACAGATTCTGCCCGGTCACGATCTGGATGAAATTGACCACCGCCTGGCGATAGAAAAGGAAGACCGCGCCGAGCGCGATGCCGGCGCCGGTGCCGAGCACGCCGATCACGACGCCGACGGTCATGAAGATCTTCATCAGCGCCGCGCGCGACGCCCCCATCGTCCGCAGGATCGCGATGTCGCGCCGCTTGGCGCGGACCAGCATGATCAGCGAGGAAAGGATGTTGAACACCGCGACGAGGATGATCAGCGACAGCACCACGAACATGGTGACGCGCTCGACCGCGAGCGCCTCGAACAGCGAGGCGTTGAGATCGCGCCAGTCGCGGATCTCGCCCTGCATCGCCAGCTTAGGGGCCAGCGGCTTCAATATGTCGGCGACCCTGTCGGCATCGACCGTCTGAATCTCGATCATGCCGACCGCATCGCCCAGCATCAGCAGGTTCTGCGCATCGGACATCGGCATCACCACGAACGCCTTGTCATAATCATAGACGCCGACCTCGAAGATCGCCGCGACCTGATAGGAGACGATGCGCGGCACCGTGCCGAAGGGGGTGGTCTGCCCCTGTGGGCTGATCAGGCTGATCTGGCTGCCGAGGTCCGCGCCGAGTTGTTCGGCCAGCCGCGCGCCGACCGCGACCCGGTCGGTTCCCGGCGTCAGCGCGTTGAGCGAGCCGCGCACGACCTTGCCCTGCATCACCGGATTGCGGCGGATGTCCTCGACCGTCATGCCGCGCACCAGCACGCCTTCGACCCGGCCGCCATAGGCCGCCATCAGCGGCTGCTCGATCAGCGGGGTGGCCGAGGTGACGCCGGGCAGCTTCTTCGCATCGGCGGCGATCCGCCGCCAGTCGGGCAGCTTGCCGTCATAGCCCTGAACCACGGCATGGCCGTTGAGCCCGACGATCTTGTCGAACAGTTCGGCGCGGAAGCCATTCATCACGCTCATCACGATGATCAGCGCCGCGACGCCGAGCGCAACCGCGACGAGGCTGATCGAGGCGACGAGGAAGATGAACGCCTCGCCCCGGCCCGGAAGCAGGTACCGCTTTGCGATCATGCGTTCGTAGCGGTTGAGGATCATGACCGCCCTAACAGGCCGTCATCCCAGCGGACGCTGGGATCTCGGGCGGCAAGGACGGAGTAGATGTCGCGAGCCTCTCCTGAGACCCCAGCCTTCGCTGGGGTGACGGAAATGGAAGGGCTCAACCCGCGACCCTCTGGATCACATCCTCGGCCGACAGTTCGACCTTCTCGCCGGTCGCGCGGCGCTTGAGTTCGACGACGCCCTTGTCGAGCCCCTTGGGACCGATCACGATCTGCCAAGGCAGGCCGATCAGGTCCATCGTCGCGAACTTGGCCCCACCGCGCTCGTCGCGGTCGTCGTAGAGCGTCTCGACGCCAGCCGCCTGGAGCTTCGCATAGAGATCGTCGGCGGCGGCCGTGCAGCGCGCGTCGTCGGCGCGCATGTTGATCAGGCCGACCGCATAGGGGGCGACGGCGTCGGGCCAGACGATGCCGGCATCGTCATGGCTCGCCTCGATGATCGCCGCCATCAACCGCGACACGCCGATGCCATAGCTGCCCATCTGCGGGGTCACGGGCTGGCCGTCGGACCCTTGGACGGTCATCCCCATCGCCGCCGAATATTTGGTACCGAAGAAGAAGATGTGCCCGACCTCGATGCCGCGAGATTGCTTGAGCTTGTCGCCCGTCTCGGCCTCGCGGGCGGCATCGCGTTTCTCGTCGGTCGCGGCATAGTCGGCGGTCAACCCGCCGACAAAGGTCTGCAACGCCTCGCGGTCGTCCGCGTCGACATCGAGCGGGCGGACCGTTTCCCAATTGGTGTGATAGAAGACTTCGCTCTCCCCGGTCGGGGCGAGAACGATGAACTCATGGCTCAGGTCGCCACCGATCGGGCCGGTGTCGGCCTGCATCGGGATCGCGGCGAGGCCCATCCGTTTGAAGGTGCGCAGATAGGCAACGAACATGCGGTTGTAGCTGTGCCGCGCGCCATCGACATCGAGGTCGAACGAATAGGCGTCCTTCATCAGGAACTCGCGGCCACGCATCACGCCGAAGCGGGGACGGACCTCGTCGCGAAACTTCCACTGGATATGGTAGAGGTTGCGCGGCAGGTCGCGATAGCTGCGGACATTGTCGCGGAAGATGGTGGTGATCATCTCCTCGTTGGTCGGGCCGAACAGCATCTCGCGGTCGTGACGGTCGGTAATGCGGAGCATCTCCGGGCCATAGGCATCGTAGCGGCCCGATTCGCGCCACAGCTCGGCCGACTGGATCGTCGGCATCAGCATCTCGATCGCGCCGGCCCGATCCTGCTCCTCGCGCACGATCTGCTCGATCTTGCGCAGCACCCGGTGGCCGAGCGGCAGCCAGGCATAGATGCCGGCGGCGGTCTGGCGGATCATCCCCGCGCGCAGCATCAGCTTGTGGCTGACGATCTGGGCGTCGGCGGGCGACTCCTTCATCACGGGCAGGAAATGACGGGACAGGCGCATGGATCAGGATACTCGAAGCGGTGGATAAGCGCGGTCTCTACGGCTTCACACGATCAAGGTCGAGGGGCTGCTTGGCCAAAGCGCCACAAGCTATAGCGTAGGTACCGATCGGTCTCTGTTGCCGAGAAAACACACCCGCCGTCTTTCGAGTCCAAGGGCCCTGAAAGCCAATGACAAGATCGGGGGGCGGATGTAGGGAAAGCGACACGAAACAAAGGCATTATAAAACGGCCACGGTTCGGGGAAAAAATAGGGGTTCCGCCACCATTTAAGGGGTGGTGGCGTAGAGCCCCCAAGGGGGGTGGCGAACCATCGTCACGCGGCGTCGGGATTGGAAACAATCCCGGCGCTTGCCGTTTCAGGACATCGAGACGGGCGATCCTGCCGGGCTCATGTCGAACTTGTTCAGGTATCCACCGCACCACCGGAGGTGCCGGGATTCTCCGCCAGATTGTCGCAGAAAGCTGCCGGTTCACCCTGAGCCGGCGGGTTGATGCCGAAACAAGCTCAGCATGACGGATAGGTTGCGGGGCCAGCGCGTTCTCCCCCCGAAGGAGAAGCCGCATGGCCAGTCAGCCCCCGCCCCCCGAAGACGTTCCCGCCGATACTCCCGTCGATATCCCGGTGCCGACTCCGACCGACCCCGATCCGGGAGCGCCCAGCGATCCGGTTATGCCGGGATTGCCCGGCTGATTGTGTCGCCCTGGCATCAGCCGGGGCGACGCATCAGACCAGCCGGCTCTGCCTGACCGCGGCTTCGATGAAGCTGCGGAACAGCGGATGCGGTTCGAAGGGCTTGCTCTTCAGCTCGGGGTGGAACTGGACGCCGACGAACCAGGGATGGTCGGGGCGTTCAACCACTTCGGGCAGCTCGCCATCGGGCGACATGCCCGAGAAGACGAGTCCGCCGGCTTCGAGCGGCACCTTGTAATGCGCGTTGACCTCGTAACGGTGACGATGGCGCTCCTGGATCGCGGTGCCGCCATAGATATTCGCCGCATGGCTGTTACCCGATAGCACGGCATCATAGGCGCCGAGCCGCATCGTGCCGCCCATGTCGCCGCCTTCTTCGCGCTTCTGCAGGCCGGTTTCGCTCATCCATTCGGTGATCAGGCCGACAATGGGCTCCTCGGTCGGCCCGAATTCGGTGGTCGAGGCGGCAGCGATGCCGGCGGTGTTCCGTGCGGCTTCGATGCACGCCATCTGCATGCCGAGACAGATGCCGAAATAGGGCACCTTGCGCTCGCGCGCGAAGCGGACTGCAGCGATCTTGCCCTCCGACCCGCGCTCGCCGAAGCCGCCGGGTACGAGGATCGCATTCATCGGCTCGAGCTGCGCAGCGATGCCTTCGGCGTCCTGCTCGAACAGTTCGGCGTCGATCCAGCGGATATGGACCTTCACCCGGTTGGCGATGCCGCCATGGACCAGCGCCTCGTGGAGCGACTTGTACGCATCGAGCAGGCCGACATATTTGCCGACCACGCCGATCGTAACTTCGCCTTCGGGATTCTCCAGCCGGTCGAGAATTTCAGTCCAGCGGCTGAGCTCGGGCTCGTCCTTCGCCTCGATACCGAACGCCGCGAGGACCGCATCGTCGAGCCCCTCGGCATGATATTGCAGCGGCACGCCATAGATGTTGCTGGCGTCGAGCGCCGGGATGACATGCTCCTTGGGCACGTTGCAGAACAACGCGATCTTCGCGCGTTCGCCATCGGGCAAGGGACGGTCGCAACGGCAGACCAGCACATCCGGCTGGATGCCGAGCGAGGTCAGGTCACGGACGCTATGCTGGGTCGGCTTGGTCTTCAATTCGCCCGCCGCCGCAATATAGGGCACCAGCGTCAGGTGGACGAAGATCGAGTTGCCGCGGCCGAGATCGTTCCGCAGCTGACGGATCGCCTCCATGAAGGGCAGCGATTCGATATCGCCGACGGTACCGCCGATCTCGCACAGGACGAAATCGAGATCGTCGACATCGGTGCGCGCGAATTCCTTGATCGCATCGGTGACGTGCGGGATTACCTGAACGGTCGCGCCGAGATAGTCGCCGCGCCGCTCCTTCTGGATGATCGTCTGATAGATCCGGCCCGAGGTGATATTGTCCGACTGGCGGCTGGGAACCCCGGTGAACCGCTCATAATGGCCGAGATCGAGATCGGTCTCCGCGCCATCGTCGGTGACGTAGACCTCGCCATGCTGATAGGGCGACATCGTCCCCGGATCGACATTCAGATAGGGATCGAATTTACGGATGCGAACCTTGTAGCCGCGCGCCTGGAGCAATGCCGCGAGGCTTGCCGCCATGAGACCTTTGCCAAGCGAGGAGACCACGCCGCCGGTGATGAAAATGAACCGCGCCATGGGAGGATGGTTTTAACCGCGCGCGAGGGTGAAGGGCAAGGTGGGGTACTCCATCTTTTCGATAAAATTTGCAGGCGAACGCATGGGCCGACACGCGCCATGGGGCGCGTTCGTCGTCGATCTCCCTGATATCAGGCTATTATTGCGGCGCGGCGCCGTTGACGGGAGCCGCGCTGCCCTGTGCCGCTGCGGCGGCGAGCGGATCATTGGCCGGCGGCGCGGGCTCGGCCGTGCCGCTCGCGGTCTTGCCGACCAGCGAGGTGTCGATCTTGGTCGGCGCACGCTCGACCGAGGCGAGCGCGGCCAGCGCGATGCTGAGCACCACGAAGATCGTCGCGAGGATCGATGTCATCCGCGTCAGGAAATCGGCAGCGCCCCGCGCGCTCATCAGCCCGGACGGATTGCCGCCCGACGCGAGCCCGCCGCCTTCCGATCGCTGCATCAGGATGACCGCGACAAGCGCAGCCGCGACGATGATGTGGACAACGAGCAGGAAGGTGAACATTCGGCGCTTTCGATCTCGAGGTTGCGGCGCATCTAGTCGATCAGGGGCGAAGGTTCAACCGTGCTGCCCCTCTCCCGCACGCGGCAGAGGGCCGGGGTCAGGGAATGACGCACAGAAGCGCGGAAGACGTAGGAGAAAGAAGACCCTCACCCTACTCTCTCCCGCAGGCGGGAGAGGGCATGACCCTCAGATGGACGCGGCCACCGCGCCCTCGATGATCGGCACGAATTGCTCGGCGGTCAGGCTCGCGCCACCGACGAGCGCGCCGTCGACATCGGCAACCCCCAGTAATTCCTTCGCATTGTCGGGCTTCACCGAGCCGCCATAGAGGATGCGGACTTTGGCGCCCTCCCCGCCGAGCAGCGCGCCGAGCTTCGCGCGTATCGCCGCATGCATCTCGGCGACATCGCCGGTCGACGGGGTCCGGCCGGTGCCGATCGCCCAGACCGGCTCATAGGCGACGACCAGCGTCGCGCCGGTCACGTCGCGCGGAATCGATCCGTCGAGCTGGCCTTCGACCACCGCGATCGCATCGCCCGCGTCACGCTGGCCCTCGGTCTCGCCGACGCAGACAATCGCGATGAGGCCCGCGCCGATCGCGGCGGCGGCCTTGGCCTGGACCTCGGCGTCGCTTTCCTTCTGATCGGCGCGACGCTCGCTATGGCCGACGATGGCCAGCTTTGCGCCGGCTTCGGCCAGCATCGCCGCACTGGTGCAGCCAGTGTGCGCGCCCTTTGCCGCGCCGTGGCAATCCTGTGCGCCGATCGCCAGACCGGGGGTCTGCGCGGCGGCGGGAGCGATCAGAGTAAAGGGCGGACAGATCGCGACATCGACCGAAGGCTGCGCCGTCGCGGCGGCGGCGATCGCGTCCAGCTCGGTCAGGGCGGCCAGCGATCCGTTCATCTTCCAGTTGCCCGCCACCAGCTTGCGCAATGCCATGTTCGTTCCTCGCTCCTGATTTCGCGAGCGGCTTATAAGCGATGCCCGGATATCGCAATGCCCCGACCGTTGCGGTCAGGGGCTTTGGACCCTATGGCAACGCAAACGCTTATTTCTGATCAGACGGAACGCTGATGATCTCCTTCTTTCGCCGCGCGCTTTCCTCCTGGCTGGTCCTTGGGCTGCTCGCCCTCGTGCTGATCGCCTTCATCGTGACTGGGGTCGCCACGCCCGACATGGGCGCACCCGGCGGCGGCGGCGCGACGGTCGCCAAGGCGGGCGGTACCAAGATCAGCAGCACCGAACTTCTGCGCCGCATCCAGAACCAATATGACAATGCCCGGCGCGAGCAGCCCGGTCTGGACCAGAAGGCGTTTCTCGCCGCGGGTGGATTCGAAAGCGTCACCGAAGCGCTGATCGGTGCCCGCGCGCTTGAAGGCTGGGGCCGAGACGAGGGATTCGCAGTTAGCAAACGCCTGATCGACGCACAGATCGTGACCATTCCCGGTTTTCGCGGCGTCACCGGCCAATTCGACGAGGCCGCGATGCGCGACGCGCTCGGCCGCGCGGGTATCAGCGAGAAGGAATTTCGCGCCGACATCGCCAGCGACCTGATGCGCGGCCAGATCGTCATGCCGGTGGTAGCCGACGCCGTGGCGCCCGCTCGCGTCGCGCGCCCCTATGCGACCGTGCTGCTTGAACAGCGCACCGGTCTGGTCGGGATCATCCCCTTCGCCGCGGTAGCGGAGGTCACGCCGCCGACCGACGCCGAGATCGCCGCCGCCTATAAGACGAACATCGCCGCCTATACCCGGCTCGAAGCCCGGGTGCTGCGCTACGCGCTGTTCGGCGCGGCGCAGATCGCCGCCGAGGCGACCCCGACCGAAGAGGATATCGCCGCCTATTATCGCGAAAATGCGGCGGCCTATGCGGCGAAAGACAGCCGTACGCTTAGCCAGGTCATCACCCCGAATGAAGCGACCGCACGCGGCATCGCCTCCGCAGCCAAGGCCGGGACGCCGCTCGCAGCCGCCGCCACGAAGGCCGGCCTCGAAGCCGCGACGCTGACCGGCCAGAGTCGCGCCGATTACGCCGGCGCGTCGAGTGCGCAACTCGCCGCCCAGGCATTCGCCGCCCCCGAAGGTGGCGTCGTCGGTCCCTTGAAGGGCGCGTTCGGCTGGTATGTCGTGCGCGTCGACGCGATCGAGGGGGTCCCCGCCCGCACGCTCGATCAGGTCCGCCCGGAGATCACCGCGCTTCTCGCCAAGCAGAAGGCCGAGGAAGGGCTCGCTGACTATAGCGGCAAGATCGAGGACGCGATCGCCGATGGTGCGAGCTTCGCCGAGGTCGCCGCCAACAACAAGCTGGCGGTCGTCGAGACCCCGGCGATCCTGGCCGATGGCCAGCCAATCGACCAGCCGGGCTGGACCCCACCGGCCGAGCTGGCGCCGCTGCTCAAGGCGGGCTTCGACTTGTCGCCCGAGGACCGGCCGGTGGTAGAGACCGTGACCAAGGATCAGCAATATGCGCTGATCACCGTGGCCAAGGTTATCCCGCCGACGCCGTTGCCGCTTGCTCAAGTGCGCGAAGCGGTCGTTCGCGACATCATCCTCAAGCGCACCGCCGCGCGGGCGAAAGCGATCGGCGAGAAGGTAGTCGCGGCCGTCAACCGTGGCGCGCCGCTTGCCAAGGCGCTTGCCGATACCGGCATCGCACTGCCCCCGCCGCAGCCGGCGCGCGCGCGCCAGCTCGATCTTGCTCAGGCGCAGCAGAACGGCCGGGAAGTTCCCGAGCCGGTGCGCGCACTGTTCGACCTCAAGAAGGGCAAGGCCAAGCTGGTGCCCGGCCCGCAGGGCAATGTGATCTTCATCTCGGTGCTCGATACGATCGTGCCCGGCGACCTGCGCCAGGTTCCGGGCCTTGCCGACATGACTCGCCGCGAATTGTCGCAGGCCTATAGCTCCGAGCTGGGCCAGCAATTCCTTCGCGCAGTCGAGCAGGATGTGACGGTCAAGCGCTATCCCGAGGCGATCGCCGCCGTCCGCCGCCAGTTCAACGGGCAATAAGGCCGTCATGACGACCGATGCCCGCGATCAGGTGGCGCTCGACGCGCTGGCGCGGGGCGAACCCGCTTTGGTGTGGCGCACCCAGATCGCCGACACCGAGACGCCCGTCGCCGCCGCGCTCAAGCTGATCCGGCCCGGCCGGGGCGATTACCTGCTCGAATCGGTCGAGGGCGGCGCGGTGCGCGGACGCTATTCGCTGCTCGGCCTCGCGCCCGATCTGATGTTCCGCGCGCGCGGCGCACAGGCTGAGGTGAACCGTTACTGGGCGACCGATCGCGACGCCTTCGAACCGCTTGCCGACGATGCGCTGACCGAGATGCGCCGGCTCGTCACTGCTTGCCGCATGGCAGTGCCCGAGGGACTGCCCCGCGCGCTCGCCTGCCTCGTCGGCTATTTCGCCTATGAGACGATTGGGCTGGTCGAAAAGCTGCCGCGCCCGCCCGCCAATCCGCTCGACCTGCCCGACATGCTGTTCGCGCGGCCGACGATGATCCTGATCTTCGATCGGCTGACCGACCAGCTGTTCATGGTGGCGCCGCTCTGGCCCGAGACCCCCGGTGTCCCCGAGGTCAAGCTGGCGGGCGCGATCGAGCGGATCGAGGCGCATGCCGCGATGCTGGGCGGCCCGGTGCCGCCGCGAAGCCACGTCCAGGCGGATACGGAGTCGCTGAGCCTGACGCCGCAACTCGCTCCCGGCCGCTATGCCGGGATGGTGGCCAGGGCGAAGGACTATATCGCCGCGGGCGACATCTTTCAGGTCGTACTGGCGCAGCGCTTCACCGCACCCTTCCCGCTTCCGCCGATCGATCTCTATCGTGCGCTGCGGCGAATCAATCCGTCGCCCTTCCTCTATTTTCTGGACCTGCCGGGCTTCGCGCTGATCGGCTCATCACCCGAAATATTGGTGCGCGCACGCGATGGCGAGGTCACGATCCGGCCGATCGCCGGCACCCGTCCGCGTGGCAAGACCGCGATCGAGGACGCCGCGAACCGCGACAGCCTGCTCGCCGATCCCAAAGAGCGCGCCGAGCATCTGATGCTGCTCGATCTCGGCCGCAACGATGTGGGCCGGGTCGCACTCGCCGGCACGGTAGAAGTGACCGACAGCTATTCGGTCGAGCATTACAGCCATGTCATGCACATCGTCTCGAACGTCGTCGGCAGGCTTGATCCGGCGCGCGACGCGCTCGACGCGTTGTTCGCAGGCTTTCCGGCAGGGACGGTGTCGGGCGCGCCAAAGGTCCGCGCCTGCGAGATCATTGCCGAGCTGGAGCCTGAAACGCGCGGCGCCTATGCCGGTGGGGTCGGCTATTTCTCACCCGACGGATCGATGGACAGTTGCATCGTGCTGCGCACCGCGGTGGTGAAGGACGGCATCATGCATGTTCAGGCCGGCGCGGGCATCGTCGCCGACAGCGACCCCGCCTATGAGCAGCGCGAATGCGAGGCCAAGGCCGGCGCGCTCATCGCGGCCGCCAAGGAAGCGCTGCTGCGCGCGGGCGAGCCCGGCTTCGGCCAGTAGGTTACGCCTCCGGCGCGATAGCGTGACAATATTGCATCACTCCGCCTATCTTATTCGATTGATGGACCCTTTTCGTATCGGCTGCGTATCTGATATGCCGAAGACGGCTACCAAATAAGGGATACCTCACAATGCGATTTCTTCTCTTGAGCACAGCGGCGCTTGGCATGGCGCTCGGCGCCTCCGCCGCTTCGGCCCAGGATCTGGCCACCACCTCGCCCAGCTGGACCGGCGCATATGTCGGCGGCCAGCTTGGCTATGCCTGGCAACCCCGCGACGGTGACGAACAGGTGAGCTTCGATCGCAACCGCGACGGAACTTTCGGCGACGCGTTCCCGAACTTCTCGCCTGGCTTCTGCGGCGGCGCACCCACCTCGCGCTCGCCAACCACCGGCTGCTCGAAGGACAATGACGGCACGACCTGGAAGGTCCATGCCGGCTACGACTATCAGTTCGGCGAAACCAGCGGTCCGGTTATCGGCGCGGTGATCGAATATGGCCGCTCCTATCTCCATGACAGCGTAACCGCGTTCAGCACGACGCCGGCTTCCTATACCTTCAAGGCGAAGCTCAAGGAAAACGGATCGATCCGCGGCCGTGCAGGCTACGGCCTCGGCACCGGTACCCTGATCTATGGCACCGGCGGTTTCGCGATGGGCAAGATCGAAAACAGCTTCAGCACCACCAACGGTGTCAACACCTTCACGCCCAATGACAACAGCAAGAATGCCAAGGGCTATAATTGGGGTGGCGGCATCGAGCAGAAGGTTGGTCCCTTCTCGGTGGGAGCGATGTACCTGCGCACCGTCCTGAAGAACAACGACTATCGCGTCGCTGTCACCGGTGGCCCCGTCGGCGGTCCGTTCACCGTGATCAGCGGCACTGGCACCGACTTCAAGCGCGGCTTCTCCAAGTTCGCCTACCAGTCGGTGGTGGCAACGGTCAGCTACCGCTTCTGATCTACTCAGGATGAAAAACGGGCCGGATGGGGTACGCCCTCGTCCGGCCCATTTTCTTTTTGGGGCGAGTGAATTGCTGCCGCAGCCGAGCGAGGCGTCTGTCGCGGAGCCTCACCGCTCGGCAGATACTCAATCGACGGTGAAAAGGACTCGCAGGGTCTGAACCGAGCTGACCGCTTGCCCGTTCGCATCAAGCACCGGCACGCGCCGCGCCTCCGCAGTGACCAGACGACAGGCCTCGCCCCACAGGCTGGCGCTCGCCCGCTGGTTCTCCGCAAATCGCCGACCGCCGGCATGGATGGGATTGGTCGGCGAACAGTCGGAGATCCGGCCATCGGGACCGACCATGAAGACTACCTCGACCCGGGCGGGGGCCATCACGTCCGCCGGAGGGCGATCGAGTTTGGTTTCGATGTCATGACGCGGCGGGTTCGGAGCCTTCTGCTTCATCCCCTCCATGAACCAGCGATGGCTGCTCCGATAGACGAATATGGCGGGATGCCCCTGCGAATCCAGCGCAGGTTTCACGCGGCCGCGAACGAGCAGCAGATCGCATGTCGCCTTGTCGAGATCGTCCCATCCGCTCGAATGGGCGATGACGCAGCGCATCGGCTTGCCCTCCGCTGAAAAGGTCAGCTCGAAAGCCGTGACGCCTCCCCGCGTCTGCCGAAAAGCCGGTGGGGGGTAATCGAGTGGCTTGATCCAGCCGCGCGGGTCATGGGGTTCGGCGGCTACAACCGCGGCCAAAAGAAGGGATGCGAGGAGGCTCATTGCGCGGTGATGTCAGTCGACTGACGCACCGTGAATGCGAACGTCACGCATTAGCGTGTGCTCGGCGAGGCAGAATCAAAGAGGCCGGCCCGACGGACGGACCGGCCTCATGAATATTTTAGCGTCGCCGCGATCTTTCCACCGGACGATGACGTCCGGCGAAGCGATCAGTTGCGCAGCTGAACGCCGATGTAGCGCGGCGGGTTATTGCCGCGCTGGGCAAAGAGCAGCGCGGTCGGCCGCTTCGCCTTCTTCGCCGCTTCGATCTGCGCGGCTGCGGCCTGCGCGGTCGTCACCGGCACATTGTTGATCTGCAGGATGATGTCGCGGGGCTGGAAGCCGTTAGCGGCGGCATCGCTCGACGGATCGACATAGTTGATGACGACGCCCTTGATCGTCGGCGAAACGCCGAGGCGCCGGGCGAGATCCGCCGTCAGCGTCTGGAAGCCCAGGCCGATCGTGTTGCGGGTCGATTGATCCGGCGCGGTCTGTGCCCCACCGTCACCCTGCGCATCGTCATTGTCGATGTCGCCGTTATTGGCGAGCTGATCCTCAGGCGGACGCTCACCCAGCGTCACGGTCAGCGTCTTCTTCTGCCCCTCACGGATCAGCTCGATCGGCATGCGGGTGCCGACTGCTGTCTTGCCGACGATATAGGACAGAGTGTTGTCGGGGGTGACTTCCTGTCCATTGACCCTGACGATCACATCGCCCTGACGAATGCCGGCGCGCGCCGCCGCCTCGCCGGGCTCGACCCGCGCAACGATCTCGCCGCGATCCTTGGCAAGGCCCAGGCTGGTGGCGATATCCTCGGTCATCGGCTGGATGCCGACGCCCAGATAGCCACGCTTGATCTTGTTGCCGGAACGCAGCTGATCGATGATCGGCTTGGCTTCCTCTGCCGGTATCGCGAAGCCAATCCCGACATTGCCGCCGGTCGGCGAGAAGATCGCGGTGTTGATGCCGATCACATTGCCCTGGAGATCGAACATCGGGCCGCCCGAATTGCCCTGATTGATCGAGGCATCGGTCTGGATGTAGCGGTCATAGGGGCCATTGACGCCGATCGAACGGTGCAACGCCGAAACGATGCCGGCCGTGACCGTGCCGCCGAGGCCAAAGGGGTTGCCGATCGCGACCACCCAATCGCCGACGCGGGTCCGAGTCGAGTCGCCGAACTGAACGAACGGCAGATTCTTCGCGTCGATCTTGAGCAGGGCCAGGTCGGACGCCTGATCGCGGCCGACGATCGTCGCCTTATATTCCTTGCGGTCCGGCAGCGTGACGGTGATCGAGCTGACCACCGCGCCGGTGCCGCCCTCGGGCGACGCCGAGATCACATGGTTGTTGGTGACGACATAACCATCGGCCGAGATGATGAAGCCTGAGCCGAGCGAGGTCGCCTCGCGTGTGATCGGTCGTCCATTATCATCGGTGCCGCCGCCGCCGAAGCGCCGGAACAATTCCTCGAACGGGGTGCCCGAGAAGGCGTTGCCGCCATTCTTGACCTGGATCTTCTGCGTGGTGGAGATGTTGACCACCGCCGGCTGAAGCCGCGCGGCAAGGTCGGCGAAGCTCATCGGGGCGCCGGGTTGCGGGGCAGCATTGATCGCGCCGGGCGCGTTCTGCGCCACCTGCGCGCCAACAGGCTGCATGACGAGGGTCGCGCCGGTACCGCCTAGCAGCAAGGCCGCGGTGATCGCGTAGGCATAACGCACTTTGGCCAACTCCTTAAAACTCCTGTCCTGACTAAGCCGAATATCCGGGCGTTATCTCAAGCCCGATCGCTGAACCCCGCTTGAACGGCCACGTTCCATCTTATATTTTATCGGCGCCCGCGGAATTCACGCAGATACTCGTTATTCGGCGACAATATCAGGTTCGATGTACCAGGCGCTTCGGTGCCATCGGTCCCGAAGGTGATGCGATAGGACTGCATCGCCCGATAGAAATCGTAGAAATCCGGATCCTTGTTGAAGCTTTCGGCATAGGTGCCCGCCGCCTGGGCGTCAGCCTCGGCGGTGATGATCTGCGCCTGCTTGCGGCCTTCGGCCAGGATCGAACGGGCTTCCTGCTCGCGCGCGGTGCGCATGCGGTTGAACGCCGATTCTAGCGGCGTGCCGTCGGGCAGGTCCGCGCGCTTGATGCGGACATCGACGATTTCCGCGCCATATTGGCGGGCGACCCGATTGAGCCGCGTCTGGATATTATCCATCACCTGTCCGCGCTCTGGGCTGAGCAGCGCGGCGAAGGGCCGCTTGCCGAGCTCGTTGCGCAGCGACGAACCGAGGATCGGGCGCAACGCCTCGCTCACCCGGCGCTCGGTGCCGGCGGTGATCGCCATCTGCAGCGGATCGACGATCCGATAGCGCGCGAAGGCGTCGACCTCGAGCCGAAGCTGGTCGGTCGATAGCACCGACTGACGCTCCATGTCGAAATCGAGCACACGCTTGTCGATCCAGCGGATCTGGTCGACGAACGGGATCTTCAGGATCACGCCCGCGCCGGTCTGCCCGAAATCCTCGTTAGGTTTATAGGCGTTATACACCTTCTCCGGCTTACCGAATCGAACGACGAGTACCTGCTGGGTTTCCGGCACCACCGCAACGGTGCTGCTGACCACGATCACCGCGGCGAGCGCCGCGATACCCCAGCCGATCATGTTACGGCTGGCGATGTTGTCCGACATGTTCATTACTGAGCCCCCTGCGCGCGCGGCGGCTGCGGCGGCAGCGGCACATAGGGAACGACATTGGGCGCCTCCACGATCGTCTTGTCGGTCTTGGCCAGGACGCGCTCCATCGTTTCATAATACATGCGGCGTCGCGTAACTTCGGGAGCAAGCTTATATTCGGCATAGACCTTGTCAAAGGCGGCCGCCTCGCCCTCGGCCTTCGCGCCGAGCTGCTGCGAATAGGCGCGCGCTTCGTTGAGATAAGCCTGCGCCTGCTGCTGCGCGGCAGAGACCGACTTGAACGCCTCAACCACCGCACTGGGCGGATCGGCCTGCTTGATCGCGACGCCCTGCACGGCGATGCCGGCGCGATAGCTGTCGAGGATCTCCTGCATCCGTTGCTGGACGCGGCCCTCGATCTGGCTGCGCTGCGGGCCCATCGCATCGTTGAGCGCGACGCGGGCGATCTCGGCGCGCATCGCGCTTTCGGCAACTTCGCCAACGGTCTCGTCCGGATCGGCCAGCTCATAGAGATAGAGTTCGGGGTCGCGGATGTTCCAGCGCACCGAATAAGCCAGGTCGATCATGTTCTGATCGCCGGTCAGCATCAGGTTCTGCGCATTGCCGCCGGTCGCGGGGATATCCTTCACGCGGATATCCTCGATGTCGATCTTCGTGACGACGTCGATCGGCGAGGGGAAGGAGAAGCGCATGCCGGGACCAAGCGTACCAGCATAGGAGCCCAGCCGGGTGATGACGCCGCGTTCCTGCGGATCGATCCGGTGGCTGCTGGTCCACAGCACCCAGAGCAGGATGATACCACCCAGCGCCCAGAGGATCATGCGGCCGGCATCGGGATCGGGGCCTTCGCGGCCGCCAAAGCGCGCGCGGCCGCGCCGCATCAGTTCGTCGAGCGCGGAGCGCCCGGCCGGTCCGCGCCCGGGCCGTCCCCGGGGCGGCTGGTTCCACGGATTGGAG
>NZ_LARW01000148.1 GCF_000971055.1 Sphingomonas sp. SRS2
GGGGGGGGGGGGGGGGGGGGTCTCAATCCTATCAACGCGGTGCGCCGCGCCGCCGGGCTGGATCGGCTGCGTATCCTGCCCGCCGATCCGACGATCGGCGCCGGCACTGCGGTCGCGGCCGGCAAATATATTGGCCGGCGCACCTATGTGGAGGTAATCAGCGACGGACAGGGCTATTCCGCGACACGGGTCGAGTTCCAGATCACCCGCTGGCTGTCGCTGTTGTCGAGCATCTCGACCATCGGCCGCCAGAGCGCGAGCGTGAAGGTGTCCAAGGACTATTAGCCGAAGCTGTGCTTGAGCTTCACCATCGGCAGGATATACAATGCGGTTATGGCCTAACTCGAGCTCGATCAGGCCATTTCCCAGAATCGTCCGCTCGATCATCGCCAGCAATTCCCAGGCTGACACGCCCTGCATCTACGGCACATCCCGCCGCCGCGGCAGCGCGTTGATCGAAGACTCAGGTCGTTCATCGATCGTCAGCCGAAACCTCCCGCCAGCTCCCAGCCTAATGAGCCGGGGTCGTTGGCCTTGGATTGTGGGCATGGAACAACCGGCCGCGTTCGACCCATAATGCGAGCGCTAGCGCTGCGAGCGAGCTGAGCAACCATCCGGCGGTTAGAGGTATGGTGGACCCGGCGAAAGACTGGCCGATCGCCAGCCCGATCACCGTGCTCACCATCATGCCCAGGAAGCCCTGGACCGACGATGCCGTGCCGGCGAGATCCCCCATGGGCTCCATCGCCATCGAACCAAAGTTGGAGCCGATCAAACCGATCAGGAAGAACGTTATTCCGCTCGTCAAAGTGAAGCTGATCAGGCTTTCCCAGCCCGACAGGACGATGACAAGCTTCAAGACGCAAACGAAGATCAGGGCGGTCAGCGCGCTATGCGACACGAGACGGCTGCCCAGCCGTTCGACGATGCGTGAATTGACCAGTGCGGCAACCGCCATCATGCCGCCCATTATCGCGAAACAGGGCGCGAAGAGTTCGGGCGCATGAAAGACATGCTCGATTATCTGCGGAAAGGAATTGAGGAAACCGAACATACCGCCAAACGCGCAGGCGCTCGCGATCGAATAGCCGATCGAATAGCGGTTCGTGACCACCTTCACCGCGGCAGCACTGGTCGCTCTGATACTGATCGGAAGACGCCGCGCCGGATCGAGCGTCTCGGGAAGCCGCAGGCCAGCCCATAGCATTACCAGCAGGCTGAAGCCGCCGAGGAAATAGAATATCCAGTGCCAGGGCGCGACCAGCAGCATGAGCTGGCCCAAGGTCGGCGCGATGACCGGCACTGAGAGGAATACCAGGAATGCCAGCGACATTACCCGCGCCATGCGGCGTCCTGAAAAGCGGTCGCGGATGATCGAGATCGACAAGATTCGCGTCGCGGCGGCGGCCATGCCCTGAAAGGCGCGCGCAACCAGCAGCATTTCGAAGCTCCCCGCCCGAGCGGCGATGAAGCTCATGAGCGCGTAGACCAGCATCGATGTGAGCAATACGGAGCGGCGGCCATAGCGGTCGGCCAGCGGCCCGTAGAATAGCTGACCCACGCCGAAGCTGCCGAGATAGATCGCGATGATCAGCTGCTGATGATTTTCGACCGTAACCCCCAAGTCGCGGCCGATCACGGAGAGGGCGGGAAGCATGATGTCGATGCTCAGCGCATTCACCGCCATCAACGCAGCCATCATCGCCACGAACTCGCGGAACCCGGGGCCCGAAGGCGTCCGATCAGGGGTATGTGTCTCAGGGGTGTTCATCATTGATCCTGACGGTCGCCATGCCGGATAGATGCCGATCCCGCGGCTGGCAACCGATCAAAAGAAAAAGGGCTCCGGGGTGCTGACCCCGGAGCCCTTTGCTGAAGCGCTCTAAGAGAGATCAGTTCGAATAATACATGTCGAACTCGACGGGGCTCGGGGTCATTTCCCAACGGGCGACTTCCGGCCACTTGAGCTCCATATAGGACTCGATCTGGTCTTCGGTGAACACACCGCCCTTGGTGAGGAAGGCGTGGTCAGCGGCCAGGCTGTTGAGAGCCTCGCGCAGCGAACCGCAGACGGTTGGAACCTCGGCAAGCTCTTCCGGCGGAAGGTCATAGAGGTTCTTGTCCATCGCTTCGCCCGGATGGATCTTGTTCTCGATACCGTCGAGACCAGCCATCAGCAGCGCCGCATAGCAGAGATATGGATTGGCCATCGCGTCGGGGAAACGGAACTCGACGCGCTTCGCCTTGGCGCCGGCGCCATAGGGAATGCGGCACGAGGCCGAACGGTTGCGCGCCGAATAGGCGAGCAGCACGGGCGCTTCGTAACCCGGCACCAGACGCTTGTAGCTGTTGGTGGTCGGGTTGGTGAAGGCGTTCAGCGCCTTGGCGTGCTTGATCACGCCGCCGATGAAGTACAGGCACATGTCCGACAGGCCGGCATAGCCGTTGCCGGCGAACAGCGGCTGGCCCTTGTCCCAGATCGAGAAGTGGGTGTGCATGCCCGAGCCGTTATCGTCCTTGATCGGCTTCGGCATGAACGTGACCGACTTGCCGTAGGCGGCGGCGACCTGCCAGCAGACATATTTGTAGATCTGCATGCGGTCGGCAGTGGTGACAAGCGTGCCGAAGGTCAGGCCGAGCTCGTGCTGGGCCGCGGCAACCTCGTGATGGTGCTTGTCGCAGGGCAGGCCCATTTCGAGCATGGTCGAGACCATCTCGGCGCGGATGTCGACCGCGCTGTCGACCGGGGCGACCGGGAAGTAGCCGCCCTTGGCGCGGGGACGATGACCCAGATTGCCGCCCTCGAGCGCCTTGCCGGTGTTGGTCGGCAGCTCGATATCGTCGAGCTTGTAGTAGCTCGAATTATAGGTCGTATCGAACTGGACATCGTCGAACATGAAAAACTCGGCCTCAGGCCCGACATAGACGGTGTCGCCGATACCGATCGACTTCACATAGGCCTCGGCGCGCTTCGCGGTCGAACGCGGGTCGCGGGTGTACAGCTCGCCGGTCGATGGCTCGACGATGTCGCAGACCAGGATGAGCATCGGGGTGGCCGAGAACGGATCGACCCAGATTGCGTCCAGATCGGGCTTCAGGATCATGTCGGACTCGTTGATGGCCTTCCAGCCCTCGATCGACGAACCATCGAACATGAAGCCGTCGCTCAGCTCGTCCTCACCAACGACATTGGCGCACATCGTCAGATGCTGCCACTTGCCCTTCGGATCGGTGAAACGGAGATCGACCCATTCGATTTCCTTGTCCTTGATGACTTTAAGAACGTCAGCGGGCTTGTTCGCCATATGTCTTGCCTTCCCCGTGAGAAAAATCGTGAATATCTGGGCGATCGTTGCGCCCTGCCTCCAGCTGATCCGTGCTCGCGCACTCAGATCGCGTCGGCGTCCCTCTCTCCAGTCCGGATGCGGACCGCGCCTTCGACCGGCAGGATGAAGATCTTGCCATCGCCGATGCGACCCGTCTGCGCCGCAGATGCGATCGCTTCGACCACGCGCTCGGCGAGGCTGTCCTCGACGACGACCTCCAGCTTCACCTTGGGCAGGAAGTCGACAACATATTCCGCACCGCGATACAGCTCGGTGTGACCTTTCTGGCGGCCAAATCCCTTCGCTTCTGTCACCGTGATGCCGGAAACGCCCACTTCGTGGAGGGCTTCCTTGACCTCATCGAGCTTGAACGGCTTGATGATCGCTTCAATTTTTTTCACCTCAGCCCTCCCCGGCCAGCTCGCTATGCGGGCCTTCAATAAGCGTGGCGGAACGCGAGTCGCAAGGATGCTGGGGTAGATCGGTGAGATATTCTGCCGCATTGCCGCAAATCGCGGCAAATATCATCATTCTGCCCGAAAAATGGGCAGCTTTTGATCAGCTATAGGGCGGCTTGTGAAGGCCTCGGCTGCTCAGGGAGAATATCTCGCAGCCGTCCTCGGTAATGCCAATCGAATGTTCGAACTGGGCCGACAGCGATCGGTCGCGCGTTACCGCCGTCCACCCGTCATCGAGCAGCTTAACGTCGGCGCGGCCGATGTTGATCATCGGTTCGATCGTGAAGATCATGCCGGGGCGCAGCTCGGGGCCGGTGCCGGGACGCCCGACATGGACGACCTCAGGCGAATCATGGAACACCCGGCCGACGCCATGGCCGCAAAAGTCGCGCACGACGCCATAGCGGTGCTTTTCGGCATGCTTCTGGATCGCATTGCCGACGTCGCCAAGCCGGTTGCCGGGCTTCGCCTGTTCGATGCCGAGCATCAGGCATTCATGAGTGACTTCGACCAGGCGGCGTGCCTTGATCGGCACGTCGCCGACCAGATACATGCGGCTGCTGTCGCCATGCCAGCCGTCGAGCAGCGGGGTGACGTCGATATTGACAATATCGCCTTCCTTCAGCGTCTTCGCGCCGGGAATGCCGTGGCAAACGACATGGTTGATGCTGATGCAGGAGCTATGCGTGTAGCCGCGATAATGCATGGTCGCGGGCACCGCGCCGCCTGCGATCGTCATGTCGTAGACGATCCGGTCGAGTTCCTGGGTCTCGACGCCGGGCAAGACATGCGGCACCAGCGCGTCGAGGATATCGGCGGCCAGCCGGCCCGCCGCGCGCATGCCGGCGAAGCCCGCCGCACTATGGAGCTTGATGGCCCCGCTGCGCGGGTTGGCGGCGATATTCTCGTCGGCGATCACATAGTTGGTCATCGCCACGATATAGGCGAACTGAGCCCGCTTTGCGAGTGCCCAGTCGCACGCTATGGCTTCCCGATATGACATCGCCAAAAAAAGAAGAACGCATCTGGACCGCCGCGCTGCTCGTGATCGGCGACGAAATCTTGTCGGGGCGGACCCAGGACAAGAATGTGTCGCAGGTGGCGCTGTGGCTGAATTTGCAGGGTATCAGGCTGTCCGAGGTCCGCGTCGTCGCCGACGACATGGCGTTGATCGGCGAGGCCGTCGTCCAGCTCAAGGCGCGCAACGATTATCTGTTCACCACCGGCGGGATCGGCCCGACTCATGACGACATCACCGTCGACGCGATCGCCGCCGCGCTGGGTGTGCCGGTCGTCATCCATCCCCGCGCCCGGGCGGTGCTCCAGGACTATTATGAAACGCGCGGCGGGCTGACCGACGCGCGGCTGCGCATGGCGCGGGTACCCGAGGGCTCGGACCTGATCGAGAATCGCATGTCAGGCGCGCCGGGCATTCGGATGGGCAATATCTTCATTCTCGCCGGCGTGCCGCATATCGCGGGCATGATGCTCGATGCACTGTCGAACCGACTGGAAGGCGGGCGGCCGATGCTGTCGCGCACGATCGGCTGCTGGGTGGCCGAGAGCGAAGTGGCGGACCTGCTGCGCGAAACCGAGAAGGCGCATGCTGGCTCGCAGATCGGCAGCTACCCCTTCTTCCGCGAGGGCAAGGTGGGAGCGAACTTCGTCGTCCGCTCGACCGATGCGGGCACGGTCGACAGCTGCATCGCCGCAATCGGCGACGGGCTGATCGGTCTTGGCTATGCGCCGGTGGCGGACGGTATCTGATCGCGCGCGTCGCCCTCGTCGTCGCGCACGGGACGGCTGAGCGATAGCGCCAGGAACGTCAGCAGCGCGAAGGCAGCCGCAATCACGAACGCGGCGCCGGGGAAGTGAACCGGCGCGTGCGGCCCGGTAAAATAGGATAGCGTGGGGTTCAGCAACAGCGGCGCGGCGATAGCGCCGACCGCATTCAGGCTGCCGATGAAGCCCTGCATCTCGCCCTGCGCATCGGCTGGGGCGCGTTTGGACATCAGCGCGGTGACGGTCGGCTGGACCAGCGCCTGGAGCGCCGATAGGACGATCATCACCAGCCCGAACCAGGCGAAGGGCACCACCGCATAGCCAAGATAGCAGGCGGCGGCGACGCCGGTGCCGATCATTGCGGTGCGGCGTTCGCGGAAGCGCTTCACCGTGCGGCCGAGCAAGCCCCCCTGGACGATAACCATCGAGACACCCGCCAGCGCCAGAGATGCGCCGATCATCCCGCTCGACCAGCCATATTGCGCAATCGCGAAATAGGCCCATGTCGCGGGATAGACCATCGATGCGACGTTCCAGAGCAGCAGTACGCCGGCCAGTCCAAGTACCCCGTGCAGCTTGCGGGCGACGAGCAGCGCGCCGATTGGATTGGCGCGGGCCAGGCTGAAGCGGCGGCGATGCTCTGGCTCCAGCGTCTCGGGAAAATAGAAATAGCCGAAGACGAAGTTGACGGCGGCGAGCGCGGCGGCGGCGATGAAGGGCGCGCGGTGGCTGATATCGCCGAGCAATCCGCCCGCCGCCGGGCCGATGATGAAGCCGATACCGAAGGATGCTCCGACGAGGCCGAAGCGCTTGGCGCGGTCCTCCGGTGCGGTGATATCGGCAAGCGCGGCGGTGGCCGGGCTGAACGACGCGCCGAAAATTCCCGCGATCATCCGGCCCACGAACAGCCAGGCGAGGGTAGGGGCGAATCCCATCAGCAGATAATCGATCGACAGGCCCGCAAGCGCGAGCAACAGCACCGGCCGCCGCCCGAAGCGATCACCGAGATTACCGGCCAGCGGCCCGCATAGGAACTGCATCGCCGCATAGACCGCGGCGAGCCACCCGCCCATCCGCGTAGCATCCGCCAGGTTGAGATCGCCCAATTCCATCACGAGGCGCGGCAACACCGGGATGATTATGCCGAAGCCGATCGCATCGATCAGGATGGTGGCGACGATGAAGACGGTCGCGGAGCCCCGGCCACGATCTGAACCCGACATCAATTCCCCGAATCTGGATGCCAGGCCAGGCATCGCGCCCGCTTCATCGGCGTTTGGTGCTTAAAAGACAAGGATGACGGCGGCGGCGGACTCGTCCATGAGGGGGTATTATTCGGGGAGGTCAGCATGATCCGTGTCAGCATCGCCTATGTCGCTACGCTCATCGTCTTCGCCGCGGTGGATTTCCTATGGCTGACGAGGGTAGGGCCATCTCTGTACAAGCCGATCATCGGCTCGATCATGGCGCCGGAGCCGCGCATGGTCCCGGCGGTGATCTTCTATGCGCTCTATATCGCGGGCCTCGTCTATTTCGCCGTGATGCCCGGGCTCAATGGTGGCGGCTGGCGCGATGCGCTCATAAAGGGAGCGCTGTTCGGGCTGTTCGCCTATGCGACCTATGATCTCACCAATCATGCCACGCTTGTGGTCTGGTCCACGAAGATCACGGTGCTCGACATGATCTGGGGCACCTTCCTGTCGGGCACTGCCGCGACGGGCGGCTATTTCCTCACCCGGCTCGTCGCCAAGGCCTGACATGAAGGTCCAAGGCGGCTGCCATTGCGGGTTGGTACGGTTCGAGGCCGAGGTCGGCGACGAGCCGGTCCAGATTCTCGACTGTAATTGCTTGATCTGCGCGATGACAGGCTATCTGCATCTCATCATCCCCGACACGCGCTTCCGGCTGCTCGAAGGGCAGAAGGACACCACCACCTATCGCTTCGGCAGCGGCAAGGCGCGGCACATCTTCTGCTCGCAATGCGGGATCAAGAGCTTCTACCGGCCCCGCTCTCACCCCGACGGAATCAGCATCTCTCTGCGTTGCGTCGATGACTGGCAGGATCTGAAGATCAATATCACGTCCTTCGAAGGGCGCGATTGGGGCAAGGGCGAGAATGTCCCCGGCGTCTGACGGCGATAAGGAAGTGGCGCCTCCCAGCGGAGACGCGACATCCCAGGTGCAGCGGTAGATCGGGCTCAGGCGGCGAGGGCAACCTCATGCTGGTCGTTATGGCCTCGATGCGCCGAGATATGCAGCGCGACCGGTGCTTCGGCGGCCTGCATGCCCGTCCGGCGCACGGGGAACAGCCAGCGCGACAGCGCAACGAGCACGCCCAGACCGACATAGGCCGAGATCACCGCGACCGGCGCGGGCAGGATCGCGACCGCGAAGGCCAGCCGCAGATAATTGGCGTTGAAGCCGAGATCCTGGCCGAGCGCTTCGCACACGCCGAAGAGGGTGTCGTGACGGGCGAAGACCGGCTGGTTCGAAGCGTGCATTTGTCCATTCCTTTGTGCGCCGGCCAGTGTGACCGCGAAGATGTCTGCTGCCTTGCACGAGCCGTGCCAGTCGCCGAACATACCGGTTTTCAAGGACGGAATCGCTTCGCCGCAACCTTGGTGGCGCGGCGATAGTGTGAGTTTGACTAACCTTTGGTGAACGGCGCCAACCCCTCTCCCTTTTTCCGGGCGGAATTGGGGAGGGCTGGTCGGTGCTTCTAGCCCGCCGGCTTCAGCCGATAATGGCTTACTGCCCAGGGCGTGCCGTTCTTATGGCCGAACAGGCCGGCAGTCGCGAGGAAGAAGAGGCGCCAGCGGCGCTCCCACAGTTTCGCGTCCCTGCCATAGGTGTCGCGGAAGATCGTCGCGATTGCCGGCTGGTTGGCGTCGAAGCGGGCGAGCCAGTCGAAGGCGGTGCGGGCATAATGGCTGCCGCTCCAGCGCCATTCCTCCTCGACCGTGAAGAGCTTGGGGAAGTGCCGGATCAGTGCGTGGCTGGGCATGATCCCGCCGGTGAAGAAATGCTGCGCGATCCAGTCGGCCTTATCGGCATGATCGAAGCGGTAGCTCGCCCGGTCGTGGGTGAAGATGTGGATGAACAGATAGCCGTCGGGCTTCAGCCAGCTCTTTACCTTGCCGAGCAGCGCCTCCCAGTTCGACATATGCTCGAACATCTCGACCGAGACGACGCGGTCGAAGCGGCTGTCGGCCTGGAAATCGTTCATGTCGCAGGTGATGACCTTCAGGTTTGTCGATCCCTGCGCCGCCGCGAGCTTTTCGACATGCTCGCGTTGCGAGTTGGAATTGGACACGGCGGTAATCTTCGCCTGCGGAAAGCGCGCGGCCATGTAGAGGCTGAGCGAGCCCCAGCCGCAGCCCAGCTCCAATATTTCCTGTCCGTCGGCCAGCTTGGCATGTTCGGCGGTTTGCGCGAGCGCGGCGTCTTCGGCCTCGCCGATCGTCGTTTGTGGGCCGGCGTAATAGCAGCAGCTATATTTGCGGCGCGGGCCGAGGCACATGTCGAAGAAGGCGGCGGGCACCTCATAGTGCTGCGCGTTCGCGTCGTCGGTGTGCACCGCGATCGGGAAGTCCTTCATCGTCCGCGCGAAAGCCTCGTTGTTTTCGGGCTGCTTGGCCAGCTTGCGCCCGGTGCGGCCGACGAGAAACTCGACCCCGGCCAGCGTGACGGCGTCAGGAAGGGGCAGCCGCTCGACGGCGGCAGTGGCGGCGGCGATGAAATCCATGATTATGTCCTGGGTGGCAGTGGGAAGAAGGCGCTGGTCCGCGCCATATAGTCTTTGAAGGCGTCGCCCCGGCTCTTGAGCATGTGCGCCTCGAGCGGCGGGATGCCCGAGACATGGACGAGCAGCCAGTACATCAGCAGCGGCCCGATCAGGGCGAGCCAGCCCTGCCACCAGCCGGCTGCGCCAAAGCCTCCGGTAAAATCGATCGCGATGATCGGATAGGCGAGCCAGCCTAGCCATTCGAAGAAATAATTGGGATGGCGCGACCAGGCCCAAAGGCCCGTGTCGCAGACCTTGCCGTGGCTGGACGTGTCGGCGGCGAAGGCGCGCAATTGCCGGTCGGCGATACCTTCGCCGATCACCGAGACGATCAGCAGCGCGAGACCGGCACAGTCAGCGATCGAAAGCGCGGGGCCGGGGCGGTGCGCGGCGGCATAGACCGAGACGACCAGCCCGACCCCGCACAGCGCCTGTATCTGGAGAAAGAGGAACAGCCGCAGTTGGAAGCGGTCGCCCCATTCTTTGCGCAGATCGGCATAGCGCGGATCTTCCGACGTCGCGCTAGCGGTGCGCGCGAGGATATGAAAGCCGAGGCGCATCGACCAGAAGCCGACCATTGCCGCAACCAGACAGCTCCGCTCGACCGGCGCGTCGCCGGTCGTCATCAGCGCGACGACGAGGCCGCCCAGTCCGATCGCAAAGGACCAGAACACATCGGCCCAGCCCGACTGGCGGGTCGCCTTCTGCACGCCCCAGGCAGCCATCATCATCGCCGAGAGGATCAACGATGCGACGATGATGCTGTTGGCGGCTGTCATATGCCCTTTGTCCCCATCGCCTTTCCCTAACCCGATACGTTCGTCGCAGCAAAGTCGTTGCAACGAGATTCGGCATTGCGCTTTCGCTAACCTGGGTTAGCAGTCGCCCGGCGATCAGCCCGCAACTCCTTCGCTCCGGCCAGCGTAGCTTCGGGCGGATGAGGGCTGCGGAAAATGACGGGGACGAACAGCATGACCAATCGCCGCGAAGGGCAGCGTATCGCGGTGATCGGCAGCGGAGTCTCGGGGCTGTCCGCCGCGTGGTTGCTGTCGAAGCACAATGATGTCGTGCTGTACGAGGCCGAGGGGCGTCCCGGCGGCCACACCCGCACGATCGACGTCGCGATGGCCGATGGCTCGACGCTGGGCGTCGACACCGGCTTCATCGTGTTCAACGACCGCACCTATCCGAACCTGATCGCGATGCTGGCCCATCTGGGCGTTCCGGCGCGCGCGACCGATATGAGCTTTGCGGTGTCGCTCGACGACGGCATGCTCGAATATGCCGCGGGTGATCGGATCTGGCAGCTGTTCGCCCAGCCCTCGAACCTATTCTCGCGCCGGTTCTGGTCGATGCTGCGCAATCTGGCCCGCTTCTATCGGGAGGCGGCGGCGCAGATGGGCGGCTTCGGCGATATGACGCTGGGCCAGATGCTCGAACAGGGCAAATATGGCGACGCCTTCCGCGATGATCACCTGTTGCCGATGGCTGCCGCGATCTGGTCCGCGCCCGCGCAGCTGCTGCTCGACTATCCCGCCGAGGCCTTCGTCCGCTTTTGCGACAATCACGGCCTGCTCAATCTCGGCGCGCGGCCGAAATGGCGTACTGTGATCGGCGGGAGCCGCAGCTATGTCGACAAGCTGCTTGCCGAGTTCGGTGGAGAGCTGCGCCTCGCCACGCCCGTCGCGAAGGTGGAGCGCAAGGGCGGGCAGGTGACGATCACCGACGCCGCCGGAAATGCCGACCGATTCGACGAGGTAGTGATTGCCGCGCATGGCAACCAGGCGCTGGCGATGCTCGCCGATCCCAGCCCGACTGAACTCGAGTTGCTCGGCGCCTTCCGCTACAGCAGCAATCTCGCCGTCCTCCATGACGATCCGGCCTTGATGCCGAAGCGCCGCGCCTTGTGGGGCGCATGGAATTATTTCGGTCGCCGTCATGCCAATGACGCTACCGGCGATCTGTGCGTCAGCTACTGGATGAACCGCCTCCAGGGATTTGAGACCAAACGCCCGTTGATCGTCACGCTCAACCCCAATCGCGCGATAGGAGCGGGGCATGAGATCGACCGCGCCAGCTTCGAGCATCCGATCTTCGACCATGCCGCGCTCGATGCGCAGCGCCGTATCTGGGCGATCCAGGGCCATCGCAACACCTTCTATTGCGGCGCGCATCTCGGCGCGGGCTTCCATGAGGATGGCCTGCAATCGGGGCTCGCCGTGGCGGAGATGCTGGGCGCGCGTCGGCCCTGGACGGTCGCCGAGCCCAATGGCCGGCTGGCGATGGAGCTTGCCCCGAAGCGGGAAGCCGCCGCGTGAAATCCGCTCTCTATGCGGGGGAGGTGTTCCATCAGCGCTTCCGTCCGCGCGCGCATCGCCTCCGCTATCGCATCTTCCAATGCCTGTTCGACCTCGACGAGATCGACATGATGACGGGCAAGCTGCGCCTCTTCTCGCGCAACCGCTTCAATCTGTTTTCCTTTCACGACAAGGACTTTGCCGATCGCAGCGGTGCGCCTCTGCGCGTGCAGATCGAGGCGCTGATGATCCGCGCCGGGCAGGAACCCGACGGCGGGCCGATCCGTTTGCTGACCATGCCGCGCATGCTGGGCCATGTCTTCAATCCGTTGTCGGTATGGTTCTGCCATCGCCGAGATGGGAGTCTTGCGACTCTCATCTATGAGGTGACCAACACCTTCAAGGAACGGCACAGCTATGTGATCCCGGTGACGGCCGAGCACGCAGCGGGCGGGGTGTTGATCCGTCAGGCGTGCGACAAGAGCTTCTATGTCTCGCCCTTCATGGACCTCGACATGCGCTATGACTTCACCGTCGAGCCGCCGATGGAGCGAACCCGCGTCGTTGTCGCCGGTAGCGACGCGAATGGGCCGCTGATCGTGGCGGCCTTTCAGGGCGAGCGCCGGGAATTGAGCGACGGCGCGCTGGCGAAGGCATTCCTGCGCCACCCGCTGCTCAGCCTCAAGGTCGTTGCCGGCATCCACGTCGAGGCGCTATGGCTGTTCCTCAAGCGGGTCGGAATACGCCGTCATGTCGCCACCGGCGGCGACGGCGTGTCGATCGTGCCGGCATGAGCGTCGCCTTCCGCCGGGAGAGCGACGACGAGCATCTCGAACCCAAGTTCGAGCTGCCGATCCCACCGGGCCCCAATCTCGTCACCGAACGCGGCGCTAAGCTGATCGCAGAGAAAGTGGCCGAGATCGAGGCGGCGATCGCGCAGGCCGCAAAGGACGGAGCGGCCGAAGACGTGATGAAGTCGCTCAAGCGCGATCTTCGCTACTGGCACACCCGCCATGCGACGATGGACGTCCAGTCCCCCGCGCAAGGCGACGAAGCCGCCTTCGGCACCCGCGTCCGCTATCGGCTGCGTGGCAAGGAAGCGGAGGTGTCGATCGTCGGCGATGACGAGGCCGACCCGGCGGCGGGGCTGATCTCCTTCTCTTCGCCGATCGCAAGGGCGCTGATCGGGGCAGGTGAAGGTGACGTCGCGGATTTTGGCGGGCAGGCGGACGCCATTGAGGTTTTGAGGGTCGAGAGCCTGTAGTCGAGAGCGCACTGTCCGCCCGAACCTAATATTGTCCCTTCGGTTCCAGCCCGAGCGCGAGTTGCCCATACATCGATCCGACCGCGTCCCAGTTGAAGCTGATGTGGCGTCCCACCGCATTAGCATCGCGCCATGCGCGCTGGATCGGGTTTGCCGTCGAAAGGCCCTGGCCGCCGGTGGAAGCATTCAGCGCTTCGGTGGCAGAAACTGCAAGCTTGACGGCAAAGGCCTGGCCCCGGCGGCTCTCAATCCGCTCCTCCACGGTCGCCAGCCGGCCCGCGCGAGCGGTCTCGGCGCGACGGCGCAGGTCGCGCAGCAATATCTCGCGTGCGGCGTCGACGGCGGCGGCGGCCTCCGCGACGCGGATCTGGATGGTGGGGAATTCGGCCATCTTCGCCGCACCACCCGCCACCGCACCGCGCGTCACCCGGCCGGATGTGGTCTCGACGAAATTTTCCAGCGCGCCCGCCGCCGCACCCACCGCCGTCGATGCCAGGCAGGACGCAATGTTGGCCAGCATGGGGACGGTGTAAGTCGGATTGTGCCGGTAATGGCGCGCGCCGGGCGTGGTGCCCGCTGTCGTGTCCGCGAAGAACAGCAGCCGGTGCGCGGGGACGAAGGCATCATCCAGCAGCAAAGTCTTGCTGCCGGTGCCGGCCAGGCCGATCACATGCCAGTCGTCGTCGATCCGGTAGTCGCTGGCGGGAACAAGGAGGAAGGCGGGTCGCAGCGGCGCGCCTTCCTCCCCGGCGATCAATGCGGCGCACACCGCCCATTGCGATATGTCGCAACCGCTCGCGAAGGACCAGCGGCCCGTCAGCCGATAGCCGCCAGCGGCCGGGGCGGCCTTGGCAGCGGGCGCGTAGGACCCGCAGATCAGCGCAGCCGGATCGGCATCCCAGACATCGCGCTGCGCCTCTATCGGGAAACTGGCCACCAGCCATTGATGCGCGGCTTGCAGCCCACAGGCCCAGGCGGTCGACGGACAGGCGCGGGCGAGCCGCTGGATCGCATCCGCCAATATCTCGAAATCCTGTTCCCAGCCGCCGAACTCGACCGGCTGCACCAGCCGGAAAAAACCGGTCGCGCGCAGCGCGTCGACATTGGCCTGCGGTACGCGGGAGCCCTGTTCGGTCATGGCGGCATTGGCCGCGATCACCGCTGTCGCGCCCTTCAACGCCGCGTCGAAACGGATGCGGTCGAATGGGTCGGCGACGTTGTGCGCTGTATTTGCCGTGGGGGCCGGGCGCATCCTTCTCTCCTGCGGTCAGTTATGATTGGATCGGGGCAGCGGCTGGCAATAGGCCGCATTCAGATAGAGGAGCGGCGACAGCCCGTCGCCGCGAGCGATGTCGGTGACTTCGCCGATGAACAGGCTGTGGGTGCCATAGGGTAGGGCAGCCGCCCGGCTGCAGAAGATGCTGGCCTGTGCATCGCGAAGATAACCGAGGCCTGTCGCCGTATAGGCCCATTCGCCGCGGCTGAAACGCTCACTGCCGGGTAGCGCGCCGCTGAAAGCGGTCGAGACGCTCTCTTGCCCCTTGTCGAGGATGTTCACGCAAAAGCCGCGCGCCGACATCAGGATGTCGTAGAGCAGCGTCTTGCGGTTGATGGCAATGGCAAGCGAAGGCGGGTCCATGCTGACCGGCATCACCGCGGTCGCGGTCATACCGTGATGACGGGCCGAATCACCCGCGGTGACGATCGTCACCGTTGAAGCTACTCCACGCATCGCGGCGCGAAAGCCTTCGGCGATATCCGGGACGGGGCTTGCAGGAGCACCTTTGGTCATGCTGCATATCCTCTCACTGGATCTCGCAGATATTTCCATTTGCAATTATTGTCAATGCAAGTGAATCATCAGGAACGGCCCCCGGTCGGCCGCACCAGTTCTTCTTCGAGAATATCGAGGGTCTTGAACATCTCGCCGAGTACGGCCTTCAGCTTCGCAACCTCACCGGGCGGCATATGGCTGATCGCGACATCCTCATAATGTTGCGCTTCTAGAACCAGTTGCCCGGCCAGTTCCTGTCCCTTGGCGGTGAGATTGATGCAGACGGCGCGTTCATTGCCGGGTAGCCGCTCTCGCGTGACGAGTTTCATGTCGGTCATCGAGCCTATCAGCCGCGACATGGTCGAGGGTTCGGCCGAGGCCACGTCAGCGAGCTCGCCAAGCTTCTGATCGGGCCGTTCAAGCAGCGACGCCATCACCCGGTACATCGGCAGCGTCAGTCCGAAGGCCGCGATCTTCTGCGTAAATAGCGCCCCCATCCGCACGCCCAGCCGGTTGAGCAGGTAGGGCAGCGAGTTGGTAAGCTGGTACATCGATCGTCCTCTGGGGTTGCCATGCACCGACATGCATGGGCAATGATTGCAAATGGAAATATCCACGGTCTGGGCCAGCGCGCGCCAGCTATCAATGATTGATTTTCCTGGGCAGAGGCGCTGAGAGGCTTTAGTGGACAGTTTGCCAGACATCGCTATCCGGGTGCGCCGGGCCGCCTTCAATCGTGCACTCGCCGAAGCCGACCTCGACGCCATTGGCCCGCTGCTCGCCCCGAATGTGGTCCTCGTCGCCGGTACGGACAGTGCGCTCCTCTCGGGCCGCAAGGCGCAGCTGCTCGCGTGGAAGCGCGAGTTCGCCGCGCCTGAACGCACGATCTACATCCGCACACCGTCCAGAATTCAGGCCTCGGAGGTCGAGCCTATCGCCTTCGAACATGGCCATTGGCGAGGTGTTTCCGCAGCGGTCGGAGCGACGCTCGCCTCTGGCGACTATACCGCCAAATGGCGGAAAATCGGCGCGGACTGGGTGATAGAGGCGGAGATCTATCTCACGCTTGCGTAACGCGGCGTCAGGCCGGCGATTTCGGGCCGAGCTTTTCCACCGCATCGGCGAATATCTCGGCATAGGTGGTGGCGATCCCACGCAGTTCGTAGACCGCCTTGCTGTCGAGCGTATAGGAGGCGTCGTTGTCGCTGCCGGGGGCTTTCGCGATATATTTCATGTTCTGGCCGAACCGGAAAACATTGTTCCTGGAACTGTGAAACTGAAGGAGTTCGGCGGAATAGCTTTGCGAGAAGCTGATCTGTCCGGGCTTTTCGGAAGCCGAAAGGGTGGGATCATCCGCGTCCGGCGTCATCGGCCTGAATCCCGGAAATGCCAGCCGGAAACGCTTATTGGCGGCGAGTAGTTTCGAATGATCGGTCGAGACCGACAATGTCGGGCATTCGGCAAGGCTCGCGCCGATACGGCTCATCGTCTCCACGATGTGGAGCAGCGTCATCGCGCCTTCGCGCACGGCGATATGCTGCCATTCGATTAGGAGATTGCGACGCTCCGCCGCCAGCGCGGAAGCGTCGCCCTTGAATTGCGCTTCGTGCGCGCCGGCCCGCTGGTGCGCGAAGGACAGCATTTCGCCCGCGGCGGTGAAGGTCCGCGCATATCGGGCGAGGTCGTCGAGCGCCTCCTGTATCCGGCACGCCGATGCCACCTCAGGATCGGGCAGCGCGACGCGTGCCAGGTGCGGCATCTCAATTCCACGCAGTTCAGACATCCGGGCACCTTGATCGAAGATGGCGTCACATTGCGCCGGACCACGACAGCGTGACAAGTCCCGCGCCGATCACCCATGCGAAAAGGCCGCGCTCCTTGCGAAACGCGGCCTCGCTTTGCCCCTGTAGCAAAATCGGGAGACTTACGCCGCGACGACGCTTTCTTCCGGATCGCGCAGCACATAGCCGCGGCCCCAGACCGTCTCGATATAATTGTCGCCGCCGCATGCCAGGCTGAGCTTCTTGCGCAGCTTGCAGATGAAGACGTCGATGATCTTGAGTTCGGGCTCGTCCATCCCGCCATAGAGATGGTTGAGGAACATTTCCTTGGTCAGCGTGGTGCCCTTACGCAGCGACAGCAGCTCGAGCATCGCATATTCCTTACCGGTCAGGTGCACGCGGGCGCCATCGACCTCGACCGTCTTCGCGTCGAGATTGACCGCGAGCTTCCCGGTGCGGATGACCGACTGGCTATGGCCCTTCGAGCGCCGGACAATCGCATGGATGCGGGCGACCAGCTCTTCGCGGTGGAAAGGCTTGGTGACATAATCGTCAGCGCCGAAGCCGAGCGCGCGGACTTTCGAGTCCATCTCGCCGATGCCCGACAGGATCATGACCGGGGTCTGGACCTTGGCGTTGCGCAACTTCTTGAGGACGTCATAGCCGTGCATGTCAGGAAGGTTCAGGTCGAGCGCGATGATGTCATAATCATAGAGCTTGCCCAGATCGAGGCCTTCTTCGCCAAGATCGGTGGTGTAGACGTTGAAACCCTCCGAACCCAGCATCAGTTCGATGCTCTTGGCGGTCGTGGGATCATCCTCGATCAGCAATACGCGCATAGGACCCGTTCCTGCTTCTAGTACCGGAGGCGGAGCATTGTTGCCCGGCCCGCCTGTGAACCTCTGTTAACCATGCCGTTAATGAAGGTAAAAGGTTAATGCGGTGTTAAAAGCCATTCGCGATTTTTACCTAGGTAAAAAATCCGTGTCTGTTTCGGGAGTTAGCCGGACGCCAAAAGCATCGCCTCGATTCGCGCAATCTCGCCCGTCAATGCTGGGCGCCAGCGCAGGATCGTGTCGTCGACGGTCTCGTTGCGATCATGGTCGTCGAAGTAGCTGCCGTCCCGATGTGTGAACTTCATAGGGTCGCCGACGGCCCTCAGACCCGACCCGCGACTCCGCTTCCGTTCGAACTCGGCGCGCGATTTCAGGACATAATGGTTAACCTGGACGCGTTCGTAACGAACCGGTGCGAAGCCTCGGCCTGGATCGAGCGGAGCGCCTGAGGCGTCGGCATAGCGCCCCCGCATCAGCCGCACGCGGTGCGCCGTGATCCGGTATATCTCGCTGGCCACGGCGATCGTCTTTATCTGTCGGCTGAAGGGATGATCGAGCGGCGACGCGCGGGTGAAGCGCTCGGTCAAGAGCCCCGGCGCATGGTCGATCAGCCCGGCTGAGCCGAACAGACGCCAGTTGAGTGCGATCGCGGCTACATCCGGATCGAAGCGTGCGAGAAAGCCGCCTATAGACGCATCGTCCTTCAGGTTCAGATATTCGTCGAGGTCGAGGAAGGCGATCCACCGCGTCTCGCAGCGCACCGTTGCGTCCTGATAGGCGCTGATTTGAGAGGACCGTCCTTCGACCCCCGGCCATATGCGATGTTCGATCAGCCCGCACGCGGCAAGCCGGTCGAGGAGATCGTCGCTGCCGTCGTCGCTGTCGTTCGAATAGATGATGATGCGCTCGAATCCCATCAGCCGGTGGAAAGCGATCCATTCCACCAGATAGGGGCCTTCATTGCGCGCAATGCTGCACAGGGTGGCGCCCGGCGATCGCGCCGCAGGCGGCACCGCGGGAATGCCGGCGAGTTGCTGCCGGCCCTCATGACGGCCATGCGCATCGAAATGCGTCCAGGGATCGAGCCCATCGCGGTAGGCGTCGGCCAGATCGGGGCACGCCAGCAGATAGCGCTGGGCATCGAAATTATCTTCGGTGATCAGTTCGGTGGCGAGCGGGTCCATCGGCGGGCGATTTGGCACGAGCCCTCGCCGCACACCACAGGAAATTCGCCTTATCGGCCGGCGGTCGCCCGGTTGAGCGCGGCATTGTTGTACACGCGCCTGACCGTAATCCCCTCGGCGGCGAGCATGGCGCGTACCGAGAGCGGCCCTGCGAGATGCCCGGCGCCGACCGCGACGAACACGGTTCCCGGCACGTCCAGCCGCTTCTTCAGCCATTCGGTCCAGGCGGCGTTGCGCCGGCGCAGCAGCACTTCGCGCAGGTGCGGGGTCAGATCCTCGTCCTTCTCGAAGGCCTTGGCGATCGCGATCTGGTTGCCGTTGGTCCAGTCGCTCAGCAAATTACTATAGTCGGTGCGCGCGGCGCTCTGGCTGTCGACCATGGCTGCGAGAAGCTCGCGCTGGTCGGCCTCTGGCAGCGTGGCGAACAGTTCGAGCTGGGCGGACGCGGTTTCAAGCGCCTCTACCTTGCGAATGCGGGCCGCCGGCGCGGTGGCGGTGATCGCCGCAGGCTCGAAGGCCGGAGTGATATTCGCTTCGACCCCGGCATCGCGCTGAATGCCCAGTTTCTTGATGGTGGCGCCCATCATGATGAACGCCGCCTGCCACGTCGGCATGCGATCGAGGCTGGCCTGCGTGATCCCGGCACGGTTGATCTGCTGGAGAAAGCGGGGACGCAGCTTCGGTGGCACCCTTTCGATGATTGGCGGCAGGCTTGCGTCCGGCGGCGGGAACAGCCGCGCGATCGCTTGCGGATCCTTGTCGATCAATGTCTCGACGACCAGCGTGTCCGATGTGGACAGCGCCTTGCGAATACGCGCGTCCTGCCACTGATAGCCGGGCGGCAGCGCGTGGATCGTCCCGAACAGATAGATGGTCGTGTCGGCATCGCCGAACCTCCACAGCGCCGGCGCCGCTGTGACAGGGGCCGCGAGAAGGAAAGCGAGAAGCGGTGCTAGCGCGGGGCGGAACAGGATCATGGCCGAAGGTGTAGGGGCCAACTTCCTCTCCGGCAATGGCGCTAAGGAGGAGGAAGTTCGGGCGTCTTTCTTGACCCTTGGCCGCCCCTGCCGCAAAGGGCGTCCCAATATCCGCCCAGTGCCCGGAAGGACCTCGTCTTGGCGACCAAGCCGCTCTCGTTCCAGCGTTTGATCCTGACGCTCCATGATTATTGGAGCGATCAGGGCTGCGTGATCCTTCAGCCTTATGACATGGAGATGGGGGCGGGGACCTTTCACCCTGCGACAACCTTGCGCGCGCTGGGTCCGCAGCCGTGGAAAGCCGCCTATGTCCAGCCGTCCCGCCGCCCGACCGACGGCCGCTATGGCGAAAATCCGAACCGGCTTGGCCACTATTATCAGTATCAGGTGATCCTTAAGCCTTCGCCCGCGAACTTGCAGGAACTGTATCTCGGCAGTCTCGAACGTATCGGCATCGATCCGCTGGCCCACGACATCCGCTTCGTCGAAGACGATTGGGAAAGCCCGACGCTGGGGGCATGGGGCCTTGGCTGGGAAGTCTGGTGCGACGGCATGGAAGTGACCCAGTTCACCTATTTCCAGCAAGTCGGCGGCTTCGATTGCAAACCGGTTGCTGGCGAGCTGACCTACGGCCTCGAGCGGCTCGCAATGTATATCCAGGGCGTCGACCGGGTCTATGATCTCGCCTTCAATGACGAAGGCGTCACTTATGGCGACGTCTTTCTGGAGAATGAGAAACAGTTCAGCGCCTATAATTTCGAGGCGGCGAACACCGAGCTCCTCTTCAAGCAGTTCACCCAGGCCGCCGACGAATGCCGCGCGCTGCTCGATCGTGAAAAACCGCTGCCGCTGCCTGCCTATGACCAGGCAATTAAGGCGAGTCACATTTTCAATACGCTGCAGGCGCGGGGCGTGATCTCGGTTGCCGAACGCCAGGCCTATATCGGCCGCGTCCGCGAGCTAACCAAGGGCGCCTGTGCCGCCTGGATGGCGCATAACGGGTGGGACCAGTGATCCTCCCCGGCA
>NZ_LARW01000149.1 GCF_000971055.1 Sphingomonas sp. SRS2
CCACAACCAACATCCCGATCTCGCCAACTGACAATCCAGTCGGCCGTTTAAACCATCGAAATGAGGGGTCCCTTTTAGACGCCGATCACCCCGCTAAGGGGGTCCTTTTTGCACGCCGATCTACAGTATCGCTGGAGACGGTGATCGCCGCCATCGACAAGGCGGTTCCCTCTATCGAGATCGTTGATAGCCGTATCGCGGATTGGCAGATCACCTTCGCCGATACCGTCGCGGACAACGGCTCCTCGGCCTTTTTCGTGCTTGGAACCACCCCCCTCCCACATGCAGAACTCGATCTGTACAGCTGCGGCATGGTGACCGAAGTCAACGGGTCCGTCGCATCGGTGGGATCTGGCGCAGCGTGCCTCGGCCACCCTTATAATTCGGTGCATTGGATTGCCCGGATGCTGGCGAAGCTCGGCGAACCGCTGCGGGCCGGCGACATCCTGCTGTCGGGCGCTCTCGGCCCAATGGTCACACTCGCGCCCGGAGATCATGTGCGGATCCACATCGGTGGCATCGGCAGCTGCGCTTTCACTTATGGATCCGAACCATGACCGATAAGATCAAGGCGGCGATTAAGACTTCCTGATGATGAGCCATATGCTCGACGCCGACCAGCTTGCGCAGCAGGCGCTGGTGGAGGGACCGCCTGCGCGCTTATGACCGCTTGCTGAAGACCAATATATCCAACGATAAGGCTTTTAGAGATTAGAAAATCGCTTTAGGAGGCGGGTCTGGATTGACCCGGCAGGCTATGGGATGGATCTGAGGCAACTCCGCTATTTCGTCTCGGTCGCCGAATTGCGCAGCTTTACTGATGCGGCCAGCCGGCTGAACATCGTTCAGTCGGCACTCAGCCGACAAATCTCCAGATTACAGGACGATCTAGGTGTGGCGCTGTTCGCCCGAGAGGGTCGGGGTGTCCGTTTGACGAGAGCTGGAACGCGCTTGTTGGATGCTGCAACTCAACTCCTTCTCGATGCCGAGGCGCTCCGCTCGCTTGTTCGAGATGCCGCCGACGAGGTTGTCGGAACTGTCAACTTCGGGGCGCATCCATCAGACGGAAATATTCTCTTCCCGCTATTGTTCAAAAAAGCGCAAAAGCTCTATCCGGGCGTGCACATTGATCCGGTGCAGTCCATGACCGCGGAACTGCAGGAACTCCTGGTGAAAGGTCGCCTCGACCTGGCGATCATCACCTTTCCGGACCCAATAGCTGGTATAGATGTTCAGCCGCTTGCGCGTGAGAGATTTTACCTTTTGGCGCCAGCCAATATGCACCCGCTACCCTCTGAAACATGCACCATCCAGCAAGCGCTGGGCGTCCCGCTCATTTTGTCTCATCTTCCTCAGCGGGAGCGCAGCAACATCGAGGCATTGGCGAAGAAGAGTGGCATCACACTGAACGTGGGGGTGGAGGCGGACTCGCTTTCTCTGATGAAATCTCTTTCGATGCTGGGCTACGGTTCGCTGCTTCTACCAGAAACCGCGGTGCTGGAGGAAAAGGGCAACCCGGCATGGCATGCAACGGCCCTCAGCGACCTTACGCTTACACGCTATATCGCCCGTCGCGTCACACCCACTCCCAGCAACGCCGTCACCTGCGTCCACGAGATTCTCATGGAGGAAATTGAGAATCTTAAGAGTGTCGGCGTGATGTTTTGATGCGGCGTTCAGTTCATCGCGGTCCAGCAGGCTGGCGCTGTTTTATCTTTAGATGAGATGAGTCTCTTGCCGGTCAGGCGCTCGATAGTGGCAAGGTTGGCCGATAAATCCTGAAGCACGCCAACGCCGCGCTGATATGCAGCCGCTAGGGTGGCCCAGGAGAGATGCATGTTCCCTCAAAAAGAGGCAATCAGCTGGAATATCGATCAGATCGGATATGCCGATCTCGACGGAAAAGCTGGCTTTAAAATGGCGATTCATCGGGCCGGCGAACGCTGGTACCTCTATACCGCCTTGCTGTGGGAGCCGGGCTTCGTAATCCTGGATATCACGGACCCCTATTCGCACCGCTATGTCAAACATGTGCCGGGTCCGACGGATACAATGACGTACCAGATCCAAATCGCGGACGGCAAGATGATCACCGCGATGGAGGCGACCCCGCTGTATCTCGGTGGCCACGAGGGGCCATGGGAGAATGAGGGCTTTCTGATCTGGGACTTGGAGGATCCGGAAAATCCCCGGCAACTGGGCGTTTTCAAGACGGGCGGATCAGGAACGCATCGCAACTATTATGATGGTGGCCAATATGTCTACGCGACGGGCTTACCCGACGGCTATGATGGTCATATCCTGCAAATTGTCGATATCTCCGATCCCACAAACCCGACGGAAGTCTCGCGCTGGTGGCGCGAAGGGCAGTGGCTTGCCGGCGGAGAAGGGGGCGTTCCGGCGGGAACGCTTCTGCATGGCGGTGCCTATGTTGTAGGTGATCGCGCCTATTTGCCCTATAGTGCCGGCGGCTTCGTCATTCTTGATATATCTGACATTAACGCGCCGAAGATGGTCAGCGACCTGCCCTTCTCGCCGCCATTCCAGCATTTCATTGCCGTGCATACGGCTCTTCCGTTGCTGAATCGGCCCTTGGTGGTCGTCAATTCTGAGCCGGTCTTCGAGAATGGAACCGGATCGCTTGGCCATGCGGGCATAGTTGATGTGAGCGATGAGGAGAATCCACGCCTCATTTCGCTATTCCCTCTGCCGGAACCGCCCCCGGGGGTCCCTTACAAGAACTTCGTCGAGCGAGGTGCCAGGTTCGGGCCGCACAATCAGCACCAATGGCAAAATCAGGATGTTCTTCTGCATGATGAAAACACCTGTTTCCTGACGTACTTCAATGCGGGGCTGCGGGTATACGATATCTCTGATGAGCATCTGCCCAAGGAAATTGCCTATTTCCTCCCACCAGATCCCACGGACAGGCGAGGTGCCTGGCCGACTACCGGTTTAATCGCCCAAACCGAAGACGTGCTGGTAGATTCACGCGGATATATATTCATCAGCGACAAGAACCAGGGTCTGTACATACTTCGTCTTTCTGAAACGCGCACTCCGCGTCCGACCTGACGTCCTAGCGCCGTGCAAAGAAGCGGGTACCGGTCTTTTGAAAAAAGATGCAGCAGCAAAAGCTTGGATCATCGTGCGCTAATCCAAAATCACCCACGATGATCCAGCAAGGCTGCAATCTCGAGCAGGGGCGCTCGTGCTTTATCTGGTGAAGCTTTACACGGATCAGCAGGCATTAGGGTTCGGCGACGAGCGGATCGAGATCGCGGCCGGCGACGCCGCTCAAGCCCGGATTTGGAAGACCGAAGGGCGGCTGATGGGATTGTGAAGGCGTGCAGACTGCGGGGGTGCTGTTTTCGTTATCGATGCAGAGTCGCATGAAGCGCTGGCGTCCGACCTCCAAGCGCTGCCGCTATTTCCATATTTGCGCAACATTGAGGTGACGCCACTGTTGGCGCACCCTGCATTTCCTGAATGTTCCGAACCCGAGGCGAGGTGAAGTCATGGTGTTCCCGTGACGGACATTTGCCGCAAGGCCGGATTCAGTCGCGCGACCTACTTCAACTGCAGAAGAAGTGCGATCGCATTCTGCCGCCGGGCATGCGGCGGCTAAAGCAGCTGAGCCGCGCCGAAGGGGAGATGTTGCAGGACTTCATCCGCCCAGGCGCAGGCCAGCAAAGCTGAAGCTGTGAGGCCTGCTCGCAAACGCGAGTTGGTGCACGGAGTTCGCGATGACTGGGGCGCGTCGATCCGCCGGGCCTGCCGGTTCTGGAGACGGACACCTCAACATACCACTACAAGTCCCGCCGCGGCGAGCAGGCCGGCATCGAAACCCTCATTCGTGAGATTTGCGAGACTAGCGTTGAGGACGTCGTGCAGACCCTTGAGGCGATCTGCGCGGCAGTCGGATATCCCAAGACGATCCGGGTCGATCAGGGCTCCGAGTTCATCAGCCGGGACCTGGACTTCGGGCCTGAACCCACGGCGTGACGCTGGACTTCTCCCGACCCGGCGAGCGGCCGGACAATGCAGCCGTAGAGGCGTTCAACGGGGGCTTCGGGGCGGAGTGCCTGAACACCCCCTATTTCCGACACTTGCAGACGCCCGCAAAGTTGGAGGAATGGCGCAGATAATACAACGAAGATCGGCCGCACGTGCCATCGGCAACAAGCCGCCGATCACGCTGATCAATCCCAGTGACGCATGCAGCCCGTCACCGTGACCAAGGCGAGGAAACTCTAACCGGGGTGGTCTAGAGAATGTTGTCGGATCGATCTGTTGGCAGATTATACATCAGATCGAGGGAGCAAAGGGGGCAGGTAAGACACAACCGCCACCCGGCCTGAACAATCTCGATATCAGATGGATAACATCTAAGATCGCGTCTCGATGACATGGCGCGACGTCGGTAGAACTCAACTCGAAACAAAAGAAACGCCCCCCTAAAAACACAGGGGGTCGGGAAGCAACTCTTTTGGAGGGGAGGGAAATATGCAATCACGTTTTTATGCATCCGCTGCGGCGCTCGTAGTGCCGATCGTGCTTTCTGGAGCCGCCTCGGCCCAGACATCAGGCGCATCAACACCGCCTAGTATCGCACTGGCTCAGGATGCCGCTCCCAACCCGCCACAAGTCGGCGCCGGAACTGCGCAACTGGAAGATATCGTGGTCACGGCCCAGCGCCGTTCCGAGCGAATGCAGGACGTTCCGGTGGCTGTCACCTCATTATCTTCGGGCGCTCTTGCCCGGCAGGGGGTGACCAGCTCTATGGAGCTGTCGCAAGCGGCCCCCAGTCTCATCATGAACAGTAACGTCTCTGTCGCTAGTCCCTATATTCGCGGCATCGGCTCCGATTTCTTTGACCCGACCTCGGAATCCCCGGTCGCGATCTATGTGGACGACGTCTATATGGCGGCCCCGCAGGCCAACATCTTCTCGCTGGCGGGCACCAAGCAGATCGACGTGCTCAGCGGCCCGCAGGGAACCCTGTTCGGGCGTAACGCGACAGGCGGCGTTATCCAGATTCAGACGCTAGATCCGACGCAGAATCCGTATCTGGATGTATCCGGAACCTATGGAAATTACGACTATGTCAATGCGTCCTTCTATGGATCCGTTGGCGTTGCGGAGAATGTGGCTACTAGTGTGTCCGCTCAATATGAGAATCAGGGCAAAGGTTATGGACGCAATCTGTTTGATGGCTCCGAGATCAATAAGTATCAAATTAACAATATTTCGGTCCGAAACAAGTGGATGATAGAACTTCCGACGGGAACCGTCCTGCGGATTTCGGGTGATTATTCACGAAGCGAAAATACAGTAAGCTATCATAGGGTGCCGGGGTCTTTCTCCGATCTTCCGGGTGCCACTCCGCCGACGGGATATATCAGTCGCTACGATGCGAACATCAATTTCCCAGATACTATGCGTGTCAAATCCGGTGGCGTCTCTCTGAAGGTTGACCAGGATCTGGGCGCGGTGAGTCTGACGAGCATCACCGCGTACCGAAAATCGAGCGATTACTATACGCTCGATGAAGATCAATCGACCGAAGGTAACATCGCAAATGGCGCCTACGAACTTGCGTGGACTGCTAAATATCAGGGGTTATCTCAGGAGGTAAGGCTAAAGGGTCGCGATAACCCTGCATTCAACTGGATGGTTGGCGCTTTCTATTATAATGCTAAGGGGTCGTATCACGATTTCCTCTTCACCGGGGTCAACTTTATCGACTTCGATCAGCAAAAGACCAAATCAATTGCCGGCTTCGCACAGGCAACGGTGAAGCTTTTGGAAGACACCAAGTTGACCGGAGGCGTTCGCTACACGAAGGACACGGTGCAGTTTACATTCCCTGCCGCGGGCTTATTTCCCCCGAAGAGAACATTCAAAGAACCGACATTCCGGGTTGCGCTGGAGCATCATTTTTCTCGCGACATCCTGGCATATGTTTCGTTCAACACGGGCTTCAAGAGCGGCGGTTATGCGTTGCTCTCTGCGGATGGCTATGACCCCGAGAAGCTCAAAGCCTATGAAGTCGGCCTGAAGACCGAGTGGTTCGACCGTACGCTCAGGCTTAACATGAACGGCTTCCTATACCGTTACTCGGATCAGCAGGTGAATGTGAACCGAGGTTCTGGCAACGTGGTTGAGAATGCCGGCGACTCGCACATTAAAGGCTTTGAGGCGACAGTTGATTATGTTCCGACATCAAGATTGAAGTTGAGCGGTGCCGTGACGCTCATGGACGGCCATTATACGGATTATCCCGGCTATGAGTTCCGGGACGCGCAAGGCAACTCCATTGGCATAGTAAATGCTAAAGGGCTTCGTACGGCCCGTACGCCAAAGTTTGTTGGCAGCATTTCAGCACAATACACCTTGCCCACCGAGAGCGGCGACTTTGCCGCGAACATCGGCCTTCAACATAATAGTGGATATAAGTTCGTGGTGGATCCCCGTGTCCACCAGTCGAGCTACACGATTGTCAATGCCGGCCTGTCATGGTCGCCGTCAAATGGTCCGTTCACCCTCCGGGTGTGGGGCAAGAACCTGACGGACGCAGACTATTACTCCATAGCCAATCCGAATCTGTACCCGGTCGGAGACGCATCGGTTTCAGCGCCGCCGCGGACCTACGGCGTCACGGCATCCTTCAAATATTGATTGGAAATCAGGCGTAGTCCGAAGCTCTTGATGTCAGCCTCCTTCAGGAATGGAGGCTGACATCGACGGGTAAGCAGCTAAAATGAGAGGATAGCACATGGGCGATCGACTAAAGGGAAAGGTGGCGCTCATCACAGGCACCGGGGACGGCATCGCGCGGTCAACGGCGCTGCGGTTCGCTGCCGAGGGTGCCAGGATTGTCGGCTGCGATCTCAATGCTGATAAGGCGGCCGAGACACTGCGGCTGGTCGAACAAATGGGAGGAGAGATGATCTCCGTCCATCCGGTTGACCTGTCCGATGAAGCGACGATTTCCTGTCTCATGGACAGCATTGAGGAGCGCTTCGGCGGCCTCGACATCCTCGTCCATTACGCAATGGTATCACGCTATGGCTCGCCGGATACGGTGACCAAGGCCGAAATGAACTATTCGCTCGATAATGTGGTGACGATGAGCTTTCTCGTCGCGCAGCAGGCGGCGGCTCTGATGCGAAAGCGCGGTGGAGGTTCGATCGTTTTGACGGGCTCGGTCTCTGGCGCCACCTTCGGCTCCGGCTTCATCGGCAATCTGGGGCACATCTTCCCTTACGCCGTGGCCAAAGGAGCTGTCATTCGAATGGGCATCGCGCTGGCCAATCACTTTGGACGCGATCGGATCAGAGTGAATGTCGTTTCACCGGGAACGGTTTTTACGCCAGCGGTCGGTGCGCTTTACGGCGATGAAGGGACGGAAGAGCGGCGATTGTTGATCGATCGGCAGACGCTACTGGGCCGCATTTCCTATCCTGACGACATCACCAACGCCGCCCTCTTCCTGGCATCCGACGAGGCGTCCAACATCACCGGCGTAAATCTTTATGTCGACGGCGGCTATGTCGCGTCGGGCAGCGCAGGATCCGCTTTGTTCGATGTTGAGGAGCTGCTTGATCGGACCGTCGAACGAGCTCTTGGCAGCGGATAACGGGCCCACATGGCCGGCGGGTGTCGACCTGTTCATCGGCTAATTGTCCGACGCCGATCGTGCCAAGTGGCTGGAGAGCCGATCTTGGTCGCTTCTCGAAATTGTTGTGAAAGAGAATGCTATGTCATTGCTTCAACGGCTGTCGGTCTGCCAGCTTTCACTGCCGGACACCACATTCGAACAGGACCTCGATCTCATAAAGGCTTCGGGAGCAACGGGAGTCGCCATATCAGAGTTCAAACTCCGCGACGGCGAAGAAGGGCGGCAGATTGCGGCGCTGAAAGAGAGTGGGCTGACGGCCACCATTTGCATCCCCGCCAACACCTCGCCGCTTCCCCTGCGGCCTGACAACATCTTTCCCGGGCCTGCTGACCCGGATCTGCGTCTTGAAGCCATGCTCGAAAGCATCCGGCGTATTGCCAAGTTTGAACCGGACTGCATCTTGGTGGTGACGGGATCAAGTTCGGGTTATGATGTTGCAGACGCGCGCAAGATCGCTGTCGAGGCGTTGCGGGAGGCAACGGCGCTGGCAGTCAGCCTGGGTACGCGACTGGCGCTCGAGACAAATCGAAACGAAGGCTTGGATTTCTCATTCCTCCGATCGATGCCCGAAACGATCGATTTCCTGGATGAAGTTGGTGGTTCGGGAATAGGCCTTCTGTACGACTTCTACCATCTCTGGGATGAGGACAATATCGTTGCGGACACGGAGCGGTTCGCATCCCGCATCTTCGGCGTTCAGTACAATGACTGGCGCGAGCCGCCGCGTTGCTTCGCGGACCGCCTGCTCCCGGGCGACGGGATCATGGACATACCCGCATTGCTGGGAGCCCTCGAGCGAGGCGGTTACACGGGCTGGTATGACTTCGAGATTTTCTCCGATGATGGCCGCTGGGGAACGGAACTCCCGGATTCATTGTGGAAAATTCCATACGATAAGCTGATCGAGCGAGCCCATGCCGGCCTGCTAAAAGCATGGGATCTTCGTACATAATTTCCCCGACATCGTGATCGCAGCCGGTCTCCGGCGAAGGCCTTTTCGATCAGGTCGAACAAATCCGTGCGAGGGAGTGCATGATGACGAAAACAGTGATCGTAACCGGGGCTGCCGGGGGCATGGGCCTTGAGGCCTTACGTATCCTCGCGCAACGAGACATCAATGTCGTTTGCGTTGATCTCGACCAAGCGAGCGTGTCGCAAGCCATTAACGCGATAGGACCCACCAAGGGACGGTTTCTCGCGATCGGTGCCGATGTCAGCGATGACGCCGCCGTCCGAAATTATGTCGCTCGCGCTGTTGAAGAGTTCGGCGCGCTCCACGGCGTTTACAACATCGCCGGAATCGAGGGCAATGTCGTACCTGTCACCGAAGCCACGGTAGAGGACTTCGACCGTGTCGTGGCCGTGAACGCGCGAAGTGTGTTTCTCAACATGAAATACGCGACACCGCATCTGGTGGCTGCGGGAGGCGGATCGATCGTCAGCACGGGCTCTTATCTTGCCACGAGAGGTTATCCGCTCTGCGGATGCTATGGGGCATCCAAGCACGCCGTCGTGGGCATCACGAAATCCTTCGCACTAGAAGTGGCGGCGCAGAATGTTCGCGCCAATGTCGTGGCTCCTGGCGCCACGGACACAAGGATGATGCGCGCGACGTTCGAATCAATGTCGAGCGACGCAGCCGCCGCGGAAGCGGCTCTGGTGGCGGCTATACCCCAGCACCGGATGGCGGATGCTGAAGAAGTCGTCGCTACCGGCATCTGGCTGCTGCTCGACGCTCCGAGCCACATCACGGGACAGGTGCTGCGCGTGGACGGCGGCCTTTCCGCCGCCTGATAGGGCATTTGGCCGATGGCGTTTAGGTCTGACGGGTGGGAGAGTTACATGACGAAAATAGGCATGGAAGCACTTGTGTGCGACGTTGATTACGTGGCGGAGAGAGCGCGCTCTTTCCAGGATGACGAGCCGGGCTGGTCGTTTGATCATATCATCCATGAGCAAGCGTCGGTCGGAGCCGCCATCGCGATGGGGCACGACTGATGGCAAAAGTGGTAATATCCTGCGCCATTACCGGTTCGGCGCACACGCCGACGATGTCCGATGCCTTGCCGATAACGCCGGAGGAGATTGCCTCGCAGGCGATTGAGGCCGCAGAAGCCGGCGCCGCCATCCTTCACCTGCACGCGCGCGTGCCAGAGGATGGCCGTCCGACTGGCGATCCCGACATATACCAGCGCTTTCTGCCCACCATCAAGCAGGCCACCGATGCGGTTGTGAACATCACCACCGGCGGGGCGGCGACGATGAGCGTGCAAGAGCGCCTTGCCGCCGCCGCCAAGTTCCAGCCGGAAATGTGCTCGCTCAACATGGGGTCGCTGAATTTCGCCTTTTTCCCCGCGGCAAAGCGGATCAGCGAATGGAAATTCCCCTGGGAAAAAGATTACGTCGTCAATTCAGATGATTACATCTTCCGCAACACCTTCCGCGACATCGCCTATATCCTGGAGACGATGAGCGACGCCGGAACCCGGTTCGAGCATGAATGCTATGATGTCGGGCATCTTTACAACCTTGCCCATTTTCTCGATCGGGGTCTGATCAAGCCAGGATTTTTCCTGCAGATGATTTTCGGCATCTTGGGCGGCATCGGGCCCGATCTCGAGAATCTCATGTTCATGAAGCAGACTGCGGATCGGCTCTTCGGTCGCGACAGCTTTCAATGGTCGGTGTTGGCGGCGGGCCGGCACCAGATGCCTTTCCTGACTCAGGCCGCGCTGATGGGCGGCCACGTCCGCGTGGGCCTGGAAGACAGCCTGTTCATTGAGCGCGGCAAGCTCGCGGTCTCCAACGCCGAGCAGGTATGCAAGATCGTGCGTATCCTGCGCGAAATGGGACATGAGCCGGCCAGCCCCGCCGAAGCGCGGGAGATTTTGGCGCTGAAGGGCGGCGACCGCGTCGCCTACTGAGTGGCTGATAGAGCCGCGAACAAGGTGGCAAAACCCCTTTCGTGATCCGCACTTCCCTTTGGACCCTAGGAAGACCGCATGACGCTTATACGAACGGGCAAGGGGGGTAATCCCCTTCATGGGTGGCAGTTCGATCCGGCAGAGGCCAGCTTTGTCGGTCACGATCTTCAGCGCCCGGAATGCATTCTTGCCGAACGCGATGGCACGTTGTGGGCGGCGGACGCCCGAGGCGGGGTAATGAGGATCATGCCCGGCCAGGGCCAGGATCTGATCCTGCAGTCGGTCGACCGGCATTTTGATTTGCAGGCCGACGCCGCTGCAAGCTTGCTCGGCGGCACTTTGCCCAACGGCCTCGCCTTTGCGCCCAATGGCGACATATTGATCGCCAATTTCGGCACTGATCGGCTTGAACGCATGACCCGCGACGGCAAGACGCGGGTGCTTTGCGACAGCATCGACGGCCAACCGATGGGCAAGGTCAATTTCGTCCTGTGCGACAGCCGCGGCCGCATCTGGCTGACCGTTTCCACCCGAACCAACCCCTGGAACGATGCGCTCCGGCCCGATCTCGCGGACGGCTACATCGCGCTGATGGATGAGCGCGGCCTCAGGATCGTCGCCGACGGCTTCGCCTTTACGAACGAGATCCGGTTCGACGAGCATGAGGAATGGCTTTATGTGGCGGAAACCGCGCGCCGCCGCGTAACCCGTCTGCGGGTCGGCGCGGATGGGTCGTTGTCTGAACGGGAAACCTATGGTCCCGACAACCTTGGGTCCGGCTTTATCGATGGCATCGCTTTCGATGCTTACGGAAATCTCTGGGCAACCATGATCTTCGCCGATCGGTTGATCGCTATCACGCCGCAGGGAGATGTGCTCACGCTGCTGGAAGACGGCAACCCCGAGGGTCTCGCAAAGATGGAGGCCGCGGTAGCCAGCGGCCAGGCGCCGCCCTTCGATGTGCTGATGAAAACCGGCGGCAACCTATGTCCGTGGCTGGCATCGGTGACGTTCGGCGGCCCCAACTTGGACCAGGTTTATCTCGGGGGCCTGCGCGCGACCACAATTCCTGTCTTCGACAGCCCGGTCGCCGGCCTGCCCATGGCTCATTGTAACGCATGATGATTGGACAAGCGCAGTTGTCGCCAGAATGGCTCTCGGGCAAAAGGATTGTGGTCACCGGGGCGGCGAGCGGTATCGGCCTGGGCGCGGCGCAGCTGTTCCAAAGGCTGGGCGCGGAACTTGTCGTCGCCGACCGCGATCTTGCTGCGCTGATCGAGGCATGGCCTGATTTGGCGCCAGCCCGTTGCCAGCACGTCGATGTGGTGGACGAGATAGCCTGCGAGGCGCTGATGGCCGGCGCCAACACGCTGCTTGGCGGTATCGACGGTGTGTTTAACAGCGCCGGCGTCAGTGACGTTGTCGCGCCGGCGCTGGAAGTCGCCATAGCCGACTGGCAGCGAGTAACCGATATCAACCTGCGCGGTACTTTCCTTGTTTGCCGAGCGGCCGGCAGGATCATGCTGGCGCAGGGCTACGGATCGATCGTCACCATATCCTCGGTCAATGGAGTGACCGGCATACCCAGGCGTCATGCCTATGGCCCCGCCAAGGCCGCGATCGCGCAATTAACGCGAACGCTGGCTTGCGAATGGGCAAGTGCGGGCGTGCGCGTCAATTCGCTCGCCCCTACCTATATCCGCACGCCCATGATCGAGCGGCTGAAAGCGGAGGGCAAGGTCGATGTCAGCCGGCTTGAACGGCGAACGCCGATGGGGCGGCTCGGCGAGGTAGAGGAGGTGGGCGCGGCAGCTGCCTTTCTGCTGTCGGACTGGAGCCGTTTTCTGACGGGCGTGCTGCTGCCGGTCGATGGCGGGTGGCTGGCTTATGGCGGGCCTGGCGATGTCGAGACCGCCTAGGTCCTCCCCTTTTGGGCAGGATCGGGCAGATCACGTCCGTCAATGTTGTGTGATTTCGAGCGTGGGACGGGGCCGCATCGATAAGGCGGTCTTGGGCGTAAGTACCTGTGTCAATGAATGAGGCAAATCCCGCCAAGAATCGCGGGTTCGGATCCCTCCCGCACATTCCTGCTCGATAGCTGATTAAATCCAGTAACTTGCGACTCCGGCTCTTGGCGACCTTCGTGTCTCTCCAGCCTTCAAGGTTTGCCGCCGCATAATTCTTGACCGATTGAGTGATCATTCGTCGCTGAGCAGATGAGTGCGCTTGCCCATTCGTGGAGGTCGGTCACGGCCTGAACGATATGTCGGCCAAACTTCCTGAACTTTGGGCCGCCGTCGGCGACTCGAAAATTCTCCGATGTGCGGGGTGACAGCGGGAGGTGGCGAGCCTCGATGCTGGAGAGGAAAGGGGAGGGCTCCTCCCGCGGGTGTTGGCGTGATCATCTTGGCTAGGATGGTCTTGGAATGGACCCGCCGACACTGCCTGCTCCGGGGCAAGCAGAGGCCATTTGGGGCATTCGGAGCGAACGCCCGATTTCCTCGACGAAGGCGCTCTCGGAGGCGCTCATCAATGCTGCTTATGATAGAGGCCGACCTGCTGCGATGGCCGACGCGCTGTTTCGACACGGTGCGGCACCGTTCGAAAGCCCGTTCGAAAGCCGACTTTCAGACTTTGGACAGCTAAGTCTTTGAAAAATGGCGCGTGACGCGGTCAGGAGCTCTTCGGTCTCGGCCTCTTTCCCCTGTTTTCGTGAATTTCCGAGAGCCGTCCCGACACTCCTGCGAGGAAAAAGCGGCTGCGTTCCGCGATCCCATGCGGCGTAACCGCGGGCGCGTAATTTTAAAACAGAGGAATTATGATCCTAGTAACAGCGGAAAATATCCGAATTAATTTTGTCGAAAATACAATCATTTGCGCTGAACAGTACGGATAGCAGCGGTCCATAGTTATCCACAGATTTTAAATCAAGGCGATTTATTCCGAGTTGCCGTTACCCTTCCAAGAGCATATGCGCGCCAACCCCAAATCGGGTACGAATCAGGGGTTGCGCACTTCGAAAACGAGCGAGCTTTCGCCCGCTCTATTGAAAGTGAGCGCATAATGACGAACGAAGATCATAAAATCGAATATGTTGGCGTTGGCCGTTTGAAAGCCTCGGCGAATAATGCCCGCAATCATCCCAAGCGGCAGATCGCACAGATTGCTAAATCCATCCGAGCATATGGCTTCACGTTGCCGTTGCTTATCGATGAGAGCGATACCATTCTCGCTGGCCACGGCCGTTTGCTCGCCGCGAAGAGCATTGGCCTCAAATCGGTGCCCTGTGTTCGGATCACCTCTTTGTCCGAAGCGCAAAAACGCGCCTATCTCATTGCGGACAACAAATTGGCGATGGGATCGACATGGGATTACGAAATCCTCGCAAGCGAACTGCAGTTCACGATCGACGCCGGGCTTGACCTCGAATTGACAGGGTTCGAGCAGGTCGAGGCCGATATCGTTATCGATGGTGCCAAAGAACGTTCGGTAAATGGGCCGGATGTCGATAATGCCGATGACATTCCTGAAATGGCCGGTGAAGCGATAAGTCGTCTCGGCGATCGTTGGCTGCTCGGCCGGCATGTCCTGTTGTGCGGCGACGCCAAGGATTCGGCGACTATGGACGCCCTGATGGACGGTGAGCGAGCGCATATGGCGTTCACCGATCCGCCCTACAATGTGAAGATCGACGGTAATGTCGGTGGGCTAGGCAAAATACGGCATCGCGAGTTTGCCGAAGCGAGTGGGGAAATGTCGTCTCAGCAGTTTCAGCAATTCCTGGTCGCTGCATTTGAGAATATCGAGCGGGTCTGTGCCAACGGCGCGATTGTGTTCACGTGCATGGATTGGCGCCATCTGGGCGAGTGCCTTGCGGCGGGTCTGGCGGTGTTCACCGAGTACAAGAATGTCTGCATCTGGGTGAAGACGAACGGCGGTATGGGAACCTTCTATCGCTCGCAGCATGAGGAGGTGTTGGTCTGGAAGGTGGGCGATGCACCTCACACCAACAATTTCGAGCTGGGTGACAAAGGGCGGCACCGTACGAACGTCTGGACCTATGCCGGCATCAACAGTTTCAAAGCGGATCGGATGGAAGAACTGATTCTCCATCCGACCGTGAAGCCCGTGCCGCTTGTGGCCGACGCGATCAAGGATGTCAGCAAGCGCGGCCAGATCGTGCTCGACCCATTTGGTGGATCGGGCACCACGCTTATCGCTGCTGAAAAGACGGGGCGCGTGGCCCGGGTGATGGAGATAGATCCTCTATATTGTGACGTTATCGTCAGGCGATGGGAGCGGTTCACGGGCAAGACCGCCATTCTCGCCGAAACGTCGCAGAGCTTCGAAGACGTCGTCCTGGAACGCCAAGCGATCAACGCGGGAGCCGACGCATGAGCGATCCAGAGAAGCCGTATAGGGTCGGCTATGGCAAGCCGCCGGTTGGCAAGCCGTTTCAGAAGGGGAAGTCGGGGAATCCGAGGGGCCGCCCGCGCAAGCGCGAGATTGCGGCCACCGACCGCGAACTGCGCCGCATGACGCTACAGGTCGGCTTGATGGAAGTCTCGGTGTCCACGCCGCAGGGCAAGGTCAAGATGCCTGCTTATAAGGCGGTGCGCATGGCGTTGTTCGGAAAGGCCATGGGTGGGCAGATCTCGTCTATTCGGACCTTCCTCGCCGATTTCGAGAGAGCCGTTCGCGAACATAGCGAACTGCACGAGAGGTATTTTCAGTTGCTGGAGATGGGGGAGTATCAGGCGACTATCGACGATGTGACTCCAGAGTTCGCTGCCCTGATCAACAAGCAGCGCAAGCTGACTCGCCAGGGTATCGATTAGCATGGGGTGGGGCTGGGGAGCGGCGGCCCCCCTTCAAATAGCGGGCAGCACGATGCTGCCCAGGAAGGAGATCCCATGGCCAAGACAATCACAAACCCCGAGTTGCTCGCGTACCGGGCGAATGCCGAAGCAGATCCGGCCCGCGGTCGAGTGTGGGTAGGCCTCGACGTCGGACTGAAGTCAACTTCAGTCTGCGTGATCGATGGAGAAAGTAGAGTTATCCACCAATGCTCGATGAAATCGGAGCCGGTAGAGATCGGGCGTTATCTGCGGAAGAACTTTACTTCGAATATTGCCCATATCGGATTGGAGTCAGGAGGTACGTCGGGCTATCTGGCAACACATCTTCGCCGGCAGGGATTCCAGGTCGCGGTGCTCGATGCGCTGCAGGTTCACCGTGTCCTGTCGATCAAGCGCAACAAGACCGATACGAACGATGCTCGTGGCATCGCCGAGATCACGCGCACCGGTCGCGAATATCTGACCGAGGTCTATGTGAAGAGCGCGGCGTGCTTCGAAATCCGTGCGCAGCTGATCATGCGCCAGCGGCTGGTCCAGCAGCGGATTGCCAATGAGGCGATGGTGCGTGGGCTGTTGCGTGTTTACGGCGGCCGTGTCGAGGCAGGCGCCAAGGTGCCCGCCACCTTCCGTGAGCGGGTGATCGAGCAACTCCTGCAGATCCAGGATAATGACGACATCAATCTGCGCCCGCGCATCCTGCCGCTCCTCGATCTTTGCGCCCGTCTTCACGAAGATGCCGAGCGGATGGAGGCCGAACTCGAGATGCTGGCCCGACAGAACCCGGTATGCCGCCGCTTTATGGAAATCCCCGGCGTCGGGGCGATCACGGCCTTGTCGTTCTTTACCGCGATCGAGCAGCCCGAGCGCTTCCGTCGCGCTGATGATGTCGCCGCCTATCTCGGTCTCACGCCACGCATCTATCAGTCGGGTGAAAGCCTCTTCCGAGGTTCGATCAGCAAAATGGGCAACCGGCTGACCCGCACCCACCTGGTCAACGCTGCCACCGTGATGATGGCGGCCACCAAAACATTCAGTTCGCTCAAGGACTGGGGCGTGCGGCTGTCGAAGAAGATCGGCTTCCACAAGGCGCGCATCGCCGTCGCACGCAAGCTCGCCATCATCATGTTCGGCCTGTGGCGTGACGGCACCCACTTCCAGTTCAAGGCCGACACCGTCGTTGCGCATCGGGAGATGACGCAGGCAGCGCGGGCCTGACCAGTTCCAGCGTGAGAACGGCTGGAAAGATCCTCCCGGGAGGCGGAGGGATCGGGGACTTCGGTTATAACATTAGGGCAGTAATGACCCTGAGCTACGGTTGATGGAGCCCCACCCTTCGATACGAGTGCCCATATTGAGGCGTGCGAGCCACATGGATCTCGATCCATCGCACGACCCCGAAGAGACTGTTGCACTCCGGGAAGATCACCCCAGCCCTTGCTCGAAAGGCAAAGACATGATGTGATTATGGCGACGGTATTGCCGCGCACCCCCGACGGGGGACCTCAGCTAGAGAATGTTAGTAACCTGTGGTAGCCCGCAGGCGCATGCGCCTTTACCGGCGAACCGGCTGGACATGCGCGCATGCCATCCGGCCGATGATCTCGACCGAGTTGGCTACCAAGGAGGTTACTAAGCCCCGCTCCCGAGTGTCGCGGGAGCGAGGCCAGATTGCTCGCTTCCGGACGGGAAGCAAGTCGAATGTAGCGCTACTCCACGAACAGTAGCGCCGGCGTCTCCAGCAAGCGGTTGAGCGCCTGGACGAAGCTGGCGGCATCCCAGCCGTCGACGACGCGGTGATCGCAGCTGATCGACAGGTTCATCAGCTTGGCGGCTACGACCTGGCCATCGCGGAAGACGGGACGCTCGACCACCTTGTTCGGGCCGATGATCGCGACCTCGGGCCGGTTGATCACCGGCGTCGTCGCGATCCCGCCGAGCGGGCCGAGCGAGGTGATCGTCAGGGTCGACCCCGACAGTTCCGCCAACGTCACCTTGCCGGTGCGCGCGGCATCGGCGAGACGGACGATCTCGGTCGCGAGCTGCCAGACATTGCGGCCTTCCGCGTTGCGGATCACCGGCACCATCAGCCCGCCATCGGTCTGCGTCGCCATGCCGAGATGGACGGCGCCCGAACGCGTCACGACATTGGCCTCGTCGTCATAGCGGGCGTTGATCATGGGGAACTGCGGCAGCATCTTGCAAATCGCGGTGATCAGCAGCGGCAGCATGGTGATCTTGGGCTTGGCACCGCGCGTCGCATTCAGATCGGCGCGCAGCTCCTCCAGCTTGGTGACGTCGATCTCCTCGACATAGGTGAAGTGCGGGATCGCCCGCTTCGACGCCGCCATATTCTCGACGATGCGGCGGCGAAGGCCGATCACCTTCACCTGCTCGTCGACGCGCGCGCCGCCCGCGGGGCGATAGCCGCCACCCGCATTGTAGCTGAGGAAAGCGTCGAGATCGCTATGCCGCACGCGGCCGTCCTCGGCGGTCTTCACATCGGCGAGGTCGATGCCGAGATCCTTCGCACGCTGGCGCACCGCGGGGGATGCGAGGACGCGCTTGTGATCTGCGCGGGCCACGACGGGCTCGGGCTTCGGTTCATCTTTGGGTTCGGGCTTGGCCTCGACCGGCGCGGGCACCGGATCGGGCTTCACGACCTGCGCCGCTTCATTGGGCGCGACCTCCAATGCTGGCGTCGGCTCTGGCGCCCGCTCGGCGTCGCCCTCGGTCTCGAACACGGCCAGGATCGATCCGATCGCGATCATCTCTCCCGGCTCGCCCGCGATCTGCAATATCTTGCCGGCGACCGGCGCGGTCATCTCGACCGTCGCCTTGTCGGTCATTACATCGGCGAGCGCCGCGTCCTCCTCGACGACGTCGCCCACCTTTACGTGCCACGCCACGATCTCGGCTTCCGCGATGCCCTCTCCGCCGCCCATTCGGTCGCGGCCCACACGGCCAGGAAGTCATTGCCATCGACGCGTAGCCCAGGCATTCCATAGGCAATCGCCTTGGCGGCGAAGGTCGTCTCGTTGCCGCCGGCAATGCCCGAGAAGGACGATATCGCCCACTGGTTGTTGGTCACGCACAGGATAACCGGCGCATGATAGACCGAGGCGAAGGTGAGCGCTTCGTGGAAATCGCCCTCGGCAGTCGTTCCCTCGCCGATATAGGCGAGAGCGATCTTGTCATCCTCTGAATAGGCCGATGCCATCGCCCAGCCCACTGCATGGCCGAACCGGCTGCCGACATTGCCCGACAGCGAGTAGAACCCATAGTCCCGCGCCGAATAGAGGCTAGGGTCGGGACTCATAACCACCATGTGACGGCTGCGGCGAGGTAGATAGCGCCAAGGAAATTGGTGGCGAGTTTGTCGTAGCGGGTGGCGATACGGCGATAGTCCTTGAGGCGGCAGAACATGCG
>NZ_LARW01000015.1 GCF_000971055.1 Sphingomonas sp. SRS2
CAATCCGCCGCAGAGCGCCAATGCCAGGGCCGCGATCAGCACCGGATCAAGATTCCACCGTGCCAGCAATTCGGCAGGCGCCGGCGCGCTGCCGCAATAGGGAATCCAGATCGCAGCTCGATCCACGTGCACCTCGTGAAATTAGCCCTTTCGTTCTGGAACTGATCGCCCGAGGCGCAGTTCCCTTCGGTAGGAGACTTCCATGCCGCGAACGATCACCGCCCCTCCGAAACGCTCTCTCTGGGCGATGATCGTCGGTGCTATCCTGGCATGTATCGGCCTGGTTCTGATGATGGGCGGCGTCTGGCTGGCTGCCTTGGGGGGATCGCCTTATTATGCCGTCGCTGGGATCGGCCTTGGCATTGCCGGATTACTGCTAATCCGGGGGCGCGCCGCTGGCGTCTGGGTTTATGTGGCAACGTGGCTGCTTTCGCTGATCTGGGGTTTGGCCGAGGCGGGGCTCGATGGCTGGGGACTGATACCCTTCGCCGTTGGCCCAACGGTGCTGCTTATTCTGGTGCTGCTGACACTGCCGGTGTTGCGCGGATCATCGTGGCGCTGGCCTATTGTCGCTGCTGGTGCCGCCACGGTGGCAATCGTGCTTGGCGGATTCGTGATTTCGCGGGTCAATCAGCCCACTGCCGGCGCGATGCCCGGCGTGATCGCGTCAACGGTAGCCGACCCGTCACCGCTCCACGCCGGCACCGACTGGCCGGCCTATGGCGGCAGCTATGCCGCGCAGCGCTACTCGCCCTTGGGCCAGATTACGCCCGAAAATGCTGGCAGGCTGCGCCGCGCCTGGATCTACCACACGGGTGATATGCCCAAGGGCGACCCGGAAAAAAGCAAATATGGCGCCGAGACGACGCCCCTCAAGGTCGGCGACACGCTGTATCTCTGCT
>NZ_LARW01000150.1 GCF_000971055.1 Sphingomonas sp. SRS2
TTTTGGCATTGGGCCCTCGGCGCTGACGGAGGCCATGGGCATGCTCAACCACCATTTCGCAGCAGCCGCCTGATCGGCGCAGAGCGACAGCCTACCTCTGACTGCCGCCAATCTTTGCAACAGAGCCCAGCGAACTGCCCTGCAGTTGCAATTCTTCGGTGATATATTTTCGATCGCTGACGAGTGTCGGGCGAAAAACCGTGAAGGGGAAAGGGCCTACAAGCGGCCCCAGACCATCATTGTTGCCCGCGATATCATATCGTGTTTTCACATACCCAAATATGTTGTTGACGGTAACGTCGTCCGAAAGATCGAGGCTCGTACGGTTGACGAAGATCAGCGTGCGCCGGTTGGAATGTGAGAATGGCGTGGCGGAAAAGACCTTGTGGATGCCCACCTGCTGCTGCGCTGCCAGATAGCCCGCTAGCTGACTGCCGAAAATGGGTTCGAGCGGACCCAGGGATGCGGGGATATAGGCAGTCAGCACCGAGCCGCCCGAATTCTCGTTCGCCTTGAAGTAATTCACCGTGGTCGTGTTGGTCAGCCGTTCCGTGGGCTGCAGCAACAATGTGCCGCGGATCATTTCCTGATGGATATTGTCGAAATCGCGCGGGCCGTTGAGATTTTCGGTCAGGCCGTCCCGGCGACGGATCTGTGCCGCGACACGCAACGCGACCCGGTCCTGCACGATCGGGATATTGATCGCCCCCTCCAGCGCACGATAGTCATAATTGCCCAATGTCCCCTGGACATAGCCTTCGAATTCATAGGTGGGTTTGGTCGGGGTCAACAATATTGCGCCACCGATCGTGTTCCGTCCAAATAGCGTGCCCTGCGGCCCTTTGAGAACCTGTACGCTCTGAAGATCGAGGATCGGCAGGTCGACGCCCACAGCCGGCAGGGGAACCTCCGAGAAATAGTTCACGACGGCGGGAACGCCGGTTCCCAGTGGAAGATTGCCAAGTCCCCGCAAGGTGATGTTCGTGTTGCCTGGGTCGCCTTCGGAGGTAAAGCGGATGCCCGGCGCAAGGTTGGTGACATCGCTTAGCACCTGCACGTTCGACTCGGCCAGGCGCGCGCCCTGAAGAGCGACGATCGAGACCGGGACGGTGCTCAGGCTCTCTTCGCGCCGGCGGGCCGTCACCACGATCGCTTGTTCGTCTGCCGTCGCCTGCGGCACAGGATCCGTTTGCGCCAGAGCCGCAGGATATTGAGCGGTGGCAATGATCAGGCTTCCCAGCGCGACACCCCATTTCACATATTCAGACATTTCAAACTCCCCTCATTTTTTGAAATTTACTAAACTGTTCGTGATATTCTTCATGTGCAGGCCGGCGGTCGGATAAATGTATATTTATCCGTTCATTCACTTCCGCGCGACGTGTTCGATCTTATCTAGATGTCATCTGGCCATATCGCTGGTCTTTGCCAAAGATCATCACAAATTACTTTGAGCGGACTGTCTCCGACTTCGGTTCCTACGCCTGTCCCCGAAATGAGGGGCAGGCGCTTGACGAAGCGCCAACCGGCATCTTCGCGCCGGAAACTGTCCTGATAGCCTCCTGTCATCAGCAGGTCGGTCGGCGAAAAGACGGGCGGCGCCTTGTCCTGACTGTTCCAATGGAACGCCAAGGTGCGACAGAGCGAATAGGCGACATCGCCGTCCACCCGGATGTACACATTGGAGACATGATGCGCCGTACCAAGCAATTTGACTGGATAGTTGCAGTAGAAATCCTCAATGGCGGGCCGCCCCCTAAATTCTCCCGACCCATAATCCAGGATACCGTCGCTGACGAAAAGTGCGGCGATTTCCGTGAAACGGGCGGTATCGATCAGATGACCGTAAAGATGGATCAAGTCCTCGATTGCACGCCGATCTTCGAGCTGTTGCAACCGTGCTTTCAGCGAACTTCCCACATCCAATCTCCAAATTAAACCAATCTCAGACGGCGTCAGACAAACATGTTCAGAAGGGTGTAAGACGGGTCTGATCCGTCGACCTTGCCGACCCAGCCGTCCGGATCGAAGCCACCGGCGATCGTCGACCAGTCGGCAACGCCGGTGCGGTGAATGATCCGCCAGACGCCGTCACGCCGCTCAAATCGATCCGCATATCTTCCGCTGGCGATGATGTTCTGGGGTGCCCAGCCTCGCGTGACGTGATTGGCCAGGACATAGCTTTCGCCTTCCGCCCGGTCTCCGTCCACGTTGAATAGCGCGTTGGTGATATGGTGGGTGGTCATGCTGAATTGATCGATATAGGTCGGAATGAAGGCGATATAGTCGTCCCGACTGCCCCGAAACAGCGAGCCATGATCATCGATGGCATCCTCGTGAAAACAGCTTCGAACGAGTTCGAGATCGCGGCGATCAATTCCGCGACAATAGGTCTCCAGCAATTCGCGAAGGAGAAACTTGTCCTCCATATCTCCACCGATCACGATCTTTCCCTGCACGGCACCCTCCATCTTCATTATTGGTTCATTACAGCGGCGGGAGTAGTTGGTGCACAAGGCGCCTTGCTATCCGCCAGCCATCGCTGGTCTTGATAAGATCGTCTTCGTAATAGCCGGGGACGACCTTGCGTTCGGCATCGATGGTCAGCGCGCGCGTGTGGACCTTGGCATGAGTCCCGTCATAATCCTCGATCACGAAATTGAGATTGGTGTGGACGTTGGGCGGCGGATTTTGCGGAAATATGGCCTTCATCGCCTCTAACCCCGTAATAACGGGATATCCTTCGGACGACGGGTCCAATATGGCGTCCGTCGTGAAAAGTTCGCCCAGACGGTCCCATTCCCGAAAATCGAACACGTTGGAATATTTGCCAAGTAGGTTATATATCTCGACATAATCTTCAGATTTCTGTGTCATGGCGTCCTCATATTTATGCGTTAGAAGCGGTAGCGAGCCTGAATGCCGAACGTTCTTGGTTCATTATAATCGACCGTGACGATGCCGGGCAGGAAACCGACCACGCCGTTGGTCGCAACCCAGTCCGCGTTGAAAAGGTTTCGCGCGAACAGGCTTAGGTCGATGGGCAATCCAGCCACGTCGTTAAGGTCGATCCGGGCGTTTACCGTGTCATAGGCGTCTGCCGTGTAGAGGCCGTAGGTAACCTTGTCCGACCAGTAATAGTCCAGGTTGGCGACAAATGTGCCGGCGGCGCCGGCATCCACTTCATAGCGCGCGCCGACCGACACGGTCGTTTTGGGAACATATTGGAACGGAATCACCGCCGGATCGCCGCCGCCGGCAACGACGAAGGGCGTCAGAGTGCCATAGGTCGTGTGCGTCGTCTTGGGCGCTATGTGACTTGCGCCGACATCAAGCGTCAGCATCGGCGTGGGGTGGATGGTAAGGCTAGCCTCGATCCCGCGCACCCGCGTGTCCCCCGCGTTGATGATCAGCGCGGCGCTGGACGGGTCATTGGCGACATCGCAGTCCCCGTCGAAGCTAGAGGCGGGCGTACAGCCGGCCGTGGTGAACAGGCCGAGCACGTTATACTGAACATTTTTCGATTTGGCTGCGAAGGCCGCGATATTCACCTGGCCGCGAACCGCGCCGATCGTCCATTTCGATTTGAGGCCCAGTTCCACGTCGGTAATGGTTTCCGGATCGAAAAGCTGGAAAGGCGCGAGGCCCGGTCCAAGGACGGGAACGTTCACACCGCCCGCGCGATATCCCCGCCGGGTCGTGATATAGGCGAAATTATCCCGGTCGATCTGCCAGTTTAACGCGGCCGTCCATGTCGGCTTCTTGAAGCGAGCCCTGGTACGTGCCGCACCCGTCAGCACCCCGCCGTTGCAGTCGGCACGCCGACCCGGATAGGGAGGAGTCGCACCGCCGAGAGCGCTGCATACGTCGATGCGATCCCATGTATAGCGCGCACCCAAGTCAAGTTTCAGACCCGGCGCCAACCCGCCCAGATCGTAACTGAGATTGCCGAATATCGCGCGGCTGTTTTCAGTCGAGAAAGTATATACGGCCGTTCCCGACCCGTTCAGCACATCGGCCCGATCCGCATTTTCGCCGTCCGGCTTGCTGGTCAGGTAGAAGCCGCCGACGAGCCAGCTTAGCCGATCGTCAAACGCTTTTCCGTGAACCTGCAGTTCTTCGGTCACCTGATGAAAGGCGTTGGAACGATAACTGTTTAGAACGGGCCCGGGGCCGCCGCCGAACAGATCGACCGCAGGTAAGCCGTCGAAATTCGCCTGGCTGGCCCATTTCACGTCACGGATGCCGACAATGTTGGTGAAAGTCAGATTGCCGACTTCCAGATCCGTCCGATTGGTGAGACCGAATGCCGTCGACCGGTCGAAAGTCTCTATGTCGGAAAAATTGCGCCTTTTCCCGATGGAACGCTGTTGGGACAGCAGGCTGTTCAGGCTCGGATTGGTGAAGGGCGCCAGCCCTTCGAGCAGGCTGCCCGGGAAGAACCCGATAAAGGTCTGGCCCGGCCCGTTCTCATTCGCCTTGTAATAGTCGAAGATCGTCAGGCTCTTTATGGCCTCCGACGGCTGGACCAGCAAGGAAGCCCGGAAAGCGCCATTGTTGATGTCGTAGAGCCGCTGGTTGATGCCCATGGAGTGAAAATATCCGTCGCGCCGCGTGTAGCGGCCGGCAATTCGGAGCGCGACTTTTTCGTCGCTGATGGGAAGGTTGAGCGCGCCCTCTGCGCCGCGCATCTGGAAATTGCCGATCGTGCCCTGCACATAGCCGCCAAAGGCATATGTCGGTGCCTGCGGATACAGCAGCACGGCACCCCCGGTAGTATTGCGCCCGAACAACGTACCTTGTGGCCCCTTAAGGACCTGAATAGATCCCATGTCATATTGCGGTTGGCTGCTCGCCACGGTCGGCAAAGGCACGTCGGCAAAATAGGTGATCGCACCCGGCTGCCCAACGCCGATCAGGGGCTTTGCCTGGCCGCGTATGACGAACACGGTGTTGGTCGAAGCTCCCGCGCCCCCTAGATAGACGCCCGGGATGCGCTGTTGCAGCGTTTCCGGTGTCGTTACCGATGCCTCGCGCAGGCTGCTCGCTGAAAATGCGCTCACCGTCACGGGTATCCGCTGAATGCTTTCGGAAGTCCGGCGCGCCGTGACGACGATATCTCCAAGCTCGGCCGCATTTATCGGCGGCGATTCCAGGGCCGTACCGGTGGTCGCGGGAACTTGCGCCATGCAAAACTGCGGCAGCATGATCGACACGAACGACGCCGAGAGCAGCCACGGTTGGACGTATTTCCTCATCATCTCTCTCCCCCTTTTTTATGGATTATGTTGTTTAGTAAGCGCCGACGGGGATGATGTTGGGCGAAAGCGCCAGTCGGTCGCGACCGTAGACCTCGTATCCAAGGCTTGGCAGGTTGGCGATGTGGCGCAAACCGACATGGACATCGCGCCAATAGCGCTGCAGCGGGCTGGCAAGCGAGAAAGCGGACGACCCGGCGATGAACATGAGCTTTTCGATCACCGCGTGGATCAGTTCCGTCGCCTGCGCGCACAGCGCCTTATGTTGCGCTCTCTCCAGCGGCGCGAGGGGGCGGCCGGCCAGCGCCGCCTCATCAAGCTGGCCTGTAACCTGAAACAGCAGCAGCCGAGCGTTATCCAGCTGGGCCGCGACCCGGCCCAGATCATGCACGACGACGCTGGAATCCGTGCGATGCTTGTACGTCGTCGTCACGATGGGCTTAAGCTTGGAATCGGCTTCGACGATTTCCAGCATGGCCTCGGCCGCACCGACGAATTGGGCCAGCCCGGTGGCCCGCACCAGCGGCACGAGCGCGAAGCGGTCCGACGGCGCGCCGACATGGCGCTTGCCATCTTCCACATGGCCAAAGGTGCGCTCCATCGTCACCATGCGGTGATCGGGGACAAACACGTCCTTCGCCACGGTGGTATCGGAACCTGTTCCCTGAAGGCCCGTGACGAACCAGCTATCTTCGATGGTGATCTGGTCCATGGGGATATAGGCCATGTTGATCCCCGGCGTGACGGGCTGGCCGGTATCGGTCAGTACGCAACCACATTGCGCCCATGCAGCCTGGCGCGATCCCGAACTGTAGGGCCAGCGTCCGCTGACGATATAACCGCCGTCCACCTTCCGGGCGATGCCGGGCGGATTATAGGCGCCGCAGATCAATGCCGGTCCATCGGCGAACAAGGCCTCCTGCAGCGCGTCAGACGCGGTCGTGGCTATCCAGGTCGTGCCGTTCAGGATCTGCGCGACCCAGGCCATGGCCGGATCCGCTTTCGCCAGTTCGATCTCGACCTTGGCGAAGCCGCTGGTCGAAAGTCCAGCTCCGCCCCAGCGTTCAGGCATCAGAAGGGTGAAAATGCCCAGGTCGTTCAGTGCGTCCGCCACTTGAGCGACAGGCGAGCGCTGCGCCTCTGCGGCTGCGGCATGGCCCGCTATCATGGGTCGCAATTGCTGGAGAGACTGGATCAGGGCGGGGACTTTTTCGTCCCGGAAGGTCGAAATTTCGCCAGGCGACGTCATCATTTGCCTTTCGGACGCAATCGGGGCGTCGCATTCATGAAATTGTTCTGCTTGTGGCGGGAGGGGCGCCATGGACCGCTTCACGGGTTTTCGTCCATCGTCGCCCAGTCCGGCGGCTTGTTGTTGAAACCGGGCACATGCTGTCCGCCGTCGACATGCAAGAGTTCGCCCGTCATGAAACGGGCCGCATCGGATGCCAGGAATACTGCCACAGGGGCGACATCGCGTTCAGGGTCGCCCACACGCCCGAGCGGATTGATCGCGGCCACCATATCGAAAAAGGATGGGTCGTCCTCGACCAGCTTTTCCATCACTGTACCGAGCCCCGTGGGCGCGATGGCGTTGACGCGTACGTTGAAGCGACCCCATTCGACCGCCGCCGTTCGCGTCAGCCCCAGCACCGCCGACTTCGCGACATTATAGTCGCTGTGATACCAGGACCCGACCTGCGCATCGATCGAGAAGAAGTTGATGATGCTGCCGCCGCCCCGCGCGCGCAGGTGGGGAAGGGCGGCCTGCATTGTCCACCAGGTCGACCACAAGGCGACCTGCAGCGAACCGTGCAGCATAGCGTCGGTCTTCTGCTCCAGCAGAATGTTTGGCGACAGCATCGACGCATTGTTGATGACGACATCCAGGCCGCCAAAATGACCAACAGCCTTTTCGATGGCACCAATCGCCTGATCGCGATGGGTGATGTCACAAGGATAGGCAAGACATGCGACGCCCGTCTCCGCCTCGATTGCTCTGGCGGTTTCCTCGGCGGCGATTCCGTCCAGTTCGGCGATGACAACATGCGCGCCATCCCGGGCGAACACCCTCGACATGCCGCGGCCAAGGCCTTTGCCACCTCCTGTAATGACCACGACCTTGCCATCAAGTTGCCCCATGCTCTTCGCTCTCCTTATGCGACGATGCTGGCATCGATCGGGAAATTCCATTCCACCGATCCATCACCACCCGCCGTTCCTGACCGGCCTTTTGTACGGATTATGACAGCTGCAGTTAGGGAATTCGTTTGAGACGGTGCCAAATAGCAGGTTAATATCCGCAGAATTGTAGGCCTTCCGGGGAATTGGACCGCATCGGCGAACCGGCCGAAAAAGTTGACTTTGCAACGCCTTTCCGTGATTTTGCCGTCATGGAGAGTGCAATCAAAAAAAGTCCGAAAAAGGCTGAAAAAGGAGTGATCGGCGAAGCGGCGATGCCGCGGTCATCGCATCTGACCGTGCAGAGGATCATTCAGGCCGCCGCCGAAGAAATCGCCGAGCACGGGGCGTCTGGTGCGCAGATGACGCGCATTGCCGAACGAGCATCGGTATCGACGCAGCTCGTCTATCATTATTTTGGCAGCAAGGAGGAAATCCACGTCGCGGTGCTGGAAGACATCGCCACCGTTACGATGGAAGAACATCTGCGCGTTGACTATGCCAGCATGGACCCGGAAGTAGCGATCAAAGCGTTCCTCGACCGAACATTCATCTTCCTGGAGAATAATCCGCTGATTGGCCCGCTCTCGCTATCGGAGAATATCAGCCGGGGCTCGCATGTTTCGGCGCGCAGCAAGTTTCGGCGCGACATGCCGATCCTTATCCAGCGGCTGAATGAAGTGCTCAATCGTGGTGCGAAACTGGGCGTCTTCCGGGTTGATGTCGATGCGCCCATGTTTTTCGCTGCATGCCTGATGTTGTGCGAGGGATGCTTCCTGACCGGGAAGGTGATGTCGGTGTTTCTGGACGCGGACCTGACCCAGCCGCAGGGCAGAGCGCGCTGGCGCGAATTCATGATCGGGATGGTCCTGGGTTATTTGCGCCCTGCTGGCGGCATCGCGCAGCAGCCGTTGAACGCCCAATATAATAAACAGATTGCATGAATTGGGGAAATCAAATTCGCATCGATTTCCCATTCTTCGGGCATTTCATGGTATGTAATTTCGGCAACCCAAATCTCTAACAAGATTTACTGGTACGGTGGAGAATCTACTGGGCCAATTTTATGGGCCTATGTACCTATGTGACCCACCGATGACTAGGGTCAGGACCCATTGATTTGGGAGGCGGGATCTGATTCAGCCTCCGCAAGGAGACTGATTATGAGCGACCTGCCCTGGCTGACGGATGAGCAGATGGCTCGGCTTGAGCCCTTTTTCTCCAAGAGCCCTGGTCGGCCGAGGGTTGATGATCGTCGCGTGCTTAGCGGTATCATCTTCGTCAATCGTAACGGGTTGAGATGGCGGAATGCGCCCAGAGAATTTGGCCCGGCGAAGACGCTGTAAAGAGCGTCCTCGGCGTCCATGCATCGTGATAATCCGAGCGGATCTGGGCCCATTTTTTGGGATCTGTGTGCATCTGAAGATCGCTTCATTTGCCCGGACCATCGTCAGAATAGCTCAGCAACGTTGATCTAGCGAAGCTCGGATCACCAGCGACGCGGTGAATAATAGAGCGCTGGCAGGACTGTGGATAAGCTCCGAAGCGGAACCCGCCAGAATTCGATTAAGTTGTTGAAAATGCGAATAGAATCGAAATTTACGCGGTCCCGATTGGCGCTGATCGGCACCCCGGGAAAAGTAAGAATTACTCCTTGTCAGTTGGTTAATCCCTAAAAAGACGGGGTTCGGTTTGGGCGCTTATCCACAGCCCTGAGTGTGGACCGGCGTTGAAGCGGGACCCCAGCCCATGCGCAGTAACACGCTGAATAAACAAAAAATTCCGAAATTAGCCAGGTCCTGATAGGCGCCGATGAGGACTCGGCCCAAGGCTATTTGCATATGAAAATCAACCCAGTTGGTCTCGTCTTGGTGGGGTCCCGCTTCAACGCCGGTCCACAGCGACGGCAAGGTGCTGGCCACGCTGACGCATGGTGAGGGCTTTTTCCATCAAGACAGCGAGTTCGCCGCCTTCCGTGTTTTCCCAGGGCAGGAAGATGCGCCCACACAACGCTTCGGCACCTGGGCACTGGATGCGACATTGTACGCCGTTCCCGAGATACCATCGCTTATGCCGACCACGACGGGCAACGTCCGCCTCAGTTTCGCCAGCGACGATGCTCTCGTCCGCTGGCGGATCGAGACAGAGGGATGGGTCGTGACGTTGGTAAACGAGGAAGGGCCTAGTGGCGAGCCCGACTTGACCAGGCAAGACCGTCTGGCGGACTTTCCCCCTGATGCCGAGACGCTAGTCGCTCTACTCGTCCGGCAGTTTGAGGGTCAGTCAGCACTCAGCATCGCAACCAAGCCAGCGGTCACCGCCGCGCAAGCCGCCCAGGCAGAACGAGCTCAGCGCATCTCAGCCAATCGTGCCCGCTACCTGGCCCAGCTACGCACCTCGACTCCTGACTTAGCGCGGGCGCTCACCGCCATGCGTACTCGTGTATCCGATCAATTCGGAAAGCTGTCCGGGATGCCCTGCATGCCGCCTCAATGCGTTTATTGATCAGGGGTTGAGCAACCGCAGCCAAATAGCTGCGCCGCCCAAGTGTTCGCTGATTGTTCGATCTTATCGTTGTTTGGCGTACCATCCACGCTATGCCCTCTATAACCTCAACTCGTCACTGTCCGAAGCGTGCGGCGAGGCGCGTCAGGACGCACCACCCCCGGCTTGACCTCGATCGTGCAGCGCCCCGGCTTCTTCGCCTTGACGGCGGACGCACGGCATGCCTCGATCGTCTCGCGATTGTCCCGCGCCAGATTAGCGGCGGCGACGATCGCCTCCCAGCTCGTCGGCGAGGCGCGCGCCATCAGATGCGTGCCGGCATCCCACATCGTTGGTTCGGCGAGTAACTGCATTGCTCCACGCTCCGGCCATTGCCAACTATCGGGCATGGCGCGCGCCATCAGGCCAGCGAGAAGCGCCCAAGCCAGCATCCCCAGCACCGCCCCGCCCAAGCCGGTCCACAACAGCCACCGATCCTGTTGCCAGCGCGCGCGCGTCGTTCCGACAAGCCCCCGCAATTCCCGCGTCGCCTCGCTCATGTCCGATCGCGTGCTATGCACCAGATTGCGCAGCTCGCCCGCCGCGCCCGCCACCGAAGCGTTTACACGCTCCCCCATCGTCTCCGGGGTAAGTTTCATCGCAGGGCTTTTCGCTATCGCATCGACCCGCTGGGTGAGTGCCAGCAATATCTTCTCGGTGTTGGCGAGCGTCGGCTGATAATCGGGAATGTCGATGGACTCGCGCGCGCGGGCCAGCCCCTCGACGGCAAGGCGCACCAACGCCACCTCGCCACGCAACTGCTCGAACGCCGCTATCGGATCGTCGCCGGACCCGCCGTTGTCGCGATAATTGTCCTCGTCCATCATCCTCTCCTACCGGCTCATGCCGCGCCCCATGCCTATCCCCAAATCCCGCGCCAGCTCGCGGCCAAGGTCGCCGCTGTCCATGCCGCGTCCCCGGCCCATGCCGATCTCAAGCCCCAGCTCGCGCGTGCGATTACGCAGGACCGATTCCACCTGGGGATCGCGCTCAAGGCTTTTCGCCATGCCCGCCATTTCCTTGCCCGTGCGCTCGCGGCCCGCCATGTCGCCGGCGCGATAAAGGCGGTCGCGCTCCTGTTTCAGCCCCTGCCAGCGTTCCACGAACCGATCGGCGCGCAAGTTCGGATCGGCCCGCACGCGGGCTTCCTGCGCCATCGCGTCGATTATGGGGCCGCTGCGCCCCGCTGCCGCTTCGCGCAGCAAGGCGGGGTCGCGCTGCATCGCCGCCGCCATATCGCGCGAGGCTCCCGGCCTGATCTGGTCCAGCGCCTGTGTCGCGCGCTCGAACGCGACTTTCTGATGCTCAAGGATCGGAGCGCCCGATGCCTGCGCCTGCAACACCGCTTCGGCCGAACGCGAGGCCCGCTCGACCGCGCGGGCATAGTCGCGGCCCTGGCCGCGATCGGCCGGGACCGGAGCGCGCTCCGCGCCCTTCAGCGGCGCGGCCGACAGCTTCAGCCCGTCGAACATACCGCGCTTGGGAGCCGCCTTCTCGCGCTCGCCGGTGTGCGTCGGCTCCGGCGCTGGGCGCTGCGGGGCAGGCCGGAAGCCGTCGAACATGCCCCGCCGCGGTTGCCGCTCGGCCGCGGCTTGTCCCGCGCCAGCGCCGCGGTCGATCGACCGGGAATCCTCGCCCATCTGGCGCATGGTTCCCGCGCGAGGGCCAAGGATCTCCACGCCGCGCCTCTCGGGCGCATCCGGCAACCGGATCTCGCCCGACAAGCCCCGCCGGTCGGCGAAAGCACGAATCTCCGCGTCGCGGTCGCGGACCATCGGATAATCCGACGCCATATCCTTCGCCCGCTCGCGCGAGAGCGTGCGGGTGAGCTGACGCTGATCGGCGAAGTCGTCGCGGCCGTAATGGAGCTGCACCCCGTCGCGATGCCGCGACAGCGCCACATAGGCCGAATGGCGGTCCATGCCGGGGGTGGCGAGGACGTGCGCCCGATCGACCGTCACGCCCTGCGATTTATGGATGGTGGCGGCATAGCCGTGATCGACATGGGCATAATCCTTGAGGTCGAACGCCACCGATCGGCCATCGTCAAGGCGAACGGCCATGCTATCGGGCGATACGCGCTCGACCTTCCCCAGCGTGCCGTTCTTCACGCCAAGGCCGCGCTCGTTTTTCAGGAACATGATGCGGTCGCCGCTCGCGAACTCGCGCGCGCCGCGCTCGGCCGACACCCGCACATCGTCCCCCAGCTCGCCGCTGGCGCGCATCCGATCGCGCGCGGCCAGGTTCAAATCGCGCACCTCGGCATTGGTGTGGGTGAGGATGATCCGCGACTGATCCGGCGCGGCGATGCGCTCGGCATCCCAGCGGTCCACCAGGTCCGCGCGCGCCGCCTCGCGCGTCTCGGCCGCCGTGACCATGCCGTGCCGCTCATAGGCGTGGACGGCCTCGCCGGTGCGGCTCGTCGCCAGCGCCTTCGTGGCGTCGCGCTGCCAGTCCTCATGCTGGCGGCGTATGGTGGTGATCTCGGCCGCGCCGTGCCGCTCCGCGAGGCTGCGGAACGCCGCGCCGGCCTCGATCGCCTGCAACTGCTCCGGGTCGCCGACAAGAACGACCTTCGCGCCCGCCTGTTCGGCCGCCGACAACACGCGCTCCATCTGGCGCGTGCCGATCATGCCGGCCTCGTCTATCACCAGCACGTCGCGATTGGTCAGCAGCTCGCGGCCCTGGTCCCACTGATATTCAAGGCTGGCGATCGTCCGCGACGCAATGCCGGACCCGCCTTCCAGATTCTCGGCCGCGATCCCCGACAGGGCCGCGCCGCGCACCTGATAGCCCTGATGCTCCCACGCCTCGCGCGCCACCCCCAGCATCGCCGACTTGCCGGTGCCGGCATAGCCGACGACTATGGAAAGATCGCTCTTGCCTGCTATATGCTCCAAAGCGGCCTGCTGCTCACCCCCCAGCACCAGGCCCCCACTCCCGGCGGTGTCCAGCTCCCTTGATAGCGACGCTGCCGGGAGACCATGCCCCTCCCTCGCGCCAAGCCGATCGGCGGCCCGTTCAAGCCGCCGCTCGGTGTCGATCATGTCGCGCGAGGTAAAGCGGTCCTCGCCGCGCCCGTCCTTCCCCAGCGCCACCAGCTCGGGCGAGGACCGCACCGCGCTCATCACCTGGTCGAACTGATCCTTGCCGTCGCTGTGCCGGAACGCGAACTGCGCCAGGTCGCGCCGCGTGAACGTCGCCTGCTGCCGCGTGATGGCGTCCAGCGCGATTTCGGGATTGGCGATGATCTTCTCGCCATTCTCGCGCGCGATCCGGGCATGGTCCTCGACCCGCTCGGCCTCAAGCCCCTGTTTGGGCATCCGCGACGCCGCCGGCCCGATCTTGTGCTGCGGCTCAAGGTCGATCCCCTGCGCCTCCAAGGTGCGATGATCTATGCGGGCATCAATATCCAGCTCGGCAAGCCGCTCGTTAACATGGTTCGCCCATGCCTCGCGCCACCCTTCCAACAGCTCGGTTCGGTTCCACTCGCGGACCTTCTTCCCGAACCCCTCCCCGTCCACCTCGCGCATCGACAACATGACATGCGCGTGGGGCTTGGGCATCCCATCCTTGCCCATGTCCCAATGCACATTCAGGTCCGCGACCATGCCGCGTTCGACAAACTGCTTTTCGACAAATTCGCGGGCGAGCGCGACGCCCTGCGCCTGATTCATTTCGCGTGGAATCGAGAACTCTACCTCGCGGGCAAGCTGGGCATCCTTCCTGATCTCCCCCGCCTCGACCTCGTTCCACAAGGTCGTGCGGTCGTTTAAACGCTCCGGCGCACCTTCGGGCAACATGATTTCCGAATGGACGACGCCGGCCTTGTTCGAGAAATCTTGGGTTCGCCCAAGCCGGTCGTCGTGCAGCCGCTCCGCCGCGCGATAGGCCGCGCTGGCAACGGCGCTCGATCCGTTGGCGCGGCTGATGACCTTGGCTGAGAAATGGTAGATCGCCATGACGGCCTCTATACTGCCTTTCTTAGCGCACGTCGGCAACGACGTATAAGCGCGCACTCACACTCTCTGCCGTTCGCGTGATTGACTTCGCCGCATTTTTCGCTTCGGGGCCTTCCTCGCGCGCGCGATCGTGCTACGCTGCGGCCTCCTGTTCATGGGCGCGAGGGAAAGAATATGCGGAAGGTGCGCGACTATGACGCCGAATTGCGGGTGCTGAACGACAAGGCCAAGTCTATCAAGGCGAAGAAGATTCAGCAACTTGGGCTACTGGTGACGGCAACCGGAGCCAATGCGCTCGATCTCGATACGCTCGCCGGGGCGCTCGCCGCCGCCGTGGAAGCGAACGCACAAGCAAAGGAGGCATGGCGCGCGAAGGGCGTCGCCTTCTTTCAAGGGCGCGGACGCAAGGCTGGGCGACGCTCTGGCGGCAACGGCGAAAGCAGAAATCAGGCTGACGCAGGCGAGGCACAGGGTTGAGGCCGCGCAGCGCCGCACCGATACGAGGGAATGGGTCGTGCAGCGCCGCGAACGCACCCGCCATCTCATAGAGCTGGGCGGCCTCGTCCAGAAGGCCGGCCTCGTCGATCTTGCCGACGACGATCGCGCCACCCTCTACGGCGCGATGCTCGATCTCGCCGCCCGCGCGCGAGAAGATGGCAACGCGCTCGCACTCTGGAAGCGGCGCGGCAAACGGGCCTTCGACGCGGAAGGAAATGCCCATGACTGACACCTCGCGCCTCTCCTGGCAGCTCCTGATGGTGGGACCGGGAATCGACCGCATCACCCCCGACATTCAGGACAAGCTCGCCGCGCTGCTCGATCTGCTCCCCGCCACCGCAACCATCAATGTCCAGACCAACGCCGGCTATGTCACCGTTTCGCGCGACTGGCCCAGCCACCGCATGGAAACCGTCGATAGCCTCGTGGACGAAATCACCGCCGCTCCGGGCATCACGCAAATCTCGGTGCCCTGACCATGCGCGCCGGCCTCGATCATCTTCCCGCCGCCAAGCGCCGCGAGCTGGAACGGGTCGCCCGCGTCCTGTTCGATGAGTTCGAGGATGCTGTCAAAACCAAGCTCTCCGACAAGCGCAAGGGCGGCCGCATCCTCAAGCTGATCCTGTTCGGCTCCTATGAGCGGAAGGATGGAACATGGATCAGCGCGTCATTGATCTTTGGGATCGGCTCATGGCCTATGGGGAGAGCGGTGCCGTCCCCCTTCCCGCGATCCGCGCCGAAGTGTTGGAACTGCACGCGGCGATCACCGATGAGGAAAGCCGGCTCGGCCTCATGCGGATATTCAATCTCGTCTGCGATTTAGTGGCGGTGCATCTCCAAGAGACGAATGGCGATTTCGAGGCGTTCGTCCAGCACCGGCAGAGCCAGATATGGATGTTCCTGCGCGCCGAATGCCTTGTCGGTGGCGTGCTGGACCGGGGCCGGCTGCGCTATGTGACCTGGCGCGAGGTCCAGGCCGGTCGCATGATGGAGGACGATCCGCTGCGCCGCTATGCATTGGGCGATGACGCCGCCTTTGACGCGCTGCTGTCTGCGCCGACGCCCCCGAAGCGGACCCGCCATTAGCACGCGAAATTGCTGTATAGGCGTATACACATATACAGATTACCAGGGTTCGCAGCCGGGAAACCTGTTCTTCGCGGGGCGGTCCGATCCGGCGTGACGTCTCGCGCTGCCGTTCACCGATGGGCGACATCGGATTCCAGCAGCATCCGCACATAGCGGGTGTAAGGGATGCCCCTGGCCCTGGCTCTGGCCTTCACCGCGTCCAGTAGCGCGGCGGGCAGGCGCATATTGAGCGCGGCCGATTTCGGCTCGATCTCGAAGCGCATGGGCTTGAAGCCGGACAGGTCATAATCCGACAGGTCGGCCGTGGCGACGAACCGTTCGGCCGCCGCATCGCTGGCGAGCGAGGGCATGGGCTTATTCCTGGCCTTCATAATGCTCGATCTCCTTCTGGTGCATATAGCGGGCGCTGATGGGCCGGAGCCTCGACTGGCCGGCGATCTCCCGGAGCATGAACACCAGGAAAACATAGCGCCCGTCCGCCGTTTTCCCGATCGCCCGCATACGCGGTTCGCCGGGATGAGGATCGGCCATCACCGCAGGCCCGCCTAGCAACACCTGCTCGATCTCCTCGCGGGCAACGCCGTGCTTGCCGCATTTGGGCCAGTTCCCGCCATCCCAGTCAAAGCCCGCGATCTTCATGCCGCAAGCCTACATCTTTGTGTAGGCAAATGCAATGCGCTGTGTGTGTGCCGGATCATGGCCATATATTAGGTGTATACGCCGTCGCTCAAACATGATGTTGCCGATCTGTTCGGCCTTAGCGTCCATAAAACGCACTTTCGTGTCGTCGCGCGCGATCGTGCGAGGATCTAGCTTTCCAAAAATCGGTCGCCTGGGATGCCCGTAGAGGGCCATGCCCGC
>NZ_LARW01000151.1 GCF_000971055.1 Sphingomonas sp. SRS2
CGGTCGGGCTACGCCCTCCCTACGCCGCGCTCAGCGCAAGCTGGCGCCTCACAACAACGTTACCCGATCCCGCAAGGGGGTCCCTTTTAGACGCCTATCGGGGGTCCCGTTTGCACGCCGATTGACAGGCTGATCGCGTAATTGGCCGCGTCACCAAGGAAATCGAGTGCGTCCGCTTGAAGCGCGCGCGAGCCACTGGCAACGCCCGCGATCATTTCGCCGCCGAACATGACGGCGTTGACGACAAGCGCAATCCAGAGCGCACGCCTCCATCGCGGGTCATTCAACCCGCTCGGCTTATCCGCTTCACATCTGGTGCAGACCAACGTCATCCTCTCGACAGTTTTGAGTCGTCCCCTCATATGCACCCTGTAGCAACTACAGGGTCAAGAGCATGGAAACCGCGCTGACGATCGGCCTGCTTGCCAAGGCCACGGGCACCAAGGTGGAGACGGTGCGCTACTATGAGCGGATCGGCCTCCTTGCTCAGCCGGGCCGAACGTCCGGCAATTACCGCGCTTACGGGGCCCAAGCGCTATCGCGCCTGAGTTTCATTCGTCGATCGCGAGACCTGGGCTTTTCGCTCGATCAGGTTCGCGACCTGCTCGATCTCGCCGACCACAAGCTTGATGATTGTCGGTCGGTGGACGCCTTAGCCACCGAGCATCTTGCCGAGATAGATCGAAAGTTGGCCGACCTCACCAAACTCCGGCGTGAACTCAATGGCTTAATCTCGTCGTGCAATGGTGGGACGATATCGGAATGCCGGATCTTGGACGCCCTCGCGCCGATCTGAAGAAGTTGAGCTTCACCATCCGGTAAAAAGACATGCTGCTCGTAGTCGAATAGCTTTGCCTCGATCGTGTCGTTATCACACCAGAAATCCCCGTGCGGGGGCCGTCGATATCAAGTTGACGGCAATGATATCGCCGACCAATTTCAATCCGATCCCCACACCGATTCCCCTCGCTCTGGAAGCCGATATTGGCAGAAGCTAAACGAAGGGAATATTCTCTACGCCGCCGCTGCGTGGAGGGGGATGATCGCTCGTGCAGCCATATCTTCCAGGCCTTCAACGATCCATCGGGAGTAATGCTTTTCAATCATGACGACGCTGGTGTCGTGCATCGCTGCAACGAGACGGATCGGCAGACCTGATGCAATGCCTCGGACGATCGACGAATGGCGCAGCGCATAAGGCACTATGTCCTCAAGCCCGATATGTCCGCAGATTGCGGCCCATGGGCGCGTCAGCTCCGAGGACGAGGTCCAAGCGCCGCGCCTGTCGCGAACCCACACGCCCGGTGCAGTCTGCTTGAGACGCCACCGTTCCAGCATCGGTTCATCGGCTCGCCGCCCGCTGGCGACAGCGCGGAGCGCGTCAATCACGTCCTGGCCGATCCGAATCGGGGAGTAGCCAGCAGCCTTGTTCCTTCCCTTTTTGCTGTGAGGCACAAGGAGACGCTTGAGCGATAATTGCGCGTCACGAACCTTCATCCGCTTCAATTGAGAGAAGCGCGCTCCGGTTGCGGCGAGGCAGAGCACCATCCTGCCAATGTCGTCGTCCATTTCGAAGGCGGTCGTGACGATCTGTCTTACGATCTCATCGTCGAGGATTTGATTATCGCGCGCGACCTCAACGTGCTCGATTACGATATCCTCGGCCGCGAGCCCGATCTTGATGATCTCCCCGAGTTCGGAAGGAAGCCGGCGCCGCTCTTTGCGATAAGTGGCGTTCAACGCGGCCTTGAGGTCGTTAAGAATTCTACGCCTTGTCGTGCCCTTCAACTTCGGATCGATCGAACCCCGCCAATCGATCAGTTTTTTCTCGGTAAGGTCATCCAGGCGGGTCGCGCAAAACGTCTTGTTAGAGAGAACGTGCTTATTCAGCGTGCTCGCTGCGTCTGCTTTCACCTCCCTTTCTTCCGCTGCGCTCTTCCTGGCGTTTCGCGCTGTGAGATATTCCTCCACGGCCAGTTGCACTGTCAGCGTCGGCCCACCTGCATCCGCGGCCGTCCTTCGCCGAGCGGTCGCAACCGCCTCTTTCGCGGCTTGAACGGCAGCGTAATAGCTCAGCGTGTCCTCATCGAATACATCGTCGGCGACACCGAGTTGGAGGCGACTGTAGCTACTTGTGCTTTTCTGATACCATCGGACGAGCCAGCGACCGCCGCGACGATTCTTATGATAACCAAGATGGACACCGCGATCGATGCTACGCCAATGGAGGCCCGGCTTGAGCCCTCCTCTAGCTGTTCTCGTCGTCAAAGCGCTCTCAACTAGTATCCGTGCCATGTTGTCAGCCTCGCCAATCCGATCGGGGCAAAAGCACGAAATATTCGTGTAAAAAGCCTCTCACGGACAATGATGAACACCGACAGCCTTATATAGAAAAACTCTATATTTCTCAAGAGCATGGACAGACGTCGACAATCAACTACGGACGCTCAAAGCTGTATTTTTGAGGCCTCTCACGGCGAAAACACGGGTTCGAGTCCCGTAGGGGTCACCAGCGTATATTTTTCAACAACTTAGCGTGATTTTTCGGGTGTTTGTTACACACCCATGTATCACACTCTTGCTTGATCCATTTCGGTAACGATTTGGACTTGGCAGCGCTGTGCCCCCTTGCTTCCATCCTCATTTCAAGCAATCTGACCGCGTTCCCGCGAGAACGGGAATGGGGCTTCGTAACCTCTCAAAGAGTCAGCCGGTCGCGTCTTCGTGGCCGGGTGGCATGAGCGCATGTCCAGCCGGTAACGGTAAAGGCTCATGCGCTCGTGGGACTCTCGCGAGTTACGAACGCCCGGCTCTAAGGCCGGGACGCCCCTTAGATTTGAAATGGGGGGCTTATCGTGAAAATGGCAGTTTTTCGCTACATCTCGGCTGCAACGGCGGCATATTGTCTGGCGATTAGTGCACCCACATTGGCGCAGAGTGCGGGGCCATGCGGCACCCGTGCGTGTAACAGCATCACTGACGGTCCGGCAGCGGCTCGATTGCAACTTGCTTGGGATGCATTGGCAACAACGACTGAACAACGAAATAAAATGATTGAGATTGTGAAGGAACAGACCGTTAACGGCGCTACCCTTTGGGACGCAACCGCGTCGAAGTACTTCGAATGGAGAGCCAATATAATGGGGTATGATCCTGCCCCACCGGCGTCGCGGTTGATATCATCTGCCACGGACTGGTCAGCCATGAAAAAAGTGGTTGAGGATCACATCCGATCACATCTTATAGACCCAGGTTCGGCTGATTTCCGTTGGCCATACGGCTTCGTGTTTACAACCTACAAGCCTACGATTTTTTCAGCGAAGGTAACCGGATGGTTCATTTGTGGCGCTGTCAATGCGAAGAACCGCATGGGGGGGTATGCCGGGGAGACGCCGTTCGTTGTGATCCAAGACAACGACGAAATTCTATTCTCTGACATGGGAACCATCGCAAAAATATCTTGCGAAAAATCAGCGTCAAACATGCCTCCACCTCAGCCCCAACTGCACGCCCGCTAACTCACTCATGATTGGCACAGCTTGAACAAGGGTATTATTAGCCCCTTAGAGCGCATCCGCATTGCTTTGGCTGGGTGGGTAGCCAAGGACGGCAGGTCGAATTCTAAGGCCTGTTTCCTGGTCAAATAAGGCCTATTCCGTGGCAGGCCCACCCTTAGGCTTCGCCTTCGCCTTTGTAGTAGACTTCTTCACGGCAGGTTTTGCCTTAGGTCTCGGGGTGGCCTTCTCTACGACCGGCACCGAAGCGGTTTGAGCAATACGCTTCCGACCAAGCCCAATCTTCAACGCCAAGGCCTTACGCTGCTCGGCGTAGTTCGGGGCAACCATCGGGTAATCGGCGGCAAGGCCCCACTTCTTGCGATAATCGTCCGGTGTCATGCCGTAGCTGGTCATAAGATACCGCTTGAGCATCTTCACCTTCTTACCGGACTCAAGGCTAACGAGGTAATCGGGCTTTATCGATGACCGGATGGAAACGGCAGGCTTTTGCTCGGGTTCGGGTTCAACGATAGCCTTACCCAACCCCTGTAAAGCATTGTGAACGCTCTTGATAAGCGTCGGCACATCCCCAACCGACACATTATTATTCGTCACATGGTTGGAGACTATGAGCGCGGTAAGGTCGAGTAGGGTTTCGTCTGCCATATGATCCTCTGATTATTATCGATGGCGATCGTGGGCGGTTATTACGGTGATAGCAATATCATCGGTTATGGACCTTCTGACCGTTGCCCAGCTGCCTATCCTGTGAAATCCTGATTTGATGAACCGCCTCGTCGCTATCATCATGGTCATCGCTGTGGCGCTCAGCACCGTCTTTCTCGTTATCGGTGTTGCCCGCCCGAAATCATATAAGGGCGGATGTGATATACCGCCCGCTCATTGGCGAACGCTAGCCGATGGGATTAACCACCATGCAATTCCAGTACGAATACACGTGACTAAGGATGGGGAGATTCGTTGGAACGGAACGGAGATCGATGACGGAACCTTGGCACGATACCTTAGGCTGTCGGAAGACTTGAACCCTCTGCCCTTTCAAGTTCTCGCCCCCGCCAAAGATGCGCCCTGCAACCGCGTTGAGCAGGTTCGCAAGATTATGAATCAATCCTATTGCCGCGTGCGGTGGGCTTGTGGCGAGGGTGACAGCGAAGGCGAATGGGATTCAGTAATGGAGGGCCGCAATCTCGGTGCGCGGATCGCCGAAGGCACCTTCGCCGCTGCGCAGGACTTCGACAGCGCGCTCGCCTATACGACCGACCTCAAGGCACGGGCCGTCCGGCTCGGCCGGGATCCCAGCCAGATCGTCGTGATGCCGGGCCTCAGCGTCTTCCTCGCCGATAGCGACGAGGAGGCGCGCGCGCAGGAGGATGCCCGGCTCGGCAAGCTCGACTTCAACAAGTCGCTGGTGGAGCTCGGACGGCTCTTCAACTATCATGACTTCGGTGTCTACGACCCCGACGCGCCGTTCCCCGATGTCAGCAATCTCACGTTGAACTCATATAAGGGCGCTGCCGAACGCCTCGTTGCGACCGCGCGCAGCGAAGCGCTCACGCTGCGCGAGACGGTCGCGCGCTTCCTTGGGCAACGGTCGCCCTTCGTCGGCACCGCCCGCACCGTCGCCGACGAAATCGAGCGCTGGTTCCTGGCGGGCGCGATCGACGGGTTCAACCTCCATGTCACGCGCCCCGGTGACTTCGACCGGTTCCTGAACGAGGTCGTCCCGATCCTCCAGGAGCGTGGCCTGTTCAGAACCGATTATAGCGGCGCCACCTTACGCGAGCATCTCGGCCTGCCGGTGCCCGAAAATCGCTATACGGCGGAGCGGCGGCAGGTCGAGGCCCTCGCCGCGGAATAGATCAGCGCTTCCCTGCCTCACGAGTGCGCTCCGCCAGCCATGGCCTTATGCGCCGGAGCGCCTCCGCGACCTCATCAGTCGAAACGGCAAAGCTGATCCGCATGTAATAACGGCCTTCGACCGGATCGAAGTCTATGCCCGGCGCCGTAGCAACACCGGTGTCGAGCAGCAGGCGTTTGCAGAACTCCATGCTATCCTCGGTCAGGTGGCGCACATCGGCATAGATATAGAAAGCGCCGTCGGGCGGCGCGATCCGGTCGAGGCCAAGCCCCGGCAGAGCATCCAGCAGCATGGCGCGGTTGCGCGCATAGGTTTCGACATGACCTTCGAGTTCGTCGGTGCAATCGAAAGCCGCCAGCCCCGCATGCTGGGCGAGCGATGGTGGCGTCAGGAAGAGGTTGCCCATCCGGGCGCGGGCCGCATCGATCAGATCAGGCGGCACCACGAGCCATCCCAGACGCCAGCCCGCCATACTGAAATATTTGGAGAAGCTGTTGACGACGATCGCTCCCGGCGCGTCTTCGAGCAACGAGCGGGCTCGGGTTCCATAGCAAAGGCCATGGTATATCTCATCGGAGATGATGCTTATATCGCGCTCCCGACAGATATGCGCGATAGCCTTTGCCTCCTCCGCGCTGATGACCGTCCCGGTAGGATTGGCGGGAGACGCGATGATTACGCCTTGCGGGGCAGGATCGATCGCGCGCAGCGCCGCAGCCGTGACCTGAAAGCGTTGCTCTTCGCCGCAAGCCAGTTCGACCGGATCGAGGTAGAGCGCCTTGATGCAGTTGCGATAGGCGACATAACCCGGCCGGGCGAAGGCGACCCTGTCGCCAGGTGCGAACAGGCAGGACAAGGCGAGGACCAGCGCAGGTGAAGCTCCGCAAGTCAGAATGACCTGCTCGGGATCGACCGTCACGCCATAGCGATCGAGATACAGACCAGCGATCCGTTCTTTAAGCTTGGGGCTTTCCCAATAGCCCATGCCATCGGTGTCGAGCACATGGTGAGCCGCCGCGATCGCGGCGGCTGGCGCGCCCGTCGATGGCTGACCGAACTCCATATGGATGATCGAACGCCCCTCGCTGCGCAGCCGGTGCGCTATCCTGCTCAGGGCAATGGCGTGAAATGGTTCAATCTGCGCAATCAAGGAATGTCTCTCGGTCTGACGCGGGGATATTCGAGTAGCCCCTCGCCCGCATTACGTAAGGAACACCCGCTAGTCATGCGTTATGCGCTCGTCACGCCGCCGCGCGGGCCTGCACAGCGCGCGTAACCGCATCCCTCGGCCGCCCTGCGCCATGTCGGCGGCGACATTGCGGCATGTCATGCAAGCTTCTAGCTTCGGTGATCGGAACGACTGGTGTGATCGAACTTGGAAGAGGTGCTCATGAAGCGCGCGGTAATCGTTGTCGGCATGGCCGGCCTTATGCTGGCTGGTTGCCAGGACGGGGGATCAAGCGGATCCACCAGCGGCGTCCGGTCGCAAATCCGCGGCGTCGGCTCGTCGACCGTCTATCCCTTCACCACCGCAGTCGCCGAACAGTTCGTCCGCAAATTTCCGTCCTTCAAAGCGCCAGTCATCGAATCTACCGGTACCGGCGCAGGGATGAAATTGTTCTGCGCCGGGGTCGGCGCGCGGTATCCCGACATCGAAAGCGCTTCGCGGCGGATCAAGCCCGCCGAGGCCAAGACGTGCCGCGATAACGGCGTCGACAAGATTATCGAACTCGAGATCGGCATCGACGGCCTCGCGCTTGCGGAGAGCAAGGAGGGGGCCGCAATCAAGCTGACGCAGCAGCAAGTCTATGAAGCGCTGGCGGCCACGCCTTATGGCAAACCCAATAAGACCAGGACCTGGAAGGACGTCGACCCGTCCCTGCCCGCCGTGACGATCAGGGTCTATGGCCCTCCCCCGACCAGCGGCACCCGTGACAGCTTCAACGAGTTGATCCTCGACAAGGGCTGCAACGCCAACCCAGAGATGGAAGCCCTCAAAAAGTCCGAAGAGGACCGGCATAAGCAAATCTGCACCAGGATTCGCGAGGACGGCGCGTTCATCGAGTCCGGTGAGAACGATAATCTCATTGTGCAGAAACTCAGTGCAAATCCCGACGCGATTGGCATCTTCGGCTACAGTTTCCTGGAGGAGAATAGCGACGCGCTACGCGGTGTAGCGCTCGGGGGCGTCGAACCATCCTCCGCGACGATCGCCGATTTTTCCTATCCAGGCGCGCGGCGGATGTACGTCTACGTCAAGCAGGCGCATCTCAATGCCATACCCGGACTCAAGCAATTCGTGGCCGAATATGCCCGGGGTTGGGAACCGGGAGGATATCTGTCTCGACGTGGTCTCATTCCCGCTCCGGCCGATATCAGGGCCAAAAACGCGACCGCCGCGCGTGAATATAAGCTGCTGGATTTCTCCTCGGTCAAATAACGCCCCGCGGCAATCCCGGGGGAAGTTGAAGAGTCGGCGGGTCGTAACAATGATACGACCGACCGATATATTATTTCAAACTCGCCCCCGACAAGAAAACATATCACCGCTAAAGGCTTCACTCGTCCGATCACATATGTATAGCAGCCGCCAAGGCTTATCTTAATCGGGCCAATGGGAGCAAATCGCGGGATGACCTATCCGCCGAATCAGGGTTTGTACGACAGCCGCAACGAGCATGATGCCTGTGGTGTCGGCTTCATCGCCAATATCCGTGGGCTCAAGTCCAATTCGGTCGTGCAGCGCGGCCTTGAGATACTTCTCAGGATCGATCATCGCGGCGCGGTCGGCGCCGATCCCCTGCTGGGCGATGGCGCCGGAATCCTGATCCAGCTTCCCGACGAATTGCTGCGCGCCTGGGCTAACGACGCCGGGCTCACCCTGCCTCCGTGCGGGGATTATGGCGTAGCGATGTGCTTCCTGCCGCGCGACGAGGCGGCGCGCGCCTTCGCGGTCGGAACATTCGAAAAGTTCGTCGCCAAGGAAGGCCAGGTCATGATCGGCTGGCGCGACGTGCCGATTGACACGACCGGCCTGGGCCAGGCCGTGCTCGACGAGATGCCGGTGATCCGCCAGGCGATCGTCGGCCGTGGCGGCGAAACACCCGATCAGGACGCCTTCGAGCGCAAGCTGCTCGTCATCCGTAAACAGACCCAGAACCCGCTCGCCACGCTCGCGATCAAGCATGATCTGCCCGGCCTGAGCGACCTTTACATGCCGTCCTTCTCGTCGCGCACCGTCGTCTACAAGGGGCTGCTGCTCGCGGGCCAGGTGGGCAGCTTCTACAAGGATCTCGCCGATCCGCTGACCACGTCGGCGATCGCGCTGGTCCACCAGCGTTTCTCGACCAACACCTTCCCGAGCTGGAAGCTGGCGCACCCCTATCGGTTCATCGCCCATAATGGCGAGATCAACACGGTACGCGGCAACGTCAACTGGATGAATGCGCGCCGCAGGACGATGGAATCGGACCTGCTCGGCCCCGATCTCGACAAGATATGGCCGATCATCCCGCACGGTCAGTCGGACACCGCCTGCCTCGACAACGCACTCGAACTTCTGGTGGCGGGCGGCTATTCGCTCGCTCATGCGGTAATGATGCTGATCCCCGAAGCGTGGGCCGGCAACCCGCTGATGGATCCGGCGCGCAAGGCGTTCTACGAATATCATGCCGCGCTGATGGAGCCGTGGGACGGCCCCGCCGCCGTCGCCTTCACCGATGGCCGTCAGATTGGCGCGACGCTCGACCGCAACGGCCTGCGCCCCGCCCGCTTTCTCGTCACCGACGACGATCATGTGATCATGGCCTCCGAATCCGGCGTGCTGCCGGTCGCGGAGGAGAATATCGTCCGCAAATGGCGGCTCCAGCCCGGCAAGATGCTGCTCATCGACATGGAGCAGGGCCGGATCATCGAGGATGAGGAGATCAAGGCGAGCCTCGCCGCGGCCGCGCCTTATACCAAGTGGCTCGAAGCCACCCAATATAAGCTCAAGGATCTCGACGCGCTCCGCACCGCGGAAACAGAGACCCCGAGCCTGCCGAACGATCCCCATGCGCTGCTCGATTGCCAGCAGGCCTTCGGCTACACGCAGGAGGATATCGGCAAATTCCTGGAACCGATGGCGCGCGCCGGAGAAGACCCGATCGGGTCGATGGGCACCGACACGCCGATCGCCGTGCTCTCGGCCAGGCCACGCCTGCTGTACGATTATTTCAAACAGAACTTCGCCCAGGTCACGAATCCGCCGATCGATCCCATCCGCGAGGAATTGGTGATGTCGCTGGTGTCGATGATCGGCCCGCGCCCCAATCTGCTTGGCCGTCAGGCCGGCACGCATAAGCGGCTCGAGGTCGAGCAGCCTATCCTCACCAATGGCGACGTCGCGCGGATACGATCCGCCGAAGCGCAGCTCGATGGAGCTTTCCGGACCGAGACGATCGACATGACCTGGGACGCCGCGACCGGCGCTGCAGGGCTGGCGATGGCGATCAAGGAGATGTGCTGGGCTGCGACCGAAGCAGTGCTGGCCGACAAGAACATCCTGATCCTGTCCGATCGCGCCCAGGGGTCGGACCGGATCGCGATGCCCTCGCTGCTCGCGACCGCGGCGGTCCACCACCACCTCGTCAAACAGGGTCTGCGTATGCAAACCGGTCTGGTCGTAGAGACCGGAGAAGCGCGCGAGGTCCATCATTTCTGCGTTCTCGCGGGCTATGGCGCCGAGGCGGTAAATCCCTATGTCGCCTTCAACACGCTCGAGGAAATCCGGGTCCGCCAGGCCCTGCCGCTGACCAAGCAGGAGGTTCGCAAGAACTATATCAAGGCAGTCGGCAAGGGCATTTTGAAGGTCATGTCCAAGATGGGCATCTCGACCTACCAGAGCTATTGCGGCGCGCAGATTTTCGACGCGATCGGCCTGTCCTCGGCATTTGTGGACAAATATTTTACCGGCACCGCGACGACTATCGAGGGCATCGGCCTCGCCGAGGTCGCCGAGGAGACCGTCCGTCGCCACGCGACGGCCTATGGCGATAATCCAATCTATCGCAACATGCTCGATGTCGGCGGAGTCTATGGCTACCGTATCCGGGGCGAGGAACATGCCTGGACACCTGAAAGCGTCGCCTCGCTCCAGCACGCGGTGCGCGGCAACAGCCAGGACCGCTATGGTGAGTTTGCCCGCTCGATCAACGAACAGAGCACACGGCTGCTGACGATCCGTGGACTGATGACCCTCAAACCCGGCGAGCAGCCGATCGATATCGGCGAGGTCGAGCCCGCAACCGAGATCGTCAAGCGCTTCGCCACCGGCGCGATGAGCTTCGGATCGATCTCGCGTGAGGCCCACACCACCCTCGCCATGGCGATGAACCGCATCGGCGGCCGCTCGAATACCGGCGAAGGCGGCGAGGAAGCCGACCGTTTCAAGCCGATGGCAAACGGCGACTCGATGCGTTCGGCGATCAAGCAGGTCGCATCGGGCCGCTTCGGCGTGACCGCCGAATATCTGGTCAATGCCGACGACATTCAGATCAAGATGGCGCAGGGCGCGAAGCCCGGCGAAGGCGGCCAGCTGCCCGGCGACAAGGTCGACAAAAACATCGCCAAGGTACGCCATTCGACCCCAGGCGTCGGCCTGATCTCACCGCCGCCGCATCACGACATCTATTCGATCGAGGATCTCGCACAGCTGATCCACGACCTGAAGAACGTCAACACCGGCGCACGAATCTCGGTGAAGCTGGTGTCCGAAGTCGGTGTCGGGACCGTCGCCGCTGGCGTTTCAAAAGCCCGCGCCGACCATGTCACCATTTCGGGCTATGAAGGCGGCACCGGCGCTTCGCCGCTCACCTCGCTGACCCACGCCGGCAGCCCGTGGGAGATCGGCCTTGCCGAGACTCAGCAGACGCTGCTGCTTAACGGCCTGCGCAGCCGCATCGTCGTGCAGGTCGATGGCGGCCTGCGCACTGGCCGCGACGTCGCGATCGGCGCGCTACTCGGCGCCGACGAGTTCGGCTTCGCGACCGCGCCGTTGATCGCCGCAGGCTGCATCATGATGCGCAAATGCCATCTCAACACCTGCCCGGTCGGCGTCGCCACCCAGGACCCGGTGCTGCGCGCACGCTTCACCGGTCAGCCCGAGCATGTGATCAACTATTTCTTCTTCGTCGCCGAGGAACTGCGCCAGATCATGGCGGAGATGGGCTTCCGCACGCTTAAGGAGATGGTCGGCCGGGTGGACCGGCTCGACATGCGCCAGGCGCTCGATCACTGGAAGGCGCATGGCGTCGATCTTGGCCGCCTGCTCCATCAGGCGAAGCCGGCGATGGGCAACACGCTCCATCATTCGAGCTTCCAGGATCATGGTCTCGACGCCGCGCTCGACAACGACCTGATCGCCGCCGCGGCGCCGGCGCTCGACAAGGGCGAGCCGGTGGTGATCGAACGGCCCGTTTTCAACGTGAACCGCACCGTCGGCGCGATGCTGTCGGGTGAGGTCGCGCGGCGCTTCGGCCATGGCGGCCTGCCTGAGAACAGCATTACCATCCGCCTGAAGGGCGTCGCGGGACAGAGCTTCGGCGCTTTCCTCGCGCATGGCGTTACGCTGGAATTGACCGGCGACGGCAATGATTATGTCGGCAAGGGACTTTCCGGGGGACGCGTGATCGTGCGCCAGCCCAGTCATGTCGACCGCAATCCGCTCGAAAATATCATCGTAGGCAACACGGTGCTCTATGGCGCGATCGCCGGCGAAGCCTATTTCCAAGGCGTCGCTGGCGAGCGCTTTGCAGTCCGCAATTCGGGCGCGATCGCCGTTGTCGAGGGCACTGGCGACCATGGCTGCGAATATATGACCGGCGGTGTCGTGGCGGTGCTGGGCCAGACCGGGCGCAACTTCGCGGCGGGCATGTCGGGCGGGATCGCCTATGTCTATGACGCCGATGGTCGATTTCGCGACCGTTGCAACCTCGCGATGGTCGACGTCGAGCCGATCGGCGGCGACGCCGATCCCGACGAAGGCGCGGGACGTCCGCAGCAGCGCCCCGCCAGCGTTCATGATTATGGCATGGGCGACATGCTCCGCCATGACGCGGAACGGCTTCGCATCCTGCTCGAACGCCACCACCTGCACACCGGCAGCGCCCAGGCTGGCGCGCTGCTGGACGACTGGCAGACCACGCTCGGCCGCTTCGTCAAGGTGACGCCGAGAGACTATGCCCGCGCGCTGCGGCAGTTGGAGGCCGAGCGCCTCGCTGCCGCCAATGTCGCCGCGGAATGACCGGAGATAGATGATGGGCAAAGCAACCGGATTTCTCGAAATCGACCGCAAGGACCGCGGCTATCTAAAGCCGCAGGATCGGCTGAAGAACTGGAACGAGTTCGTCGTGCCGATGGACGCGCAGCAGATCCGCGATCAGGCCGCACGCTGCATGAACTGCGGCATTCCATTCTGCCATAATGGCTGTCCGGTGAATAACATCATCCCGGATTGGAACCATCTGGTCTATGAATCGGATTGGAAGAACGCCTTGGAAGTTCTTCATTCCACGAACAATTTTCCGGAATTCACCGGTCGTGTCTGTCCGGCGCCCTGCGAAGCATCATGCACGCTGAACATCGAGGACAGCCCGGTCACGATCAAGTCGATCGAATGCGCGATCGTCGACCGCGGGTGGGAGGAAGGCTGGATATTGCCACAGACACCGGCGCGCCGCACCGGCAAGTCGGTCGCGGTGGTCGGCTCCGGCCCCGCCGGCCTGGCCTGTGCCCAGCAGCTCGCCCGTGCGGGCCATAGCGTCACCTTGTTCGAGAAGAACGACCGGATGGGCGGACTGCTCCGCTACGGCATTCCTGATTTCAAGATGGAGAAGCATCTGATCAACCGCCGGTTGGTCCAGATGGAGGCCGAAGGCGTCACCTACCGCGCCAGCACCGAAGTCGGCGTTCAGGTGTCGCTCGACTCGCTGCGTGAGAATTTCGATGCAGTCGTGCTGTCGGGCGGAGCGGAAAAGCCCCGCCCGCTCGAAATCCCCGGCTTCGAGCTACAGGGCGTGCGCTTCGCGATGGAGTTCCTCACCCAGCAGAACAAGCGCAACGCGGGCGATGACGAGCTTCGCGCCGCGCCGCGCGGATCGCTGACCGCAACCGGCAAACATGTCGTCGTGATCGGCGGCGGCGACACCGGATCGGACTGTGTCGGCACCTCGAACCGCCAGGGCGCGGCATCGGTGACACAGTTCGAGATCATGCCCAAGCCGCCGGAAAAGGAGGCCAAGGCGCTGTCCTGGCCGCACTGGCCGCTCAAGCTGCGGACGTCATCAAGCCATGACGAGGGCTGCGAGCGCGACTGGTCGGTCGTCACCAAGCGCGCGATCGGCAACAATGGCCAGCTTACCGCACTCGAGTGCGTCCGCGTCGAATGGGTCGGCGGGCAGATGCGCGAAGTCGAAGGCAGCGAGTTCACCATCAAGGCCGATCTCGTCCTGCTGGCAATGGGATTCCTCGGGCCCAACACCCCCGGCATGATCGAACAGGCTGGTGTCGATCTCGACGCACGTGGCAATGTGAAGGCCGATGTCACCGATTATGCGACCAGCCAGGACGGAATCTTTGCGTGCGGCGACATGCGCCGTGGCCAGAGCCTGATCGTATGGGCGATCCGCGAAGGCCGTCAGTGCGCCCGCGCAGTCGACCTCCATCTGATGGGCGCCACCGACCTGCCGCGCTGATCGGCCCTTGCGGCCTGGCCGCGCCGCATTATCTTGGGAGCGCGGGCCGGGCCCCTCTGGCGATCGAAATCGATCGTGATGTCGGACCGCATCGAGCATGCTCGGTGCCACGGGGTCTTTTTTCCTCACGCGCCGGGCGCGACATCGAGGGAGAATATGATTTGCACCATCCGAACATGATATGCCCCGTCTGCGCCGTGCCGCTGACGATGAGCGAACGCCAGAATGTCGAGATAGATTACTGCCCGCAATGTCGGGGCGTCTGGCTCGACCGTGGCGAGCTCGACA
>NZ_LARW01000152.1 GCF_000971055.1 Sphingomonas sp. SRS2
TAATAAAACAGTCGGTATTATCTCCGTGGCGTTCACTATATCGAATGCGTTGATGATAGTTTACGGATCCATCGGGCCGTTAGTATTTTCTCATGTCGCCGCTGTAGCGGGCGATGAGCAGAAATCAAAGTTTATAGCTGAAGAAGCTCCAACGATATTCGTCGTCTTTTGCCTTTCTGCCGCCATATTGAGCGTGATTGCGCCCCTATTTATCCCAATAATATTCGGTGAGTATTATTTAATAAGTGGGATTGTACTAACAATATTGTTGCCTGGTATTGTATGTTCGGCGATGCAAAGGACGTTTGAAAATTATCTATTCGGCAGATCTCACCAAGGGAAAATGATTTGGATACATTTATCCTCTATAGCCATCATCGGCATGCTGATGTCGATCTTGGGCCGTCTATTTGGCGTATATGGGCTCGCATGGTCAATCACCGTCGGATTCCTGTTTTCCATGCTTGCAACGGCCTATCTTATTAAACGGATAGACCATATAAGTATCGGTACACTGCTGTTGCCTCGCAAGAGGGATTTCGACCGGTTACTGCTGGTCGTGAAATCATTGTATAAGTAGGACATCTTATGAGCGCCGTATTTTGCTGCCCCGTCTGCAAGGATTCCCCTCTCCTGGGCAATGATGATACCTTCTCGTGCTCGCGATGTGATCGGCAATTTCCTATAATCAATGATCGTCCCCTTCTTTGCCGGATAGCAGCGAGATCAGATTCGTCTATCGATGATTTTTCTCCGGATTTGCTAAAAGCCGCAGCAAACGTTCCCGCTAAGACCAGGAGATTCCTGGGAAGGCTGCGAGGGGATGGCGAGACGTTTTTTGATTATTTTTTCAACGTTATGTTTCCGCAATTCTCCAAAAAAGATCCTCAGTGGAGATTTCTTGCTGAAAAGGTGTCGGAACTTGAAGCGATGGTTCCACCCACATCCAAGATCATCGATATTGGCGCTGGGGAGTGCAAGTATTCCGCGTTGTTCAGCAAGGCCGACTATCACGCAACGGATTATGTCTTCTCGTCGGAGAAGCATGATTTTTCCTGCATTGATGTGGTTTCGGATGCCCAGGAGCTGCCATTCGCATCGGGATATTTTGATTTTGCGCTGAATCTCGTCGTGTTGGAGCATGTTCCGGATCCTTGGGAATGCGTAAGGGAAATGTCTCGCGTCCTGAAACCGGGAGGTTCCGCGTTCGCGTTAATCCCCCTCGTCCGTCCCGAACATCTGGCGCCGTTCGACTTTTCACGATTCACGCGCTTTGGGATCGAGCGGATGTTCAATCGTGCTGGAATGCGAATAACATCGCTGCAGCCCAGCAATGGCTCTCTCTGGACATCGATCTATTATCTGTACTCAATCGCCCTCATGACCCCGCTGCGCCGATATGGACGGAGAAGCTGGCGTGGGGTGATCATCAATCGGCTTTGGTATGTCCTGTTATGGCCGCTTGTCTTCTATGGTCGATTGACGAACCGATATTATGACAGCGATTTTCCGATGTACTATTGGGTCGTCGCCAAGAAGGAGGGGTGATGAAGACGTTCGCCGCTCGGGAAAAAATGGCTGAAGCACCCTCGATAGGGCGGTTTATAGCCCCGTGAGTTTGCAAACGAAGTGCAACACCTCATTCAGGTGTTGCCATGCGAGGATATCAGCAACTTTCGCTTGAAGAGCGATGTGAGATTGCCCGTATTCATGAGGACGGGCAATCGATCCGGCAGATCGCTGCAGCTCTGGATCGCCAGCCATCGACGGTTCAAAGGGAGTTGAAGCGCAATAGTGGGTCGCAGGTCGGCTACCGGCCCAGCTACGCTCAGCAGCAGCAGGCCGAAGCCCTCCGCTGGTCCGGCCGCCGGCTCGAACGCGATGGCGATCTGCGCCACGCCGTACTCGACCGGCTGGCTGCCTGGTGCTCGCCCGAGCAAGGCTCGCAGCGCATGGCGTGCGAAGCTGGCGACCATGTCATCAGCCCGGAACCTATTTACCGCTTTATCCATGCGCAGATCCGGCGCACCAACGATTATAGCTGGCGCCGCTTTCTGCCCCGAGGAACGTCAAAGCGCGGCAGGCGCCGCAAAGATGGCTCCATGACCAGCCTCATTCAGAACCGGCAACCCATCCACCTAAGACCGCCTCAGGCCCAAAATCGCCGATCTCCAGGCCATTTGGGAAGCCGACTTCATGCCTACGGTCAGGCGGTGCTCGTAGTCTATGAGCGACAATCGCGCATAATCCTCGTGACCAAAGCATCAGACCGCAGGGCCGATATCACCGCGCGCATGCTCCGCGACTGCCTCTCCGCCCTGCCGCCCGCACTCCGCTCCACCCTGACACTCGATAACGGGCCAGAGTTTGCCCGGCATCGTTAGCTCGCACAAATCGGCGTCCAGACCTTCTTCTGCGACACGCATAGCCCCTGGCAAAAGGGTGGCGTCGAAAACGCCATCGGACGCCCCAGGCGCTTCCTGCCACGAAAAACCAACCTCGATCTCGTCTCCACAGATCAGCTTGACCTGCTCGCACGCCGATACAACAACACTCCTCGAAAGTGCCTCGACTTCAAAACTCCCGTCGAAGCCTTCAAACAACAACTGTTGCACTTGGTTGTGAATCCACATTTCAACATACACCGGATGGCGAGGGCGCGATCTACACGCAAACAAGGCTATGATCGGCCTCCTGCTCATAATCTTCTCCAGTATCGCTGCGATGGAGCCGGCGATCTCCTCTGGCCCCCATCAGCGCGACCCGTATAACCACGGCCTTGCCCATGCCGGGCAATCCGACGACACCGCGGAACGATGCCGATTCATCTTATCGTCTATGCCAGCCGATCGCTCATCCCGCCGGCTTATGCTGCGCTGGAAATATCCGACATCGTCACGAAATCGGTTGAGCGGAACGGGCGGCTCGGCATTTCCGGAGCCTTGTTATACACGGAGGATCAGCGCTTCGCGCAGGCGTTGGAGGGTGATGTCGGCTCGGTGAACGACGTGATGGCCAGCATCAGACGGGACGCGCGTCACACCCAGATCGTGATGCTGTATGATGGGCCTATGCAGGGCCGGTATTTTCCAGACTGGTCGCTTGCCTATCAGGGCAACGCCCCCGCCATCGATCAGGCGATCCGTTCCGCCGAATATGAAGTTGCGCTTCCGTCGACCAGGGCGCTGTCGGAGCTGCTGGGGATGATGGTGCGGCTGGTCCGGCAACCATGACTCCTCGCCCGGGCAGGCGCATCCTTTTCCGAACCGGCCGGTGACGGGCATCATAGCGCTTGCCGCGGGGTGCGGGCTGAAACAAGCTGGTGGCGAGACAGCCCGTCCGACGATGACTAGGAAAGCCCGGCCATGATCCGAACCCTCCTCACCACCGCCGCTCTCATCCTCGCTCTACCCGCTCTACCCGCGCTCGCCGCCGCGCCCTCGCTGCAGGATGCGACCGTCGGGGCCACCGTCGCCGCGATGAAGCCCGGCGACTTCATCTGGGCCCCGCATGTCGCGCCTACCGGCCCGGTGGTGATCGTCGTCAGCATCGCGCAGCAGCGCGCCTATGCCTATCGCAACGGCCTGCCCATCGGCATCTCGACCGTGTCGACCGGCAAGAAGGGGCATGAGACGCCGACCGGCGTGTTCACCCTGCTTCAGAAGAATGTCGACCATAAGTCGAACCTCTATAACAACGCTCCCATGCCCTATATGCAGCGGCTGACCTGGGACGGGATCGCGATGCACGCGGGCAATCTCCCCGGCTATCCTGCTTCGCATGGCTGCGTCCGCCTGCCGCTCGCTTTCGCGAAGCTGCTCTACGGTGTCACCAAATTGGGCCTGACCGTGATCGTGACCCGGGATGCCGAGGTGCCGCGCTTCGCGCCGACGCCCAGCGTGCTGAGCAACGATGCGAATAAGGGCGACGACGATCTGTTCGGCGGCATGCTGTGGCAGCCCGAGCGATCGCCGACCGGCCCGGTCTCGATCATCATCAGCTCGGCCGACAGCCGCATGCTGATCCTGCGCAATGGCGTGCCGATCGGCTCGGCGCCGGTTCGCATCGCCGGCACGGTGACGGGCACCACCGCCTATACGCTCGGCGCGATCGAAGGCGAGACCTATCGCTGGATGAAGCTGCCGATGCCGGGCGGGACCCTCGCCGGCCCGGTCGAGGTTACCCCCGACGAGCGCGCGCGGCTGACCGTGCCCGAGGATATCCAGAAGGCGATGATCGGCATCGCGACCCCCGGCACGACCGTGGTCGTCACCCCCGATACGCTGCGCAGCGGCGGCGCCGGCAAGAAGATGACGGTGATGACCGCGGGAAAATAGACCCGTTTACAGCCCACAGCCGAAACCTCGTTATCGCCGCAAAAACGGGAATCATGGAAGGGGGCTCTCCTGGCCGGGTGCGCCGCCGTCCATCGATTCCCGCCTGCGCGAGGATAACGGTCTGGTCGGACCGCGCACGCACGGACGTGCCTCCCGCGAAGGTGGGTGGGCCGCTTTCAGCCCGACACTCCCTTTGCTACACGCCCGGGATGATCAATCTCTCCTGCCTCTGCGGCCAGATACGCGTCGAAGTCGCCAAACGCCCCGACTTCATCCACGAATGCAACTGCCTGCTATGTAGCAAGACCGGCGCGCGCTGGGGCTATTTCCATCCATCCGAGGTCGCCATCGATGGCGCGACGAAAGGTTATTGCCGGGCGGACAAGGAAGAACCGGCGGCGGAAATCCGCTTCTGCGAGACCTGCGGTTCGACGACCCATTTCAGCCTGACCACCAGCGCCGTGGCGAAGTTCGGCGACACGATGATGGGCGTCAACATGCTGCTTGCCGATGAGGCCGACCTCGCGGGCGTGGAACTGCGCTTCCCCGATGGACGGGCCTGGGCCGGGGCGGGCGACTTCGCCTATCTCCGCGAGGCCCGCATCATCGGCGCGGCGGCGCTGCCCGGCTGATCGGCGCCCTCGCGGCGTTATGCGCCGTCGAGCGAAGTGGCGAGAAAGGTGACGAGCGCCGCCCAGGACAGCTGATGCGCGAACGGATCATAGGCCATGCGCGGATCGCCGAGGCCGGAGACGGCGCGGTTCGTATAGCTGTGGAGTGCGCGTCCGTGGACGAGCAGGTGCCAGTCGGCCCCCGCCGCGTCCATCTCCCGCTGGAAGGCCGCGACATCGCCGGGCGGCACGAGCGGGTCCAGCGCGCCGGTCGCGACGAGCAGGCGGGCCTCGATGTCGCCGGGGCCGGCGGGCGCGCTGGTCGTTAGCAGGCCGTGGAAGCTCGCGACGGCCGCTAGCGGTGCGCCGCTCCGGGCCAGTTCCAGCACCGCCGTACCACCGAAGCAGAAGCCGATCGCCGCGATCCGCTCGGCGCGTACGCCGTCCAGCCCGCACAGCGCGTCGAAGCCCGCGCGCACCCGGCGGCGCAGCAAGGCGGGGTCGGCGCGGAAGGCATCGAGTGCGGCATACATATCCGCGCCGTCGAGCACGCGCCCGCCGCCATGCATGTCCGCCGCAGCGGCCAGATAGTCCAGCCCGGCGAGCCTTTCGCAATGGTCGCGCACATTGCCGCCGATGCCGTCCGCTTCGTGGACGACCAACACAGCGGCGCCATTGGGTGTGGCGGGGCGATAGATCTCGCCGCGAAGGTCGAGATCGCCGTCATGATAGGTCCAGGTTTCACCGCCCACGCTTCGTCTCCCGCTTACGCAGGCTGGACGCGCGGCCGGGGCAGGGGTTCCGCGACGCGGCCATTCCGCAAGCATGTGTCACGGCCCCGGCCTCGGCGGGCCGACGGAAGCTGGCAAAAAGAAAGGGCGGCCCCTCCTGAGGGGAGGCCGCCCTTTCCTGAAGTTCTTCCCGCCCGGATCGGACGGAGCAGAAGCTTACTTGAGTTCGACGGTCGCGCCGGCTTCTTCAAGCTGCTTCTTGATCTTCTCGGCTTCGTCCTTGTTGACGCCTTCCTTGACGGCCTTGGGAGCCGACTCGACGAGCGTCTTGGCTTCGGTCAGGCCGAGACCGGTGATCGCGCGGACTTCCTTGATCACGTTGATCTTCTTGCCACCGTCGCCGGTGAGGATGACGTCGAATTCGGTCTTCTCTTCAGCTGCCGGAGCTGCTGCGCCGCCGCCGGCTGCTGCCGGTGCTGCAACCGCTGCTGCGGCCGAAACGCCCCACTTCTCTTCGAGGAGCTTCGAGAGCTCCGCTGCTTCGAGAACGGTGAGAGCCGAGAGATCGTCAACGAGCTTGTTCAGGTCTGCCATTTTAAGTCTCCATCAGGGCCGCTTGGGGCCCAAAAGTTGTCAGTTGAAATGATATCGAAAAATCAGGCGTCTTCTTTCGCCGCATAAGCGCCGAACACGCGGGCCAGCTGGCCTGCGGGTGCCTGGACGATCTGAACGATCTTGGTCGCGGGCGCCTGGATGAGGCCCACGATCTTGGCGCGCAGTTCGTCGAGCGACGGCAGCTCGGCCAGCGCCTTCACGCCAGCCACGTCGAGAACCGTATCGCCCATCGCGCCGCCGACGATTTCCAACTTGTCGTTGGTCTTCGCGAAATCCACGATCACCTTTGCAGGTGCGACGGGATCGACGGAGGTGCTGAGCGCGGTCGGACCAACCAGCAGATCGTTGATCGCTGTATAGGTCGTGCCCTCGACGGCAATGCGGGCGAGCTTGTTCTTCGATACCTTGTAGCTGGCGCCTGCTTCGCGCATCTTCAGCCGCAGCGCAGTGGACTGCGCGACGGTCAGGCCGAGATTACGGGTGACGATCACCACGCTCGTGCCTTCGAAGGTGCTCTTCAGTTCGGCGACCAGCTCGGCTTTTTGGGCTCGATCCATGCCTTACTCCTTAGAACTACCCCTGCAGCACATCCGCAGGGGCTTTGGATCAATGGACAGATACGCCGTCCACTGACCCGTCCGAGGGGTCGGTCGCCTGACCGGGCGCCTGGAAGGAGCGCGGCAGACCCGGCCTAAACCCCTAAGGGCGCGGCCGGTAAACTTTTCCCCGTCTAGGCAGGACATTAAGCCGGGCATCTTCCCGGCGCCTGCTGTCTCGGACGGTACAATCCCGCGCCCGCTTGAAGCGGATTCAGGACGTGAAGGCGCGGCCCCTAAAGGAACGGCGCCTGATTGTCGAGTCACAAGCGTCGTCCCGGCGGAGGCCGGGGCCGCTGGCGGTGGTGAACGCCGGGCGTCACGGGAAGCCGGTGGCGGTCCCGGCCTCCGCGGGGCGACGCTTGTTCGAAACGTCTATCCGCGCTTGACCGGGCGCTGCTTGATCAGCGCTTCCCACTTCCTCGTCTGCGCGGTCGATCGCGACGCGGTATAGGTCTGGCATTCCGAATTCTTGTTGCACAGGATCATGCCGCCGCCGTTCGCGCCATTGTCGCAGCCATAGCTGCCGAACTCGCTGATCCCCAGCAATTCTCCGCCGGCCTTGTTGCAGGCCGATCGGACCTGATCCTTGGTCGCCTTGATCTTGTCGGCGTGCGCCGCGGTCATCGGCATGGCGAGGGTGGCGGCCGCGAGGGACAGTGCGAGTGAAAAGGTCTTCATCATCTTTCTCCGTCAGCATGCCCCCGACCATGGAGACTATGCCGCGGAAAGCGGGGCCCTGCGCGTGACTCGGGTCACGCCTGTGCAGGGGCGTTAGGCGCGTTCGTCAGGCCCCCGGCGCGCTCCGCCACATCCGCAGCAGGATATTGTCCTTCAGGATGAAATGGTGGCGCAGCGCCGCGCCGATATGGATGACCAGCAGCCCGGCCCAGGCGAAGCCGAACACCACATGCGCGTTGTGCGTCCCTTCGGCGAGCCCCGATCCCTTCTCGACCGCGAGCTTGGGGATGTCGAACAGCCAGAAGAACTCCAGCGGATATGTGCCTGCCGAGCTGAACGCCCAGCCGGTCATCGGCAGGATGATCATCAGCGCGTAGAATACCCAATGCAGCGCATGCGCCGAGAATCTTTCCCACAGCGGCATCGCCGTGGGCAGCGGCGGGGCGGGGTGGGTGATGCGCCAGAACAGCCGGAAGATGCTGAGCGCCAGCACGACGAAGCCGATCGACTTGTGGATCGGCATCACCGGAAACAGCTCGCCGAGGGGATCGTGGAAGATCCCGCCGATGATGTTGCCGATCACCAGCACGCCGATCGTCCAGTGCAGGACACGGGCCACGCGATTATAGTGCAGTACCGCTTCGGTCATGGATGGCCTCCGACAAGTTGTTGCGCCGATGTAACCTATCGAAGACGGATTCCGATTGCACCCCCTCCTTCACCCGGACCTGTTCCGCGATGGCGTGAATGGTTCAGCTTTTCACCCGGTTGGCCACCAGATCGTCGACCACCGCCGGATCGGCGAGCGTCGAGGTGTCGCCCAGCGACGAAACATCCCCTTCGGCGATCTTGCGCAGGATGCGGCGCATGATCTTGCCCGACCGGGTCTTGGGCAGGCCGGGGGCGAACTGGATCGCATCGGGGGTCGCGATCGGGCCGATCTCCATCCGCACCCAGTCGCGCAGCGCCTTGCGCAGCTCCTCGCTCGCCGCCTCGCCGGCGTTCAGCGTGACATAGGCGTAGATGCCCTGGCCCTTGATGTCGTGCGGGAAGCCGACCACCGCCGCCTCGGCGACCTTCGCGTGGAGGACGAGCGCGCTCTCCACCTCGGCGGTGCCCATGCGGTGGCCGGAGACGTTGATTACATCGTCGACCCGCCCGGTAATCCAGTAATAGCCGTCCTCGTCGCGGCGGCATCCGTCGCCGGTAAAATATTTTCCGGGATAGGTGCTGAAATAGGTCGTGAAGAAGCGCTCATGGTCGCCCCATACGGTGCGCATCTGCCCCGGCCAGCTCTGGGTGATGCACAGATTGCCGTCGGTCGCCCCATCGAGCACGCCGCCCTCGGCGTCCACAAGCTGCGGCACCACCCCGAACAGCGGCCTGGTGGCCGATCCTGGTTTCAGGTCGGTCGCGCCGGGCAGGGGAGCGATCATCGCGCCGCCGGTCTCGGTCTGCCACCAGGTGTCGATGATCGGGCAGCGCCCCTCGCCGACGACCTCGTAATACCAGCGCCATGCCTCCGGGTTGATCGGTTCGCCGACCGTGCCGAGCAGCTTGAGCGACGTCCGCGACGTCTTCGCGACGAAATCGTCGCCATCCTTCATCAGCGCGCGCAGCGCGGTCGGCGCGGTGAAGATGATCTCCACCTTGTGCCGGTCGACCACCTGCCAGATCCGGCTCGCATCGGGCCAGTTCGGCACGCCCTCATACATCAGCGTCGTCGCGCCGTTCGCCAGTGGGCCATAGACGATATAGCTGTGTCCCGTGACCCAGCCGATATCCGCCGCGCACCAGTAAACCTGCCCCGGCCGGTAATCGAAGCAGACCTCGTGGGTCAGGCTGGCCCACAGCAGATATCCGCCGCTGCTGTGCAGAACGCCCTTCGGCTTCCCCGTCGATCCGCTGGTATAGAGGATGAACAGCGGGTCCTCCGCGTCCATCACCTCCGCCGGGCAGTCGGCGGAGACCCCGCTCGCCGCCTCATGATACCAAAGGTCGCGCCCCGCCTCCATCGGCACATCGCTGCCGGTCGCCTTGATCACCAGCACGGTCTTCAGGCTTGGCGCGATCTTCGCCGCCGCGTCGACATTGGCCTTGAGCGGCACCAGCTTGCCCGCGCGCCGCCCGCAATCGGCGGTGATCACGATGCTGCTGTCGCAATCCTGGATCCGCCCCGCCAGCGCGTCTGGGGAGAAGCCCCCGAACACCACCGAATGGATCGCGCCGATCCGCGCGCACGCCAGCAGCGCGAACGCCGCCTCGGGGATCATCGGCAGATAGACGGTGACGCGGTCGCTTTTCTTCACTCCCTGCGCCTTCAGCACATTGGCGAAGCGGCAGACCTCCTCATGCACCTGCCTGTAGGTGAAGCGCCGCGGCTCCTCGCTCGGGACATCGGGCTCCCAGATGATCGCCACCTGCTCGCCGCGCTCGGCCAGATGCCGGTCGAGGCAGTTCGCCGCGACGTTCAGCTGCCCGTCGGCGAACCATTTCACCCCGAAATCGGCCTCGTGGAACGAGCTCTCATTCGCCCTGGTCGGAAAGCGCATCCAGTCGAGCCGCTTCGCCTGCTCCAGCCAGAAGGCCTCCGCATCGTCGAGCGACCGCGCATAGAGACGCGCATAATCCTCATTCGTCACGCGGGCCTTCGCCGCCCAGTCTGCCGGCACGGGATACAGGTCGCTCATCGGGCCCCTCACATTTATCGAATCCTGCGCGACTAATGGTTCAGCGGCGGTGCGGCATCAAGCGCCGAAATCAGTCGCCGGAGCGACGGTTTGCTGCAACGCGAAAATGCTCTATCGGGCCCGCTTATGCTCAACTTCTCGAATCTCACCGTCCGTCTCGGCGGCCGCACGATCCTCGATCGCGCTTCGGCCGCGCTTCCGCCCCGTGCGCGCGTCGGGCTGATCGGCCGCAATGGCGCTGGCAAGTCCACCTTGATGAAGGTGATGATCGGCAGCCTCGAGCCCGACGACGGCGATCTGGACAAGCCCCGCTCGCTGCGCATCGGCTATATCGCGCAGGAAGCGCCGAGCGGAACCTCTACCCCGGTCGACACCGTCCTCGCCGCCGATAGCGAGCGCGCCGCCCTCCTGATCGAAAGCGAGACCTGCGAAGACCCCGACCGGTTGGGCGAAGTCTATGAGCGGCTGATGGCGATCGACGCCTACACCGCCCCCTCTCGCGCCTCGACGATCCTCGTCGGCCTCGGCTTCGACGAGGAGATGCAGCAGCGCCCGCTCGACAGCTATTCGGGCGGCTGGAAGATGCGCGTCGCGCTCGCCGCGCTGCTGTTTTCGGAGCCCGATCTCCTCCTCCTCGACGAGCCGTCGAACCATCTCGATCTCGAAGCGACGCTGTGGCTGGAGAATTTCCTGAAGAGCTACCCCGCGATGATGGTGGTGATCAGCCACGAACGCGATCTGCTCAACAATGTCGTCGATCACATCCTCCATCTGGAGGGCGGCAAGACCATACTCTACACCGGCGGCTATGACAGTTTCGAGCGGCAGCGCGCCGAACGCGCCGCGCAGCTCGCGGCGGCCAAGGCGTCGCAGGATGCCCAGCGCGCCAAGCTGCAGGATTATATCGCCCGCAACTCCGCCCGCGCCTCCACCGCGAAGCAGGCGCAGTCGCGCGCCAAGATGCTGGCGAAGATGCAGCCGATCGCGGCCTTGGCCGACGATCCCAGCCTTACTTTCGATTTCCCCAGCCCCGATGAACTGAAGCCCCCGCTTGTCACCCTCGACATGGCCAGCGTCGGCTATGCGGAAGGCAAGCCGATCCTGCAGCGGCTCAACCTGCGCCTCGACCCGGACGATCGCATCGCGCTGCTTGGCCGCAACGGCAATGGCAAGACCACGCTCGCCCGCCTGCTCGCGGCACAGCTTACGCCGATGGACGGCGCGATCACCGTCTCGGGCAAGATGCGTGTCGGCTATTTCACGCAATATCAGGTCGAGGAACTCGACGGCGACGATACCCCGCTCGAACATATGACCCGGCTGATGAAGGGGATGACGCCCGGCGCCGTCCGCGCGCAGCTCGGCCGCTTCGGCTTTCAGGGCGAAAAGGCGGTGACGAAGGTCGGCAAGCTCTCCGGCGGCGAACGCGCCCGCCTAGCGCTGGCGCTCATCACCCGCGATGCGCCGCACATGCTGATCCTCGACGAACCGACCAACCATCTGGACGTCGACGCGCGCGAGGCGCTGGTCCAGGCGCTCAACGCCTATGAAGGCGCGGTGGTGGTCGTCAGCCACGACCGCCACATGATCGAGCTGACCGCCGACCGGCTGGTGCTGGTCGATGGCGGCGAGGCGAAGGAGTTCACCGGCAGCCTCGACGACTATACCGATCTGATCCTCGGCAAGAACCAGCCGAAGGGCGGCGGCGATGCCGGCTCAGGCGGCAAGGGTTTCACCAAGAAGGACAAGAAAGCCGCCGCGCAGGAACGCGACCGGATCGCCGAGCTGCGCAAGACGGTCAAGGCGATGGAGGAGCGTATCGCGAAGCTCACCGCTCGCCGCAGCGAAATCGACCGCGCGATGTTCGATCCGAAATCGGCCACTCCGGAGGATGCCAAACGCACCACCGGCGACCTGATGAAACTCCGCGCCGACGTCGAACGCGACCTGGAAACGGTCGAAGCCGAATGGCTGACCGCCAATGAGGCGCTCGAAGGCGCGGCCTGACAACTAGCTGAACTCCTCCGC
>NZ_LARW01000153.1 GCF_000971055.1 Sphingomonas sp. SRS2
GGTCGGGCTACGCCCTCCCTACGCCGCGCTCAGCGCAAGCTGGCGCCTCACAACAACGTTACCCGATCCCGCAAGGGGGTCCCTTTTAGACGCCTATCGGGGGTCCCGTTTGCACGCCGATTGACACATTGATAGGAGGCACTAACCTAATAGCGGTATTACCAGATGTGATTGCCTCTAATCTCGTCACAGACCAGGATTTATGCGTTTGTGCACTGCCATTTCCGATGGAAAGGAATCACATCTTCCAGTGGTGGCACAAACGCAACAACAGCGATTCTGGACATATGTGGCTGAGGAGCCTTTTTGTGAAGGCGGGCAAGATTTTGCACGGCCCGGCCGAAGGGGCGCTTGATTCTATCGAAGTTCTCAGGAGGAAGGCTGTAGAGGGCATTTGACCTAATAAGATGCCATGCCCCCTACGCCTTAATGCGCTAGCTGGTATCGTCGTGAGATAGGATAGCCGCTATTCTGCGGCCTTCGATATAGCGCCTTCCTTTGAGATGGCTCGAGCATGTTCCGCGGCGATCATCTTTTCAAACAAGCGCCTTCCCATGACACAGGCGCGATCCGCCTTGAGCAAAATCTCCGAAGGCCGGCCGCCAGACCGCTCGATCATTTCCTCTATTTCTTGGGTAGCAAAGGCATCCTCCGGGATAATAGAGCGCATCGCATAGTCCAGAGTGGCCTGACATACCGCGGGGTCTTTGGTCATGGTTTGCCCCGTCGCAAAGAAATAATTCGTGCTGTGACGGGTCGCGGGCGTAATGCCGTGATATACCTGCACTGAGCCGATCAACTCACCTTTCTGATTTTCGATCCCAGTCGGCCGGTAGAAGGCCGAGCCGCCGACATGCAGGCCGGGGAGATAGAGCTTCAGCCCCTGATAGCGATCAACCAGCCCCTCATAGCCGGTAAGGCGAGCATGGAAGTCTGGCATCGGCACGCCGAGCTGGACATATTGGGTGTCGATCCAGTCGTCACCTTGCGTGACCCGGGGGACTGTATCCAATGCCCCACCGCCGCTGCCGAAGCTCGGTGCATGTAGGTAGCCGATATGCGTCAGGTCGAAAAGGTTGTCGTGGAGCAACATTGCTCGCGCGTTCACCAGAGAATAGCCTCCACTGGCGATCGTGTACGAGCTTCCTTCAAGCGCCAGTTCTTCGAGCGACGGGATCATGCTCTCGTCAGCAAGATCAGGGTCGCCCATCCAAATCCAGAGCCACTTCCACTGCTCCACCAAGGGGAAGGATCTCACCCGGCACACATTTGGGATATTGGGCTGGCTAGGTATCTGCGTGCAGCTGCCGTCGGGCCGGAAGGTAAGACCATGATACCCGCACTGGATATTATCGCCGACGAGCCGACTTTTTCCAAGTGGGAAACTGCGATGCGGGCAGCGGCCGTCTAAAGCTACAGCCTCCCCATTTTCCTTTCGGTAGAGCGCGACAGGTTCATCGAGAATCCAGCGTTCGATCGGTTCCCGGCCGATCTCGCTCGACCAAGCCGCGATATACCAACGGTCGCGCGGCGCAAAATAACCTTCAGGCAGTGGATACATGGCACCTTTCCTTATTGTGCCTTTGGTCTCGCCCAAATGCCGATACAATGCGAATTGATCTTTGTCGCGCAATGCATTCATCTCATGAATAGGCAAGTGCTGCGATTGCAATTTGCCAGGATAAGGGCGCGGACATAATTCCCGGCCACGATTTTCGCTCGATCAATGGAGAGCAGGATGAAGCAAGCGGTAAACTTACGCCGATTTGAGCCCGCCAGCGACCTCGTCGCTATTGCGATGGCAACACCGGCGACATTGGAAAAGCACGATCCGGCCGCTGCAAACGTGCAGATATATACTATTCCACCATCGCTATGCTCACAACGCGTACGTATGACCCTGCTGGAAAAAAATATTCCTTACGTCGAGCATGTTGTGAGCCTGGCAAAAGGAGAAAATCTAACGCCGGACTATTTGGCGATCAACCCGCGCGGATTGGTACCGAGCATGACATTCGACGATCGGTCGCTTTTCGATTCGGCGACGATCATGAGGTTCGCAAACAACTGGTTTACCGGGCCCGAACTTGCTCCATCTGATCCTGTGGCAGTTGCGGCGATGAACAGTTGGATCGACAGGTCCGATGACTTCCCAGTGCGGGGCTTCACCTATCGCTCGCACCTGGCAAGCGGGCATCCTGATTATTGGCGTGTAGCGATGCATGACAACGTCGTGCGAGCCCGGGAACTCTATCCCGAATTTAGTGAGGTTTATGATCTCAAGCTTCGGGATTGGCACGACTTGGCCGACTGGCTGCAAAGCCCGCGGGACAGCCAGGAAGGCGAGGCTATCGCAGAAGCAATGGCGGATGATGCAGAGGCTGCGCTTCGCGCCAATCCATTCCTTGTCGGTGACGCAATTAGCCTCGCCGATATATCGGTTTTCATTCTTTTCATCCGGCTACAATGCGCCTGTGACGTGACATTGTGGAGCACCACCATGCGACCTCATCTGCACCGCTGGGCAGAAACAATAAAAACGCGGCCGAGTTATGACGGCGCGGTTCTGGAGCCCTATCGATCCACAGGGCTCGTCCAGATGTCTGGCGACTGCTGGCAGCCGGGAGTCCGCGCGGCCTAATGATTGCTGGCGCGACACCCCAATCGGTATTGAGACTCCGCCGCATACCGGGGGACGTATCCGGCGCACCTGTAATGAGGATGCTGATATGACGTTCGTTGAAGATGGCTGGTATGTCGTGGCGTTGCCCGAGGAAGTCTCGTTGGCACCGTTCGCGCGCACCATTCTCGATCAGCCGCTCGTGATGTTCCGACAAGAGGACGGCACACCCACGGTCCTCCTCGATATCTGTCCTCATCGATTCGCGCCGCTGAGCCTCGGGTCAATCCGAAATGGCGTAATACAATGCCCCTATCATGGTCTGGAATTTGATGCTGCCGGCAAGTGCGTGCATAATCCGCATGGTAATGGTGCTAGACCGGCCTCTCTGAAGGTACGGCATTTTCCCACAGCCGAGCAACACAACCTTGTCTGGGCCTGGTTAGGGGATGTCGAGCGGGCCGATCCTGCAACCATACCGGACTTCAGTTTCCGGATCGACCCGACGAGGGTAACGATCGGCGGGCATGCCACGGTTCAGTCAAACTACCGACTGCTCGTGGATAACCTCATGGATCTCAGCCACGCCCAGTTTTTGCATCGGGCCAATGTCGAAAGCGATGCGTTCGACAATGTTCAGCGCTCGATCCACACAGTGGGAGACGATATTATCCAGGAGATGACGATTTCAAACAGCACCGTGACCAGGCTGCACGCGAGCCTGTTCGAGACGCCTGGGCAGAAGATCGATTTCTTTTCGGACATACGCTGGAGCCCGGTCAGTGCCATGAGCAACATGATCGGCGTCGTCGCTACGGGTATGCCGAAGGATGGAAGTTTCAACTCGTTCGGAACGCACATCATTACGCCCGAGACCGAAACAAGCTGCCATTATTTCTATGCCTCTTCGCGTAACTACGCGGTGGGAGATCGGCAGGCGGACGACCTGATACGCAACTGGCAGCGTCAGGCGCTTATGGCGGAAGATAAACCCGTCGCAGAAGCGATCGAGGCACGAAAAGGTGCTGCGCGCAGGAATGGCATGAAGCCGGCGATGCTATCGATCGACGAAGCGGCAGTCAAAGTCAGCCGCGCCATCGATAAGCTGGCTGAGCGCGTCTAGGGCGGCGGCGCGGGCGGCGTTAGCTACTGCTGGAAAGACCCATCACGGCAAGCTCAGCCTGGGGAGTCCGAAGGCCGCCGGCCCAGCTGAGGTGGCTAATTGGCGGCGAGACAACAACGCTAGCATCCCTCAGGCCGTGATGCAGTTCGGTCTCTCGCGGGCAACGGTCGCTCGATATTGTGCGAGTGCCTGATATTGGACTTCCCGGCCATTCACGACGGTGTCGGCAAATGACGGCTTCTGGCGGGAGCGGACAGTCAGGTATCCGCCGATACTAATACACCGCGCTAGTCAGCTGGATTGCAGTGGGCATCGAAACCCCGCGCCAATTCGGCAAGGCTGACCGCACCCAGCCGCACAACCAGCACGCCCTCGGCGTCGCGGAGCGCATCCTCAACTGCTGCATTAACGACCTTCTCGACCGCGCAATCTGCATTCGAGTGCTCGTTACCGATCGCAAAAAGGCGAGGGCCACCTACCGCGCGGTGGATATCGAGCAGCGAGACTGTCTCCAGATCCGCCGCGATCGCCCAGCCGCCGCCATGCCCCTTCTCCGATCGGACATATCCTGCGTCCCGCAGACCGGCCATTGTGCGGCGGACCACAACGGGATTCGTCCCAAGCATTCGCGCGATCGCCTCAGAGGTCATCGGACCATCGTGCCGCGCCATGTGGAGCAACACATGAAGCATTCGAGAGAGGCGACTGTCGGTACGCACGGCATGATCCTCGCAGCACGGCCGAGATTGGCAAGCGCATCATTTCACGATACTTATCATGTTACATGATTCGTGGAGCGCCGAAGATGCCCGAGTTCGAGAACCCTGACCTTTGGGACATCGCCGCCCAGCATTATGAAAAGACCGCGCATCCGTTCACGCTCCGCTATGCCGAAGCAGCGCTCGCACATGTCGCGTTGACGCCGGACAGCCGCGTACTCGACATCGCGGCCGGCACCGGCGCGCTGGCCCTGACAGCGGCACGAACTGGTGCAAGGGTGCTCGCGACTGACTTCTCGCCCGCTATGGTTGCGCGCGTCGCTGCAGCGAAGGTTGCAAATGTGGAAGCGCGCGTGATGGACGGGCAGGCGCTGGCGCTCGACGACGGGAGCTTCGATGCGGTCTTCTCGATATTCGGCGTCATCATGTTCCCGGACTGGCGCAAGGGTCTTGCCGAGATGGCACGGGTGACGCGTTCGGGCGGACATGGTGTGGTCGCGACGTGGCAGGAACGGGGTGCCGCGACATTCCTGCTGCTCGGCCAAATCCGTCGCAAACTCTTCCCTGAGCGTGAGGGCATGACCATGCCCGAGGCGGTCAAAGCGCTGAGCGATCCGTCCGATTTCGCACGCGAACTGATCGTCGCAGGATACCGTGACCCGCAGATTCAGCATGTCACCCACGACTATCCGCTCGACGTCACGGCACTCTCCGAACCCGACACGGTGTTCGGCATGTCGCCCGACTGGACCAGCTTGAGCGCGGCAGAAAAAGCCGCCGTCATCGTTGAAGTTCAGGCAATGGCGGGTGATCGGGCAATCCTGCCAATCCCATCGACCGCGCTGATCGCTGTGGCGCGGCGCTAAGGTCGAATAGATGCTACGCTAGACGCCTGCTTCTGGCCGAACCGGACGTTCGCGCTAACCCGGAGGACGTCGTGAAATAGTCGATCAGACTGTCATAAAGTCGGCGGCGATCTACGGCCGATCCTTGCGAACCTCTACCAACTGACAATATCTCAAAAGCCTTATTTCATGGCGCTTGTGACGTTCGGACTAGCTTGCTGCGGACGGCAGTGATCCGGGGATCTGGCGGAGCGGGAGGGATTCCCTCGACGCACTTCACTAAGCGTCACCAAGTTTATATCCGCAAGCAGCGTGAGCGACATAGATTTTAAGCCGCCGATTTCGGGATATGCGCCGCACTCAACCGGAGAAACGGATTACGCAAGTATCGGGTGTTGCGTGCTCCCGCAACCAACGCAACTTGCCAAATGCCCCAACGCGAAAGGCCCCGATGCTAAAGCAAGCCGGCACGGGCTGTTCGCCTGATCATTTGGGGCTTCGGTTTGCGATAGGTGGCTACCAGCCGAAATCGATCGAGAATTTACCCTGTTTTTCGCGTATACGGCCGACATGCGGCGCTTCGAAATGGCCCGGGATCAGCAATGCGTTTTCATTGACGCAATATTGGAGCAACTCGTGGCGAGCCTTGGCCGACATCGCTTTGTCCCAACAAACGACGCTGCTCCACTCCCATAGCGGGATTTGCAGCGGAGAATGGACCATGTCGCCGCAGAATATGCCGAGATTATCCTGCGATCTGAGTTCGATACGCACATGGCCTTCGGAATGGCCCGGCGCTGGCCGCAGGGTGATGCAGTCCAGCAGCTCATAGGTGCCGTCATACAACTCCACCTTGCCGGCCTCTATCACCGGATGAATGGAATCCTCGAATGTCGCGCGGAGGTAAGCCGGCTTCGCAGGGTCCAGCGCCTCCGCCTTGGTCGCTTCATATTCTACCTTCGAGAAGATGTAGCGGGCATTGGGAAATGTCGGCACCCAACGACCGTTCTCCAGGCAGGTATTCCAGCCCACATGATCGACATGGAGGTGCGTGCACAGCACATAATCGATATCGGCGGGCGCCAGGCCGACGGCGGCGAGGCGATCGAGATAGCGGTTTTGCAGGCGGTGCATTTCCGGAAACTGTGGCCGTTCCTTATCATTGCCCATGCAGGTGTCGATCAGGACGTTGCGGCCGCCGACGCGCAGTAGCCAGCTGTGGACCGGCATGGGAATCCGTCCGGTTTCCGGATCGAAATGATCGGGGCAGAGCCAATGCTCATGTGCCCGAAGCGCTTCGCGGTCGAACAGGGGAAACCAGCTCTGGGCGGTGAAGCCGAGAAGCGAACTGTCGAAGATGCGTCCTATCTCGACATTGCCGACACTGCCAATCATCGCCATCGGTCTATCCTTTCCATCTGGTTTAATGACGGCCCGCAAGTCGCGTCCCGTTTGGCGGCGCCCGCCGGAAGTGTAGCCGGGCGGCTCAGACCCGTTGCTGCAGATTCACGTGGATATTCTTCTGCTGTGTGAAGGCGAGCAGCTCGTCCAGGCATTCCTCACGCCCCAGGCCGGACTGTTTATATCCGCCGAAGGGTGCACCCAGAAAATGCTTGCTGGTTTCGTTGATCCAGACGAAGCCTGCTTCGACCTGCATGGCCAGCCGGTGCGCGCGTGTCAGATTGTTAGTCCAGATCGAGCAGGTCAGCCCCAGGTCCAGCCGATTGACCTGCTCGAGCATCGACGCTTCGTCGCTCCACCGCAGCAGCGACAGGACGGGGCCGAAAATCTCCTCCGACGCGATCCTCATATCCTGGGTGACGTCCGCAAAGATCGTGGGCTCGATGAACCACCCGCCTGCGAGCTCGGCGTCACCGGGCGTCGATCCGCCGCTCACGAGACGTGCGCCCTGTGCTTTGCCGATCTCGATATAGTCCAGGATACGATCATATTGTTGCCGGCTGGCGATCGCGCCCATCGTGGTGGCGGGGTTGGTCGGGAGACCCGGCCTGAACGCCCCAACTTTCTCAGCCAGTTTGGCAATGACCGCGTCGTGGATGTCCTCATGCAGAAATGCGCGACTGGTCGAGCCGCAGGACTGACCGCACCATGCGAAGTTCATTCCCGCGACGACGGCGCTCGCGACCACATCGGGATCGGCGTCCGCACAGGCGATCAAGGCATTCTTGCCGCCCAGTTCGAGCAGAACCGGCTTTATCGTATCGGCCGCCGCTCGCATGACGGCGCGCCCCGTCGGCACGCTGCCGATCAGCGCCGCCATGGCGACATGGGGATGGCTGGTCAATGCCGCGCCGACGTCGCGCCCGCCGGGCAGGATGTTGAACACGCCGGGCGGGAACAGTCCGCCGATCAGCTCGGCAAGGCGCAAGGCCGATAGCGGCGCCTGTTCGGGCGGCTTGATGATGATCGAATTGCCGGCCGCCAGCGGCGCCGCGGCCCGGCCTGCGCAGAACATGAAGGGGTGGTTGAAGGGTATGATGCGGGCCACCACGCCGCGCGGCTCGCGAACCGAGAAGTTGACGGCATCGGGCCCCATTGGAATCGATGCGCCCTTCATTTCCGTGACGAGGCCCGCGAAGAACTCCATGGTGCCGGCCGCTATCGCGACGTCGCCGAGCAGTTCGGTGAAGGGATTTCCGCAATCGGCGGCGTCGAGCATGGCGAGTTCGCGGCCATGGCGGCGAACGACCGCCGCCGCCTCCCGGAGGATTTTTGCGCGTTCCATCGGCGGAACATGCCGCCAGATCGCGAAGCCCGCCCTGGCCGCCTCGATGGCGGCGTGCGCATCATCGACGCCGGCGTGCGCGATCGTGCACAAATGGCCGCCCGTCGCGGGACTGCGGACATCGGCGTCGCCGCCCGTGCCATGCCGATGCCATTGGCCGCCATAGAAGAGCCCGCGCTCGCGGGGCAGGACCAGTCCGTCGGATGTCTCGACGGCATTGGATGAAGTCAGATCGGCGTTCACAAATACCTCGAACCGGGGGAGTGGGGGTGTCGCGTGACAACGGGACACCGGGATGCTGGCTTAGGGGCTGACATGGGCGTCTTCCTGCCTGGACGGAGAGGGCGGCGGAAAATCCGCCGGCTTTCCGAGGATCATGTCGGCGGCCTTTTCCGCGATCATCATCACCACCGCGTTGATGTTGCCGCCGACCATGTCAGGCATGACCGACGCGTCGACGACGCGCAGGCCCTTCACGCCACAGACCCTCAGTTGTGGATCGACGACGCGATCGCGATCGGATGCCCCACCCATCCGGCAAGTTCCGGCGGGATGATGGACCGTCACCGACGTCTTGCGGATGAACGCATCGAGCTGTTCGTCAGTGGTGAGGGCTTCGCCGGGCGCGATCTCCCCGGCGCTGTGCGCCGTCATGTCGCTCTGGCCGACCACCTCCCGGACGATCTTCAAACCCTCGCGCAGCGTGTCGCGATCCGCCTGCGTGGTCAGGAAGTTCGGAATGATCAGAGGAGCGGCGGATGGATCGGCCGAGGCGAGCTTCACTGCGCCACGGCTTTCGGGGCGCAGCAGCGCCACCCGGCAGCCGAAGCTGTCGGCCACCGGTGTGATGAAGGGGCGGAACCAGGCCCGTGCGGGCATCGGCGCTGCGAGGAAGATCAACTGAACATCCGGCGCCTTCACCTCCGGTCGTGTCTTGAGAAAGGCGGTGACGCCGATCGGGACATCGCCGGCGAAGCTTTCCATGCCCAGGAAGGAGCTTACCATCGCCCCGGCCAGGCGATCGTAACGCATAGCGCCTTCGAACGGCCCGCGATCGCGTCGGCGGTAGGTGACCATCACGGAGAGATGATCCTGGAAATTCTTGCCGACACCATGGTTCGCGACCTTGACCGGGATTCCATGGTTCGCGAGTTCATCGGGATCGCCGATGCCCGACAGCATCAGCAATTTCGGTGTGTCGATGACGCCGGCGCACAGGATCACCTCGCGCCGGGCCAGCGCGACTTTGTCGCGGCCCCGGTGACGATAGGCTATCCCGCTGGCCCGATCCTCATCGAACAGCACGCGCGCGACGGTGGCCGCGACGAGCACCGTCAGGTTTCGCCGTGAGAGTGCCGGCCGGAGATAGGCGGTTGCGGCGCTACAGCGCCGGCCCCGGTGAATGGTCGACTGTATAAGGCCGAACCCTTCCTGATCCGCCCCGTTATAGTCGGGTGTCTCGGAATACCCCGCCTGTCGGCCGGCGCCGATGAAGGCCTCTAAGATGGGATCGCTATAGCGGCTGCGCTGGACCCGTAGCGGGCCGTCGCCGCCCCGATAGGCGTCCGCGCCATCTTCCCATGCCTCGCCACGCCGGAAATAAGGCAGGACGTCGCGATAGGACCAGCCGTCCAGTTCGTTCGCGGCCCAGCGGTCGAAGTCGCTGCGGTGACCCCGGACATAGGCCATGACGTTGATCGAGGACGAACCGCCCACCACCTTGCCGCGTGCGCACTCGATGCCGCGGGCGTCGATGCCCGGATCGGGCTCCATGAAATAACCCCAGTCGTGCATCCGCTGCGGGAAGATCTTGCCGATGCCGATCGGGATATGGATCAGCGGATCCCGATCCCATTTTCCGGCTTCGAGCAACAACACCGACGCGCCGTCCTCGCTGAGCCGGTTCGCCAGCACGCATCCCGCTGAGCCGGCGCCAACGATGACATAGTCGTACATGTTGCTGGCGGCCGCCCCGGCATGGTCACGCAAAGCTGTCTTCCCCGATCTGGCTCGTTTCCGGCGTCGCGTCCCCGTCATCGGTGGCGCGGCCCGCATTCGTCATTTCCCGCCGGACCATCCGGGCGAGCATACGTCGTGCCCTGACCGCCCCGGAGTCGTCCGGCAGGATGATCGGGTTGAGGCTCATGAGGTCCGTGGTGCCCATCATCCGCTGGCACGCTTCGACAATCGGCTTGTCCTCCAGAGTGAAAGCGGTGCGCTGCGCTTCATGCGCGATCTGCAGGTCGGCATCGGTAGCGAGATGCCGTGGCTGCGCGATCGAATAGAAATAATGGGTGCTCGTTTCGCTCTCGGGCGTCAGCAGGTGGCTCGCGAGACCGGTGATGGCGTCCTTCCGGGAGCCGCCCGGTGCTGCGACACCGAAATACAGGATCATGTTGGTCGGCTGGTACAGCAGCATGTCCAGCCAGTGATCGACCTGTGAGCCGGGCTGGAACAGGCCGGTCAGATACAGCGGTACCTCACAGCCCGGCATCCAGCGATCGACTCTCACGGTATCGGGCGTCGTCTTGATGGTGAGTTCGGCTTCGCACATCGACATGTTGCCGAAAATGGGATGGACGAACGCGGCGTGGCTCAGGTCGAGCAAATTATCGATCAGGAGTTGATAGTTTACCGCGCAGTGAAGATAGCCGCCGGACGCATGGCGGACATCCGGGGCTTCGAATTCACTGAGATCGGCAATGCGAGTGACATCGGCGCGGTGCGGCTCGCCCATCCAGACCCAGACGAGACCATGCCGCTCCTCGCAGGGAAATGTCCGTATCGTCGCGTCGGGAACGCGGCCCCGCGCCGTCGGGGCGGCTATGCAGCGGCCTTCAGTATCGAAGGTCAGGCCGTGATAGCCGCAGCGCACGCTGTCACCTTCGCGCGTTCCCATATCCAGCGGCGCAAACCGATGCGGGCAGCGGTTGGCGAGCGCGGCGACCTGCCCATCTTCCTTTCGGAAGAACAGGATCGATTCCCCTAGGATGGTTCGAGAGAAGAGACTTTTGGTCACTTCCACCGACCAGCCGGCGACATACCAGCTATTCTTGAGGAAATTATGGGCCGCCATCGCCGTCCGCTCCGCCGCTTTTAGAAATTGACGCCCAGCTTCACGCCATAGGTCCTGGGGGCGCCGAGGAAGCCCCAGCCCACGCTACTCCGCGGTCCCGGAATATAGGGCCGGAAGACACCGACGATCACGGCTTCATTCTCGATGTTGCGCACGAAGGCATCGAGATGCCAGCGGTTATCGGGCGCATTATAACCGATGTTCACATCGGTCGTCATGCTGGACGGCGCGAAGTCGGTTGGCGCCTCATAGACGTCGAGCAACTGGCGCGACCTGTAATTGGTCCGGATACTTGCCTTCACATTGGCGCCATTGGCCATTTCGAACGTATGCACAAACCCTGCCGCGATGTTCCAGCGCGGCGTACGCAGCACGCGGGTACCGTCGCTGACGAAGGGCGCGCCGGTGGTCGGCACCACGAACGGGCTGGTGCTGCTGTGCAGATATTCTATCGCGAAATCGATCTGGTCGTGGTCGGTGACCAGGACGACGCCGTCGATATCGAGGCCGTAGATTTTGGACCGTGGGATGTTGCTGCCGAAATACCCCAGATTTCCAGGCGGTGGCACCGATGCCACGGTGGCAATCTGCTTGTTGCGATAGCGCCAGTAGAAGGCCTCGATGTTGAGCTGGACGCGGCGGTCGAAAAAGCGGTTCTTCGATCCGAGCGCGAAAGCCATGAGTTTTTCCGGTCCATAGCCCGGGGAGTTCAGGCCTTCGTTAAGTCCGCCGGCCTTGTAGCCCGTGCTCACGCTCGCATAGGCCAGTGATTGTGGGCCGATGTCGGCGTCGACCGCGGCCTTCCAGCTCAGATTCTTGAAGGTGCGCTGCGCAATATTGGGCGCCGTCAGGCTGACACCGATCGTCGGCAGCTCCACGATCGAGATACCCAATTCGGTCTTTCTGTCCCGCGTATAGCGCAGGCCGCCCGTGGCGCGGAGATGATCGGTGATGGCATAGGTTGCCTGGCCGAACGCGGCATAGGATTTCGTGTCGAGATCGCTGAGATCGCGGCCGGTGTAGTTGGGCGATGTGTTGTAATCGAGGATGGCGTCATTTGCGCAGAAACACTGCAGCTCATATTGATTGAAGGCATCCTGGGACAGTTTGAAATAATATAGGCCGGCGACCCAGGTCAGGCTTCCCGCGGCGCCCGATCCGGAGCGTCCGAGCCGCACCTCCATCGTCGTCTGCTGGGTGGGATTATCGACGAAGGACCAGCTGCCCGCATAATGGTAATAGCTTTCCTGCCTGGTATCCCGATAGCCGGGGATCACCGTGAGCGTGGCCGGGCCCAGATCCCAATCGAGCTGACCCTGGATGCCCCAGATCCGGTTATCCACGAAGCCATCGACCGGATAATAATCCTGATCCCAGGGGTCATCGCCGCCCTGGCCGTTGCTGCCCAGCGGTAGGATCGCATCGGCATAGCCAAGACCCTTTTGCCGGAAATAGTCGCCCTGGATGTGGATCGTGATATCGTCGCTCGGCTTCCACAGCGCCTTCAGGCGGCCCGCAACATTATCCGCGTCGTTATAGCCGTTCGTGAAATAGCCGTCATGCTTGGTAGTCTGCCAGGCACCACGCACCGCCAGGCTGTCTGTTACCGGAAGATTGATCGCGCCCGTGGTGTTGAATGTCCGATAGTTTCCGACCTCGATCTCGGCATTGCCCTCGACCGCCGCAAAGGAGGGTTCATTGGTCACGATATTGAGCGCGCCGGCGGTCGCATTGCGGCCGAACAAAGTGCCTTGCGGCCCCTTGAGTACCTCGATGCGATTGATGTCGTAGAAGGACGCGGTAGCGTTCGCCGCGCGATCCTGCACGACGCCATCCAGCACGAAGCTGACGGCGGGATCGCTGAACGCGTTTATCTGGCTGCTGCCGATGCCGCGGATGCTGAGCTGCGCGAATGGGCCGTTAACATAGGTCTGGAGCGAGGGAACCGACTTGCTGAGGTCGGCCGCGGTCAGCGCCCCTCCAGTACGAAGCGCGTCGGCCGAAACGACACTGATCGCAAGCGGCACCTTCTGCACATTTTCGGAGCGCTTCTGCGCGGTGACCACGATTTCCTCAAGGCCGAATGGTTTCTCGCCGGCGGCATCTTCGCTGGAAACAGCGGGGCCTGCCGTACCTGTCTCCTGCGCAAACGCGCCATTCGATAGCGAAATTGCCATTACGAACACAGATGCAGATAAATATTTTGTCGAAATTCTCATAATATCCTCCCCACATAGAAGTAAATTATAGCATTCATGATGCTATCTACTTCATTTTTTATTCAGATATTTCTGACTATTCTTCAGTAGTCTTAAAAAAATAATGATCCTATTGGAATATAAATCCATAGAGAGATGCAGTTATCACATACATCTATCGTCGAACGGATCCTTCGATTGGCCTGATACATAGGTTCGCTGAGATGATCGGGACAATATGGAAATCTCGAAAAGGATTATTCGCGAAAAACGAATAATCGCTGTCGCGGGCGGTCAAGGGACAGTTCGCTATCCGACGTATCGAATCGGCCGTTCCAAGTGGTTGTTTTACCACGAGTTCCCGAGCATTCAGATGTTGCCATCTGCCTGCCCGGCGCCCTCTAGCCGAGCAGCCTTTCCCATTTGGGCGGGTCGCCGATCACGTCCTTCAGGAAGTCGATGAACAGTCGCACCCTGCGGGGTATGAAGTTGCGATTGGAAACGATCGCCACGATGATGGCCTCATCAAAAAGGCTGCCTGGCAATATCTCGATCAGATGCCCGTTTTTCAGTTCGGGCGCGACATGCGACAGACCCAGCATCGCGATACCCAGGCCATCCAGCGCCGCGGTCCGCAGAACCGTCGAACTGTTGGAGGTCAGCGGGCCGGAGATCGCGATGTGGCTCTTTTTTCCTTCGATCAACGCAGGCCAATGGCTGGGCGGGCCATGGGATGTGGGCAGCAGGCAGGTGCGGGCCACAAGTTCGCTGGCCGTAGCCGGTGCGCCATAGCGTTCGATATAGGCCGGCGATGCGCAGAACACCTGACGGTCCCGCGCTATGATAATCATCTCTGGCGTTAGCTTTGCCGGCGATTTGATCTGAATGGCGAGATCGGTACCCTGTTCGATGACGTCGGTGAATCGTGGAGAAAGATCGAACGCCAGTTCGATCCCGGGATTTTGCTGCAGGAATTCGGCCAGATGCGGGGCGATCTGCAGCTTGCCGAATTCGGCCGAGGCGGCGACGGTCAGCTTGCCGTGCGGCGAATGGGTTTCCTGCCATATGTCGCGTTCGGCGGTTTCGATCTGCTCGATGATCTTCACGCCGTGATCGTAGAGGAGCTTGCCGGTCAGCGTGACCGCCATGCGCCGTGTTGATCGATTGACCAGCTGGCTTTCGGTGCGGCCTTCCAGTTCGGCAAGCTTCTTGCTGACGGTGGACGGGGTGATACCCAGCCGCCGCGCCGCGTTGGTGATGCTCTGCGTCTCGACGATCGCCACGAAAATCTCCAGCGCCTTGAGGTCGCTGAGAACCGGCATCTGGGTTTTGCGCTTCCAGTCGTCTTCATGTTTCATCTGCCCATATCCTCATCCTCGTGCCCGCCGAAGCGTATATCGCGCGGGCTGTCGATCACCGCAGGTCCGAGCACATATCGACCGCGGCGCGACTGCTCGAGAAGCCCGCTTTGGTGAAGCTGCTGAAATAGCGACAGGCGGTGCTGCCCGACACATCGAGCCTGGTCGCGGCGTCTTCGATCGACCATTCGAGCGTCCATGTGAATGGAGAAAGTGCTATCAGGAGACTGCCGGCCGTGCTCATCCGTCGATGCCCCCCGCTCGTCGCCGGCGACACCGTGCAGCCGCAGCATGTGATCCGCGCCGCCAGCGCTGGCAAGCAGGCTGCTTGATGCCCGGGCGCGACACCCCAGGCGATAGGGCGCGATGAGGCGTCTAGACACATAAAACAAAAGCGACTATCTAGCATGAAATGTCATATTATGAATAAATAGGCGAGTATATAGCTCATTTGTTGCATATTATGGCCAATATGTATTATTTTGGAGATAGAAATGAGCGGTGGCACGGTAGCGTCGCAAACCCAGGCAGACCGCGAGGAATTTCAGGCCGACCTTGCTGCGGATAATCTGCAACCGCTGTGGGACATCGTGGGCAGGATCGCAGCGCGGGCGCCGAGCCGAGGCGGGGTTCCCATCCACTGGCCCTGGGGTGGGCTACGCGATCATGCGATGCGCGCAGGCAATCTCATCACGGCGGAGGAAGCGGAGCGGCGAGTGCTCGTGCTCGAAAATCCGAGCTTCGCGGGCGAAGGGCGGGCGACGAGCTCCCTTTATGCCGGCATCCAGTTGATCCTTCCCGGTGAAATTGCCCCGAGCCACAAGCACACGGCATCGGCATTGCGTCTGATCATGGAAGGCGAAGGCGCCTATACGGCTGTCGATGGCGAACGCGTGGTCATGTCTCCCGGCGATTTCGTCGTTACTCCCTCGAATACGTTTCACGACCACGGCAACGAAACGGACGCGCCCGTGATGTGGCTGGATGGTCTCGACGTGTTCGTGGTCAACCTGCTCAACGCGCCTTTCGGAGAGGAATATCCTGAGAGCGCTCAGCCGATATCGCGCCCGGATGGCTACTCGCTGGAGCGCTTCGGGCGAGGAATGTTGCCGCATGGCTTCGTACGCAGCGAAGCGCGATCGCCGCTGTTCTGGTGGCCCTATCATCACACCCGGGCGGCGCTTGATGGTATGCGACGCGAGGAGCAGGCGGATCCGTCGCTGGGTCTGCGTATGGATTATATCGATCCGACCAGCGGGCAATCGCCGTTCAAGACGATGACGGCATCGATGTCGCTGTTCCCCGCTGGTTATAGGGGCGTGCCCTATCGCGCCATATCGGGCGCGGTGATGACGGTGGTCGAAGGAGCCGGCACGGTGCGCGTCGGCGATGAAACCTGGCATGTTACCAAAAATGACGTGTTCGTTGTGCCAAGCTGGAACTGGCACTCGTTCACCGCAGAGGAGGATCTTGTGATATTCGGGTTTTCTGACGAAGTGCTTCAACGGCATCTGGGTTTCTGGCGCGAGGAGCGCGATGCCGCCGCGCAGATCGGAATCAGGGCATGAAGCTTTGCAGGTTCGACGACAATCGCCTCGGGGTCGTCGAGGGCGATATGGTCAGGGACGTGAGCGCCGCACTTGGCTGCCTGCCGACGGCACATTATCCGCTACCCACCCATGATCTTCTGATCGCACTTCTGCCCCAGGTCCGCGAAGCGATCGAGGCTATGAACGGGGCTGGCGCGGTACGCCCCTTGTCGGAAGTCAGGCTCCTGAGCCCGGTGGCCAATCCGGCCAAGCTCGTCGCGGCGCCGGTGAACTATCGCGCCCATATCGAGGAAGTGATCGCGAACGAGGCGACTTTCACCAAAAATCATGGGCTGAAGATCAGGGAGACAGGACTGTTTCTGAAGGCCAACAGTTCGCTGATCGGCGCCGGAAGCCCCATCCTCATCCATCATGATGACCGGCGCACCGACCATGAGATCGAACTTGCCGTCGTGATCGGCCAGACCTGCCGGGATGTATCGGCCGACAAGGCGCTGGCCTATGTCGCCGGCTATGCCATCGGCCTCGACATCACGATCAGGGGGCCGGAGGAGCGCTCATTGCGCAAGTCGCTAGACACATATTCGGTTCTCGGGCCATGGCTGGTGACGGCGGACGAGTTCGGTGATCCGACCGCGCGCGACCTGTTGTTGACCGTGGGCGACGAGACTCGTCAGAAGGCGAATACCCGAGATCTGATCCTGGATGTGCCAGCGCTCATCGAATTCGCGTCATCCTTCTATACGCTGCACCCGGGCGACGTGATTTTTACGGGTACGCCGGAAGGCGTCGGCCCGATCACGCCGGGCGACAGGATCAGGGCCTCTATCACCGGTGTAGGGGCGATGGACGTCGACGTGGTGTCCGGCTGATCATGATCGGCAAGGTTCGAACGGAGCGTGAGGAATGAGCAGCGTTGCGGAGGCCCGGCTGGAGATCGCACAGGCCAGCAGGATTCTGGCAGGTGAGGCGATACTCGACGCCTTCGGCCATGTCAGCCGGCGGCATCCCGAAAGGGACGGCCATTTCCTGATCGCGCGCGCGCGCGCTCCTGCGCTCGTCGAGCCTGACGACGTCGTGGAGCTCGATTTCGATGGGCGTATCGTCTCAGGCCCAGACGTGCCCCTGTTCCTGGAGCGCTACCTCCACGCGGAAATCTATCGCCGGCGACCGGATGTCGAGGCGGTCGTACATAGCCATGCGATGACCGTGCTTCCCTTCGCCGCGACACCCTCGGTGCTTGTCCGTCCAATATGCCACATGTGCGGCTTTCTTCACGGCACGCCATGCGCGTTCGATGCCGCTGACCATGCCGGTCCCGGCAGCGACCTGCTGATCCGCAATGCCGCGCTCGGCGCCGCTCTCGCCGAGCATCTCGGCGAAGCCGCGGTCGTTCTCATGCGCGGGCATGGCTATACCGCCGTGGGCGCTAGCATCGCGATGGCGACTTATCGCGCGATATATACCGCTCGTAACTGCGAAGTGCAGCTGGCGGCGATCACATTGGGCGATCCGGTGTACCTCAGCGAAGCGGAAGCGTCCGCCGCGGATGCATCGGCGATGAGCCAAGTTCATCGGCCCTGGGAGCTCTGGTGCATGCGGCATGCCTCTCACTTTGGTGAAATCCAAAAATAGCCGCTTGAAGGCCGTGGAGCGTGCAAGGCTGCCGGCATTTCGTGCCGCCCACGCAGGCGCGGATGAGATCGTGAAAGGATGAAGGGCATGAGCGACCTGCGGGACGGTGACAGCGGGATCTTCGAGGCCGCGCGATCGGTCGATGTCGTCAATGCGCGAATCGCGGCGGACGCCAACCCGCGCCTTCGCGAGATCATGGAGATCGTCACGCGCCATCTCCATGCGGCTGTCGCGGAAGTTCAGCTGACTACCGAGGAATGGATGACCGGCATCAAATTCCTGACCGACACCGGCCATATGTGCACGGAGTGGCGGCAGGAATTCATCCTGCTGTCGGACGTGCTCGGCGTGTCCATGCTCGTCGATGCGATCAATCACGAACGCCCTGCCGGCTCGACCGAAAACACCGTACTTGGTCCATTCTACCTTCCCGATGCTCCGCGATATGCCAATGGCGCCGATATCTGTCTCGACGGCAAGGGCGAACCGCTGCTGGTATCCGGCAGGGTAGTGGACGGCGCGGGGAACGCGATCGCCGGCGCGACCATCGACGTCTGGGCCGCCAATGAGGACGGCTTCTATGACGTTCAGCAAAAGGGGATTCAGCCGGATTTCAATCTGCGCGGTGTCTTCACCACCGAGGCAGATGGCAGCTACTGGTTTCGCAGCGTCAAGCCACGGCACTATCCGATCCCGGACGACGGACCCGTCGGCAAGATGCTGGCCGCGCTCGGCCGTCATCCCAACCGTGCGGCGCACCTGCATTTCATCATATCCGCGCCAGGCCATGACACGGTCGTCACCCATATCTTCACACCCGATTGTCCTTATCTGAAGGAGGATGCGGTGTTCGGCGTGAAATCTTCGTTGATCGCCGACTTCCAGCGAATCGACGCCCCCCAGAGAGCCGATGAACTGGGCTTCACCAATCCCTTCTGGGCTGTGAAATGGGACGTCGTTCTGGCGCCGGCGGCATAAGAAAACCGGCCGCGCCCCATTTCGAGGGCGCGACCGGCAGGCCTATGTGAGAGAGCCGCCGCCTTACAGGGTTTCGAGCAGGCCCATCGTCCGCGCATTGGCCTGGTCGGCGGCATTCTGGTTGAACGTGGCGCCCCCGCGACGAGCGAAGGCGTGGCCCACGCCGGGGTAGATCACAACTTCGGCGCGATCGCCCGCCTGATCGGCCGCCGCCTTGATGACAGCCTGCGCATCTGGAGGGCAGAGATGATCGTCTCCGGCGACATGGAGAAGAACCCGCCCTTTCAGCTTCGGCATATCGGCGACCATCAGGTGCAGGCCCGTGCCATAATAGGCGATGGCGGCATCGACCGCCCCACCGATCGCCATCCCGAAGGCGACGCCGCCACCGAAACAATAGCCGATGGCAGCGGCGGAGGTCAGCCCGGGCACATGTTCGCGCAGAGCCTGCAAAGCGGCGGCGCCATCCGAGACGGCTTCGCCATGGTTAAGGCTCTTCATCAGCTCTAGGGGTTGTGGGGATTCATCGCGAGTTGATGACGGCTGCGGCGAGGTAGATCATTGCGGAGAAGCTTAGATCGGTTTTGCAGGCGCGCATGGCGATGCGCTTGAACTCTTTGAGTTTGCAGAAGAA
>NZ_LARW01000154.1 GCF_000971055.1 Sphingomonas sp. SRS2
CTCTTCACCTACCTCTACACGCGCACCCTCGCTGCAGGCGCGCCCTGTCGCCCCGCCCCTCCTCGCCCCCTTCGCCGGTGCTCGTGTAGATCTTGTGCGTCCGTACCATGTGGGGCTCCTTGCGCGGTTTCAGCTTCGCTGAAACCGCTCAAGGAGCCCCACATGGTACGGTTGAACAAGATCTACACGCGCACCGGCGATGCGGGCGAGACCGGGCTGGTCGACGGGTCGCGCCTGCCCAAATATGCCCCGCGCATGGCCGCGATCGGCGATGTCGACGAGGTCAACTCGGCGATCGGCGTCGCGCTGACCCATGAGCTGCCCGATGACGCCCGCGCCATGCTCGCCCGTATCCAGAACGAGCTGTTCGATCTCGGCGCCGATTTTGCCACTCCTGGCCCCGATTATGCCCCGTCGGACATGAGCCTGCGCATCGTCCCCGCTCAGGTCGAGCGGCTCGAGCGCGAGATCGACGCGATGAACGAAAGCCTGGAGCCGCTGCGCAGCTTCATCCTGCCCGGCGGCGGCGCGGGAGCGGCTGCGATCCACCTCGCCCGCGCGATCTGCCGCCGCGCCGAGCGCGCTGCCGTCGCCGCCGACCGGGACGCTGGCCTCAACCCGGTCGGGCTCGCCTATATCAACCGGCTGTCGGATCATCTGTTCGTGCTGGCGCGCTTCCTCAACCTGGGCGGTGCGGGCGACGTCCTGTGGAAACCGGGCGCAACCCGCGCCGATTAGGCGATCCGGCCCGGCTGGCCGATAAACTGGTCCAGCACCATCAGCCCGAACATCATGAACAGGCCCGCCAGCATCACGGTGCTGAGAAGATCCTTCTTGCTCTCGGGCATGGCGCGTTCCTTGGCGAGACGACGATGCCCCGAGCATGACGCGACGTGGTTGACGACGGGTTAATGCATCATGTCGTTGATCAGCATGTTCAGCAGAATGATGCCGCCGACGATGAACAGCATCACGATCAGCGCCGTCTTGATGATGTCCTTGCGCCGGGTGCGGGCGAGATCTTCGTCGGGATCGGTATACATTGCGGCCCTCCACGCAGCACCGCGCCGATCCTAGGCCAATTAACAAAAGTTAATAGCGATATCGCCATTTCGCCCCCGAAATGGTTCAATCTTTTCAGCAGGCTTGAGAATCGCCGCCCCACGCCCCAGATTGTCGCCACGTCCCGCCCGGCGCACCGCCGGCTCTTGCGCACCGTGAACAAATCTGGAACATCTATCCCATGCTGACCCACATAAGCGTGCGCGGTGCGCGCGAACACAACCTCAAGGGCGTCGATGTCGACCTGCCGCGCGAGAAGCTGATCGTCATCACCGGCCTGTCCGGCTCGGGCAAGTCGAGCCTGGCGTTCGACACCATCTATGCCGAGGGGCAACGCCGCTATGTCGAGAGCCTCTCGGCCTATGCGCGCCAGTTCCTCGAGCTGATGCAGAAGCCCGACGTCGATCATATCGAGGGGCTCAGCCCCGCCATCTCGATCGAGCAGAAGACGACGAGCCGCAACCCGCGCTCGACCGTCGCGACCGTAACCGAGATCTACGACTATATGCGCCTGCTCTGGGCGCGCGTCGGCGTGCCTTATTCGCCGGCCACCGGCCTGCCGATTTCGGCGCAGACCGTCAGCCAGATGGTCGACCGGTTGATGCTGCTGCCGGAGGGCACGCGCTTCCTGCTGCTCGCCCCGGTCGTGCGCGGCCGCAAGGGCGAGTATCGCAAGGAAATCGCCGAGTGGCAGCGCAACGGCTTCACCCGGGTCCGTATCGACGGCGAGATGTACGAAATCGACGCCGCCCCCACGCTCGACAAGAAGTACAAGCATGACATCGAGGTGGTGGTCGACCGCCTCGTCGTCCGCGAAGGCATCGAGACCCGGCTGGCGCAGAGCCTCGAAACCGCGCTGCGGCTGGCCGAGGGGCTCGCCTATGCGGACCTGGTCGATACGACCGTTGCGGAGGCAGTGGCGCAATCCCCCTCCACCGCCTTCGGCGGTCCCCCTCCTCGTGCCGGGGAGGAACAGGGTGATGCGATCGGCGAAGTTCCTCCCCGGAACGGGGAGGGGGACCAGCCGCAGGCTGGTGGAGGGGGTTCGGTTCGCGAGATGCCGGCGAGTTTCCAATATGCCGAGGCTGAAGAAACCGGCGGCAAGATGAAAAACGCCGGCGTCCCCGCCAACCGCATCACCTTCTCGGAAAAATTCGCCTGCCCGGTCTCGGGCTTCACCATCGCGGAGATCGAGCCGCGGCTCTTCTCGTTCAATGCGCCGCAGGGCGCCTGCCCGGCCTGCGACGGCCTCGGCGAAAAACTCTATTTCGATCCGCAGCTCGTCGTGCCGAACGAGGCGCTGTCGATCAAGCAGGGCGCTGTCGTGCCCTGGGCCAAGTCCAACCCGCCCAGCCCCTATTATATGCAGGTGCTGTCGTCGGTCGCGCGCGCCTATGACTTCAAGCTCGACACCCCGTGGAACGAACTGTCGGACGAAGTCGCGAACGTCATCCTCTACGGGACGAAGGGCCGCGTCATCACGCTCACCTTCATCGACGGCCGCAAGTCCTATGACGTGCAGAAGCCGTTCGAGGGCGTGATCCACAATCTCGACCGGCGCATGCTGTCGACCGAGAGCGCCTGGATGCGCGAGGAACTGAGCAAATATCAGTCCGCCGCCCCGTGCGAGGTCTGCCACGGCGCGCGCCTCAAGCCCGAGGCGCTCGCGGTCAAGATCGCGGGCGAGGACATCAGCATGTCGACCCGCCGCGCGGTCGGCCCCGCGCTGAAATTCTTCCGGGAGATGCCGCAACATCTCAACAGTCAACAGAACGCCATCGCCGAACGCATCCTCAAGGAGATCGTCGAACGGCTCGGCTTCCTCGACAATGTCGGGCTCGACTATCTCAACCTCGACCGGACCAGCGGCACCCTGTCGGGCGGCGAGAGCCAGCGCATCCGCCTCGCGTCGCAGATCGGCTCGGGCCTGTCGGGTGTCCTCTACGTCCTCGACGAGCCCTCGATCGGCCTGCACCAGCGCGATAACGACCGGCTGCTCGTCACCCTCCGCCGTCTCCGCGATCTCGGCAACACCGTGATCGTCGTCGAACATGACGAGGACGCGATCCGCACCGCCGACTATATCCTCGACATGGGCCCCGGCGCGGGCGTCCATGGCGGCGAGGTGGTCGCGCAGGGCACGCTCGAAGACATCCTCGCGCATGAGGGGAGCCTGACCGGAGCCTATCTCTCGGGCCGCCGCATGGTTGATGTCCCCAAGAAGCGCCGCAAGGGCAACGGCAAGAAAGTCACCGTCCACGGCGCGAAGGCGAACAACCTCAAGAATGTCACCGCCTCGATCCCGCTCGGCACCTTCACCTGCATCACCGGCGTGTCGGGATCGGGCAAGTCGAGCTTCACGATCGACACGCTGTACGCCGCAGCCGCGCGCTCGCTCAACGGCGCGCGCATGATCGCCGGCGCGCACGACAAGGTCACCGGCTTCCAATATTGCGACAAGGTGATCGACATCGATCAGTCGCCGATCGGCCGCACCCCACGCTCGAACCCAGCGACCTATACCGGCGCGTTCACCAACATCCGCGACTGGTTCGCCAACCTCCCCGAAAGCCAGGCGCGCGGCTACAAGCCGGGCCGCTTCAGCTTCAACGTCAAGGGCGGCCGCTGCGAAGCCTGCACCGGCGACGGCCTGCTCAAGATCGAGATGCACTTCCTGCCCGACGTCTACGTCACCTGCGACGTGTGCCACGGCAAGCGCTACAACCGCGAAACCCTCGAAGTGAAGTTCCGCGACAAGAGCATCGCCGACGTCCTCGACATGACCGTCGAGGATGCGGTCGAGTTCTTCAAGGCGGTCCCCCCGATCCGCGACAAGATGGCGATGCTCGCCGAAGTCGGTCTCGGCTACGTCAAGGTCGGCCAGCAGGCGACCACCCTCAGCGGCGGCGAAGCCCAGCGCGTCAAACTCGCCAAGGAACTGTCACGCCGCGCAACCGGCAACACCCTCTACATCCTCGACGAACCGACGACCGGCCTCCACTTCGAGGACGTCCGCAAACTGCTCGAAGTGCTCCATGCGCTGGTCGAGCAGGGGAATACCGTGGTGGTCATCGAGCATAACCTTGAGGTTATCAAGACTGCGGATTGGGTGATCGACCTGGGGCCCGAGGGCGGCGTGCGCGGGGGTGAGATCGTGGCTGAAGGGACGCCGGAGCAGGTGGTGAAGGAGCCGCGGTCTTATACGGGGCAATATCTAGCGCCGTTGCTGCAGATTTCCACACAGAGTCCGCAGGCTGCAGAATAATAATGCAATAGAGACCCTTTCTGGCTTAAGTTGATTTATGATCGAGATTAAGGAATTAACCATTGGTCGCTAAGCTGCTGTTACGACAGGTGTTCACTCCCGGCGGACAGCCATCAGTCACCTATGTTAGTCGCGATCATCTCGGTTTAGAAAAGCGCGTTTCCGACGCGCTTGCTCGGGGATACGCCATTAATGTCGTCACTGGTCCGACTAAATCTGGCAAAACAGTGTTGTGCAATCACGTTCTTAGTCAAAGCGGTACTCTCGCACTCGCAAAGACAGCGGAATGATCGAAGAAGGCGCTAATGCTGGCTTGTCAATGGGCATACCACAGGTAGTAAATGTCTCAGCTGGAACGCAAGGTAAGACCGCTAAAAGTTTTGAGCGGTCTCTGAACTACACTACGAGCGCACAGCAAGCTTCTTTAACAGCGCTCTTAGATCGTGGGATTTCTTTGCTTGTTGATGATTTTCATTACATCCCATCAGATATCCAAAAAGCAGTGATACAATCTCTCAAAGGTGCAGTTTTTAAAGGGTTGCCGGTAATCCTGTTAGCAGTCCCTCACAGGGCATTTGATCCCGTTACTGTTGAGCAAGAGCTTGAGGGGCGGTTTAAACATATAGAAATTCCCCCTTGGGAAATAAACGATCTTATTCTTATTCCAGAACGAGGGTTTGAGGCTCTAAATATAGTAAGCAAAGATGCTTTGAATAAGGCAATTTGTGCAGAAGGATTTGGAAACCCTCTCCTCGTTCAAGAAATTTGTAGTGAGCTATGTTTGAAGAATGGAATACGGGAAAAAGAGGCTGCTTCGCAGCCGATTGACCCTAAGTTGCTTGGAATAGCGTTAGAAGAAATCGCGCAAAGTAAGGGGTTTCCAAAATATAGAAAATTAAAGGCAGGACCTGACGCGCGCAAAAAGAGACAAGCTAGAGCCTTTAAGGATGGTGGTGCTGAGGATAAATATTCAGCAATTTTGACTGCAATTTCAAGTATCGGACCCAAATCTCGTACGTCATATGATGACCTCCGCGGGGCGCTGCAAAATCTGCTAATCCCTTCTTCTATGCCAGCAAAGCACGAGATAACATCCGCGCTAATTAATATGAGCAAGATAGCTAGAGAACAAATAGAGGGTGAGCCGCCGCTTGAGTGGGTTTCAAGTGAGGATGTTCTAGTTATTACCGACCCATTTCTTTTATTCTATATGAAATGGGCAACTCACCGCGAAGCTCCGGGGAGTCAGGGAACCTTAGTTTAGCGTCAATGCGATATAATAAGCCAGATATTGCTTATTTTATTATTGATACTCATGTCTTAAATCATCCCACTGGCGAATTGCTGCCCTGTAACGTGTGCGAAATAAACCCTCTTCGTTTCCTAGAAGGGGAAGGCGAGTTATCGCAAAGGTTTGGCCACGAATAACATCCAAAATTCGAATTTCTTCTGCGCTGATAGTCGGGAGTGCGCGGCCAAGAAGCCAAAGGCCGATCCTCGCCGCCTCATCTTGAATGACCGGTTCCAGTGAAAAGTAAGGGTAGACGAAGTGGTCCTCGTCTCGGGCATCTCTAACGGCTAGGATGTTGTCTACTTTGACGACCGCGTCCAGGCCCGGGAACGCAAACCGTGCTTTAAGCGCTTCTGCTCTTCTGAACGGCTCATTGGTCCAACGGCGGCGTTCGTTCCACCAAAGCAGAAAACCATCTCGCAGCTGAGGATAAAGATTCCGGCGACCTGAGTTCGCTTCGATACGAAGGCGCGTGGTTTCGTGAAGGTCAGAGATGCCGAAGACATGATCTTTCGCGTCGCGCCAAAACGGTACGTAGAAATCGCCGCCGCCCCACCGTTGCCATCCTCGCGGGCAATATCTTCTCGAATATCATTACGTATCGACGATATTCGTTTATTCGGTTCTGCATAAAGTATTTTAAGTAACTTACGCAGATGGATAAGGCGCAGAGACATGGCAACTCCCCCCGGAGATAGTGTCTTACTATCCCATCGATTTTCGCGCCGTGATGCCCTGAGATATTACTTAGGCTTGGGCTCACAACCGCGACGTGCACCCGCCCGCCCTTCCCACGCATCAGCTGCCTCAGGGGTTTCCGGGACACAGTTTTTGGGGACACGATACCTAGCTAGTCGATCGCGCCGGTCGCGAGCCTTCGTCAGAGAGCATCGTGGCGAAGGCAGGTCAGCCCGTATGAGATCAGATGGGCGGGCGACATCACCTGTGCTAAGCGCTCCGCCATGCTCCATCCCCACAGACTCTCCGGCACCGTCAGCGTCGATGGCCTCGACTATGAATGGGAGCTTCGCCGCGAGCCGGCATGGAGCGAGTCCGAAGGCTGGCAGGGCATGACCGTCGCCCTGCTGCAGAAGGACATGCAGCGCGGCGCGCTGATCGAGTTTCCCCCGCCCAAGCGCCTGCTGAAAGGCTTGCAGCGCGGCCGGCTCCAGATCAACGACGCTATCGTCGCGCGCGGCATACGCGCCGCGCTGCTCGCCGGATGGGAACCCGAATCGCGCGGCAAGACGATGTGGTTCATGGTCGATGCGGACGGCAACTGAGCGCTGCGGCTTCACCCCGATGCCGATATCGACTATCTGGATCGGCGTGTGCGGTTTGAAACCGCCGGCGATTTCGGAGCGCGTGATGTCGAAGGATGACAAGCCCGGCGAATGGACCGGCTGGCGTATCGACTTCGCCGATTTCGCCGCAAAGCTGACGGCCCGCCGCGCCGCGCTGGGCGATGATCTCGTCATTCCCCGTAACAGCGGAACCCGCCGCACGGCGAGCAAGCGCGCGTTGCTGAAGGCCATCGAGGCGACCGGGCGAAGCTGGTAAAGCCACCGCGCACCCATGTGCAACGAAGTATCCCGCCGCCGCGTCGATCTCGACCTGCTCCGCATCGCCTATGAGCAGCAGTTCATCACCCTCAACACCCCCGAGGGCGCGCCCAATATGGCGCCGCTCGAAAGCGTGCGGATCACCGATCCGACGGTGATCGTCCGCGCCGCCGCGAATGCGCCTTCCGAGGCCGAGCTGGTGACCCGCCGCTGGAGCTGGCCCGGCCCCTCCGGCAAGCCGGTCTATAATTACCGCAGCGAGGGGCGCGACTTCCGCAATTCGGCGAAGCAGGGCCGCTGCCTGGTCCCGGTCGACGGCTTCTACGAGTTCACCGCGCCCGCCGATCCCGCGAAGAAGCGCAAGGACAAATGGCTGTTCCGCTGGGCGGGCGAGGACATCTTCATGATCGCCGGCCTGTGGAAGCGTGACGAGGCCGCGATCCCCGACCCCCGCGGCGAGGCCTTCACCCTGCTGACCTGCGAACCCGGCCCCGACATCGCCCCCTATCACAGCCGCCAGATCGTCCTGATGCCGCGCACCCGCTGGGCGGCATGGCTCGACGGCTCGGTCCCGGCGCAGGAGTTGATCGCTCCGTTGCCCGAAGGCACGCTGACGGTGGAGCTGGTGGGTTAGCCATAAGGGCCGAAGCGTCGGGGGCGCCTGCGGCGGGTCGCCGGTCTGGGCTTTACATGTAGGATTTCAACCGCTGGAAGGGGTGCGCGTCCTCGTGCCACGGACGCTCTTTCTCATGACGAAATACCGAACCAGTCATCGCGCTTCGCTCGCCGGCGCAGGGCGCGAGAAAAAATAAAACAACAAAACGCGACAACAACCCCTTGCACCCGGCGCAGTTAAGAACCATTCGCATCTGGAGGGCGCATCCGCGCGCCCGGTCACACCATCAGGCTGCGGTCGCTCATCGGTTCGAAGCGGCGCATCACGACGCGGATTTCGGGGCCGTTGCGGCGCAGGATGCGGCCTTCGAACAGTCTGGGGGTGATCGCGTCGGCCGCCACGTCCAATCGGAACAGCGGTGCGAGGGTGCCGAACACGCCTGCATAATCGCGGCCGCTGCCATGGCGGACGGCCTGGAGCGAGGCGGCGAGCGTGGTGCCGATCAGGGTGAAGTTGCCGTGGAAGATCAGCTGTCCGTCGCCACCGGCCATCCGGTCGCCCTCGATATGGAGGACGCCACCATGGGTTTCGTCGTCGCGGCAGCCAAACAGCCCGAAGCGGAGCGTCCATAGTCCATCGAGCACCGATATCGCGCCGCTCGGCCCGCTCTTCGTACCGTCCGGCGTATCGGCGACATCGTAATGGTCGAGGTGTAGCGACTGCTTCATGCCGCCTCAGCTATTTGATTTTAGTGGACAAAAGATAAACGCGCCTGCGCGAGGCGATCCGGGCTTATACCTACGCGCGTCCGGCCTGCGCGCCTCATCCACCAGCGATATGGCGGAAAGCCTCAGTTGCCCCGCCGATTCAGAAACGCCAGCCGCTCGAACAGCATGATGTCCTGCTCGTTCTTGAGCAGCGCGCCGTGGAGCGGTGGGATCGCCTTCTTGGGATCGCGCGACTGGAGGACGTCGAGCGGCATGTCCTCGTGGAGCAGCAGCTTGAGCCAGTCGAGCAACTCGCTGGTCGACGGCTTCTTCTTGAGGCCGGGGACGTCGCGGATCTCGTAGAAGATGTCCATCGCCTGGGCGACCAGCGTCTTCTGGATACCGGGGAAGTGGACGTCGACGATCGCCTGCATCGTCTCGCGGTCGGGGAATTTGATATAGTGGAAGAAGCAGCGGCGCAGGAAGGCGTCGGGCAGCTCCTTTTCGTTGTTGCTGGTGATCACGACGATCGGCCGCTCCTTCGCCGCGATCGTCTCGCCGGTTTCGTAGACGTCGAACGACATGCGATCGAGCTCCTGGAGGAGATCGTTCGGGAATTCGATATCGGCCTTGTCGATCTCGTCGATCAGCAGCACCGGCAGCTCGGGCGCGGTGAAGGCGTCCCACAGCTTGCCGCGCTTGATGTAGTTTTTGATGTCGTGGACGCGCTCGTCGCCGAGCTGGCCGTCGCGCAGCCGGGCGACCGCGTCATATTCGTACAGGCCCTGATGCGCCTTGGTGGTCGACTTGATGTGCCACTGGATCAGCGGGGCGTTGGCGGCGGCGGCGATCTCATGCGCCAGCACGGTCTTGCCGGTTCCCGGCTCGCCCTTCACCAGCAGCGGCCGGCGCAGGGTGACCGCGGCGTTGACCGCTACCTTGAGGTCCGCCGTGGCGATGTAATTGCTGGTCCCGTCGAAACGCAACGCCTGTCTCCCGCTGAAAATCGGGATTCGGGTTAGGATGACGCGGCGCGCGGGGCAAGAAAAGATGCCCATGCTCCGCACAGGAAGATTCGGGCAACGGGATGCGCGGCATCCCGCAAGGCCGAACGGCCGCCGCGCCTTATTGGCGCGAAGCCAAGCCGGGCGGAGGATCGTAGGCGATCAGCGGACTGCCGGGGGCAGTCCGCCGCAGGAGATCGGCTCGCAAGCGAGCCGGGGGCGCCCGGCGTCTGAGGGCGCCCGCGCAAGCGCGGGCTCATACAAATCACGTCCCTACCCGCGCTTCCGCCCGCGCTTCCAGCAGGCCCCACAGCCCGCGATGCTGGACGAGGAGCTGCTGCGCGCCGAACATCATCGCGCGCTCGACGCCGGGCGAGCCGGCCTCGTCGATCAGCGCCATCGTCTGGCGCGGGGAGGGCAAGGCGGGCGGGGTGAGCGCGACGCCGAAGCGCTGCGCGGCGGCGTCGATCACCGCGCGGACCGCGCGCCAGTCGAGCACCAGCGCCATCGCCGCGCCAAGAGCGCAGCCGTCGCGGTCCGATCCCGCGAGCATTTCGAGCGCGTGGCGCTGTCCGGCGACGGCGGCTTCGGATGCCGCCTGGCCCGGCGTGCTGGGCAGCGGACCCGCCGCGACCACGATCCGCATCAGATAGGCGCGTTCCTCGGCAAAGCCCTCCGATGCGGCGTCGAGCCAGGCCCGGATGCCGGCGCCCGACGGCCTGGCGCGCGCCAGATCGATCACGCCCGGCTGGCGGCCATGCAGATTCGCGATGAAGTGGACGGCATCGGCCAGGTCGCGCCCGGCCTCGCGGCCACGGGAAAAGATGTGACAGGCGATATAGGGATGGCTCTTGCCGCCATCCTCTCCGATCAGCGCACCGATCGTCTCGGCCGCGCTGGGACGCGCAGCCGCCTGCTGTGGTTCATACGCCATACGCAACACACCCCGAATACAACCGGTACAAAGCGCGATCGGCGAAAAAGCCGCCGTTCACCCGAATCGCTATAGGCCAGGTGCGGTAAACGCAGCGTTACGCTTCGGAAATAAATCCGGGGTCGGGATGCCCGCTTTCCCCTTCCCGTCTTTCCCAAGAACAAAAAGCCGAAATGCGCATTCCCCGTTCAGTCTCGCCGCGCTAAAAGGGTCGGCTATGGCGCGTTCATCTTCTCGTTCGAATGACTGGGGTTTTCCCCGCTGGCGCGGCTATGGCAGCGAGCGGGGCGCGACGCAGGTGCGGATGTGCGACCGCCACGGCTGCGATCAGCCGGGCGATTGCCCCGCCCCGAAAGCGCCGAACAGCCGCGAGCGCTGGTATTTCTGCCCCCGCCATGCCGAGGAATATAATCGCAACTGGGATTATTTCACCGGCCTGACCGCCGAGGAGGCCGCCGCGCGCGAGGCCGAAGAGAAGCAGTCGGCATCGGGCTATGCCGAGCAGGCGCATTATGGCTGGGCCGGTCCCGGCGACGGGCGCTGGTCGCGCGACGAGATGCGCGCCTTCGAGGCGCTAGAGCTCGAGGTGGACGCCGACTTCGAGGCGGTGAAGACGGCGTGGCGGCGTCTCGCCAAGGCCAATCACCCCGATGTGAACCCCAAGGACGCCGCGGCGGCGGTGCGTTTCCAGGCGGTGCAGGCGGCTTTCGAGATTCTGCGCCGCGCCGAGGAACGCCGGCCGCGTTAGGTCGTTACGGACCCACAAAGACATTTGTGATACGGCTCTGCAACCTATTTACACGCATCTCGGTAAATATGCTTGGATGGAACCCCTGTCGGATGTGCGCATTAGTGTACATATAGGAGAACCAGTTGCGGATTTTATGCGTAGATGATGACGGGTTGGTCCTGGCGGTGACCGCCGACTTGCTGCGCGAACTGGGCCATGACGTCGTGGAGGCCGGCGGCGGGGGCCGCGCTGCCGAGATCATCGCCGCGGCTGGCCCGCCGATCGACATGCTAGTCACCGACATCCATATGCCCGGTGGCCCAGACGGCCTGCAACTCGCCGAATATGCCCGCCGCCAGCAACCCGGCCTGCCGGTGATCTATTTCAGCGGTCTCGCCCATGTGGTGCCGCGCAATGTCGAGGGCGTCGTTCTCTCAAAGCTGTGCAGCCTCGGCCAGCTCCAGCAGGCGATCGAGGCGATGCACTAGGGGTTGTGGGGATTTAGGATTCACATTTTTGGGGAGATGTGATTCACACTTTGGATGGAACGCTTCGTACTGACCGACGCCCAGTGGGCAAAGATGGAACCGCATTGTCTGGGTAAGCCGACCGACCCGGGACGAAGCGGGAGGAACAACCGTCTATTTTTGGAGGCAGTGCTATGGATTGTCCGGACGGGCAGTCCATGGCGTGATCTGCCGAC
>NZ_LARW01000155.1 GCF_000971055.1 Sphingomonas sp. SRS2
TTTTGGCATTGGGCCCTCGGCGCTGACGGAGGCCATGGGCATGCTCAACCACCATTTCGCAGCAGCCGCCTGATCGGCGCAGAGCGACAGCCTACCTCTGACTGCCGCCAATCTTTGCAACAGAGCCGTAGATGTCGCCTTGGCCGTCATGGTGATTGGAGGTCTGGCGCAGGAAATCCGTCGTCGCCGGCACGCGCGAACTCGACCCAATACGCATGTCGAGGCCGCAATCGAGGAAGAATTGTTCGATCTTCGGGCCCGAGCGATAAATGCCGATTGCCGGGCTATTGTCGTTGCCCGCGCCGCCGGTGATCGTGTCGACCAGTGCCTTGATGACGAAGGTAGAGAATTTGCCGCTCATGGCTTGGTTGCCAGGAGAGCAAGGACCGATTGCTTTCCATCCATCCAGGCGGCGGCGATCTGGCTTCGCCAGGCGATCATGTCATGTATCCGCTGATAATCGTCGTCGATGTTCCGCGTGAACACTGGCTCATGATGCGCGATCCGGTTGCGCAGCAGCCGGATGATACGCAGATCCGCATGTGCTGTCGCACGGCACTGCGCGATGGTTTGAGCCGGCGGCGCACCTGGAAAGCAAGCGCGGAAATGCGCGTTCCATATGCGACTGTCCTGCCCTGCGGTGAAGAGGGTTTCCCAGAACGCGAATTTGAGTTCGGCGATGACTTTGCCCGTCGTAGGCAGGCTGGCTGCGCAGGTTTGCAGGTCGATTGCGGGGTTGTAGCGGAACCGGCCTTTGGGGCGAGGCAGGCTTCGGATGAAGCCGTTATTCCAGGGCCAATTTGCGCCGTGGACGCGCTCGATCGCTTCCGCAACGCCATTCCGGACCGCGACCTCGCATACCTGAAGCGGTACGATCAGGGCCGCGGAAAGGTCGAGATTCCATTCGTAGAGTGCGAGCGCCTGCTCCCGATCGTTGCCCATTGCTTGCAGATAGGTTGCAAAGCGGGGTGCAGAGATGACGATTGGCAGTTCGTGTATCTCGTCCTGGGAAAAGGGCAATGTAGGCGTCCTGTCGGAGGCTATTGACGATCCCGTCAACAACCCTATATAGAGAAGGCTGGCATTGAGAACGCGGGCTTACGCCCCCCCTCATTGCTTAAGGATATCGAAGGCCCGCCGTAAGGTGGGCCTTTTTTTGTGCCAAAACGTGGAGCGAATCGGCCCGAAAGGCAAGTGCAACCTAAGCCCAGATCAATCCAATATATATTGGATCCAGAACCGGGCGGGTAGCGCGGGGTAAGGAAGCCCGATACTCAAGAGCGTGCGCATTACAGAATCGGTCGATGCAACGGCGCCGCTCGTTTCGTGAGATGATGCCCCTTCTATCGTCGTATCGGCCAAACCGCTCGTGAGCACACGGAGGAGCGGGACGCTATTCTTTCGGAACATCGGTCTCGCCTGCCCTGCGGTCCCGATACAATGCGGCTCGCGCTAAGAGCATGAGGGTAACCGGCGTCGTCAACGTCACGAATATGCCGATCAGGATTTCATGCACCACAGGCCGGGATTGCAGCACTGAAAAGCAGGTGATCGAGGCGACCAGAATGCAAAGCGTGCCCAGCGTAGGACCTAAAGTGGGGGCGTGAACTCGCTCGTAAAAGCTGCTCAGCCTGATCAAGCCCAAGGTGCCCACCAAGGTAATCAGCGCACCTAAAAGCACGAATATCCCGACTATGAGCGCGGCCCAGAGCGGAAGTTCGGGCGCTTGGATCATTCGATTACTTCTCCGCGCATGAGAAACTTGGCGAAAGCCACCGTTCCTGCGAAACCCAGAAGTGCAATGACAAGGGCCCCTTCGAAAAACAGCGTTCGGCCGGTCTGTATGCCATAGGTGAGAAGCAGGAGCATCCCTGCGAGGTAGAGCGCATCGAGTCCCAGAACCCTGTCCTGCGCTCGCGGCCCGCGCATCACTCGAAAAGCTGCGCAGCCCATGGCGAGGCCGAGGATGATCTGCGCCGCGGTAATGGCCAGAGCCAGGATCAACGTGTTCAACCGAATATCTCCGTCAGAAGCGTCTCGTAGCGGTTCTTGATGAGCTCGATCCATTGCGCTTCGTCCACCAGATCGAGGACGTGGATCAACACGATCTTGTTGTGGGCTTCGTGCTGCAGCCACAAGGTGCCCGGTGTCGCGGTGATGATGATCGCAAGTGTGGCCAGCGCATAAGGGTTATCTAGCTCGATCGGCAGACGGATGAAGCCGGACTTCCGTTCGGACGGTCGAAAAAGGACGATACGGGCTACGGCGATATTCGACCTCACAATGTCCGCAAAAACGATGGCGGTGAGCTTCATCAGGGCCTTGCCAAACCGGATACGCGGCCGTGCGGGCGCGAGGGGCAGCATGACGCGCGAGAGCAGGATCGCGATCACCGCTCCGAGCAGAATATGACCAAGCGAGAATCCGGTCAGCAGCACCCACATGCCGAAGATCGCGGTTGCAAGCAGGGGAAATGGTAACAGGCGCTTCACGATGGGTCCTCGCCGGCGCGCGGGGCGGAGCGGACGATATCGATATAGCTTGAGCGGTCGGCGAGTGCTGCAGCGGTGGCCTCCATGTAGCGATACAGGGGCCCGGCTCCCACCATCAACGCCAGGCAAGCGGCGAGCAGGACACCGATGGGCGCGACTTCGATCACACTCAGTCGAGCCGGAGAATCCTCTCCGGGTGTCCACAGCAGATCGATGCCGGCCCGGGTCATGGCTATTAGCGTGGCCAGGCCGGAAAGGATGATGAGAGCGATGAGGATCCATGCGGCAGGTTCGATGATGACGTCATCGAACAGGGCATCGATGATCGCGAATTTCGCGATGAAGCCCGACAGGGGCGGCAGTCCGGCAAGGAGGAGCGTGCAGAAGATGAATCCGCCGCCCAGGATCGCGATAGTGCCAGGAATGACCACGCCGATTTCGGTTTCTTCCCCCACCACCGCGCCGGTATATTCGTCGTCGAACACCGGTTCGGCGATACCCGCGATGATGTCTTCCTCGTCCGCGTTGCGTTCAACGGGCTCGATGATCAAGTAAAGCGCGCCCACCGCGAGGGTCGAACTCACGAGGTAGAACAGCAGTGCTGCGGTCAAAGCCTGGCCACCCAGGCCGATAGCCGCCAGCAGCGTCCCCGAAGAGACCAGCACGTAATGACCTGCGACGTGTGTAAGTGAGCGGGTCGCAAGGATACCCAGCGTGCCGAATAGCATTGTCGCGAAACCTGCCCAGATCAACCATTGGTCGGCGAACCCCGCTGCGTCGCCCGATGTGTCGTCAAACATCAGCGAAGTCAGGCGCAGGACGATATAGATGCCGACCTTGGTCATGATTGCGAAGATGGCCGCGACTGGCGGTGCCGCCGCGGCATAGGTGCGCGGCAGCCAGAAACTGAGGGGCCAAATACCCGACTTGACGAGAAACGCGACGCCAAGGATCGCGGCACCGGCTTCCAGCAGCATCAGATCACTGGCCGGCACCATCGGGATCCGCGACGCGAGATCAGCCATGTTGAGTGTACCAGTCACAGCGTAGATTATTGCCACCCCGATCAGGAAGAGTAGCGATGTTGCGATGTTGATAGTGATGTAATGAAGGCTCGCCTTCGTCCGTTCCGCGCCCGAGCCATGCAGGATGAGACCATAGGAGGCCGCCAGCAGAACCTCGAAGAAAACGAAGAGGTTGAAGATATCGCCGGTGAGGAAGGCACCGTTCACTCCGGCCACCAGTAGCAAGAACAGCACGTGAAACCTCGGCCCCGAGCGGTCCCAGCGCGCCAAGGCATAGAATAACGCAGTGAACCCGAGTACGCTCGTGACGAGCAACATCAGGGCTGCAAGCCGATCCGCGACCAGCACTATTCCGAAGGGAGCAGGCCAGTTGCCGAGAAGATAGGCTCCTGCAGGACCGGTGTCACCGATAGCGAGGCGACCGTCGGCCTGCCACAGAAGCAAGGCTGCAATGACGACCAGCCCGGCCATGGTGGTCAGACTGAGCACCCGCTTCAACGCCCGCCGCCGCTCGTTGAATGCAAGCATGACGGCGCTGACCGCCATTGGCAAGACGATCGGGGCGATGATGAAATGCTGCATCCAGCCTGTCATTGATCGTCCTCCTCGCCGTCTACATGGTCTGTTCCGGTCAGGCCTCGTGAGGCGAGCAGGACAACCAGGAGAAGCGCCGTCGTCGCAAAGGAGATGACAATCGCCGTCAGAACGAGAGCCTGGGGGACAGGGTCCGCGTAGAGCGCGGGGTCGGCGACCTCCTTGCCGACGATCGGCGGTGCGTCCATACGCAACCGACCGGCTGCGACGATAAACAGGTTAACCGCGTAGGAGAGGAGCGAGAGGCCCAGCACGACCTGGAAGGTGCGGGGCCGGAAGAGGAGCCAGAGCCCGGAGGCCGTCAGGAAGCCAATGGCAAGTGCGAGCACGACCTCCATCAGGCGGACCTCTCCTGGCTGTCGCTGTCAACCGGAGAGCTTGTCGCCGATCGGCGTGCCGCTGGCGTGCGGATGGATTGGTGCGCGAGCGCGATAAGGATCAGAACGGTCGTACCCACCACCACAGCGAAGACCCCGATGTCGAACAGCAGAGCACTGGCGATGGGGATCTCGCCGATGATTGGCAGATCGAGATAGCTGGAGTGCGTCGTCAGGTAAGGGTAGCCGAATAACCAAGCGGCCGCGCCGGTCGCAGCTGCGCACAAAAGTCCGGCAGCGATCCAGCGAACCGGTTGCACATGAAGCCTTGCCTCAACCGATCGAGTTCCGTTGGCCATGTAGAGCAGGATGATTGCAATCGATGCCGTAACCCCGCCCGCGAAGCCGCCACCAGGAAGATTGTGGCCACGGGCCAGGAGGTAGAGCGCGCAGGTCAATATGAACGGAAATAGCCATTCCATAATGACTCGCGGCACAAGCAAATAGTGTTCGGCGGTATCCCCAAACGCATTGTCGTCATGGGCGTCATCGAAGGCATTCTGCACCTTCTGCTGGTCGGGTAATTCGATGCTCTCGGCGGCAGGGCGGAACCGCCGCAAGAGCGTGAACACCGTCAACGCTACGATGGCCAGCACCGTTATCTCGCCCAGCGTATCGAAGCTTCGAAAATCGACCAAAATCACATTGACAACATTGGTCCCGCCACCGCTCGGATAAGCCCGCTGCATGAAGAAGTCCGAAATACCGCTCGGTGCAGGGCGAGTCATGATCGCGTAAGCGATTGCCGCCACGCCGACGCCGCCCATCACGGCCAGTACTAGGTCGCCGCTGCGGCGGACGCGCACCTTGAAAGGGACCTGATCGTCACGCCAGAACTCTGGGAACCGCTGAGGCAGCCACCGCAATCCCAGCAACAGCAAGACCAGCGTCACGATCTCCACAAGCAGTTGGGTGAGGCCAAGATCAGGAGCTGACAACCAGATAAAGCTGATGCAGGTCGAAAGACCGGCGACCCCTACCATGGCGAGCGCGGCGAGGCGGTGGAATTTGGCTTGAATGGCCGCGCCGATCGCCGCCGCGCTGCCCAGCAGCCAGAGCACGGCGAAGACCGGATCGAGTAGGGTGGGGCCGAGCGTGCCGAAGCTATAACCAAGCGAAAGAAGGGGCAGGCCGCCTGCTGCGATCGCGGTGACGACCAGAAGGCGCAACTGGACCTGTTGTCGGCTTGTACTCACCAGTCGATAGGCAGCACGCGCTCCATCGATGAGGGCTGCGAGCACAACCTCGAACGTTCGTCTGCCCTTCAGCCGGCCAATGATGGGGGGACTGGTCATGGTGTTGAGGCGACCACCAAAGAGCCGGTAGAAGGTTACTCCTCCGACGAGCGCTATCGTGCTCATGAGCAGAGGCAAAGTGAAGCCGTGCCAGACGGCCAGGCTATAGGCGGGCGTCCTGCTGCCCAGCACAGATTGCACCGCCATGTCGAGGAAGGGACCTATCGTCAGGGCCGGGATCGTTCCGACGAGAATGCACAAGAGCACAAGAATCTCGACCGGCAAACGCATCCAGTGGGGCGCCTCATGCGGCGTGCGGGGAAGCTCGGTAGGCGGAGGGCCGAAGAAGGCCTGATGGATGAAGCGTAGGGAATAGAAGACACTGAACATGCTTGCCAGTGTTGCGAGCATTGGCAACGCCCAGTCGAGGAATGTGCCGCTGTGCGCCTCGAGCGCCTCGGCCAGGAACATCTCCTTCGAGAGAAAACCATTGAGCAGAGGCACCCCGGCCATGGCCGCGGCCGCTACCATCGCCAGCGTTGCGGTTACAGGCATGTAATGGACGAGCCCGCTCAGCTTCCGAAGGTCGCGGGTTCCCGTCTCGTGATCAATAATCCCTGCAGCCATGAAGAGCGACGCTTTGAAAGTTGCATGGTTCACGGTGTGGAAGATCGCAGCAACGGCTGCGAGCTGACTGCCAAGCCCCAGCAGCAGGGTAATGAGCCCGAGATGGCTGATCGTCGAATAAGCCAGGAGGCCTTTCAGATCGTGCTGGAAGATCGCAGCCCAAGCGCCGACGAGCAAAGTCGTCAGTCCCGCGGTCGTGACGATCAGATACCAGGTCCCGGTTCCGGCAAGGACTGGCCAGAGTAGGATCAGCACATAGATGCCGGCTTTCACCATCGTCGCCGAGTGGAGATAGGCCGACACAGGGGTGGGAGCCGACATCGCGTGCGGCAGCCAGAAATGGAAGGGAAACTGTGCGCTCTTGGTGAAGGCGCCGATCAAAACCAGGATCAGTGTGGGCAGGTAGAGATCGTGGGTACGGATCAGATCGCCGGCCAACAGTACCTTGTCGAGATCGTAACTGCCAACGATCCGACCAAGCAGCAGGAAGCCGATAAGCAGGCACACTCCGCCGGCGGCAGTCGTGATCAGCGCCATTCGCGCGCCATCGCGCGCACTCTGATTATGATGCCAATAGCCGATCAGCAAAAACGAAAAGAGGCTTGTCAGCTCCCAAAAAAACACGATCTGGAGGAGATTGCCCGACAGTACAATGCCGAGCATGGACCCCATGAATGCCAGCAAGAACGAGAAAAAGCGCGGCACCGGATCCTTTGGTGACATGTAATAACGGGCATAGAGTACCACGAGGGCACCGATCCCAAGGATCAGAAGAGCAAAGAGCCAAGAAAATCCGGTAATTCTGAATGTGAAATCGAGCCCCAATGATGGGAGCCAGGGCTCGATGTATCGAACCGTTATGCCGTCGGAGACGGCGTGATAGAAGCCGAACAGAAGCGCCAAGGCGCCCAGCGTGACCACGCCGGCGAGGATCGAGGCCCAGTTTCTTGCGCGCGCTGGCAGGAATGCAGCGACCAGACTACCGAGAAACGGGAGCGCGAGAATGAGGAGAGCGAGTCGCGCATCAGCCATTCGATGGAAAACGTCCTTTGTGGGCCCAAAGCAACCTCATGAGCATTCCAGCCTTTATGGTTGCAATCCGGCCGATGGGGCAAGGCCTCGAACTATCTTTGTTTTCTTCGGCAAAGTGGGCACCGGCCGGCCCTTGGGTGCCAATCCGACTGGCACACGCACCGCGATACTCGCGCACTAGTTTGACGAGCCAGTGGGGGGGCCGCCGACCAGCGCATCAAAAGGGGCGCAGTTCTCTTGCTTTGACGGTTACATTGGCTTCGGCTTGGGCGGCGTGCTGCCGGCCACCAATTGAGACCGTAGACGGACTGCCAAGAGCTGCAGGCGCCTTCGAAAACCGCCTAGGCACCGCTAGAGCCGGATCGTTTCCAACTGTGGCTCAGAACGGAAAGAAACGCTGTATCGCGAGAATCGCCGCGACGCACGTGATCAGGTTGAGCGGTAGGCCAACGCGGACGAAGTCCATGTAACGATAACCTCCCATCTGATAGACGATGACGTTTGTCTGGTAGCCGAATGGGGTGGCGAAGGCGGCACTCGCCGCCATCATCACGGCGACCAGAAACGGACGCGGGCTGACGGCGAGGCTTTCCGCGAGTGCCACCGCAACCGGTGTGATCAACACAGCCACGGTGGCATTGGACAGGAGCTCGGTCAGGACCATTGTCACGAGATAAAGCACGATCAGCGCAATTAGCGGGCTCAGCCCGTAGACGCTGGCGATCAACATCTCAGATGCGGCGTCGGCGAGCCCGCTTTCCTCCATGGCGATACCGATCACCACCATGCCCGCGATGAGAACAAGGATCTGGGGCTTTAGGCCACTATAAGCTTCGTCCGCGGTGATCACACGCAATAGGATAAGCAGCACCGCGCCTGCGAGGGCCGTCGCGGCAATGGGCGCAGCGTTGAGCGCCGCCAGGGAGACTGCGCCGACGAACACCCCCAGTGCGGTCAGGGCCTTGCGCAGCTTAAGCGGGCGTTTCGCCGACCTGGGCGCTGGCGATATGCGATATATCCACCGGTGACACGTCTTCTTCGCGATCTTTATGTTGAAGCAGGCGGCCGCTGATGAGAAACAGGTAGAGTCCACCGACTATGGCCATCGGCAGCCCCACAGGCGTAATCTCGAAAATGCCAAATCGCGGCTGACCAGCGATACGCGCCATGTCGTCGACAAGAAGATTGGTCGAGGTAACGATCAGGGTGCAGCAACCAGTAAGCACGGTGATGTAAGAAAGCGGCATCAAATACCGTTTCGGCGACTGCCGAAGGGCGTTGGCAACGTCGCGGATGACGGGTGCGCCGAGCACGACGATAGGTGTGCTGTTGAGAAAGCAGGAGACCCCGCCGATCATCGAAAGCAGCAGCCAAAGTCCCTTCGGCCCCATCCGTTGGCACAAGGAGACCCCCAGGCTGATGGCCCGGTCGAGAAGACCGGAGAGCTCGAGCGCGTATGCAATGACAAATAGCGAGGCCAGAGCGATGATCGCCGGGCTGGCGAATGCCCCTTGGACTTCTGACGGTCGGACAACCCCGGTCATCAGGAGAATGGCAGCCCCAGTCAGCGCCACGACATCGGCGCGCAGACGATCCCAGATCATCATCACGACAACCCCGGCTAACACCAACAAGGTGAGAACTTGATCTACCGTCATCACAAACTGCCTCGAACGATGGCTTGCACGTGTCAATGATTGGGCTCACCCAGCCGCGTCGATTATGGTCTGGAGAGAACTCATCATTTTGCCTATCAATGGCTGGATGCATGAGCCAAGCCCCAGGACCAGCCGCCTTGTGATTGCCGGCACGCTTGCCGCCACTATGGCAATCGGTACGGCCGGCTACTTTATCGGGCGATCGAGTTCGCCTGGCCCTAGTTCGCCTGCCCTGGCTCCGCAGCAACCGGCCGTGATCGTTACGCCGCGTCCGCCTGAACAGCCCCGCATATTGGGGCGCGCTGATATTCTCACTCTCGGCGATCGTGCGGCCGATGCCTTGGCATCCGAGCGTCCCTTGCCGCAAGATGTCGCCAAGCTTGCGGGACGCCGTTTCGAACTGGCGATCCCTTTCGGCTGCACCGGTCCAGCGCCGAAGGGCGCGGAGCCCCTCTTAAGTTGGCGCTACGATGCTGCAGTCAAGGCGCTGCGTATCAACGTACAGTTGACTGAATGGCAGGCATCGGAATGGAACCTTGCCGATGCGGTCGCCTCATCTCGCAAGATCGAAGGCCTCTGGGTCCGGTGGCCGTGGTCCTCATCGGAAGTCTGCTCGCAAAATGTCGGCCAAGCCGTCGCGACCGATGCGAAGCCCATAACGTTGCCCGGACAGACCCTTGCGATCGGTCTGATCGGACCTTCCGATCTCGCTGGTAAGGAACGGTTCCCACGCGCCTTCGACGCCGTGAAGCAGGTGGAGCCAGATCAACTGAATGCGGCACGCGGCTTCGTGCTGTGGCTGACCGGGCGCGTCGGCAAATTGCCTGATGGTCAGCCAGTTCGCTGTGTTCAGCCAGCAGGTGTCGAGCAAAAGCCGATATGCCTGGTTGCGCTCTCGCCAGAGGAACTGCGGGTCGAGAACCCGCTCTCAGAAGACGTGGTCGCGATCTGGTCGATCGGAGATATTGAGCGAAGAGATTGAGCCATTTGCGTGATCCCGCGCAGAGATTTACCATATCGCAAGTGGCGGTCGATCACTGGGAGGCTCAACCAACAGTCCATGCCGCATCGACGGATTGCTTGGTGATAGGCAGTGCCCCAAGAAATCGGGATAGCTATGTCCGATAAATGGGATTCTCGGACATAGGAATTAGCTCTCAGAGGTTCGTCACGGCAGTTCAGAAATGGTGCGGCGACGACAGATTGACGTGCTTGCGGGGCAGCACGTTCAGGGCGCCATATCATCGCGGAAACGATCCATCTGATGCATGCGCTCATGCAGCACCGAGACGATGCCCACGGTTCCGTCTGACAGGGTCCGCCAGTCGACATAATGATGTTCATGCCGCGCATAAAAGCCATCGACACCGAACTCTGTCGGGATCGCTCGCCATGTGGTTTCACGCCGAGCGATCCGATCGAAGCAATCGAACAGGCCGCGAACATAGCTTTCAGCCTGGGCGTCGCCCCATTTGTCGCTGGTATAGGCAAATATCTCGTCGAGCCGTTGCCCAGCGATCGCGGAAACGCGATAAGCTGCCATGATCAGTTGCGGCGGTTGCGGGCGATCACAGCATCCGCGTCCAACGCGGTGAAGCTGGCTTCGGGCCCATCGAATGCCTGGGTCAACTCGGCCTTGAGACGTTCGAACCGTTCCGCTTCAAGGCGCTCCTTGTCCCGGCGAATGAGATCGCACACATATCCGCTGACATTTTCGTAGCTGCCATCCGCGCCGACATTGGCCGCAACGAAATCGCTCAGCGCGCCGCTGAGCCGAACATTAAGCGTAACGGGTTTGTTAATCGTCGAAGTCTCCTGTGCAGATATTATTCAATATTGTGGACGGTATCAAGACCTCCGGGACGAGGATCGGCGCTTGCGGCCACCTCCCCTGCCCTTACAAGAAATTCTTGAAACTTTCATATTATGGAATCA
>NZ_LARW01000156.1 GCF_000971055.1 Sphingomonas sp. SRS2
TTTTCCCAGTGCTTCAGGCCTCGCAGGGCCTTGCCCAGGAACCGCTTCGCTGCCTTGGCGCTGCGGGTCGGCGACAGGTAGAAATCGATCGTGTCGCCCCGCTTGTCGACTGCCCGGTACAGGTAGGCCCAGTCGGCCCGAAGCTGCGATTTTGGCCAGGTTGAAGAACGAACACTGAACGCTTGATTGATTCTACCAGGACCGTTGCTGACCACCGACCTCGTAGATATCGGCTTCCATGGAGCAATTG
>NZ_LARW01000157.1 GCF_000971055.1 Sphingomonas sp. SRS2
CCCTTCCATCGGGGGTGAGTCAAGCAGCATCGCCGATGCGCTTAATTCTTCGGCACCAGCAGCGTCAGAAAAACGAAGGCATCGGCAACGCAGAGCGAGAGCAGGACGGTCCTGGCGGCGACCATGTTGAGGCTGGGCATATATAGTCTCCTAAGCAACGGATGACCGTTGCCTAGAAGCTGAACTTTGCCCGCGATTGTCGGCCGGGAAATAGCATGATGCTGCTTTGAAATATTAGCGTGCGAAACCGTCGCAAGTGTCGCCTCAGCTCGCCGCCCCGCGCCGCCAGGGATAGCCGGGAAGCCGCGCCGCAAGCGGCCACAACACATTGAGCGCGAGCCCGCCGATCACCAGCGCCGCCGCCGCGAGCTTCCACACCGGCAGCGCCTCGCCCAGCAGTAGCGCGGACGCGCTCATGCCGAACACCGGCACCAGCATCGCCATCGGGGTTATCGCCGCCGCGGGATGCCGCGCCAGCAGCCAGCCCCAGGCGGCATAGCCGAACATCGTATTGCCCACCGATTGCCAGAGCACCGCCGCCCAGGCTTCGGGGCCGGCCTGCGCGATGGCGCCGGTGATCGCCGGCCAGCCTTCCATGACCAGCGAGCCGATCAACAGCGGCGGAATCGAGAACAGGCTGGCCCAGACGACGAAGCCGAGCATGTTGGTGGCTCCGCTCGCCTTGGCGATATGATTGCCCGCGCCCCAGCTCGCCGCCGCGATCAGGACAAGGCCCAGGCCCAGCGGGGTCGCGCTGCTGTCGCCATGTTCGATGATGATGCCGATGCCGACTGTTGCCATCACCAGCGCGATGATCTGGAAAGGGCGCACCCGTTCGCCGCTGAAGACCATCGCGAGGCCGATGGTGAAGAAGACCTGGCTCTGCACGACCAGCGAGGCGAGCCCCGGCGAGATGAAGCCGTTCATCGCGATATAGAGCAGCCCGAACTGGCCGAAGCCGATCAGCACGCCATAGGCCGCGAGCGACATCCAGGAGACTTGCGGCCGCCGTATGAAGAAGGCCGCAGGCAGCAGCGCGAAACAGAAACGCAGCGTGGCGAACAGCAAGGGCGGCAGTTCGTCGAGCGCGAGCCGGATCACCACGAAGTTCGTGCCCCACACCACGACCACCGCCAGGGCGAGCAGGACATGCCGCAGAGGCAGATGCGTGGGAGCGGCGTTCATCAGGCAGGAATATCGGCCCCGGGCCCGCAAGACCATCCAGACAATAACACTACATTGTCACGCTCGTGCTGGTCATCCGCCCGCTTCACGCGACAGCAGGTTGCGCTTGCGTTCGACGCCCCAGCGGTACCCCGACAGCGCGCCATCGCCGCGCACCACCCGGTGACAGGGCACCGCGACGGCGATCTTGTTGGCGGCGCAGGCGGCGGCGACGGCGCGGGCGGCTTTGGGCTCGCCGACCGCACGGGCAAGCTCGGCATAGCTGCGCGTCTCGCCCGGCGGAATGGCCTGCAACGCCTGCCAGACCCGCCGCTGGAAGGCCGTCCCGCGAATATCGAGGGGCAGCGCGAGACCCCGCGCCGGCTCCTCGACCATCGCGACCACCTGCGCCACGCTATCCTGGAAAGCGGGGTCAGCCGCGATCAGCCGCGCATTGGGGAAGCGGCTTTCGAGCAGCCCAACCAGCGCCGAATCGTCGTCGCCCAGCATGATAGAGCAGATGCCCCGATCGCTGGACGCCGCCAGCACCCGGCCTAGCGAGGACTGGCCGATGCCATAGCGTATCTCCATCTCCGCGCCGCCCCTGCGATAGGCGGCGGGCCGCATGCCCAGCGCCTCGTCGGCCGCGGCATAGAAGCGGCCGCTCGACCCGAAGCCCGCATCGTAGAGCGCCTCGGTCACTTGCGCGCCGCTGCCCAGCGCCTCACGGACCTTGCGGGCGCGTTCGGCGTCGCCATAGCCTTTCGGGGTCAGGCCGGTGATGGCACGGAACAGCCGATGGAAATGGTGGGGACTGAGGCCCGCGCCATCGGATAGTTCGCCGAGTGAAAGCGGTTCCTCGGCCGCCTCGATCCGGCGACATGCCGCCGCTATCAGTGCGGCCTGACGATCGGCCAGCGGCGCCTCGTTCGGACGGCAACGCTTACACGGGCGAAAACCCACCGCCTCCGCCGCGCCGGGATCGGCATGAAAGGCAACGTTTCGCGGATTAGGGGTCCGCGAGGCGCAGGCGGGGCGGCAATAGACACCGGTCGTCGCGACCGAATAAACGAAACGTCCCTCCGCTTTCGCGTCGCGCGTCAGCACCGCCTGCCAGCGGGGATCGTCTATCGTCAGGGTCATGGCCGGCATCCTTCGCATAAAATCATCATGCGATCATGTGGCATCGACCTGCCGGCCATGCTTCCCGCCGCTTGCTTTCAAATCGAAAGCCCCAGCATCCCTCGTCATCCCGGCGGAAGCCGGGATCTCATCGCCTTCGCTCCCGCTATGCGATGGTCAAGAAAAGGGAGATTCCAACTTTCGCTGAAATGACGACGAATGAGTGGTACCGCCTGTGCTCAGGCGGCGGCGCGCGCCTCGGCCTCGCGCTCGCAGTCTGGACAGGGGCCGCTGTGCGGATAGATGAAGTCGGCCTCGTGCCAATGGCCGACCGCATTCTCGAAGATCTCGATGCCCTCGCCATAGCCCAGGCCGCGCAGAACGTCGTTGGTCAGCAGATCGATCGCACGATGCGCGACATGGCCGCGCATCGTCTCGACGATCCCGCGCGCGCGATCGGCAAATTCCTCGGCGGACATCAGCGGAACGGGCTTGGTCATGCCCGCGCCACTAATCGCGAAACGGCTTTATTTCAAGACTGGCCGGCGAGCGGAGTCGCGGCGTTGTCGCGGCAGAAACCCTCGCCCTGCTGGATCATCAGGCAATTCTGCTTGCCCGCGAGCCATTTGAGCCCGGTCTGGTCGCCGGTGGCGACGCGGATGCTTTCGGGCCGGCCATCGCGGGTGAAGCGGATCGCGTCGCCATCGGCAGTGCCGTCATAGCTCTTGGTTCCGTCGAGCAGGGTCACGCTCAGCACATAGCGTCCACGCTCACCCGCCGGCTGGATGTCGAGCACCAGTCCCTCGACGCCGATCCACTTGCCGACCCAGGCATCGGTCGGCAGTGCGGCCTCGCTGCCATTGGCCACCGCATCGGCCTCGTCGATCGTGTCGTCGATCGCGGCATTGTCCGCGACCGTCACATTGTCGATCGGATGCGCGTCTTCGCCGCGGGCGCAGGCAGCCAGCAACAGGATCATGGCCAGGCCGGCGGATGTGCGCATCTTCATCGATCAACTCCCATACGGGTCAAAATACCTTCACCGGTTCAAGAGGTCATCGCCCGCCGGGTCAACCGCAAAGATGCGCGGCCTGGTCCTCCATACACATATCGCAGTAGCACATTGCGATAATCGGGCTTGGGCCCTAGAGACCGGCCAACACCCGACTCGTCAGCACTGGACAGGATATGGCCGAGACTATCGCCATCGCATCCGATCATGCCGCTTTCGACCTCAAGGCCATGCTTGTTGCCTGGCTGCGCGAGGAAGGCCATGAGGTCCTCGACCTCGGCTCCGATAGTAGCGCATCGGTCGACTACCCCGATTATGGCTACCGTATCGCCGAGGCGATCGCTGCGGGCGAGGCCGGCAAGGGGATCGCGTTGTGCGGTTCGGGGATCGGCATCTCGATCGCGGTCAACCGGCACCCCGCCGCCCGCTGCGCGCTGGTCAACGAAGTCCTCTCCGCCCGGCTGTCGCGCGAGCATAACGACGCCAACGTCATCGCGCTCGGCGCGCGGCTGATCGGCATCGAGCAGGCCAGGGCCTGCATCACCGCTTTCCTTTCGACGGCCTTTGGCGGCGACCGCCATGCGCGGCGCGTCGACAAACTCACCCACCCCCGCTTCCACAAGGAACCCGCATGAGCAGCAATCCGGCCGCCAATCTGTCCGACGTTCAGCCCGACGGCTTTTTCACGCGCGGCCTGGCGCAGGCTGATCCGGCGGTGTTCGGCGGCCTCCAGGCGGAAGTCACCCGTGAGAAGAAGCAGATCGAGCTGATCGCATCGGAGAATATCGTCTCCAAGGCGGTGCTCGAGGCGCAGGGTTCGGTGTTCACCAACAAATATGCCGAGGGCTATCCCGGCAAGCGCTATTATCAGGGTTGCCACCCGTCGGACGTCGTCGAGCAGCTGGCGATCGACCGCGCCAAGCAGCTGTTCGGTTGCGGCTTCGTCAACGTCCAGCCGCATTCGGGCGCGCAGGCGAACGGCGCGGTGATGCTGGCGCTGACCAAGCCCGGCGACACGATCATGGGTCTCAGCCTCGATGCCGGCGGCCACCTGACCCACGGCGCGCGGGCGGCGATGTCGGGCAAATGGTATAATGCCATCCAGTACGGCGTCCGTCCCGACGATCACCGCATCGATTTCGATCAGGTCGAGGCGCTCGCCCGCGAGCATAAGCCGACGCTGATCATAACCGGCGGCTCGGCCTATCCGCGCCACATCGACTTCGCTCGTTTCCGCGCGATCGCGGATGAAGTCGGCGCGATCTTCATGGTCGACATGGCGCACTTCGCGGGGCTCGTCGCCGGCGGCGTGCACCCCACCCCGTTCGGCCACGCCCATGTCGTGACGACCACGACCCACAAGACGCTGCGCGGCCCGCGCGGCGGCATGATCATGACCGACGATGAAGCGATCGCGAAGAAGATCAACTCGGCGGTCTTCCCAGGCCTTCAGGGCGGCCCGCTGATGCACGTCATCGCCGCCAAGGCCGTCGCCTTCGGTGAAGCGCTGCAGCCCGACTTCAAGCTTTATGCCGCCGCCGTTGTCGAGAACGCCAAGGTGCTCGCGGCGCGCCTCAAAGAACGCGGCGCCGATCTCGTCTCGGGCGGCACCGACACGCATCTGGCGCTGGTCGACCTCCGCCCGATCGGCGTCACCGGCCGCGATGCCGACGAAGCGCTGGAACGCGCCGGCATCACCTGCAACAAGAATGGCGTGCCGAACGATCCGCTGCCGCCGGTCAAGACCAGCGGCATCCGCGTCGGATCACCCGCCGGCACAACGCGCGGCTTCGGCCCCGCCGAGTTCCGCGACATTGCCGACATGATCGCCGATGTGCTCGACGGTCTCGCCAAGAATGGCCCGGAGGGCAACGGCCAGACCGAAGCGCATGTCAAAGAGCGGGTCGAGGCGCTGTGCGACCGCTTCCCGATCTATCCTGAGCTTTGATGGTGATCCGCTCATGCGGATGCCGCGCCTGTAAGGCACGATAATGCGCTGTCCGTTCTGTGCCCATGAAGACAGCCAGGTGAAGGACAGCCGCCCCACCGACGATGGGGCGGCGATCCGGCGGCGGCGGCAATGCGAAGGGTGCGGCGCGCGCTTCACCACCTTCGAACGCATTCAGCTGCGCGAATTGACCGTGGTGAAGAGCGAAGGACGGCGCGAACCGTTCGACCGGTCGAAGCTCGAACGATCGATCCAGATCGCCTGCCGCAAGCGCCAGGTCGATCCCGCCCGGATCGAACGCCTCGCCACCGCGATCCAGCGCCAGATCGAAACCAGCGGCGACAGCGAGATTCCGGCCAACGCGGTCGGTAGCATGGTGATGGACGGCCTCAAGGCGCTCGACAGCGTCGCCTATATCCGCTTCGCCAGTGTCTATAAGGATTTCCGCGAAGCCAAGGACTTCGAGGAGTTCGCGGGCGCGGTGAGCGACGCCGGCAAGGACGGCTGAGGCAGCCCCCGATCCACACCCTCTTTTCTCTCCCTCTCATCCTGAGTAGGGGCTGAGCGAAGTCGAAGACCCGTATCGAAGGACCGCCCGTGAGTTTCTGGGCCTATATGCTCCGTTGCGCCGACGACAGTTTCTATGTCGGTCACACCGATGACATCGACGCCCGGATTGCGCAGCATCAGTCGGGCGCTATCCCGGGCTATACGCACGAACGCCGCCCGGTCACTCTGGTCTGGTCGGAAGAGTTCGCCGAACGGGATCAGGCCTTTGCAGCCGAACGACGGATAAAAGGCTGGTCGAGGTTGAAGAAGAAGGCCCTCATTGACGGCAGTTGGGCAGCGACATCGCGGTTGGCCGGGAAATCGGGGGTCCTTCGTGGGGGCGCTTCGACAAGCTCAGCCTCTCCTCAGGATGAGCGGGAGGGGCGAGGTGCAAAAGGACCCATGCCCATCATCGTCCTGGTCCGCCCCCAACTGGGCGAGAATATCGGCAAGGCCGCGCGCGCGATGCTCAATTTCGGGCTGACCGAATTGCGTCTCGTCAGCCCCCGCGATGGCTGGCCCAACCCCGACGCCGGCCCCGCCGCATCGGGCGCGGACATCGTGCTGGAAAAGGCGCAGGTCTATGACAGCGTCGCCGAAGCGACCGCCGACTGCGCGCAGGTCTATGCCACCACGGTCCGCAAGCGCGGCGTCACCAAGCCGGTCGTCACCCCCGAGCAGGCCGCGGCCGACATTCGTTCGGCAGGCAGCCGCACGGCAATCCTGTTCGGGCCGGAGCGGTCGGGGCTCGATACCGACGATGTGGCGCTCGCACGGACGATCATCACGGTGCCGATCAATCCCGAGTTCGGCAGCCTCAATCTCGCCCAGGCGGTCATTCTGGTCGCCTATGAATGGTCGAAGGGCGAAAATCTCGCGTCGCCGCCGACGGTCGATATCGATCCGCCCGCGTCGCAGTTCGAGCTGGAAGGCCTGATCGGCCATATCGAACGGGTGCTGGAAGAGTCGGGCTATTTCTTTCCCCCCGACCGTACGCCGACCACGAAGCGGATGTTGCGGACATTGTTCACGAAACCGGGCTGGAACGAACAGGAAACCCGAACCGTGCGCGGCGTGCTGAGCGCGCTGGAGAAACCCCGCAACCGCCGGTGACAATTTCGGCGGATCGGCCTATGGGTCGGGCCGATGGAAATGTTCGAAGGCCTGCCAAACATCGTGAAGATGGCGCTGAGCCAGACGATCTGGCTCTTCCTGCTAGCTGCGCTGTTCATCCCGCTGGAGCGGATCTTTCCGCTACATCGCCAGCCGACCCGGCGTCCTCAGCTCCTTATCGATCTCGTCTATTATTACACGACCACGCTGATCCCGACCGTGGTGCTGGCGTTTCCGCTCGCGGTGGCGGCATCGACGGCGCGATATTTCGTGCCCGACGGCTATTATATCTGGATCATGGGGCTGCCCATCTGGCTGCAGATCATCTTCGCCTTCGTCGTCGGCGATTTCGGCTCCTATTGGGCGCATCGGGCGATGCACGAGGTACCGTGGCTCTGGCGGTTTCACGCCACGCATCACGATCCGGTCCGGATGGACTGGCTGATCAACAGCCGGGCGAATCCGATCGACATCATCTTCACCCGCATGGCGGGGCTGACCCTGATGGTCGTACTGGGCTTCGGATCCGTCGGCTCGGGATCGGGCAGCGCGATCCCGCTATACGCGCTGTTCGCTGGCGCGGTCTGGGCCTTCTTCATCCATTCGAACATCCGCTGGAATCTCGGCTGGCTCGGCCATGTGGTATCGACGCCGCATTTCCATCACTGGCATCATTCGCGCGACGATCATGTAAATCATAATTATGCTGCGATCCTGCCGGTCTACGACCGGCTGTTCGGCACCTTTCATGCGCCAAAGGGCGTTTGGCCGCCAAGCTATGGGATCGCCCCGGAGAATCAGCCCGAAGTGCTGATCGCCGCACGATATGAGGACGCCCCGGCGGACAAGCCCGCCAAGGATCAGGCTTAGGATCCGGCGTCGAACAGCTCGAGTTCCTGCGCGATCGATCCTTCGACCAGCATGTCGTAGAGTCGATAGGCGAGCCTGGGCGGGAAGCCCCGGTCGCTGGCGACCTTTACGGCATGCGCGATGACTTCGGCCTTGCGGACCTCGTCACGGACATTCTCGCGATTCGGCTTGATACGCGCGGCTGCCTCGATGTAGCGCATCCGCTCGGCGAGCAGGCTGACGATCAGCGTGTCGAGCCCATCGATCGCGGCGCGGACCTGGTGCATTTCGGTGCATTCGGCGGCGGGAACAGGATTTTTGTCGGTCATGTCCGGGGCTTTAGCGCGGTCGGGCAGGCTTGACTATCCGCCCTTTCGCCGCCATAGGCCCGCCTTCGCAATCGGCCCCACATCCCGGTGAAGTGGTGGCCCTGCCGTTCCCCAGAGAAATTTGGTGGTGACCAAGCAGAGCGAAATACCGGGATCGACCCCGTCCCGCTTCGGCGGTCACGGGCAACGTTGTAGCGATTGAAGGAAGACATCATGTCGAAGCGCCATAGCGCCAAGTACAAACTCGACCGCCGTCTCGGCGAGAACATCTGGGGTCGCCCGAAGAGCCCGGTCAACAAGCGTGAATATGGCCCCGGCCAGCACGGTCAGCGCCGCAAGGGCAAGGTCTCCGACTACGGCCTGCAGCTCAAGGCGAAGCAGAAGCTCAAGGGCTATTACGGCGACGTCACCGAGAAGCAGTTCAAGAAGAACTACACCGCCGCTTCGCGCATGAAGGGCGATACGTCGCAGAACCTGATCGGCCTGCTCGAGCGCCGCCTCGACGCCGTCGTCTTTCGCGCCAAGTTCGCGCCGACGATCTTCGCCGCGCGCCAGCTGGTCAGCCATGGCCACATCCGCGTCAACGGCGTGAAGTGCAACATCGCATCGCGTCTGGTAAAGCCGGGCGACGAGATCTCGCTGGGTTCGAAGGCGCAGGAAATGGCGCTGGTGCTTGAGGCCCAGGGCCTGTCCGAGCGCGATGTTCCCGAATATATCACGCCCGATGGCGGCACCAAGGTCACCTATGTCCGCGTGCCCACGCTCGACGAGGTGCCATATGCCGTGAAGATGGAGCCGAACCTGGTCGTCGAATTCTATTCGCGCTGATCCGGATCCCATCGGGACAAGACAGAGGGCGGCCTTCGGGTCGCCCTTTTTCGTTCAAGGCGCATAGGCGCGCAGGAAAAAGTTCATCGCGGCTTCGGCGTCGATCGTAACGAGCTCGGGTGGTGGCGTCTCGATCAGGCCCAGCAACACTTGTTGATGCACGCCCGACATGCACAGGCTGACCAGCGTTCTGGCCGCGCGGATCGGATCGGCCGACCGCAGCTCCCCCCGATCCATCGCCGCAGCAAGGAACCTTGCGAGCATGGCATGGGCCGTCTTTGGAGCGCGCTCATAAAAAATCTGCCCAACCTCTGGAAAACGTCCCGACTCGGCATGGACGAGCCGGTGCAGGGCGATGGCCGGCGGCGAGGTGATCTTCTGCACGAAGCGTAGACAGAAGCGCCGCAAGGTCTCTTCCAGACCACCGCTGGCATCGAGCAATGACGTCATTTCCGCATGGTGAGCCGACGTCGCCCGTTCGAGCACTGCTTCGAACAGCGCCTGCTTGGACGGGAAATAATTCCACATCGTCGCCTTTGACCCGCCGACCGCCGAGGCGATCGCCGACATGCTCGTCGCCGAATAGCCTTGCTCCATAAAGGACGTGGCCGCGATCGCCAGGATCGCGTCGCGGCGATCGATCCGTCGCGCCTCGCGGCGGCCCAGGGCGGGCTTATCATGCTCCAATTTCATAACCGTACTATATGGTACATTTTTACATTGACAAGAGGGTAAGCGGGGCGCACATGGCAAAAACAATACCGGGCAGTACGGTTTTAAAAGATGATATCGAGTCGCTCCCACTTAGCCGTATCGCTTGGGCTCCTCGCCTGCCTGTCAGCCTGCGCCGCCGCCCCCGATCTCGGCGCAAGGCCGGCTTTGCGGTCGGCGCCCAGCGTAGCGGCCGAACGGACATTGGCGGGCGATGCCACAGCCGCTGCGTGGCCCGCCGGCGGATGGTGGCGCGACTATGGTGATGCCCAGCTCACGGCGCTGATCGAAGAAGGGCTACGCGGCTCCCCCGACGCAGCCATCGCCGCAGCGCGATTCCGCATGGCGCAGGGCATGGCTCAGGCCGCCGGCGCGGCGCTGCTGCCGTCAGTCGACGCCAGGGCACAGGCGGGGCTCGAAAAGCAAAGCAAGAACCTCGGCATCCCGCCACAGTTCGTGCCCAGCGGCTGGCAGGATGTCGGACAGGCCAGCCTCAACCTTGCTTTCGACATCGATCTTTGGGGACGCAACCGAGCCCAGCTCGCCGCGGCGATATCCGAAGCCGAAGCCGCCCGCATCGAACAGGATTTGGCCGGGTTGATGCTGACCACCGGCATCGCCACGGCTTATGCCGATCTCGCTCGGCTTTATGCCGAACGTGACGTGCTGGCGGCGGCGGTCGATCTGCGCCTTGCGACGCAGCGGCTGGTTTCAGACCGGGTCAGGAGCGGCCTCGACACTCGTGCCGAGCTCAAGCAGGCGGATGCCTCGGTCCCGCAGGCGCGCGCCGATCTTGCCGCCACCGACGAAGCAATCGCGACGACGCGTCACCAGATAGCCGCGCTGATCGGCGCAGGCCCCGACCGGGGCCTGACGATTGCCCGCCCCGCCCTCGCCAG
>NZ_LARW01000158.1 GCF_000971055.1 Sphingomonas sp. SRS2
GTGTGGCAGATGCCGGTCGCCATGATCTCGACCAGGACCTCGCCCGCCTTCGGACCCTCAAGGTCCAGCTCCACGATCTCCAAAGGCTTCTTCGCCTCAAACGCGACTGCGGCACGGGTCTTCATCGGCGGCTCTCCTGAATTGCCGGAGCAGGACTAGCGCCTTCGCCGGACAGAAAAAACCCCGCCGCCTGACGGCGACGGGGCTTTTTTTCTATTTTCGGGATCGATCAGAAACCGATAGAGATCGTCCCGATCACAGTGCGCGGAGCACCGAGGTTCGCGAAGGTCGTGCCGGTGTTCGACAGCGTGCCGTCGAAGCCGCCGACATAGAGCTTGTCGAACAGGTTGGTAACGTTGAGTTGGAAATAGGTCTTGTCGTTGAGACCGGCCCATTCCAGCGAGACGCGCGCGTCGAGGTCGACCAGCGTGTAGCCGCGAACCTTGGCGCCATAGACCTGCGCCGCACCGGCGAATACCGGCAGGTTCTGATCGTTGATGTAGCGCGAACCGGTGCGCTTGGCCTGAATGCCGAGTTCGACCGGGCCGAGATTGCCCTGGATGCGGCCACCCACGGTGTAGATCGGCGCGCCCGATTCACGCTTGCCGGCGGTCAGCGCGACAGTCGTGGCGCTCAGTGCGACATCGTCCTTGATCTTCGACTTCAGGTACGAACCGAAGGCGTAGACCGAGACTTCCGGGATCGGCGAGTAGGAGATGTTGCCGTCGATGCCATATTTCTCGACCTTGCCGAGGTTGCGGTAGATGGTGACGTTCAGGTCGCGATCGAACGACGAAGCCAGACGGTCCTTGTATGACGTGTACCAGATCACGGTCTGCGCCTGGATCTTGCCCGAACGGTACCGGACGCCGAGGTCGAAATTGTCGGTGGTTTCCGGGGTCGGGTTGGCATCTTCATTGCCGAGCGGGAAGTAGAAGGACTGGTACAGATTGTCCGTGCCCGGAACCTGGATGCCCTTCGAATAATTGGCGAAACCACTGATTTGCGGAGTAAAGTCGAAAATCAGGCCTGCGGTCGGCAGGATCTTGTCATATTTGAAGGTGCGCTTCTGCGGAGCGGCCGCGCCGCTCGGCACGCCTGCCGCCGACACCACATAGGGGTTGCGGGTGCCATAGGACGTAGAGCCTGCCGAGTTGTTATCGAAGCAGGTAACCGCGCCGGCTGCGTTCGTGGTGAAGCAGTAGTTTGTGAGCTTGCGCTTGAAGAATGGCGCACGGACACCCGCCGTGACCGTCAACAGGTCATCCATGAATTCGCCGCGATATTCCGCCGAGAACTGGTTGAGGATCGCATAGGACAGACGATCGCGCTTCTGGAGCACGGTGCCACCGACGCCGGTCAGCGGGTTGTTGACCGGGAAAGCGGTTTCCTTGCCGGCATCGTCGAGAAGGCCGGTTTCGCCGGTCTGGCGATGGCGGGCATAGTCGAGCGAGTAACCAACGCGGAAGGTATTGTTGTCGTCCATGTCGAAGCGCAGCGACGAGATTACGCCATAGCGGCGGGTCTGCGTCTGGCTCGGCGTCTGGATACGGACGGTGTCGAGGATATCGCCATCACGGTTGAGGTCGACGCCGCCGAAATAGGGCGTGCTGCCGAGGTAAACCGCGCCGGTCGCTCCGCTGGCTGCCGGGGCATTGCCTTCGGTCGCGACTGCGGTGCCGCCGCCGTTGGCCTTCACCCACTGGTAGCTCGGATCGACCGTCAGGCTCAGTTTATCGCTGAGCGTGAACTTCGACGCGATGCGGACGTTGCCGGTGTTCGATGGATTGAGGCGATAATCGAAGAGACCGCCGCAGCTATTGGCCGTGCTTCCAACGCCCGGGGTCGGCGGGACGACGCGGCATGGCGCGAGGACGTAGAAGCGCTCGTCGCGAGTCAGCGGCTGGCGGTTGGCGGCGTCCGGACCGACGACGCGACCACCGGCCGTGTCGACGCGCAGCGGAACCGAGCCGAAGAAGTTGTTGCGGTTCTGATTATAATGGCCGGCGAGCGAGATGAAGTCACCATTGTCGCCGATCGGCTGATAGATCTTCCCATTATACTGCGTCTTGTCGAGCTTGCCGTAGCCGCCATAGATAGCGTCGTTGGTCGCGCTGCTGGCTGCAAAATAGGCACGCGTGCCCCAAGGGGTGAACACACCGGTGTCGACCACGCCGAAGATACGGCGAAAATCGAAGCGTCCCGCGGAACCCATCAGGTTGACGCCGAACTCCTCGGTCGGCTTGCGGGTGGTGTAATTGACGGTCGAGCCGGTCGCCGCAGCGGTCGGGCTGTCGACGTCGGTGGTGCCGAGGTTGACGTTGACCTGCGAAATCAGCTCGGGATCGACCTGCTGGTTCGAATAGAGCGCATAGCCACCCGAGTCGTTGAGCGGAACGCCATCGAAGGTCTGCGAGATGCGCTGATCGTCGAAACCGCGAATGGTGAGCGTGCCGCCAGCCGAACCGAAGGGATCGTTGTTTTGGAAGCTGACGCCGGGAAGCTGGTTGATGATGTCGTTGATGGTCTGACCGGGCGTCTGCCGGGCGATAAACTCCTGGGTCAAAACCACCTTGGACTTCGAGGTGTCAGGGGCGACGACACCGGCGACGCCGTTGTTGACGTTGGCGCCAGTGACGACGATCTCGCTTTCGAAATCGATCGAGCCGGTGGACTGGGCATAAGCGGAGGAGGCAGCGAGCGCCGAGACGGCGCAGCCAAGCAGCAGTTTCTTCATCGATGAGGTCCCTTGGTTTTTTTAGTAAAGCTAGGCAGAGGGCATCCCCTGCCCGCTGGCTGTTGCAGCCATGCTGAGCTTCGATGACGCTTTGATTACGGCGCATCATTCTGCGCTGCAATATCGAACCATCTCTCAAACGGTCCATATAGCGTAAGGCTCAATTCTGCCGACATCGTTGTAAATATGTCGCATTGCGTTACGCATCCAGAACGCTTTCGGTCGGCGCCGTCCTGTCCTATCAGTTGGCGATGCGCTTTTTCCCCTGGCTCTTGTGCAGCCTCCTCCTCACGCCGGTCTCCGTTCTTGCGGCAGCCCCCATCACGCTGTGCGAAAATGCCTGGCACGATCCGGTACGGCGCCGCACGGTGCCGGTACGGATTCGCGTACCGGCGGGAGCGGCCAAGCTGCCGGTGATCCTGTTCAGCCATGGCCTGGGCGGTTCGCTCGATGCCGGGGCGATCTGGGCGCAGGGCTGGGCCGAAGCGGGCTTCGCGGTGGTTAACGTCCAGCATCCCGGCAGCGACAGCGCGATCTTTGGCAAGCCGGGCTTCAAATCGGCGCTGGGCGGCGACCAGTTGATGGCGCGCGCCGGCGACATCCAGTTCGTGATCGGCGAACTGGGGCGACGCGTGATCGAGGGCACGTGCGATCTCAAGCGGATCGACATGGCCCGCATCGGCATGGCGGGGCACAGCTTCGGCGCGCAGACCGTACAGGCGATTGCGGGCCAGCAGTTCCTGTTCGTGATGGAGCCGCCGATGAGCGACCCGCGCGTTCGCGCCGCGATCGGCTTCAGTCCCTCGCCGCCGCTGATCGGTTCGCCCGCCGAAGCCTTCGCCAGGATCCGCATTCCCTTCCTGTCCATCACCGGGACCGAGGATGCAGTGCCGTCGGTCTATCCTGTGACCGCGCTTCAGCGGCAGGAGCCCTTCCGGATGATGCCGCCGGGCGACAAATTCCTGCTGGTCCTCAACGGCGCCACGCATGAGATGCTCGCCGGCCAGCTATCCCCAACGATGCTGAACGGCGAACCCCCGGTCCATATCCGCAACACCGTCATCGCGATCAGCGTCGCCTTCTGGCGGGCAATGCTCCAGGCCGACAAGCCGGCGCTGCAATGGCTACAGAACCCCGCCGAATTGCGCGCGGGATTGTCCGCCGGCGATATCTTCGAAGCTCGCCTGACCCCGCCCCCATCTCCGCCGAAGGCTCCTCTTTCCCCTTAATGAAAGTCACGCGACTTCGGCAGGACGCGGACATTGCGCGGATGACTGCCCCGCGGGACATGGTGACGCGGCATCTGCGGATGCTCGAAAACATCGGCGCGAGACAGTTCGATCTCGGTCCGATGATCCTCTGACAGCCGGTCCAACTCGGCGGTGCGATCGTGGACAGTCGCTCCCATCAGGTGGACCACGCCCTCGGGGCTCTTCTGAATCTCACCCTCCACTATCATCAACCGCGACGCCATTACCTGCCGTCGCTGCGCCTCGAAGGTGCGCGCCCAGAGCAGGACGTTGGTGATGCCGGTCTCGTCCTCCAGCGTGATGAAGATCGCCTTGCCCTCGCCCGGCCGCTGCCGGACCAAGACCACGCCGGCCACCTTGGCGCGGCGGCCATTGCGAGCATTGGCGACTTCCGCCGAGCTCAGCACGCCTTCGCGGCGGAAGGTTTCGCGCAGGAACTGCATCGGATGGCCTTTGAGCGACAGGCGTGTGAGCTGATAATCGGCAGCGACATGCTCGGACATCGGCATGGCCGGCAACATCGCGTCGGGTTCCTCGCCCAGTTCGCGCGCCTTCGCCGCTGCAAACAGGGGAAGCTCACCATCAGGGGTACGCCGCGCCTCCCAGAGCGCGGTGCGGCGGTCCAGCCCGATCGAGCGGAACGCGTCGGCATCGGCAAGCAGGCGGACCGCGCGGCGCGGCAGTGACGCGCGGCGGGCCAGTTCCTCGATGCTGGTGAAAGGCCCTGCCCCCCGCGCCGCGCCGATCGCATTGGCCCAGGCTTCGCGAAAGCCGTCGACCTGGCGCAGGCCGATACGCAATGCGAGCCGCTCCGCCGGGCCTTCGAGGCTATTGTCCCAGCCACTGCGGTTAACGTCGATCGCCCGCACCTCCACTCCATGTTCGCGCGCATCGCGGACGATCTGCGCCGGAGCGTAGAAACCCATCGGCTGCGAATTGAGCAGCGCGCAGGCGAACACCGCCGGATAACGGCACTTGATATAGGATGAGGCATAGACGAGCAGCGCGAAGGATTGCGCATGGCTTTCGGGAAAGCCATAGCTGCCGAAGCCCTCGATCTGCTTGTAGCAGGCAGTGGCATAGTGGGGCGGATAGCCTCGCGTCACCATGCCTTTGATCAGTTTTTCCTGTAAATTTGGCATAGTGCCAGCGTTGCGGAATGTCGCCATCGCCTTGCGCAGCTGATTGGCTTCTTTCGGTGAAAAGCCGGCCGCCACGATGGCGAGCTTCATGGCTTGTTCCTGGAAAAGCGGAACACCCAAAGTACTACCCAGCAGGTCAACCAGTTCATCAGAAGCATGTGGCGGTGCCGGCGATGGATAGACGACCTGCTCCACCCCCTGCCGCCGCCGAAGATAGGGGTGAACCATGCCGCCCTGGATTGGCCCCGGCCGGACGATCGCCACCTGAATGACAAGGTCGTAGAGCTTCCTCGGCTTGAGACGCGGCAGCATGTTGATCTGGGCGCGGCTCTCCACCTGGAAGACGCCGATGCTGTCGCCCTTGCAGAGCATATCGTAGACGTCGGGCTGGTCAGGCGGGATGCTGGTCAGCGAATATTGCGTACCAATGTGGGTCTCGATTAGCGCGAAAGCCTTTCGAATGCAGGTCAGCATGCCGAGCGCGAGCACATCGACCTTCATCAGTCTGAGCGCGTCAATATCGTCCTTGTCCCATTCGATGAAGGTACGATCGTCCATCGCGGCGTTATGGATCGGCACCAGTTCATCGAGCCGATCTTCGGTCAGAACGAAACCGCCGACATGCTGCGACAAATGTCGTGGAAAGGTCAGCAATTGGCCGACAAGCATGTTGAGCCGGCCAATCTCGATATTGCCGATATCGAAGCCCGTTTCGTTGAACCGCTTCTCCTCCATCTGCGACGAGAAACTGCCCCAAATGGTCGAGGTCAGCCTAGTCGCGATATCCTCGCTGAGCCCCAGCACCTTGGCGATCTCGCGTACCGCGCTGCGCGGGCGATAATGGATGACAGTGGCGGCGATGCCGGCCCGATGGCGGCCATAACGCTCGAAGATATGCTGCATGACCTCTTCTCGCCGCTCATGCTCGAAGTCGACGTCGATATCGGGCGGCTCCTTGCGGTCCTCGGAAAGGAAGCGGGTGAAGAGGAGCTTGTTGGCGATGGGATCGACCGAGGTGATGCCCAGTACATAACAGATCACCGAATTGGCCGCCGAGCCGCGGCCCTGACAGAGAATCCCTTTGCTCCGGGCGAACTTCACCACGTCGTAGACGGTCAGGAAATAATAGGCATATTTCTCCTGCCGGACGAGTTCGAGTTCCATTTCAACGGTGTCACGAACCTTCTTCGATGGGCTGGCGCCATAGCGCTCGGCTATGCCTTCTTCCACGATATGCTCGAGCCATGCCTGGGGCGTCCATCCTTCAGGCACCGGTTCATGGGGATAGACATAGCGAAGCTGTTCCAGGTCGAACCCGATACGGTCGAGCAGCCGAAAAGTCTCGGCCAGCGCCTGCGGATAGTTGGCGAACAGGCGCGCCATCTCCTTCACCGGCTTCAGATGGCGTTCGGCATTAGCCGCCAGCTTCGTGCCCGCCTCCCCGATCTTCAGACCGAGACGGATGCAGGTGACGACATCGTGGAGAGGACGTTGTTCGGCGGTCGCATAGAGCGCGTCATTGGTGGCGATCAGGGGGATCGAAAACGCATTCGCGATCTGCGCCAGCTTTACCCGCCGCCGGCGGTCGCGACCCGAATAGGGCATGGTAAGGCCGAGCCAGACGCGACCGGGGGCGGCTCGTTTGAGGATCGAGAGAATCTTTCCTAGCACGTCATCCCACTGGAGGCCGGGATCCATGCCTGTCTCGACCCATAATGATTTTGAGGATGGGGAAACCGAAGTCAGTTCATCCACCCGAACGCCATCGACTGCTGCCAGAGACATGGACCCCGGCCTTCGGGCTTTCGGCCGAAGTTCATCCTGAGCGCCTGCAAGGCAGTCGAAGGGCTGGGGTGACGGCGGGAGATGGGTTGACGGAGGAAAAGTGGGGTCATTTCCGGGTGCATGGGGTTGTTCATGCGTTTTTTGATTTCTCCGGAGCGGACCATGCCAGTTGGGATGGAAACGAGCTCCCTCCTCGCCCAGCGTCAGCCCCTTGCCACCCGGCATCACCACCAGCAGCAGATCGTCGAGATGACCGAGCAGATCGTCGATCAGCAGGATGCAGTCACCCTTGACCGCGCGTCGGTTGCCGATGGTCAGCAGCCGGGTCAGCAGCCCCCAGCCATGGCGGGTCGCGGGATAGGCGACGATGTCAGGTGTTCCGTCGGCGAAGACGAGCCGTGCGCCGGTCGCTAGCTTGAAATCGAGATCGGGAAGCCCATCCTCCTGCAGCTTTTCCCGAGCATCGCGCAAAGCCTTCCACGCCCGCACCACCCCCGCCACGCTGTTGCGGTCGGCGATACCCAGCCCGGCATAACCAGCCGCGACTGCCGCGCCGACCATGTCCTCCGCCGACGACGCGCCGCGCAGGAAGCTGTAGTTGGTCGCGGCGACCATTTCGGCATAGCCCATGGGAAGGGGTGCGCTCATGCGAACAGGCCGTGGATATACCAGGCAGGGCTCTTCGCCTCGCGCCCGTAAAGGCCGTGGCGGAACAGCCAGAAGCGGCGGCCATGACGATCTTCGACGCGATAATAGTCGCGTGACATCCCACCATTGTCGGCACGCTTCCACCATAGAGCCCCGATCCGTTCGGGCCCTTCGGCCAATGTCACCTCATGCAGCTCGCGCCGCCAGCGGAAGCGCTGCGGCGGACCGTCGGGCACGCCGGCCACCACCTCGATCGGCTGGGGCGGATCGAACAAATGGGTCGGGCGGAGCGGCGGCTCGCCGGGTTCGGGTTCGGGCCAGTCCTCTACCGGGCCTGCTTCGACCGCCGGAAAGGCGAAGGCCGCCTGTTCGGGAATATGGCTGTCGCGCGCCGCCAGCCGCCGGACCCGATTGCGGCCCAGCCGGGTCGAAAGCCGGTCGAGCAGCTGCGCCAGCTCGCCCTCCGCCACCGCTCCGCCTTCGAGGGGGAGCTGGAGTGGCGACAGCGGATCGAAGCGCGGCACCGACAGCCGCACCAGATCGAAGCCGAAACCCGGATCGACCGGATCGGCCAGTGCCTCCAGCCGCTCGTCGAACAGCCGCATGATCAGAGGCACGTCGCGCACGGGCAGGCCGGTCTCGATCCGAAGGCTGCGGACCAGACCATCGGTGCGGAACAATTGCGCCTCGAAGCGCCGCCCGCCGCGATGCGCCTCCTCCATCCTCCGCGCCGCCTGTTCGGCCAGTTGCCCGATCGCGGCGAGCGCATCTTCGGTCCGGCCGATGGGTTCGGCGAAGCGCCGTTCGAGCAGCAGCGCCGCCTCGGGCCGACGCGCGGTGATACGGATGTCGCGCCCGCCCGCGATCCGCGCGAGCCGGTCGGCGGCCACCTCTCCGAAACGCGCCGACAATAGTTGCGAAGGGCGGCTGCTCAGATCCTCGATCCGCTTGAGCCCCGCGCGGCGTAGCGCGACCGATTCCTCCGCGTCGAGTTCGAGCGCTTCGACGGGTAGACCAGCTATCGTCGCCCCGGCGGAGGCCGGGGCCGCCACAGGCTCTTGCCGCATCCTGTCCACACAATCTCTGGCGGCCCCGGCCTCCGCCGGGGCGACGTGTGCATCATAGCGCGCCAGCGCATGCGCGGCATCAGGCGTATCGGCGAGCGCGCTTCTCGTCTCCATGCCGAGCCTGCGCAGCCGTGCGAGCAGATCGTCGCGCAACCCCTGCTCGCCGCCGAACAGATGCGCGCAGCCGCTGATGTCGAGGATCAGCCCGTCGGGCGGATCGAGCGCGACCATCGGGGTATAGCGGTCGCAGCCATCGGCGATGCGTTCGAGCCAGGCGGCATCGGCGCGCGGATCGATATCGGCCACCCCGATGTCGGGCAACCGCGCCCGCGCATCGGCGAGGCTGAGCCCCGGCGCGAGCCCGAGCGCCAGCGCCGCGCGATTGACCGCGACGAGCCGCATCGCGCCCTTCGCCTTCTCGACCAGCGCGAAGGGCGCGTCAGGCGTAAAGCTTGCCCGGACTTCCCCCATCCCGATCGCCCGCGCCATCCGGTCGGGCCCCAGAAAGGGGAAGCACAGCGCCAGGTAGCGGCGCTTCCCGGAAGACATGCTCGTCACGGTTCCACTCCAGACAGGCGCGCACCCCGGCAAGACCCCCGCGATGCCGCAGCAATTCCACATCGATCACCGGATGCCCCGGCGCGTCCGCCTCTAACGCCGCCGATGCGAAGGCGCGGACCCGCCAGCGGCTATAGGCGGCGCTGGGCATCGGTTCGGCCTCGGCGCGCAGCAGCAGCACGGTAACGCCCGACTTTTCCGCCGCGACCGCGAGACGCCGGCTCACCGTCAGATCGAAGCCGCGCGCCGCCTTCCACGGTTCGATCAGCAGCGCCGTGACCTGGGAGCAACGCACCGCATCCCCCGCCGCGCGCAGCAGCCCCGCCTCATCGGGGGCGACGATCTCGATCAGCCGCGCCGGATCGAAGCCGAGATCGGCCAGCCCCGGCCCGTAGAGCATACCGCCTGCCCGCACCCCGCTATCCTGCCGCAGCCAGAGCAGCGGCCCCGACCCCAGCCTCATCGCGAACATCAGCCCCGCCCCGGCCAGCGCGGCGCGATCATCGGCTTCGGCGGCGAACAGTTCGTGCAGCCGCCCGCGCGGGAGGCCACCGCCAAGCTGCGCATCGAGCTGCCCGCTGCCCAGTGAGAACAGCGTCGCCTCCGACGGCTTCGGCCCCTCGATCGCGCCGATCCGCGACCTAAGGGCGGCCAATATGGTCCGCGACTCATTCATTTGTTCCTATTTTGTTCTTATAATCCCTTCCATCGGGGGTGAGT
>NZ_LARW01000159.1 GCF_000971055.1 Sphingomonas sp. SRS2
CTCATTCCTCCCCGGGACGGGGAGGGGGACCATCCACGGGATGGTGGAGGGGGCGTGAGGCTTGCGCGATCAACCGTCATGGGGAGGCAGGCCCCCTCCACCGCTTCGCGGTCCCCTCCCCGTTCTGCGGAGGAATTAGACGCGTCGGAACCGCGCGATGAAGAAGCCGTCGGCGCCGCCCTTGTCGGCGAGCGTGCCGGGCCGCACCCGGACGCGGCCGACCTTGTCGGGGCTGAAGCCTTGCGGAAGCTCGTCCGCCGTTACCGGATCGATCCTCCAGCCGGGATGCGCGGCGACAAAGCTTTTGGCGATCTGCTCCCCCTCGTCGGCTTCCAGCGAGCAGACGGCATAGACGAGCACGCCACCCGGCGCGACGAGTTCGGCGGCATGGTCGATCAGCCGGGCCTGCTGTTCGGCGGCCTCGGCGATCACGCGCGGTCCGGCGCGGTGGAGGACGTCGGGATGGCGGCGGAAGATGCCCGTCGCCGAGCAGGGCGCGTCGAGCAGCACCGCGTCATAGAGCAGGCCATCAATGAAATCGGCGGCGTCGGCGATATGGATTTCGGCGGCCAGGCCGGTGCGCGCCAGATTTTCGGACAGCCGCGCCATCCGCGCTTCGGACATATCGACCGCCCCGACCGACCATTGCTGGCTGGCGAGCTGCATCGTCTTGCCGCCGGGGGCGGCGCACAGGTCGAGTGCGCGCTTGCCCGAGCCGTCGCCGAGCAGGCGCGCAGGAATCGTCGCGGCGATGTCCTGCACCCACCAGATGCCCTCGTCATAGCCGGGCAGATCGACGACGCGGCGGCCCGCCGGGATGCGGACATGGCCCGGCGCGAGGCTTTCGCCATCGAGGCGAGCGGCCCAGTCGGCGATGTCGGCCCCGGGTTTGAAGCGC
>NZ_LARW01000016.1 GCF_000971055.1 Sphingomonas sp. SRS2
TTCTCTCTGGAATGAGGTCACCGATGTAGCGAAGAATGCATAACCTGGGACATTTGTTATCCGAGCCGCGGCCATTTCGCTCCGGATTCCGAAACTCGTCTCGTCGGCTCAGCAACTTGACAATGCCATAGCGACGGATCGATAACGGGGCCGACTCAAGGAGCGTTGTATGACCGGGAATGACAGCGAGAATTCGGCTCGTGCGCACAAGGCGGCGGCCACCCGATTGTTCGAGGCCATGGGTTCGCTCGACGGCCCCGGCATCGCGGCGGAAATCACCGATGACTTCGTCCTGAAAATCCCCGGTTCGTGCGTGCTTTCCGGCGAACGGACGGGGCCGGAAATCGCTGAGATCTATGGGTTTGTGAGCCAGGTTCTGCCCAACGGCGTACGGTTGGAACTGCACTCCATGACGGCGGAGGAGGACCGTCTCGTATGTCATGCCTCGGGCACCGGTGAGACGGTGGACGGCGAGTCCTACAATCAGGACTATCTGTACCTCCTGAATTTCAGGGGCGGTAAAATCAGCCGCCTTGTGGAATATATGGACACGAAGCTCGTCGATGATCGCCTCGGCAAGAGATATCGGGTCTGGGCGGCAAGCAAAGATCAGGACGTCCTCCCGGCCTGAGCGCCTGTTTGGAAATGACCGTAAGAGCGCATTTTGGGCTTTCCCACCGATCCTCGACCCTCACCCGACCGCGCAACAGGGTGCCATATCCGGGTGGTCGGGGGGTGGAGGCCGATGCAGATGCGCCAAGGCGCATTTCCAAACGGAAATTTAGAACGGTCGGTCGCCTTCTTCCTTCCGCTACGACACATTGAGGAGGGCATTGTCAAGTTGCCACAGCCGGCCGCGCCTCGATAAAATGATGAGATGACAGGTTCTCAACTTTACCGCGGTTTCCGCTACCCTCGGGAGATCATCAGCCATGTGGTGTGGCTCTACTTCCGGT
>NZ_LARW01000160.1 GCF_000971055.1 Sphingomonas sp. SRS2
ATACGCGCATCGCGATAGCGCGGTCCTCGGCGACTTCCTGAGCCCGCTCTGCGGTCGACGTGCTGCACTGGTGGCCGCTGAGCTGCTGCAGATATTCGGGAGCCTTCCCGGGGTTCTTCGCGCCAATCCTGCGGCGCTGGCCATCCGGCTGATCGATGAACCGGGCGTCGCGGACCTTCTGACCGCAGTCCGTCCGCTAGTGCGCGAAACGCTCCGTGCCGATCTGCTCGATGGGCCTGTACTGCCGGATCTTCAGGCCACACTCGATTATCTGTTCGTCAGCTTGGCGCATGACCAGGTCGAGCAAGTGGTGATGCTGTATCTCGACGCAAAGAACCGGCTGCTGGCCGACGAAGTCGTCGCACGAGGCACCGTCACCCGGGCCGACATCTTTCCGCGTGAAGTGGTACGGCGCGCACTTGATCTCGGCGCCACCGGCCTGATCATGGCGCACAATCACCCATCCGGCGATCCCGCGCCGAGCCGTAGCGATCTCGACGCTACGCGCGCCGTCGCGGAAGCGGCACGCTTGTTCGACATCATCCTGCACGACCATATCGTGGTCGGACGCAGCGGCCACTGCAGCCTGCGTGACAAAGGCTATCTCTGAGGTTCGGAATGCCGGCGGCCGCGTCAGCGGTCGGAAGACGCGTCCACGGGCAGTGCTTCGATCGCGGGCATATGCGGCGAGGGCAAACGCCAGGGCCCTTCGATCCGTGCTTCGACGAGCTGCAGGACATGATCGAGGTTTTGGACGGCCTGATCGTCACACATGCGAACCGCGTCGGATATCCGGCTGACGAGAGCTCCGATTGCCCCCGTACCGTGAAGGGCGATGAGATAATCCGCCTCGTCCCGCCAAGCGATGTCTGCCTGCATGTACCGACCTTAGCCGCGCGTCCCGAATAGACCATTGCGTAGTTTCCCGGTAAGCTCCGATCCGGACGGCCGATGCCACCTTGACTTGCCCCGGCCCGGCCCATAAGGACGCCGCTCCGCTTCGCACGGCCCCTTCGTCTAGCGGTCTAGGACGTCGCCCTCTCACGGCGAAAACACGGGTTCGAGTCCCGTAGGGGTCACCAGCGATTTCAAGCACTTAGTGCTTGGCTCAGCGGAAAATGAAAATATCCGTGTAAAATCCGCTGACGTGCGTAGACGTCTCTGTCCGAGCCGAACCGTGCGCGGATTGCGCTAAGTAGGCGTGTGCTAGCCTCCGTGCATGGATTTCGGGGCGACCTTTCTGATTGGCAGGTGATGCGACCGACCAGTCTGTGAGAAGGTCGAAATGGCCGTGGCCCATCCTGCCAGGAAATCTGCTTGGAGAGGCCATCGCGCAGCAGGGCGCTCAAAATAACCACGCGGGCTAATGGATGAGTCGGTCACATATCGCACATCGGCGGTAAGATGCGATGTCGGCACAACGGCAATCGATCCAGCAAGAGCACATTCCGTATAAACTGATAGTTGCGTCAGAATATATGCATGCCGACAGAGGCTTCGGACACCCGATGCTCGCATCTCTATGTTACGCGCATCGGGCGTCCGAGCTCTGCAAGATTTAATTGTTGGCGGTTTGCATCTTGTGCTTTTTCATCATCTTCTCGCATTCCGCGTGCTGACGGTTCATCGGGGTCTGAGCGACAGTACCCTTCATCTCGGCGTGGCTGTGGTGCTGCTTGGTCCCCATGGTCTTCGCCATGGCTTTGCAATGCTCGAGCTTGTCATGCTGGGCGTGCCGGGAAGCCTCGGACGAAACGTGCGCCGCTGCGGCCGGACTGGAGTTCGTGCGGACCTGAGCGCCTGCGGCTGAACCAACCAAGAGCAAACTCACCGCCACAATCGATACAGACTTCATCATCTTCAAGTTCCTTCCAGCTACATGATCTAAGCCGCCTAGGTTGGCCTAGTTGCCGTTGCGCAGTCTGGACCCGCTGAAAGTGGCGCTATATCCGTAAATCACACAATGCGCAGACGAGAGCGTGCGGCTACCGTGGCGGCGCTTAGGCCTACAGAGTAGCCCCCGCATCCCAGGGCAATGGCGGGACCTGTCGTCGGTAAGTTTATTTGCGGTCGAAAACGGCAAGCTCATGCAAGGCGTAGAATCATAGCCCCGATCGCGTCACAAACTTCCGGATGCTGTCAATCGGCACCAGCGTCGCGCGACCGGCCTTGATGGTCGCGATGTCGCCGGATCCGATGAGCTGGTAGAGTGTCGATCTGCCGATCGACAGCATGCGCGCGGCTTCGGGCACTCGTACCGTCAGCCGTTCGGCCGATCCAACCATCTGAAGGGACTTCTGGCGCATGACGGTTCTCCTAGGCTGAGCGCGGCCGTTTGAATTGCTTGTCGCTTTCCATAAAGGCGGCGAGCATGGCAGGCACGAGCTCGGTGAGCGACTCCTCGATCCCGTAGCGTTCACGATAGAGTTCGGCATAGATGTGAAGGTCCGCGGCCAGGTTCGGCGCCAGCACCAGACTGAGCTTCACCGGCGTACGATCAGGCAGTTTGGCCAGTTTCAAATCGGGCATTTTTTCGTCTCCCTTACCCTTTCCAAGGTACCAAAATGAGATCCTTGTGGACGACGAGCCGGACGACCGCGCCTGGTCGGACGGTGATCGTCGGCTGAATGTTGAGGTTCTTGCCGACGATCTGATCCCCGGCCCGGGATCCGCTATCCTGGGTTGATCGTCGAATGGCCTGAACGAGATCGCTGTCGGACGAGAAGGCGAGCTCGGACCCAACGCCCAGCAACGTCGACAGCACCACGCCCTTCAAGAGGCTCCAGCTGTGCCGATCGACCTTGTCGGCGAGGCCGGAATAGCCCGCGGTGTCGGTCGCCGGCACATTGTCGATCCTGAGTGAGCTGCCATCGGGCATGACTATCCGCTGCCAGACGACAAGCGCACGGCTTTGCCCAAAGGCGATGACACTGTCGTAGCTTCCGACGAGCCGGGCGCCCTGCGGTATGAGCAATATCTGTCCGGTCGGGCTGTCGAAGACGTTCTCGGTGACCTGCGCCGTCACGAGGCCTGGCAAATCGGAGCGGAGACCGGTTATCAGGCTCGCGGAAACGATGCTTCCCGCGGATAGCAGATAGGGTGACGCCGCCGGTTTCAGCCGGTGCGAATCGACATCTTCAGCCTGACCATTTGCCGCAACGAACTGTGCCTTGCGGATTTGGCCGTTTGGATCGGCAAAGGCATCGCCGGGATTAGGCATCGCGTCGGACCCAAACCCGGAATCCTGATATGCCGAGCGGTCGGCCGCGGACGTAATGCCTCGCTGAAACAGCACTCCAGACGCGCGCGCAGCTTTCCGCTCGTCCGCCACAGAACGACCACCGGAGGTCCCTCCACCGCTACCAGCGTCGGTCGAAGAGTCGGCCTGGGCGTCCAGTTGCTGACGGCGCAATATCGGCCGCCCCAGATCTCCAGGAAGCGGCGGACCTAGCTGCGGTGTCGATCCATAAGCCGTCGGCAATGCTGCCAGCGTATCGGAGCTAGGCTTTTCAAGTGGCTGTGATAAATCGCTTTCCGGCGCAAGCCGGATTGGTCGCGTTGTCGATAGCGCAGCCCATGTCACGCCCATCAACCCCGCCGAGCCAGCGGCAGCGAGCCCGATGATCAATCGCCGCTTGAATCGCACCGACCGCATGGGGTGCGAGCGTATCGCCAGCGTCTCGGGGTCGACCTTGGGAGGTGGTGCGGGCGTTTCGGAAAGGTCGGTCATCAGACCCTCCCCTTGCGCGAGCCGCTGCGGGCAATGCGGACGATCGCCTGTCGCTTCGTTCCGAGACGAAGCTCGGCCGTCTCGAACAAGCGATCGACGACATAGTAGCGGCCCTTCTGCCGGTAATTGACGAGCTGGGCATCACCTTGCTTGTCGGTCAGGAACAGCGGCGGTGCTTCGCCAACCGCCAAATCGGCCGGGAACTCGACAAAGGTTTGCCGTCCATCGTCGAATACCCGCACCGGCCGCCATGCTGGCTTGTCGCCACCGATGCGATAATTGAAATTGAGTCCGTCGACGGGGATGCCGGACGCCACAGCGCCCGCCGCGCCATTCCGGCTCAGTACGAGCATCTGATCGGCCGGATAGCTCCACGAAAGGGCAATCATCGGCGACCGCGCGGTGCTGACAAGGGTGAGGTGATAGACCCGCCTGTCGGTCGTGATCACGAGATTCGTGGTCAGCCCAACTCGTACTGGCTTCACCAAGATATGCGTGCGCTTGGTCTCACCCGAACCGCTCGGCGTGTCGCCGATGACCCATCGCACGGTATCGCCGGCCGCTACGGCACCGAGAGTCTCGCCCGGCTGCAAGGCGATGTCGGTCACATGCTCGGGTGCCGCGAACAGCCGATACAAGGTCCCTTCGGAATAGGGATAGATCTGGACGGCGTTGATGAAGGCGTCCCTTGCCGGCTCCTGGGTGGCATTGCGGGTGGCCGCGACAACGGCTTGCGCAGGCGAGCTGGGACGCCACGCACGCTTGGGCCGCCATGCTGTGCGGGGCTTTTGCGCGATCGGACGACTGGTGCCGACCAGGCCGGGGTTGGCCGATGAAACTGTGGCGTTTACCGGTGGTGCCATGTCCGCGCTCAGTGGCGAAGCTGCCATGACCATCACAGGCAATAGAAGAAGCGATCTCATGGCCGTGCCTCCTGCAGGGCGGTTGTGGTCGACGCGGGAATGACGTTTGTGCTCGCGGCGGTGGCGGGAACCGGTGCGACGACCCCCGGCCGCGCCCTGCCCTCTATCTCACCGCCGTCGAATTCTCGGCTCCAGTCGATGGCATCGACGTAGATCCCGAGTGGATTCTTACGCAGCGTCTCCGCCGCTGCCGGCACTTTCGATACGGTGGTCAGGATTCCCGTCCATCGCGATGCCGCCACCGGCGTTCCGCGATCGAACGCCTGTTCGGTCCACTTGACCTGAAACGACTTATCGGACGCCCTGACCACGCTGGTGATCTGCACCGACACCGTCCTGTCCCCGATCCGGGCAAAGGGATCATTGGCACGCGCATAGGCATCAAGCGTCTGGGCGCCGCGCTTGGTCACGAAATCATAGGCCGACAGCCAATCGCGCCGCATGAGCACCGGATCGAGCGAGACCGACCGGATATCGGTGATGAAGCGGGCGAGGTGCCATGCGATCTGCGGATCGGTGGGTTGAAAACCTGTCTCGGCCGGCCTGACCGATCTGGCCTCGCCAAGCCTGTCGACCTCGACGACGTAAGGCGTGACCCGGCTCTGCGAGGCCTGCCAGGCCATACCCGATGCCAGCCCCGCCGATAGGATCAGACTGCCGAAGGCCATCAGCCGCCAGTTCCTCGCCTGCACGCGCGCTGAGCCGATGCGTTCGTCCCACATTTGCCCTGCGCGCTGATAGGGCGTTTCAGGGATAGGCGTTCGCCCATAGCGCTGGATGGTCCGCTTGAAGCCCATCGCTTAGTCCTCCTTCTCCTTGATGTCGGGTGCTGCCGACGCCCCGCCACGATCGCCCTCGCGGACGGTCTGCAGCGCGGCATGACGGTGGTATCGGGCCGTTTGCTCGGTCCGCATGTCTTGCGCCCATCGCGGGGCGCCCGCTGATCGATCGTTGGCCGCAGGGCGAGCGGACGGTCCCGACCGGACGGCCGCCCATGCGAGGTCGTTCCCGCGCTCTCGGGCCTCATCGAGACCCAGAGCTTGGGAGGCGCGCTCGCGCAGCGCGTGACCGGCTACGCGGGCAACGCCGGACATGCCGGCTGACGGGCTCGCCGAACCGGCGACGGATTGCCCCATCTGATAAGCCTGTCCGGCGGCCGTTCCGACCGTCGTCCCCGCGCGGATCGCGCTGATTGCGCCACCCGCCGTGCCGCGCCCGACCGCACCCGCCGCGCTGCCGGCGGCATAACCCATGCCGACGGCGCCTGCGACGGTGCCGACTGCCGCTCCCGCGCCCAGTTGCGGAGCACCCGCGACGAGGCCCGACGCGATGCTGGGGCCGAAAATGCCGAGACCAAACAGCGACAACGCGGCGAGCACAAGGCTCATAGCCTGGCCGATATCGGGCTCACGCCCATTCAACGCCGATGTGAAGTCGGAAAAGAAGTTCGACCCGATGCCGACGATGACGGCGAGCACCATGACCTTGATGCCCGATGCGACGACATTGCCGAGCACGCGCTCGGCCAGGAAGCTCGTCCGGTTCCAGAGCGCGAAGGGCACGAGGATAAAGCCCGCCAGGCTGGTGAGCTTGAACTCGATGATCGTCACGAACACGGGAGCCGAGGCGAGGCTGGTCAGCGCCGACCAAAGGGTCTCCTTGATGTCGGGTGTGACGAGGAGCTTTTCGTGCGCGAGCAGCGCTGCGATCCACTCGGACGCCCAGGCCCGCTCGCGATCATTGTCGATATGCCGGAGCGGCTGAAACGCCAGGCCGGACTCGCTATCGGCGCCCAGGCTATGGTGCGCGCCATTCATCGCCAGGACCGCGGCCCGCGAGGAATAGCCTTTGTCGAAGATGTAGATCTGAGCGTCAGGGTAGCGCCGGAACTGGAGCGCCATGAGCGCCAGCAACACCGATTTGCCGGCGCCGGTCGGACCGACGACGATCATATGACCGACATCGCCGACATGGGCCGACAGACGGAACGGCGTAAATCCGGCGGTCTGCACCGTGAGAAGCGGCGGCCCATCGAGATGACTATCGGCGGCAGGCCCCGCCCAGACGCCAGCAAGCGGCATCAGATGGGCTATATTGAGCGTGTGGACGAGCGGCTGCCGGACATTGGCGTATGGGTTGCCAGGAATCGACGACAGCCATGCCTCGATCGCATTGACCCCTTCCTTGATCGTCGAGAAGCCAAGCCCGTTGACGATCCGCTCGACCGATCGAACCTTCTCCTCGACGGCATTGCGATCGCGATCCGAGACGGTGACGGTGACGGTGAGATAACCGAATGAGACGAGGTCGCCGCCCAGCGCCTGGAGCGCCTGATCGGCATCGATCACCTTGTTGTCGGCGTCGGAGTCTAGCAGCTGTGCGGGCTGATTATAAAGCACCTCGCGCAGCAGCGCGGTGATCGACTTGCGCTTATTGAACCATTGCCGCCTGAGACTCGTGAGCGCCTTGCTCGCTTCGACCTTGTCGAGGGGCAAGAAGCGCGAAACCCAGCGATAAGCGAAGTTCTGATGGTTGAGCGCATCGAGGATGGCGGGCCGGCTCAACGGCGGAAAGCCGAGAATCGTGATCGTCCGGAGATGCTCGTCACCGAGCTTCGGCTCGAGTCCACCCAACAGCGGCGTGTCCGCCAGCACGGCGTCGAGATACATCGGCACCTCCGGCACGGCGATTGGCTGCCGGCGCAGCGAGATCGTGTCGTGGAGATAGGTCAGCGTCTCCGCATCGGAGAGCGCACACACCTCGGGCATGAATCCGGAGAAGAGGTCGAGCGCGCGATCGGTCTCGTCGACGAAGCGCTGCAGCGCGGCGCGCCAGTCTCGCGTCTCCTCCGCATCGGGCCGGTCGATCAGGGTGCGGCCGACCGTCTCCGCGGCGTCGGCCGGCGGCAGCCAGAGCAAGGTCATGTGGTAGCGGCTCTCGAAATGCTGGCCCGCCGCCTCGAAATCGGCCCGGCGCTCGAGATCGACGAGATGCGAGATCGGATCGGGAAAGCTGCTTGTCGGATAGCCGATCGCTTCGGTGCGCGCGGCTTCGAAGAACAGTGCCCAGCCCGAGCCGAACCTGCGCAGCACATTATTGGCGCGGGCGCAGGCGGCGACGAGTTCGCCCTCGGTCGCGCTCTCGAGATCAGGCCCGCGGAAGGCGAAGCTGCGCTGGAAGCTACCATCCTTGTTGAGCACCACACCCGGCGCGACGAGCGCGGCCCAGGGAAGATGATCGGCAAGCCGATCGGTGCGATCACGATATTCGCGCAGGTTCAGCATCGAAAAAATCCCTTCTGCCGGATGTGGCGGAGGAGCACCGCCGCGAAGGCCGGGTCACGCCGCGTCGCGACCACCGCGACGCTGTGGCCGACCGCCCAGATCAGGAGGCCCGCCAACCATTGCTGAAGACCGAGGCCGATCGCGGCCGCGATGGTGCCGTTGAGGATGGCGACGTTGCGTGGCGCGCCGCCGAGCAGGATTGGCGCGTGGAGCGACATATGAAGCGGCGCCTCATATCCCTCGAGCCGGTCGGTGCCGGCGCTGTCGCCAAGGCCGCTCATGCCACGAGCGCTCCGCCGCCGAAGCTGAAGAAGGAAAGGAAGAAGCTCGACGCGGCGAAGGCGATCGACAGGCCGAAGATGATCTGGATGAGCCGGCGAAAGCCACCGGCGGTCTCGCCAAAGGCCAAAGTCAGCCCGGTGACGATGATGATGATCACCGCCATGATCTTGGCGACCGGCCCCTGCACGGACTCGAGCACCTGCTCGAGGGGTTGTTCCCACGGCATGGCCGAGAAGCGGGTTGGCGTGGTCAACGAACGCATTCGCGAATTGCTCGGCTACGACGTCGAGCAGTTTCGCCAGATTGTCCTTCTGCCCCAGGGGCAGTTCGAGCGCTTCCTCGCATCGGACAGCAAGGCGCGCCTCGAGATTCTGCGTGGCTTGTTTGACGTCTCGCTCTACGAGCGGATGACCGAGCGCCTGAAGGAGCGTGCCACCGAAGCCCGCACGACCTACCAGCAGGGCATGGCGCTGCACGTTCAGCAACTGACCAACGCCGGGTTCGCCAGCACCGATGATCTGACCAGCACGATCGATGCAGCGGAGGGACGGTGCACCGAACTCGATGCGGCCGCCGCCACGGCCGACGCGACCCGTGCCGCTGCCGCCACAACGCTCGGCAATGGTGAGGCCCTGCAGAAATGTTTCGATGAAGCCGGTGCTGCGGCGACAGCGCTCACGGCCCTTCAAGGGCGCCAGACCTATATGGACGCCCTTCGCGAACGCCACACGGCCGCCGGATGCGCGGCCCAGCTGGTCGATCGTGATGACACCGTCACACGCGCGGTCACAGCCTTGGCCGCGGCCAAGGACGCGGAGACGATCGCCATGGGGCGCGTGACCGAAACCGTGGCGGCAGAGGCGACAGCGCAGCGGACGCTGGAAGATCTGAAAGCCAAGGTCGGTGAGATCGACGCCTTGAAACAGCAGCTTTCCGATCTCGATCGCTATGCCACGGTCCTTACTGATGCCACCGATTTGAAGGTGCAGGCCGAGAATGCCGAGGGCCTGCTCGCAAGCGCGCGGACTGCGGCCGCGACGGCCCGGCAACATGCCGAACGCGCAACGCAAGCGCTCGTCACCCACCGCGCGAATGTCGACCGGGCGCATGCCAACCAGAATGAACGGCTGCGCCTCACCGCAGATCGCGACCGCGTTCACCGGCAAGCGCGCCAAGCACGCGAGGTGGAGCGGGCTCGGACGGCCCTGGACACCGCCGAAGGGCTTCTGACGAAAGCGCAGAGCACGGTGGCCGACGCACGGTTGCACCGTAGCGGTCTTGAGAGCGCCGTCCGTGATCGGCAGGCGGAGTTCATCGCCGGCCAGGCGAGGCTGCTCGCCGAGAGCCTTGAGGGCGGCAGCCCCTGCCCCGTCTGTGGCAGCGCAGAACATCCCCGCCCGGCCCATGGTGGCGAGCCCGCCGCCGGATTGGAGGCCGCGTGGCGTGAGGCGCAGGTCGCATTCGACAGCGCCGCAATAGACGCACAGACGGCGGAATCAGCATTCAGCGCTGCGCGCAGCGTTCGAGACGAACGAAAGACTGCCTTGGAAGCGCTCGACGCACCCGAAGGCAGTGCTGCGGATCTCGAGGGCGACGCACTACGGATGGGCAAGGCGATCGAGGCGCTGGGCGCTGTCGTGGATGTAGCGTCCCTCGTTGGACAGACCTCGACGCTCGAGGGCTATGTGATCACGGCGGACGTCGAACGCTCGACGAAGGCCGATGCAGAGCAGTTGGCGGGAACAGCGGCCGCGCTCGCACGGCAGTCATACAATGACCATATCGCCGCAGTTCCTGACTGGCTTCGCGACGCCGCCGCGATCACGCTTCGGCGACGCACCGTCAGCACGCAGATCGACGAGCGTCAGCTGGAGATTCAGACCGCGCAGGACCTCTGCACGCAGAGCAGCGCCGATCGCGCCGGCGCCGAGAGCGACCGAACGGGTGCGGCAAAGCGTATCACCGAAAGCGACCAGGACCTTGCCGATGCGCGTACCGCCTACGCGACACGGCGATGCGAGCTCGGCCTGACCGAGGAGCAGTATCGGGTAGCGAAAGCCGATATTGCGAACATCGCGACTATGCTCGAACAACTCGACACGTTCCGCGAAAACCTGACACGTGCGCAGAGCCGTGTCGAAGATACGAGCGCGGCGATCGCGGATCGTGAGCGGCCAAATCTCGAGTTACTCCGCGCCGACCGAGATGCTGCGCAGGCAGCCGCCGCGGCCGCTACCCGCGCGGCCGCTGACGCGCGTGCGGGTTGCAACCAGCTGACCCAGTTACTCGAAAGCCTGCGCGATCAGATGGATCGCCTGGCGCTGTTGAACGAGCAATCCGGCCCCTTGCGCGCGATGGCCGACGCGTTCGAAGGCCGCAACGCCATGAATATCACTCTGGAGACCTACGCTGTCGGCGCGATGTTCGATCAGGTGCTGGAAGCCGCCAATCTTCGTTTCGGTCCGATGAGCCAAGGCCGATATCGCCTGGAGCGCGACGTTCAAACCGTGGGCGGTCGCAGAAAGCGGGGGCTGGATATCCGCGTACATGACATCCAGACTGGGCGAGCACGCGAGGTCACCACCCTATCTGGCGGGGAGACTTTCATCGCTGCTTTGGCTCTCGCGCTTGGTCTTTCGGACATCGTAGAAATGACCCATGGCGCAATCCGTCTCGATACGATCTTTATCGACGAAGGTTTCGGCAGTCTCGACAGCGACAGTGACGGAGGGACATTGGACCAGGTACTACAGGTTCTTCAGGATATCGTAGGCCAGCGCAGAGCGGTAGGTCTGATCTCTCACGTCCCGCTAGTTCAACAAGCCGTGCCAAACGGTTTTACGGTCCTCAAAACACCGAGCGGTAGTAGAATTGAGGAACGTGTTCTCTAACCGCTACTCGAGTGCATCGACCCCGCGATACCGCGAGCGCGGCGGCGATGTCGCACAGATTCAAGCCGTCCCACAACCACAGAATAATCTCGGTGCGGCTGACGAGGAACGCGATCGGTACGATCTCCCAGCATGATCTCCGCCTTGCTGAGACCATTGAAAGCTTCGGGCGCGATTGGAGCGGGCCATAGCGGCGCGGAACGGTATAGCCTCGCTCGCACCGTCATTCGATCTGCGGACCGCCCCGGCCGCGGCCGAAAGTCCAATGCGTGTCAACGCCCCGCATTATCCCCGACGCGGACTTGCCAAACTTTTGTTCAAATACCGGACGCCACGGTACGAGTGTGAATTCATGCGCGCGTTCGAGCACTGCGAAGCGCCCGCTCACCAGATCGACGCGGCGCCCCACAGTCCCTTCGATCCGGTCGCCGACGACTGCGTCGCGATAGTCGAGGCCGGTCTCCTTTTGCAGGCCCAGTGCGGCGGCGCGCAGATCGCGGCGGATCAGTTCCGCAATCGCGGCCGGGCGATAGCGCCAGCCCCCTGCCTCCTCTTCGGCGAAGCCTCTATCCTCTAGCCACTGTCGCCGCGTCGCCAACGCCGCGCGGACCTCGCGCCCAAAACCCGCATCGCGCGCAACGATCGGGTCGGCTCCGGCGAGATCGCGATCGAGCCAGCTCGCGCCTTCATGGCCGGTGAGATCGGACAGCGGTCGATCGGCCAGAATGGCCACTTCGACCGGGCGATCGCGAAGCTGACGTTGCTCGTGCCGCAGCACGCGCCCTTCATGGTCATTCCCCAGCTGCCAGGTGCCGTTCCCTTCCCGCTCAAAGTGAGGGGTGCTGCGCCGGATTGCCTCGAGACGGCGAACATGGGCATCGATGAGGTCTGCGCGCGCAGTCGGATCATGGGCGCGGTGGAGCTCCGCTGAATATGATCCGTCATTGGCAGCGGCGATCTCGATTACCGTCCGATCGACCTCGCGCAGCCCGGCCGTCCGCGCCGTGATCCAGACGATATGTCCTTCTGGCGTCGGCTCGACGAGTTCGCCCTTCCCGATCGCCACATAATGGGTCTGCCCATCGACCCCGTCGACGAGCAGGAAATGCCGGTCGCCGAGTTCGTCGGCGAGGCCACGGCGCACCACACGTCCCACCAGCGGCGGGGGTCTTCCGTCGGGCTTGAAGACATCGTGCTCGATCACCTCTCCGCCGGCAATGCGGGCGGACAGTTCGCGCTGGAGCGTCCGGATGATATCGCCACGTTCGCTGATCGCCCGCAAATCGCCTTCGATCGTACTGGCGAGACGCCAGCGCCCTGCCCCCATTTCCTCGGCAAGCCCAAGGTCGGCGAGCTTCTGCAACCGGCCGGCGCGCAGCGCCTGATCGAGCGGATCGCGGCCGGTCGCCGCGACGATGCCCTCGTCGTCGGCGTCGCGCATCAACGACCGGTCGATCGACGTCAGCCGTTCGGCGCTGATTTCTGTGCGACGACCCGCCTCGATTTCACGCGCCGTCCGCGGCCCGAGATCGAGCGTGACGAGCTGCTCGGCGCGCGCCCGCATTCCATGCGCGATATAGTCCCTGGCGATGATCAGATTCTGCCCTCGATCGTCGACGCCGTGCAGCATGATGTGGCTGTGCGGATTGCCGGTGTTGAAGTGGTCGACCGCGACCCAGTCGAGCCGGGTTCCGAGATCCTCTTCCATCTGCGTCATCAACCGGCGGACGAAGGGTTTCAGGTCGGGATATTCGGCGCCATCCTCAGCCGAGAGGATGAAGCGGAACTGGTGGCGATCTTCGCTACCACGATCGAGAAAAGCCTTGCCGTCGGCCTCGTCGCCGATGGCATCGTAGAGCCGCCCCGGCTCACCCTCGCGCGTCACGCCATCGCGCTGGATATAGCGCAGGTGCGCCCGCGCCGCGGCGACCCCTTTCGTTCCCAGGCGGACCAGGCGCGCCTTGACGACGACGCGGCGCGCGCGCGGCCCCGAAGCCGCCACCCGCGCCCGGCTCGCGCCGCGGCCGATCCGGCTGCCATCGAAGCGGGTGCTGCGGCGGCGACCGTTCCCGCCCGCCAGGACGCTCGCCGCGAGCACGCGCCCGAGATAGCGTTTCGAGCGCGAGCCGCCGGTCGACCGGATGCGGCCGAGGCGTGGCTCGAAGCTGTCGTCATCCCCCATTGCCGACGCGCCTCCCCGGCCTAAGGATGGTGAGCAAGATTCCCTCCCCGGGCCTCCCTTTGCCTCCATAAAAAAAGACGTGCAGACAACCACTTGGGCAATGGCCGGAGGCATTGCCTTTATCTTGCCTTCCCCTTCCCTTTGCCGCCCCAACCCCCTCTCCCCGGCTCAAAAAAAGAGAGCAGCGGCACCCGACCAGCGCCGCCGCTCCCTCAAGCCGGATGCCGCTCTCAATGGATCGCGGCATATCCGGCCTCGGCCTCGACCTTCGATCCACAGTGCCGGCATCCCTCCAGCCCATGCGCCCGGCCATCGCCATCGACGATGCAGACCGCGACGAACCATTCACCATCGAGCCGCCCCAGGACCGCCACCCGATCGAGCTCGAGATCATCATCGTCGAGCGATTCATAGCTGCCGATCCAGCGCTCCCGGCTGCGGGCATCCCAGTGAAAATCGACCTCCTCAGCCTCGAGAAAGCGCTGTGCCAACGCCCGTCCCGCGGGGTGTCCAAACTCCAGTTCGAGCCCTTGAATGAGGGTCTTCATCACACGGTCCGACGCCGCGCCGATGCTGTCGATCCTGGTCATGACAATCTCCTTCACGCCTGACGTTCTCCTCATCGAGAACGGCGTTTCGGAGACGGCGGGCGGCGTGGCTGTCAGGGCCGCGGAGCGCCGCGAAGCGGACGTGGGGGGAACCGATTTGCGCAGCAAATTGGGGGGCACCCGCGGGCCTTGATAGGCGCGTCGCCCGCCGTCATGCTTGGACCTATCGAGACGAGCCCCTCCCCGCCCGAGGCTCATGGCACGACCCTGCGGATCACGAAAATCGCCGGGCTCGTTCCCTCCACGAAGCCGGTAAGAGGGCCGGCCCCTGAACCCGAAGACGATAGCACGAAGACTGTCGGCGGAGGCGCTTCATAGACTGCCCGAACGACCCCGTCTGCTAGCGCCAAAGGGGGAGCGACCGGTACATCGCCGCCGACCTTAGCCATATAGAGGCGCGTCTCCTGCGGCAGCGCCCTGCCCGTCGCACGGTGCGCGGCGTAGCGCGCCGGCCCGGCATTATAGGCCCCGAACAGGCCCGGATAGCCGAAGCGGTCGTACATCATCCGCAGATAGGCTGTGCCGGCGAGGATATTGTCGCGCGGGTCGTCGGGATCACTTCCCAGCGCATGGGTCTGGCGCATCGTTGCCCAGGTGCCGGGCATGAGCTGCATCAGGCCCATCGCCCCCACCCGGCTGCGGATCGGCAGGCCGTTGATATGGGTCATCCCAGCGCTCTCGGCCCCGATCACCCGCAATATCCACGCCTCTGGAATGGCGAAGCGGCGCGCCGCCTCGGTGACGAACGGCGCCCAGGCGCGTCCGGGTTCGGCAGCCGCGGGCGCCGACATGAGCGTCAGCGACACCGCTGCAATGCCCTTCAGCGCGTCCACAGCGCACGCGCCCGACCGATGATATCCTGGCTATCGCTAAGGCCGAAATAGCGGCCATCGAACGATGTCGCCAAGCCCGGCATCATCAGAAAATATTGGCCGGTCTTGAGGGTCGCGCAGCCGTTCCACTGCGGCAGGTTACGACTCTTGCCGTCGACGAGAAGGCGTTCGCCGGCCTGCTGTCCGTTGAGCAAAATCTCCTGCCCGAAGGCGCAGACGGAGTCGCCGGGGACGGCCGCTACGCGCTTCACGAGCGGTACGTGCGACGGGATATAGCCCCGCGCGGCGGCGAGGCTTCGGAGCGCCGCCGGCACCCGCGCGATCACCATGTCGCCCCGTGAGAAACGCTCGGACGGCCTGTTCTCGTAGAGGCCGATCGGAGCGCTCGAGGAGGCGTTCCAGACGAGGCGCGGTGCCGGCGCCACCGCGAGCGTCGATATCAACAATCCGATGCCGATCCCGGTCATCGCGAACGCCTTTCGTGGGGCGGGTTTGTGCCCGGAGCCGGGCTTGCGGGCGGGCGGCGCCTCGACCTTCCCCCAGTCAAGCAGGGGCACCCTTCTCGGGGTCGCTGGCCGGCGCTTCACGACCGGGCTCCGCGCGTCTGCGATTGCGACCAGTCCTGCAGATCGTCGATATGATATTGCACCATCGTGCTGTGGTGGCGATGCAGCGGCCCCTCGCCTTTCGACCGGAGCTTTTGCAGGAAGCGGCGCGACAATCCGAGATAATGCGCGGCCTGATCGGTGTTGAGGAAAGGGCTTCCACGCTTGGCGCGTTCAGCCCGGTCGATCGCATCGCTCATGGCTTTGACCTCATGCCTGGTGCGGCGACGTGCCGCCTGGGGGAATGGCCAGTGCCCTGCGGGCGGCGCTGTTCAGAGGCTCGACTCTCGCCATGCCAAGAATCGAGCCCTCGTAGAATTCCGTGGGTGTAGAAGGGGCGGACGCCACGCACAGCGGTGCGCGCGCATCAGATTGGAGCAAATCAGCCCGAGAAATGCGGCCGGGCTGAGCCCGTCAAGTTCGAACGGCGGGGGTAAAACCGGGTGGCATGGGCACTCCGCCCATGCGACGGAAAGCGGACGATGCCGACGCCCCCGCCGACAGGGTCCCTCGCGAGCTATGGCAAATCCGGCGCGCCGTTCGAACGAGGCGGGGCACTGCCCGCGCCGGCGAACCGGCGCGGGCGCCCCAGCTCAGTCGGCCGGATTCCAGATGATGGCGTAGGTATCATCATCGTCCTGACCGGCGGCGCGGCCGAGATTGGCGTAGATGGTGCGCGGTCCCAGATCGGGCGCCGCGAGCGAGAGGCGGATATACTCCTGGCCCGACAGTTCGCCGGTCCGGACCCAGCCTGCGCCGAGCTCGACGTTCCCTGAGCGCACGCGATAATCGGGCTGGTCGCCGGTCTTGCCCCGGTTGGGGATCATCTCGATCTCTGCCCGCACCAGCAGCGTGGCGAGGACGCCCTTGAAGCTGCCATTGGCCTGCTTCTGCACATATCCGATTGACGACATGATGAGTCTCCTTCGTTCGCCAGCGGACCATCCGCTCGGGCGATGCGGACCGAGAGGCGGCGCGTCGGTGATCCGCCGAACCGGCACGGCCGGAGCGCAGCGGAGGACCGGAGGACGGGCCTTATTTGGAGCGAAGCGGCCGCGAGGAGCCGGCCACAAGCCGGCGGGGAAATAAGGTCCGGCCGATGGTTTCGGCGGGCGCCAGCGCTGCCAGGTCCCGCAGCCCAAAGCCCGTGCGATGCGTCGGCGCGATCAGGATCACCATCATCTCCAGATCGATTCAGCGCAGCCGTCGATGGCAGCCCAAGCGAGGCTCGAAACCCGTCGGCCGGATCGACAGAAACGATGCGTGATCGCTAAAAGACCGCCATGTCCATCAAGGTGCGCATCAATGTGAACAGGCCGAATCGGGTCCGGTGCGGGCTTGTCATGGCCATCGTATCCGCCCTCTTCGCGGCACCGATTCCGGCCAACGCCGCCCGCGATCATGGCCGTGTCGGATATGTCATCGACGCCGATACCTTCCGTATCAAGCACGGTCCGAAGATCAGAATCGCCGCGATCGACAGCGGCGAGACACGCCCCGATCGCGCGAAATGTGCGCAGGAAATGTCCATCGGCAAGGAGCAGGCGCGCGCCGCGCAACGCCTGCTTCTGGGTCGCCGCATCACCTATCAGGTCGTGGGCCGCAACCGCGATCGGCTGGTGGCGAAGGTGTGGCTCAACGGCCAGGATCTCGGGCAGCGGCTGATCGCGATCGGGGCGGCACGGTCGTGGCCGCGTGGCCGCCCCAAGCCCGATTGGTGTTCCTAGAAGCCGAAGCGGCGGCGCATGTCCTCCATCTCGCGCATGATCTTCATCGCCGGGCTGTCGTGGATTTCGCGCATGATCCTCAGGGTCGGGTTGGTCTGGAGCTCGCGTATCGCCTTCAGGGTCGGGCTCTCCTGAAGCTCGCGAATCGCCTTCAGTGCTGGGCTGTTCTGGAGCTCACGGACCGCCTTCAAGGTCGGGCTGTTCTGCAGGTCGCGGATCGCGCGGAGCGTCGGATGGTTGTGCATCGCCTCCATCGAGCTGAGGACGGAGCTGCCGGCGACCCGCCGCGCCAGTGCTGTGGCGGAAGGGCGGCTGCCGTGCACTACCGGCGTGTGGCGCGCGCGAACCTCGGCGAGAAGCTCGGCCCCGATCGCCTTCCACTTGGCCTGGATACGGCGGACATAGCTCGCCTCGGGCCGGTAAATGATCTTCTTGAGCGCGGTGGTCGGGCGCATCCTCGGCTTGGCGACGAGCAGTTCGGCGAGCCGGAGCAGCACTGGGCGATCGTCTTTCCCGCTCCCCTTGGGACGGCCACGCGCCCGCTTGGCATTGGACATAGTCAGTCTCCGTTCCTGGTCGCCGCCAAGCTCGGATCAGTTGAGTTCCGTTGCAAGCGAGAAGAAATGCTGCGCGCAAAAAAGAAGCGAGAATAAATTCTCGGTCATGCGGCGCCGTTCGTAGGGAAAAGCGAGAATAAATCACGCAAACCGCGCGCCGCGACCCAGAAGGGAGCGGCGCGCGGCGCGATTTTCCAGGTTTGTAGGGCTGGCCCCTATCGAAAGGGAGCGGGAGGCGTTGCGCCTCCCGCTCGATGTTCAGGCCGCCAGCGCCGCCTCTACCCCCGGCTCGGGTGGGTCGGCCTGCTGCGGCTGCGGGGCCGCTGCTGCGGGCGCGGGCTGGACCGGAAACGCACCGATCCGGGCATGGGCCTTGATCGTGCCGACCCCGCCGCGCGTGGTGTAGGCGGAGGGTGTGAAGCGCATCCAGCGCGGCACCCAGCCCTCGACCTTCTTGCGGCCATCGGCCCCGTCGAGATGGTTGCGTACGATGGTCTTGAGGGTCTTCGCCTTCTCCTTGGCGTTGCCCTGGGCGACCTTCGGACCCGCGACCTCCTTGACGATGGCGAGCATCACCTCGCGGTCGCGGATCAGCTCGAACAGCGCGTCATCGGCCTCCCACCAGTTGGACATATCGACCCCGATCTGGGTGCCGACCGCCTCGGCGAAATCGCCGCCGCAGGCCAGCGTCTCGCCCATCGCGACGGCCAAGATATCGAGCACGGCGGTATCGTCGAGCACCAGCAGACGCGCGAAGATCGCCGCCCCGTCGCGGTTATAGGGGTAGCCCTTGACGATCTGGCGATCCTCGGGATCGAGCCCCAAGGCCGACAGCGCTGCCTTGCGCCGTTCGCCGAACACATGGTCGGCGGGCGCTTCGGCGATGCTCTTGGCGACCACCTCATTGCGGGTCGAACGGGGGTCGGGATCGATCCGCCACAGCGGGGACTGCGCGATGACGTGCGCCACCGACAGCCGTAGCGCGACCATCGGATGGTCGAGCAGTTCGGCGCGGATCGCGGCATGGCGGTGAAGGTCGACATAGGCTTGCAGGCTCGATGTGAGTTCGGGCCGCGCGGGCTTGTCGTGCTCGGTAACCGCCTCGCCTTTCCGCAGCTTGCGGGCCTCCTTGGCGGTGACATATCCTTCGTGGAAGACCACCTCGCCGCTCTCGCGAACATCGATGTAGACGCGACCGCCCTTGCGCTTCGGGCAATGCTCATGCTCGTAGGTCGCGAAATGCGCCTCGGGCGGGACGATATCGACCGATTGCCAGCCCGCCACCAGATAAGCGGTCCGCCGCGCCTCGATGGCCGCGTTCTGTGCCGTCCAGAACCGCTCCTTGTCGGCGAAATAGGCGTCCTCGCCGAACAGGTCGGCGATGATCGCGCCGTCATGGCCTTCGATATCGAACAGCGCGTGACGGGTGGCGATCGACGTGCCGCCGAACAGCCACGCTTTCAGCCGATATCCGACCGGGGCGTCGGCATCCTTGTCGTCCCAAAGCGCCAGCCAATCGCGTTGCTGCGCCTTGCTCGCAAGGGTCAGATGGCGCACCGATTCCGGGCTGATCTTCTCGGCCCGGTAGAGGTCGCGGATGCGCGGCAGCAGGTTTCCGAGCGCCAGAGCGCGCCTGACCAAAAGGTCGGGCAAGCCGAAGCGCGACGCGATATCCTCGACGCTGCGGCCCTCGCGGACCAACGCGGTGAAGCTCTCCCAACGGGTCACCTCGTCGGGGTCGAGCCGCGCGCTGTTCTCCATGATCGACGCTTCGAGCGCGGCGGCATCGTCGCCCGGCTCTATGATCGCGCAGGGCAGCGGCTCGGCGGTGCCGGTTTCGCCTGCCACGGTCCGGGCGCAGTCGAACCGCCGGAGTCCCGCGACGATCTCGTAGTGATCGGGGGCGCCGTTGGGACGGACGAGCAGCGGCACGAGGACGCCGCGCGCGCGGATCAGCGGCAACAGGTCCTGGGTGTGGCCGCGCCGTTTCTTGGCGGCGCGCATGTTGACCGGGGATGGAAACAGCCGGTCTTGGTCGATGAACGCGAGTTTCATGGGTCTTCTCCTGATGGAGGGCCGGTCGCGGCGCAAAGGGTGAGCGGCGGACCGGCGCGAAGCGGCGAAACGCGCCGCGCGTCAGCCGCCGTCCTCGTCCGGGGCGGTCGGAAGCTCGGGGGGTCGTGTGAGGGTCCGGAGCGCGGCCTCGGCCGCGATGATCGATCCGGTGCGGCGCGCCGTCTCGGCCCATGCGGAAAGCGAGTGCGCGGTCGCGAAATGCTCGTCACGCTCGATCCCCAGCCCGAAGGGCAGGCGCACGCTCGCGATCTCGGACAGGCTGAAAGAGCCAAGCTCGGGGCACCCGAACCCCAGATCGGCGAGGCCGAACAGCGTATCGTCGTCGCGGTCGAGTTCGGTCGCGAGCCATGTCGCCGCACCGCACGGGTTGAACAGCTTGAGGATGGGCGCGGGGTCGGGGACATCCCATTCGCGCGCCATGTGCATTTCGCGCAGCACCGCGTTGATCCTGAGCGCGGTGCGCAGCGGAGGAGGCAGAAGGATCATGCCGCCCTCCGCAGCCGCTTGTCTGCTTCGCGCCCCTCGCCCGCATCATCGGCGGTGAGGCCGAGCAGGAAGTCGGCGGCGCGGCTGGCGGCGCTGGCGGCGCGGAAGATCGCGCGGCTATCCGCGCGCAGCACCTCGAGCCAGTTGCCGAGATAGTCGGCATGGCGGACGGTCGGCTCGATCCCAAGGCTGGCACACAGGAAGGCCGAGCCCATTTCGGCGACGAGTTCCTCGCGGGCATAGCCGTGGGTGCCGAAGCTGTTGGCAAGGTCACGCGCAAGCCGCGCACCATGCCCCGACCAATGGGTCAGTTCATGCAGCGCGGTGCGGTAATAGTTGATCTGATCGAAAAAGGCCGGTTGCGGCGGCACCTGTATGAAATCGGCACTCGGAACATAGAAAGCCTTGTCGCCACCGATGCGGAAATCCGCGCCGCTGGCGGCAATCAGCGCCTCGGCGGCGGGGACCGTCTCGCAGGGCGGCAGCGGTGTCGGATCGACGGCTAGGCCGGGCCGTAGCCCCTCGCATTGCGCGACGTTGAACACGGTGAAGCGCTTGAGGAACGGCACCGCGCGCGCGTCGTCGCCATCGCGCCGCGCGCGCTCACTCTCGCCCTTGGGGACGAAGCGGTCGGCGTAAACGACGGTGACGCCGCGCTCGCCCTTGCTGACGTTGCCGCCCGCGTCCTGCGCCTGCCGGAAGGTCAGCCAGCTTTGATCGCCATAGCCGCGCTCGATCACCGCACCCCACAGGATCAGGATATTGATCCCCGAATAGGGTCGCCGGGTCAGCGCATTGCGCGGCAGGCCGGGCGCCGGGCCGGTGCCCGCCCGCCCCCAAGGCTGGACCCACGGGAAGCGCCCCGCCTCCAGCTCGGCGATGATCCTGTCGGTGACCTCGGCATAGAGATCGCCCCGCGCGCCCTTGGGGGGCGAATGGCGCGGCTGGGCGGAACGCTGGTTGCTGCTCGGCATGGCTCGTCTCCACGCCGCCCCAAAATCGCGAAAGCCTCCCCGGAAAGCGGGGGGTGGGCGGCGAGGAGCGACCGCACGGCCCCGCCACCAGCGCCTGCCGGCACCGTCAGGGCGGAACGCCAGTGGAGCAGCCGGCCGAAGGCCGGCTTGCCGGCGGGCGCGGCGGGGG
>NZ_LARW01000161.1 GCF_000971055.1 Sphingomonas sp. SRS2
CGGCCGGCGGGCTCATCTTCATAGCTGCAGCGACTGACAATCTGATTCGTGCGATCGATCTGCGCACCGGCAAGACAGTTTGGAAGGACACGCTGCCCGCAGGCGGGCAGGCGACCCCGGCGGTTTATGAGGTCAACGGCAAGCAATATCTGGCGATTATGGCGGGCGGCCATCATTTCATGGAAACGCCAATCGGTGATGCGCTGATTGCCTATGCACTACCTTGATGAGAAAAGGTTTACGCCCGAAATCATTTGCATACCGATGGTGATAAATAGCCTTAGATTTGTCACTTGATCAGCTCCCGTGCTTTGCAAACCAGGTGAAAAGGATGTAATAAGGTAAAGAAATGGCGATCAGCGCTCTAATTGCGGAAGGTCTTGCGCTGAAGCGAGGCTATCAGCTGGCAGAATAAGACAAGGTCATACTTGCTTTGAATGCGCGCGTCGGACCCTAAGGCTAAGCGTGCTGATCCGAGGCGAGCACAATGCAGGCTGATTCTGACTAACATCGCCGCGAGTGAAAGGGCTAGCCGACCCGGCCGCCGAAACGGGCTCCGTAAGACTATTTCAAAATGCTGCTCCGTATATCCTGTCTCGCGGCTGATATCATCGCTGCCATTCTCGACGGACGGCAGCCTGCGCTGCTGAATCGACAGCGCTTGGCGCGGACCATTTATTTGCCGATCGGATGGCAGCAACAGTGTGAGATGCTGGGCTCCAGTGAGCTATTTCCCCAGAGCGGCGGCGATCATTGCCGCTAGTGCTTCCTCGGCTCTTGTGCGCAAGCTAGCATCTTTGGACGCTAGATCGTGACGCAGCCAATCTGGAGCGTTTTGGATAACCTTAGCGATCTTCGTGATGTCGTCGGTGGTCATAGCGACGCATTATCCGGCAGCGACAAAGACACAAGCTGAATGAAGCTTCGGCACCCGACAGGTTGACGGATCACCCAAACTGAATCGACATTTGTTCCGGCCGATCCGACAGGATACCTCATGCCCCGGCGATACGACGTAGTGACCTGCCCTTTTTTGAAATCGGCGCTAATTAACTAAAACCTATCCTTCGGGAGATAACGCGCCTTAGGCGATATCACTAGGTCGGAAGGCAGCAGCCCGCCGCCGCTCAGACGTCGAACGCGGTCAGGATCGGGCATGGTCCTTCGCTTCCTCTTCCACATTCCTCGGCGAGCCGCTGGAGCGCATCCCGAGCGCGCTCAAGTTCTGCAATTTTAGCATTGAGGGCTTCGATCCGGTGGCGGGCGAGCTCACGGGCACGGCTGCGGTCTTCGCCGGCATCCAGTCTCAGAAGCTCGTTTATCTGCTCCAGCGTAAAGCCTGCGGCTTGTGCCTGCCGAATGAATCGTAGTCGGCGAACGTCTTCTGAACCGTAGCGTCGTATCCCACGGTCTCGCGTTGGATTCTCCAGCAGCCCCTTGCGTTGGTAGAAGCGGACCGTCTCGACGCCAACGTTTCCGGCAGTCGCAAGTTGTCCAATGGTGAGCGACTTAAGCCCTTGACTCTGTACCATGGTACAGACCCTATATCCGTCCCGACAAGATCACAAGGAGTCGTGAAATGTCGGACATGCGCAACCATCCGGCCTCCACCAGGAAGGCCGTGATCTACCGTATGGTGATGCCGGCGCATACCTGCCCCTACGGACTGAAGGCGGTGCACCTGCTGAAGCGGATGGGCTTCGAGGTGGAGGATCATCACCTCACCACGCGCGAACAGACGGAAGCGTTCAAGGCACAGCATAGCGTCACCACCACGCCGCAAATATTCGTCGCCGGCCAGCGGATCGGCGGGCATGACGACCTACGCCGCTTCCTCGGAAAGCCGATCGCGGACCCGAAGGCGACCACCTACCGGCCCGTCATTGCGCTGTTCTCTATGACTGCGCTGATGGCGCTGGCCGCAGGCTATGCCGTCACCGGAAGCATCTTCACCTCGCAGGCGCTCGAATGGTTTATCGGCTTCTCGATGGTCGTGCTGGCACTCCTCAAGCTTCAGAACGTCGAGAGCTTCGCGACGATGTTCCTGAACTACGATCTGCTGGCCAAGCGCTGGGTGCCCTACAGCTACATCTACCCCTTCGCCGAAGGTGCCGCCGGGGTGCTCATGGTCGCGGGAGCGCTGACGTGGCTGTCGGTGCCCGTCGCGCTGTTTATTGGCACAATCGGCGCGGTTTCGGTCTTCAAGGCCGTCTACGTCGAAAAACGCGAGCTGAGGTGCGCCTGCGTGGGTGGCTCCAGCAACGTTCCGCTCGGCTTCATTTCGCTGACCGAGAACCTGATGATGATCGCGATGGCCATCTGGATGGCTCTTGCTGCCCTTGGCATCGCACCTGAGGTGGAGTCCACTCAGTTCCTCAGCCAACGCATGGCGCTGGAGCCGCCTTCCCTGCCTGGCGCGGTAGTCTCTTCTACGATGGCATAGCGGGAGGCGCATCACGAGACGATGTCCCCTCGACGGCAAAGATAGCGCTGGGCCTGCAGGGGGAAGAAGCGGGATGGAGGATGAAGGTAGTGCGATGGGCTCCGATACCCATCGCCGCCCCCTTCTGTCGTTATGCTTGCTGGATCGCTGACAGGCGCCAGGAATCCGGCGCACGCCGCACAAAAGTCCAGAGTTCGGTCGAGCGGGTCGGATGATCCGGATCACCTTCGACCACCGCACCGGTCTGGCGGTTACGCGTGACATCGATGCGTTCATACTTCATCGCGACAGTGGCGTAATCCTCGGCACCTTCGTTCCAAGCCTCGGCAATCTCAGCCTTGAGTAATTTGGTACCGAAGGCTTCGTTACGCAGCCCGCGCGTGGCGTTCTGGCTCAACTCCTCCGCTAGATAAGACATGATTTCGGGCGTCGTACAGGCCCGCAGCCTTGCATAATCCTCGGCAGAGAGTGCTTCTTGCACTTCGGTCAGCAGGCGCTCGAAACTCTGCTGATCGTCGCGGGTGATGGCGATTTCGTGCGAACGCACCTCCGCAACCGGCATCGGCCGCGGCGCGGCGGTGAAGCCGCCCTGGTTGCCCGCCGAGGTAGGCGCCCCTGCGAACGAGGCCATGCCCGCGGCGGCCGGAGCGGCGATCGATCGACGCCTGAACAGCCGGAACGCGAACCAGACCAGCCCGCCGATCAGGACGATCTGCAACAGTGCCATGAGCATGCCGCCGCCGGCCAGGGCGCCGAAGCCATTGCCCAGCAGCATGCCGAGCAGCCCGCCGGCGATGATGCCGCCAAGCAGCCCCTTCGCCAACCCGCCGAACCTGTTCGGCCGCGCGGCGGCCGTCCCCGGAGCCCCGGGAGACTGCGCGGACGCTGGCTTCTGCGTCATCGATCGCTGGACAGGGCCGACCTGTTTGGGGGCTACCGCCGTCGCCGCCGGCGACGCAGCCGTTCTTGCCCCCCGGCTGCCGAAGCTGCGGCGGGCGTCGGCGGGTTCGGCCACTAACGCAAAGACGGCCAGGCAGATCGCGAGGATGCCGGCGTTGCGAGACTTGGTTCCTATCATGCAAATCCTCATGCGGCGCCGAACGGCAGCCGTTTTGTCAGGAGCTTCCCTATGCGGACGCGAACGGTCGCGCGGGTCTCCATCGTCAGCCAAAGTGACGGCAATGATCGCTCGCGTGTCGCGTCCGTATTGCCGACCCGCCCGAACGAGGAACGCAGGATGCTGGGTTAATTTCGAAAAACGACCAGCATCGAGCGCACTCGATGCGGTCCGACATCGCGACCGTTTGGCAGTCGCCAGAGGGGCCCGGCCCGCACATCCTCACTCTACCACAGCAGCGCCCAAGTGCAACATCATCTATATCGTCAGACACTTACCAACCGAAAAGCCCCTTCGCTCCCGCGCCGGGCGGGCGCCCCCGGCGCGGCGGTTTCACATCGCGGCGGTGCGTGACTCTGGCTTACAATCGTGTCGCCGTCCGATCGCCAGTCCAACCGCGCCCCACAGCGCCGCGACGATTGCGCCTGCGATCGCGACGGCGCCGGCCGACAGCAGGGCGACTATGCCAGTGTAGAGCCATCCGGCGACGGCGTCTCCACCGCGATACACCACCGTGTCGATCGCGTTTTTGGCTTTGTACTTCGTCTCGATATCAACTCCGGCGAACAGCATCTCCCGTCCCGGCCGGACCAACGCATATTCACCGACTCGCCGGACCATCATCGCGGCTACCAGCACCGGGAAGGTGGCCGCGAAGGCGAGCAGGCCGAAGCCGAACATCATCGTCACGGGCACTGCGACGAGGAGCGCCGTCACGCCGAGCCGCTTCGCGAGCCGCCCTGTGAAGAAAATCTGGATCATGATGGTGATCGACTGCACCGCTGCGTCGATCGAGGCGAACACCTGCGTCTGGCGAGTGCGATCGGGGAAGGTCGCCTCCACGATCCGGGCCTGTTCGAAATAGAGGAAGGTGCTGGCTGTGGTGAGCAGCAGCACGAAGCCGGCGATTAAAAGGAGGTAAGGGGAACGAAGGATCAGGGTGAGCCCCGCCCAGATCGAACCGCCGATTCGATCGGGCGCGGGGGGTTCGCGGCCCTCATCGGCCTTGGGCCCGACGCGGTCGCGCCAGCCGATCAGGTAGCGCACGCAGAGCAGGGTCAGCAGGAGGATGCCCGTCGACAGGAACAGCAGGCCGGACGCACCTAGTGGCCCGACCAGGATGCCCGACAGGATCGGTCCTGCAAGGCCACCAAGGCTGGCCCCTGCGGCCATCTGTCCGAACAGGCGATGCGCCTGATCGCGTTCGAACAAGTCTGCCATCAGGCTCCACGCGACCGAGATGACGAACAGATTGAAGACCGACAGCCAAATGTAGAAGGCGCGGGCGACCCATATATTCTGGGGATCAAATGCGAGACTGATGGCGAAGCCCGCCATCACAACCGCCGATACACTGTAGAGGATCGGCAGCAGCCGGCGTCGCGGCGTACGGGACGCCACCCAGCCGTATAGGGGGACGACAAGTAGCGTGGCGACAAAGGTTCCGGTGAACAGCCACTGCAGATTGTCGATACCGCCGGCAATGCCAAAGGTCTCGCGCACCGGGCGAAGCATGAAGTAGCTGGTGAAAAGCAGGAAGAAGAGCAGGAACCCGCCGATCACTGCGGGCACCTCGAATCTTCGAGCGACGATCAGGCGCGAAAGCCCTCGGGCAGGCACACCGCCCCCCGCACCATCGCCCTGCGAAGCCGTCACATGCTGTCCCAGTAGCGCTCCATCTCACGGCGCATTGCCGCATCCGGAAGCCGGCCCCGCCCCGCGCCCTGGTTATCGACCAAGTGCTTGACCTTCGTCGTGCCGGGGATGGCGACGGTGACGGCTGGGTGGGACACTACATATTTCAGGAAGAACTGCGCCCAGCTTGCGGCACCGATGTCGGCCGCGAAGCTGGGAAGCGGCTTGTTCGCGACGCGGCCGAAGATGGCGGCCGCGTCCCTGCGCCCGCCGAAGGGAACGTTGACCAGCACCGCCATGCCGCGCTCCTGCGCGAGCGGCAGCACCCTGTCGGCGGCGCTGCGGTTGGCGATCGAATAGTCCACCTGGATGAAGTCCAGCGGATAGCGGCGCATCCCGGCCATCTGGCCTTCATATTGATCGTCGGTCGACGTGCTCATGCCGATATAGCGGGTGCGTCCCTTCGACTTCGCGCGGATGAGGGCGGGCATGAGCGCGTCCATTCCGTGGAGATTGTGGATGAGCATGAGATCAACCCGGTCGACCTTCAGCCGGTCGAGTGATGTCCGGACCTCCACATCGGGCGCGTCCAACTCGCCCCTGATGGGCGTCTTGGTCGACAGGAAGAAGCGGTCCCGGTTGCCCATGCGCCGCAGCAGATCGCCGATCACCTCTTCCGACCGCCCATAGCCGCGGGCGGTATCCACCACGGACCCGCCCAGCTTCACCATCTGCTCCAGCACCTCCTGGAGCGCGGTCATCTCCTCGGCGGTCTGGACGCCATATTGGTTGGTGCCCAGGCCGATCACGGGAAGCCGCTCGCCCGTGGAAGGGATTGGCTTGGTGATCGCCGCGGAAGATGCATCTCCGGTTGCTGCCGCGGCGGGGCGAAAGGGGCCGAACGCCAGCCCCGCAGTAAGCGCAGCAGCTCCGGAGAGAATATCGCGCCGCTTCATCGAGAGATTTTGCATAGCTGTCTCTCCTAGATACAAACGCGCTCGCTTCAGCATTCACCGCGCGTCGCCTCGGTTGAGGTATAGTAATATCTCGTGGTCAGTAGGACAAGCGTTGGCGGGAAAGCGCTGAACCTCCGGACAGACCATGCCGAGAACCGCAGCTTGAGGTTAAATCGTTTTTCGGAAGGTGACCTCGCTCGAGGTCCGCTGCTACGACTTAGGCCCGCAACGTCGGCGTCCGCACCTTTCCGCTGCAAAGCTGCCACACCGCAGCCGGCCGACTTTGGCGTGCAATCCAGGTTGGATCAGTGTCTGCAGTTGGGCCGGGAGCGGACCGTCGGGTTTCAGTCCCACATGCTAGGAAGCTGACGATCAACTACCAAGGCGAGGCGTCGCTACGCCTCTGCTCTCTCGCGTTGAGTGGCGATCAATTCAAGTAACCAAAGCATCTATCGGACCGCATGACGAGTTTTCGTTGTGCGCGATGATCGAGGATGGCTTTGCGTTAGAGCGCTTTAGCTCGCCAAGATGCGATGAGGCGGTGCGGTAGTCGGTTCGCACGATCGGGTATTCGTGCCAAATGGAGCCAACACGATGGTTTGATAGCAGTTGCTGCTTTAGCGTCTGTCAATAAGACAGAGCAAGGGCGGGCGATGGATGAGATCGGTGACTGGAAATATCCTTACCATATACGTGTCTTAATTGCGGCCGCCACGTCTCTTCTATGCTGGGCCAGCTTAGCCTGCGTGGTCTTCACCTGAGAGACCGACTATGGATCGATGTGTACGAAGGAGCGCTAGCTATCTGGTAGCGCGCATGCCGAACACCGAGACCAGAAAATATGCGGCCAACAGCGCTGCGCAATAAGACACCCAATTTATATCAAAGGTGCCGACCTGCCCGAGTGCGAGCGCGGTGAGAAATCCCCCTGCTCCGGCACCTACCAAGCCCAAGGCCGCGTTCACGCTGATAGGGATCGCTCCTCCGGCTCCCATAAGCGCACCGCACAGCACTCCGATGACGGCGCCAAGCAACAGAATACTGATCAAGAACATATGAGCTACCCGCACTGTGAGGGGCTATCTTAGCCCCACTTGATGGCGCTTGGATGAACCGGCGCGCATTGCGCGCGGCTAATCGCTGTGCGCTCGGCTTCACATAATTCGCGGTAAAACCGCCGGCGATCGACGCAGCGAGGTGACCGATGCTCCATGCTTTTCGTAAGCTGCCCGTGGAAGCAAAAGCGCGGGCGCGCAAGTCTGCTGTTGATCGCTGGCTGATGGGGAGAAGAGTGCGTCGGGAGCGGCGAGAGGTTGTCGATCCATGCTATCGGATCGTCGTCGGTTCTCGACAAGGAGTAGGCCTAGAGATTGCGCCGGTCATATGCATCATTGTCTCGTGTCCCGTAGAGCTACTTGCTGGAAGGTAGCCAATGATGCCCTTTTCAAAGCGCCCGTCGGCCGGGGGGCATTGACCGACGGGCTACTCTGTTACACGTCTCGACTGTAAGTCCTGACCGCTGCCGAACGGGGTGACGCTCGATCGGTTCCGTTCACTGCTCGCGCGATGACGGGTTAAGCGTGATGTGTTTCATTTTAGGACAGATACAGCCTCGCGCCGATCAAAAAACGGCGGTGAGATGCCATCCGGTCGTCGTGGCGGCCTCACTGAATCGATCCAAAAGCGGTAGCTTTGGGGTAGCGAACCTAATTTGTCGCATAACTGCTAATAGGGCGCGTAGCTGCCATTACACCTACCCGTACCCCCTTCGACCGCTTCGGACCCGGTTGAAGACATCCAGCACCAGATCGGGTCAAACTTGTTCGAATTGGTTATGCCGCGTGCTATCCACTGGTCGTGGTCAGTGCTGCTCAAACGATCTGTATGTCAAAACATCGGGCGAAGTTGCTCGCCGAGATCGATCAGTTATTGATCACGCGAGAAATGGAGGCCTCCCGCCTTACATTGCAATCATTGGAGCGGGGTATTGAAAGCGTTTTTATGAAGGCAGCGCTTCAACGCGCGGATGACGCGGTCGAGCGACTCAGTCGAAGGCGGGGGACTATCGTCGAAAGCTCGGATTTTTAGGCTTCGATTTGAGCGCTCTCAGCGACCATGTCCGCTTTCCACCCATAGCTGACCTCAGGCTTAGAAAAAGCCGACCGGCCGGTTTCGCAATTTAAGATCGCTGCGCCGAACGACGAATGATACGGTGCAAAGCGGCAGATCCGGTTATGTCGGGTCAGGGGCTAGCGTTCAGCGTCACCGGCCGCTTAAGAGTGCCTTCCGCACAATCGTTGCTCGGCAGCCGCCATGTAATCTCGTGTGAGCGGCATTGTCTCGCGTCGGCGGCTTAGCTGAATCTGGAAGTTGAGATGCGCGTCATGTCGGAAAGCGACAAGCGCACCGGCCAGATAGAACTGCCACATTCGGAAGAAGCGCTCGTCATAGAGAGCGATGATGGCCTCGCGCGATGCCACCGCGCGTTCGTACCAGTGCGACAGCGTGTAGGCGTAATGCAGGCGTAGGACCTCCAGGTCTGTGATCCACAGCCGTGCATCTTCCGCAGCGGGAGCGATCTGACTCAAGGCGGGCACATAGCCGCCCGGGAAGATATAGCGTGCGAGCCACCGATCGGTCGGCGCAGGACCATCGGCTCGGCCGATAGTGTGGAGCAGCATGACACCGTCCGCGGTCAACAATGCGCGGCACCGTTCGAAGAAAGTCTGATAGTTTGGCGGGCCGACATGCTCGAACATGCCAACAGAGACGATCCGGTCAAAGCTTCCGCGGACGGCGCGATAGTCCAGCAGCTCAAACTTCACATGATCAGCGACACCGGCATCAGCTGCGCGCTCGCGGGCAATCGCTAGCTGTTCCTTGGACAGAGTGATGCCGGTGACGTCGACGCCTGCGATACGATGGAGATACAGCGCCAAGCCGCCCCAGCCACAGCCGATGTCCAGAACGCGCTGTCCCAGGCGCAGGTCGAGCTTGGCAGCTATGTGCGCCTTCTTCGCTTCCTGTGCTTCCTCCAGGTCGGCATCGGGGGTGGTGAAATAGCCGCAGCTATATGGCCCAGTCGGCCCGAAGCTGCGATTTTGGTCATCTTGGAGAACACGTCGGGAACGGGCTGGTTGTTGTTGACGATCGCCCATGCGAGGAACGACGTTCCGCTCCGATAAGGGAGCGGCGTTATGAG
>NZ_LARW01000162.1 GCF_000971055.1 Sphingomonas sp. SRS2
CCCTCCCCGCCCATCTGACGACCGATCTCGTCGGCCGCCGCCCCGATATCGCCGCGGCCCGAGCGCGAGCCGGGGCGGCCTCCAGCCGGATCAAGGTAGCCCGGACCGATTTCTATCCGGCGATCAGCCTCGGCGCGATAATCGGCGTACAGTCGCTGGGACTCGGCAACCTCACCGACCGGCAGTCGATCTATGGCAATGCGGGTCCGGCGATCAGCCTGCCGATCTTCCATGGCGGCGCGCTCAGGGGCCGCTATCGCCAGGCGCGCGCGACCTATGACGAGGCAGTCGCCAGCTATGACAAGACCGTCCTCACCGCCTATCGCGAAGTCGCCGACGCGATTACGGGCAGACGCGCGGTCGCCGGTCGGCTGGTCCAGCTGCGCCAGGCGCTCGCCGATTCAGAGGAAGCCCATGCCATCGCGCGCACGCGCTATGAAGGCGGGCTCTCGACCTATCTCGACGTGCTGACCGCCGAAGAGCGGCTGTTGCAGATCCGCCTCGCGGTTGCCGGCCTCGACGCGCGGGCGTTCGCGCTCGATATCGCACTTGTCCGCGCTCTCGGTGGCGGGTTCGCTACCGCCGATACTTCTACTCCCAAGGATCCTTCCCATGGCTGATGCAGACCCCATCACAGCCCCGGCCATCGACAGCCAGCAGGACGACGCGGCGCGCGAAGCGCGTCAGCAGACGCGCAAGACCTGGCTGACGCGGCTTGCCGTCATCGTCGTCGCTGCGATCCTGCTATGGGGCCTATGGTATCTGCTGGTCGGCCGTAACCATGTGAGCACCGACAACGCCTATGTGAACGCAGAGGTCGCGCAGGTTACGCCCCTGATCGCGGGACAGGTCGTCACGGTCAATGTCAACGATACCCAGACGGTCAAGACCGGCGACATATTAGTCAGGCTCGATGACGCCAACGCTCGCATCGCCTATGCCGCCGCCGAAGCCGAACTGGCGCAGGCGCGGCGCATGTTCCGCCAAACATCGGCGACCGGCACCGCGCTGTCGTCGCAGCTCGACGCCCGCCGCGCCGACATCGCGCGCGCGCAGGCGGATTATGACCAGGCCCGCATCGATCTCGATCGCCGGCTCGCACTCCAGCCTTCGGGCGCGGTATCCGGCGAGGAACTCACCAGCGCCCGCAAGGCGTTCGCGGCCGCCCGGGCGGGCCTTGCCCAGGCGCGGTCGAATCAGGGCGCTGCCGCAGGCGAACTGGCCGCCAATCGGGCGCTGACCAGCGGCTCGACAGTCGAAAGCGATCCCATGGTGCTGGCGGCCAAGGCCAAGCTGGCCGCGGCGCAACTCGATCTCGATCGTACCGTGATCCGCGCGCCCGTCGATGGCGTCGTCACCCGTCGTCAGGTGCAGATCGGCCAGCGCGTCGCGCAGGGCAGCCCGATCATGATGATCGTGCCGCTGTCGAAGGTCTATGTCGACGCCAATTTCAAGGAGCGTCAACTTCGCCGGGTCAAGCCGGGCCAGCGGGCGACGCTGACCGCCGACATCTATGGCGGTGGCGTCGAATATCATGGCCGGGTCGCCGGCTTTTCGGGCGGTACCGGAGCGGCCTTCGCGTTGATCCCCGCCCAGAATGCGACCGGCAACTGGATCAAGATCGTTCAGCGCGTGCCCGTCCGCATCACGCTCGACCCCAAGGAACTGGCCGAACATCCGTTGCGGGTCGGCCTGTCGATGGAAGTCGAAATCGACGTCTCGGGCGACTGATCGCATCATGCGCACGGGCGAGACCTACGAGCTGTTCAGCCCCCGTCGGCGCGTGATGGCGATGCTGGCCCTGGCGCTGGCGAACCTCACCGTCGTGTTCGACCTGACGATCGCCAATGTATCGGTGCCGCACATCGCGGGCAGTCTGGGTATCACGCCGAGCCAAGGCACCTGGGTGATCACATCCTATGCAGTCGCGGAGGCGATCTGCGTGCCGCTCACCGGCTGGCTTGCGCAGCGTTTCGGTGCGGTGAGGACGTTCACCGTCTGCGTGACGGGCTTCGGCCTCTTCTCGATCCTGTGTGGGCTGTCGGTGACGCTCGACATGCTGGTCATCTGCCGCATCGGCCAGGGCCTGTGCGGCGGGCCGATCATGCCGCTGAGCCAGATGCTGATAATCCGCGTCTACCCTCCCGAGAAGCGCGCTCAGGCCACGGGCATATGGGCCATGACCACCATGGTTGGCCCGGCGCTCGGCCCGATCCTGGGCGGTACGATCAGCGACAATCTGAGCTGGCACTGGATTTTCTTCATCAATGTGCCGATCGTCGTGCTTTGCGTAGTCACGACACTCGGTGTGCTCGGACGCGCGGAAACGCCGACCGAGAAACTCCCGATCGACGTCGTCGGGCTGGGTCTGCTGATCCTTTGGATCGGCGCCTTTCAGATCATGCTCGACATTGGCCGGGAGCATGACTGGTTCGCCGACCCCATGGTGGTCGGGCTCGCAATCGTCGCCCTGGTCGGGCTGGCGGCGTTCGTCATTTGGGAATTGACCGAGGAACATCCGATCGTCGACCTCAGGATCTTCCGGCACAGGACCTTTACGGTCGGGGTGATCACCGTGTCGATGGGATTCAGCGCCTATTTCGCAGGAATCGTGGTCATCCCGCAATGGCTGCAGCTGTCGCTGGGCTACACCGCCACCCAAGCGGGCCTCGCTACCGCGTTCACCGCTATGGGCGGCCTCCTCGTTGCGCGTCTCGCACCGATACTTCTCAAACGCTACGATGCGCGGATCATCCTATCGGCAGCCCTGATCTGGATCGGCGGCACGACGATGCTTCGTTCACACTGGACCAGCGACGCCGACTTCTTCACGCTGGCCTTTCCCCAGATGATCATGGGCCTCGGCATGCCTTTCTTCTTCATCACCGTCACCTCCATGACGCTCAGCGCGGTACGGCCCAACGAGGTCGGATCGGCCGCGGGCCTGCAGAATTTCACCAGGACGATATCGATCGCCGCCTGCACATCGCTGGTGATCACCTTCTGGGACAATCAGGCCCGCACCTCCGGCAGCGAACTGGCCGGAAAGATCAATCCCGACGCAACCAGCGCCGCACTGGCGGCGCGGGGCATCCCATCCGATCAAAGCTGGGCGATGATCGCGCAACTTGTCGACAAGCAGGCGCTGACGCTGGCAACCGACAAGGTCTTCCTCGTCGCCGGACTGGTGGCATGGGCCTCCGCTGCATTCGTGTGGCTGATGCCCCGCCCCCCTGTGGGCATCGAGCCCGCCGAAGGAGCGCATTGATCCGCAGCCGACGCGGCCCTCGAGGCATCGCGATGAACAACATGGATCCATGCATCCCGGCTTCCTTCATCGAGCGTAGCGCTGGCATGGAGAAAATGCCGGACGGCAAATAAGCCGGTAACGCGCCGCATAGGGCATCCAGCTATGCTCAGGGCCATACACCCTCGAGTTGCGTTGAGTTGTCATGGAGCAGGAAATGGCTGAAGCGATCGTAACGACGACCGCGGGCAAGGTGCGCGGACTGTCCGGGCATGGCGTCCGCCGCTTTTTCGGCATTCCTTATGCCGCTGCTCCCGTCGCGGGGCTGCGTTTCGCGCCGCCCGAACCGCAGGCCTCCTGGGACGGCATCCGCGACGCGATCGTCCCCGGGCCGAACGCCCCGCAGCGACTGAAGGCGTTTCCCGGTCTCGACGTGGAGCCGTTGATCGGCAAGGGCTGGATGCCGGGCGACGACTATCTGTCGCTCAATGTCTGGACCCCGGACGATGAGCGGAGCGGCCGGCCGATAATGGTGTGGATCCATGGCGGCGGCTTCGTGATCGGCAGCAAGGATGTGTCGGTCTCGGATTGCAGCAGTTTCGCCAGGGATGGCATCGTCTGCTTTGCCATCAACTATCGCATGGGCATTGACGGTTTTCTGCCGATCCCCGGCATTCCCACCAATCTGGGCCTGCGCGACATGATCGCCGCGTTGCGATGGATTCACGCCAATGCCGTGGCCTTCGGCGGCGACCCGACGAATCTGACGGTCTTCGGCGAGTCGGCGGGCGCGATGGCGGTCGCCGACCTGATGGCATCCCCACTTGCCAAGGGCCTGTTCAACCGCGCCATCGTCCAGAGCGGCCATGGCGGGATGACCCGCGATATACCCGTTGCCCGCCGGCTGGTCGACAAGCTCGCCAAAATGCTGAAGGTAACGCCCGATCGCGCCGGCTTCGCGAGTGTCGCGCCTGAACATTGTTTCGATGCGGTGGAGAAGATCTCGGCGCCCGGCGCGCGCATCGACCTGCGCGACGCGGAAGGCCACGAACCCGTGTTCGGCATCAGCCGCTTCGTGCCGGTCCACGGCGACGACGTGCTCCCGCAAAAGCCGCTCGACGCACTCAGGCACGGCGCGGGGGCCGAGGTCGATCTGCTGATCGGGACCAATGCCGAGGAGATGAATCTCTACCTCGTGCCCTCCGGCGTCCGCGACAAGATCTGGGGCTGGCTCGCCAGCTATGCGCTCGGCAAGTCGCTGCCACGGGCCCGCAGGGCGCTCAAGGCCTATGGACTCGGCAAGGGCAAGAAGCCCGGACAGGCGCTGACCGATGCGATGAACGATCTCGTCTTCCGCTGGCCCGCGCGCCGCTTCGCCGAGGAGCATAAGGGCCGCACCCATATGTACGAGTTCGACTGGCGCTCACCCGCCTTCGGCGGCGAGCTAGGTTCGTGCCACGGGATGGAACTGCCCTTCGTGTTCGACACGCTGGCGACCGCGACCGGACCCGAGGGACTTGCGGGACAAGCGCCGCCCCAGGCTCTCGCCGACCGCATCCACCGCATCTGGGTCGACTTCGCTGTCGATGGCAGCTTGCCCTGGGAACCCTTCGACAGCGAACGGCGTCTGGTCTATTCGGTCGTCGCGGACGAGGCGCGTAGCGAAGCGCCGATGCCGGCGGCAAACTTCCTGCCCTGAGCCGTCAGGTCAACCGTTCGAGCCGATCGGCACAGCCTAAGGGCAATCCCAACCTTTCGGATAGGTAGGCTATCTGATAGGTCATCTCCGTCATGGCGATCCGTCCAGAGGGTCGGCGCCGTTCAGGAGAGGATTTCAGATGCGGTTCACCACCTTGCTCGTTTCCGGCTGCGCTTTCGCAGCGCTCGGCGCATCTTCGGTCTATGCGCAGACCGCACCGGCCGCCGGAGCTGAAGCTGCCGATGGCGCCGAGGAAATCATCGTCACCGCCCGCAAGCGCAACGAAACCCTGCTTGACGTTCCCGTCGCGGTCACCGCCATTTCGGGCGACACGCTGGTGAAGCGCAACATCAATTCGGTCCGCGAAGCCGCCTTGCTCTCGCCCGGTCTCAACATCAGCAGCGACGGCGCGGGGCGCGCCTTCGTCTCGATCCGCGGCGTCGGCGTGACGCTGGTGGGCACCGTCCAGCCGGGCGTCGGCCTGTTCGTCGACGGCATCTACCGCCCCAACACCGCCTATCTTAACAACCCGCTGCTGGATGTCGAGCGGATCGAGGTCCTGCGCGGGCCGCAGGGCACGCTCTATGGCAAGAACACGCTGGGCGGCGCGATCAACGTCATCACCCGCCAGCCGGGCAATCAGTTCGAAGCGCGCGGCACGGCGAGCTATGCCGGCCCCGACAATAGCTGGCTGGTCTCGGGATCGGTCTCCGCCCCCATCGTAGCCGACAAGCTCGCCATCCGCATCGCCGGCTCGCATCGCGAGCAGGACGGTTTCATCAACAACACCACGGTCGGCGGCAAGTCGAACCCGCTCAACACCGACTCGGTCAACGCGACGATCCGCGCGACCCCGAGCGAGGACCTCACCATCACGGTCAACGGCTATTATGACTGGATCAAGGGCACCAACGTTCCCTACGCCCGCGTCGCCGGCCCGACCGACTATCTGCGCACCAATGAATTCAATACGCGCGGTATCACCACCTATAAATATCGCGGCATCAACGTGAAGGTCGATGCTCCCCTTGAAGCGCTGAACAGCAAGCTCACGCTCCAGGCGGCCTATGACCTTCGCAATACAAGTTCGCCCGATTCCGACGCTGATTTCGGCGCGCTCAACGCGGTCCGCGACAACGCCACGGACCGCCTGCGCACCGCCACGACCGAGTTGCGCCTCGACAGCAGCTGGAGCGACCAGATTTCGACCCTGTTCGGCCTTTTCTATAGCCGCGAGACGCTGGAGGCGAACCTGCTTCGCACGATCGTGATCGCCGGCAATGCCCAGGTTGCGCAGTTCGATCGCCGCGTCGGTAACACCTATGCCGCTTTCGGCACGATGTTCTGGAAGCCGAATGCGGGCTGGGAAGTGGCTGCGGGCCTCCGCTACGATCATGAGAGCCGCAAGGCTTCGGGCACCATCGGCGGCGGCGCAATTCCCGGCGCCAGCCTCAAGTCCGATCAGGTCCAGCCGAAACTGACGGTCACCCGGCATTGGGATAGCAGCCTTATGAGCTATGCATCGGTGGCTCGCGGCTATCGCGGCGGCGGCTTCAACGCCCCTAACGCGCCGTTCCGCACCTATAAGGGTGATTCCGCCTGGACCTACGAGGCCGGCACCAAATATGCGACACGCGGCTTCAGCCTGTCGGGTACCGTCTTCTACAACGACTATAAGGATTATATCGGCCTGAACTCGATCGCACCTGCCGTTCCGGCTGGCCTGGTCACGGTCGATCTCAACAGCGGCGACGTCGAAAGCTACGGTGTGGAGCTGGAAGCCGCCTTCAAGCCGACACCGCAATGGACGATCAGCGGAGGCGCGACCTACATGCACTCGCGTCTTACCGACAGTTCGCCCTATACTGCCGTCACTGGCCGGACACTGTCGAGCGACCGCCTGACCTTTCAGCCGGATGTAACGTTCAACCTGTCCTCGGACTATGTCGTTCCGCTCGGCGACGACTCGCTGACCTTCGGCGCCGGTGTGGTTCACAAGGGCAAACGGCTCGCGGGAACGCTCAACCAGACTACACCGACCTTTCTGAAGGCCTATACGCTGGTCAACGCGTCGGTCGGCTATAGCCATGGTCCTTTCGAGCTGGCAGTGTTTGCAAACAACCTGTTCAACAAGGATTATTTCGACGCCTATATCGAGAAGACGACGCTGCAGCTCGCCGGCCTCCCGGCTTCCGATCTGGGCATCATCGGTGATCGCCGCCGCTATGGCATCCGTGCCAGCTTCAAGTACTGATCATGAGCGCCCCGATCATATCCTATGATCGCAAGCCGCTGCCGCCGGGCTTCCTCGACGAGGTCCGCGCGGTGGTCGGGGAGCGGGTCCAGACCGGCGAGGCTATCCGCCTCCAGCACGGATCGAGTGAAACCCATTTCGATCCGGTGTTGCCCGACGCGGTCGCCTTCGTCCATTCGACCGAGGAAGTCGCCGCGCTGGTCAGGATCTGCGTCGCGGGCGAGGTGCCGATCGTCGCCTTCGGCGCGGGCACCTCGCTCGAAGGTAACATCACCCCGGTCCGGGGCGGACTCACCATCGATCTCAGCGAGATGAACGCGATCGTCGAGGTCAACCAGGAGGACTTCGACTGCACCGTCCAGGCGGGCGTGCGGCGCGAGCAGCTCAACGAGCATCTGCGCGATCAGGGGCTGTTCTTCCCGATCGATCCGGGCGCCAACGCCACGATCGGCGGCATGGCCTCTACCCGCGCTTCCGGCACCAACGCCGTCCGCTACGGCACGATGCGCGAGGCGATATTGTCGCTGCGCGTGGTGACGCCCGACGGCAAGATCATCCGCACCGCCAGGCGCGCGCGCAAATCGGCGGCGGGCTACGACCTGACCCGGCTGATGATCGGCGCGGAGGGCACGCTCGGCATCATCACCGAGATCACCCTGCGCCTGCACGGCATTCCCGAGGCGATCTCGGCGGCGGTCTGTTCGTTCGAGACGCTCAAGGGCGCGGTCGATACCGTGGTTCAGTCGATCCAGATCGGCGTCCCCGTCGCGCGGATCGAAATCCTCGACGATGCGCAGATGAAGGCCTCCAACGCCTATTCGAAGCTCGATTATCCCGAGACGACGACCCTGTTGTTCGAATTCCATGGCTCCGAACGCTATGTTCAGGAGCAGGTCGAAACGGTGCGCGAGATCGCCGGCTATAATGGCGGCGGCGAGTTCCGCTGGTCGAACCTGCCCGAGGAGCGGTCGAAACTCTGGAAGGCGCGGCATGAAGCCTATTATGCCGCGATCGGCCAGCGGCCCGGCGCGGTAGGCTGGTCGACCGACGTGTGCGTGCCGATCAGCCGGCTCGCCGAATGCATCGTCGAGACCAAGGAAGACCTTGCGGCATCGAAGGTGCCATCGACGATCGTCGGGCATGTCGGCGACGGCAACTTCCACGTGATCTTCGCGATCGATCCGAACAAGCCGGAGGAGATGCACGAGGTCGAGGCGATCAACGACAAGCTGGTCGCCCGCGCGCTCGACATGGACGGCACCTGCACCGGCGAGCATGGCATCGGCCTGGGCAAGCAGCAGTTTCTGGTCGACGAACTCGGCGACGCGGTCGACCTGATGCGCCTGATCAAGCGCGCGATCGATCCCAAGGATCTGTTCAATCCCGGCAAGATCTTCCAGCTCTAGAAGACAGGACGCCCGTGACCGACACAGCCATAGCAGCGCGGGGCGAACCGCGCCTGTCCGCCGCCCTTCCCGCGCTGATCATCCTCGCGCTGTCGCTGCTCATCGGGACGATGTCGATCTTCCTGTTCAGTATCGTGCAGGAAGCCGCCAAGGCCGAATTGCGACTCAGCGACGCACAGATCGGCTTCATCCAGGGTGTCGGCGGCGCGCTGCCGCTGGCGTTGCTCGCGGTGCCGATCGGGCGGGCCGTAGACCGGCTCAACCGCAAGTGGCTACTCGTGGCGCTAGCCGCCAGCTGGACGATCGGGCTGTTCCTGACCGCCCTCTCCACCGGCGTCACCAGCCTTCTCGTCGCCCGCATGTTCGTCACGGTCGGCGGCTTCTGCTCGATCACCGCCGCGATTTCGATCGCGGCCGACCTGTGCGCGCCGACCCAGCGGGGTAGCGCAATGCTTGTGCTTACTCTTGGCAAATGGGGCGGAAACGCCGGCGCCTTCGCGCTCGGCGGCTGGCTCTTCGGTATGCTCGGCAGCATGGCGATGCCAGACTGGCTGGGCACCAATGCGCCCTGGCGCGGCGTCCACATGATCGTCGGAGCGATCAGCTTGGTCGCCATCATCCCCTTGCTGTTCATCCGCGAACCGGCCCGGCGCGAAACCGTCGCGGGCGCCAAAGCCCCGTTCTCCGTCGCGATGCGCGAGCTGTGGGACCGGCGCGCCTTCATCCTGCCGCTGTTCGTCGGTCAGCTCGCCGTAGCGATGATCGATACCGCCGCCGGCATCTGGGCAGCGCCGGTGCTCAACCGCAACTACGGTCTTCAGCCCCAGCAGTTCGCCCAATGGATGGGGCTGGTCGTGTTCGGCGCGGGCGTGATCGGTTCAATCGTCGGCGGTCTCGCCGCCGACCGCGGCCATCGCCTGCCCCGCCGCGGCGGTATCCTGATCGGCGCGATCGCGGCCACGATCCTGTCGGTACCAATGGCGCTGTTTCCGCTGGCGCCCAGCGTGCCGCTGTTCGCGACGATGCTCGGCATCTTCCTGTTCTGCGGCACGGCCGCCGGACTGATCGTCAGCGTCACCATCGCGGTGCTGCTGCCCAACGAGTTGCGCGGTTTCTGTATAGGGCTGTTCGTGGCGCTGGCCGGCATCATCGGCTTCGGCGTCGCACCGACGCTGATCACATTGGTCAGCGGCCTGCTGGGTGGTGAGTCGCACCTCGGCATGGCGCTCGCCCTGGTCGGGGTCGTGACCACCGTGCTGGCCGCCTTCGCCTTCCCGGTCGCGATGCGCCACGCGCCGCAGGATTCCACCTCTAAGGCCGGCTGATCAACCTTTCTGATAGGTATTGACAACCTATCAGAAAGGTCTACGCATTGTCTCAATAGCATGAGAGGATGCGCTAATGGCGGTCGAACGGGACTGGATTCAGGTTTCCCATGAGATGGCGGCGATGGTCGGCGTTGGGGCCCTGCCGCAATGTCCATGGCCCGCCGAACCTGTTGCATTGAGCTATACGCTCGGTTGCGTCGGCGCCCCGGCGACGGTGCGCTGGCATGCCGACCCCACCCCCGCCGCCCTCGAGCATGACCAGCTGCTGCTGGTAATTTCCGCCCCGGCCATCAAGCGGCTGTTCGGCGCGCTGCCCGAAGGCCATGATGCTTGTTTCCACATCACCCGCGAATTGCGCGAGATTGCCCTCGCCATCCGCGACTGCGCCATGCCCGAGGCGGCGCGAACGCCCTATCGGCTTGCCAAGAGCATCGAATTGCTATGCGATACCCTCCGGCTGATCGGCGATGGCGCGCTCGTGCCGGTGCTGGGGGAGAGCCATTTGTCGCAGGAGGATAGCCGCCGCATTCTCAATGCGCGCTCGATGATCGACGAGCATTGGGCAGAGAAGCTCACCCTCGACAAGCTGTCGCGCGCCTGCGGGCTCAACCGCGCCAAGCTGACCCGCGGTTTCCGCGATATGTTCGATTGCTCGATCGCCGACACACTGGCCGAGAAGCGGTTGGAGAGCGCGCGGATGCTGCTGCTGTCCACCGATCTTCCGGTCGCGTCGATCGGCTATCGCTGCGGCTATCTCAACAATGCCAGCTTCACCCGCGCCTTCGCCCGGCGCTTCGGTTCGGCGCCATCGCAGTATCGCGCGGGCAGGCTAGCGGCATGACGATCGGCGAAGGGGGATCGCTGGTCCAGCAGGCGGTGCAGGCCGTCCGCGACCATATCCGCGACAATGACCTGAAGGTAGGCGACACGCTGCCCGGCGAAGGCCATTTCGCGGAACTGATGGGCGTCAGCCGCGCGGTGATGCGCGAGGCGTTCGGCGCGCTGGCCGCGCTCAAGCTGATCGATGTCGCCAATGGCCGGCGCGCACGGGTCGGCGCGATCGACGGATCGGTGATGGCGGCATCGCTCGACCATGCGGTCGCTACGTCGCAGGTGTCGATGACCGAAATCTGGGACGTCCGCCGCACCGTCGAAGTCCGGACCGCAATGCTGGCCGCCGAGCATCGCACCGATCAGGAAGCCGCGCAGATCCTCGCTCTGGCCGAGGCGATGGCCACCGCCGGCGACGATATGGCGCTCGTCACGGCCAGCGATGTCGCTTTCCACGATGCCATTGCCCGCGCCAGCCACAATGCGCTGTTCGTCCAGATCATCGGTTCCTTTGCCCCGATGATGCATGTCGCGGTACCCGCCGCCTGGAAGACGCGCACGACCGACGAAGAAAAGGCCGAGACTATCGTCCGGCACCGCGCTCTGGCGAAGGCCATCGCCGACCGCGACCCGGAAGCTGCGCGCATCTCGATGACCAGCCATTTCGATCGCGCGATTGACGCGCTGCTGCGTCAGGAATCGTAGGCGAGCGCTACCGCGCCGAGCGGTCCCGCCCTATCGCCGAGACCCGGCGCACGGATGATGTCCGCCAGTTCCGCCTCGCCCACACCCACGACATAGCCGGCAAGCAGTTCGGCGGTCCGGGTCCGGACGCGATCGAACATCTGTTGCCGATGTTGCAGCACGCCGCCGCCGATCAGGATGCGCTGCGGCGACAGCGTCAGCATCAGCATCGCCATCGCTTCGGCAAGTTCTTCGGCCACCGCCGACCAGACGGGGTGATCGTCGCCGATATCGGCCCCCGCCATTCCCGCGCGCGCGGCGATGGCGGGGCCGGAGGCCAATCCTTCGAGGCAGTCGCCATGGAACGGGCATACCCCAACGAAATCGTCACCCGTCGCCCGCCGCACACGCAGATGGCCGAGTTCGGGATGGACCAGCCCATGGACCGGCACACCATCGACGACCACGCCGCCGCCGATGCCGGTGCCGATCGTGAGGTAGAGCACGACCGAACAGCCCTGCGCCGCGCCCCAGCGATGTTCGGCCAGTGCGGCCCCCGCGACATCGGTGTCGAAGCCGATCGGAACGGAGAAGCGCCGCGCGAAATGCCCAACCAGATCGATATCGGACCAGCCGGCCTTGGGTGTCGAGGTGATATGACCGTAGTCGGCGCGGCTGCGGTCAAGCCCGATCGGGCCGAAGCTGCCGATGCCGATCGCTTCGACCCGGCCATGTGCGTCCTGCCAAGCCTCTATCTGCGCAGACAGAGCTTCCAGCGTCGCCTGCGGTTCGGCGGTGGGGAAACGCGCGAGCTCGACGATCTCCCGTCCCCGCGCGATCAGCGCGATGCTCTTGGTGCCGCCAAGCTCGATCCCGGCCACCAGCCGATTGTCGTCGGTCATCAGAAACCCAATTCTCTGGCCAGCGCCGTCAACGCGGCGCGCATTCCCACAGCATAGATGGAGGCAAGCTGCTTGCCCACCGAGGCGACGAAGACGGGATCGCCGGCGAGATTACCGAACAGCGCCCCGATCGCCAGAACCGGCGCGGGATCGGAGCCGCCCGCCTCCGCCCGCTCGCGCAGCAGCGCAGCGAGGGGATGGCTGACTTCGATCGTCCGGCCTTCCTGATCGCGGCCACGGACCCGCCTGATCCACGCCGCGACGCCGAAGGCGAGCAGGTCGATCGGTTCGCGCGCGGCAAGCCGGTCGCGGATGGGATCGAGCAGATAGTTCAGCGCGGCATCGGCATTGACGCGGTCGACGCCGTCCTGGATCGCCGGATTGGCGAAGCGGTCGATCAAGGTCGCCTTATAGGCCGCTAGATCGACGCCGGGCACCGGCAGCAAGGTCGGCCCCGTCTCCCGCTCCATCAGCGCGGCCATGTAGCGGCGCAGCAGATCGTCACCCATCGCCTCGTGGATGTAGCTATAGCCAATCAGCCGCGCCGGGCCCGCGATCGCCAGATGGCTGGCGTTGAGCAGGCGCAGTTTCATCCGCTCATAGGGCGCGACATCGGGCACGAATTGCGCACCGACCCGATCCCAGTCCGGCCGGCCATCGGCGAAGTCATCCTCGATCACCCATTGGGTGAAGCTTTCGCTGAACACCGGCCAGCCGTCGTCGATGCCATAATTCGCGGCAAGACCCGCGATATCCCCTGCGCGGGTGACAGGCGTGATCCGGTCGACCATCGTGCTGGGGAAACGCGCCTCCCGCGCGATCCATTCGGCGAGTTCGGGAGAGCGCAGCGCGGCATAATCGAGCACCGCCTGCGCCAGCACCCGGCCATTATGCTCGATATTGTCGCAGCTCAGCGCGGTGAAGGCCGGCCTGTCGCCCAGCATGCGGCGGCGACAGGCCTCCGCGATCAGGCCGACCGCGCTGTGCGGATGTTCGGGGTCGGCGAGATCCGCGGCGATCAAAGGATGCGCCGGATCAAGCCGTTTGGTGGCCGGAGACAGGCAATAGCCATGGCTGGTCACGGTAAGGCTGACGATCCGCGTCTCCGCCCGCGCCATCGCATCGAGCAGGGCGGCGCTGTCGCCGGCCGCGAGGATCATCCCGGCCAGCGATCCGATCAAGCTGACATCCTCACCCGCCGCTCCCCGCTCCACCAGCGTGTAAAGCCAGTCCTGCGGCGCGAGCGCCGCATGAAGCCGGGCATCGCCGGGCAGCAGGCCGGCGCCGGTAATGCCCCATTCGAGCGCGCCGGCATCCAGATTCATCAGCTCATGCGTGTAGCGCGCCATATGGGCCCGATGGAAACCGCCAAGGCCGATATGGACTATCCCCGCGCGCACCGCCGCCGGATCGTAAACAGGCAACCGCACGCCGCTTATCATATGGAGAGCCGCTCGGCTCGGCTTGATGGAGATCATAAGGGAACAGCTACTCGGCACAGGGACGAACTATATTCGTCAACAGGTCCCGGATGAAAACTATCCAGTGGCATCGGCATCATCTTCGTGCCGATCGGACAAGTGAAGAATCATAGTTCAACGTCGCGCTAGCGGGGCGCGAACGAGCGCATGCCGTCGACCGTGGTGAGAATGACGGACGGTTTGCCCGGCTGTCGCGATAAAAGCTCAGCCGAGAAAGTTTGTCGCGGCGTCGCTTTCCGACAACCGGGCCATTTTCGTGAGATCGAGCGGCGCGAGACCGACGACGAGCAGAAAAGCGGCAAAATCCGGGGCAAGCGTGGCAATGAGCTGTGGCCATCCGCCCCTATCGACCGACGAGCTGCTCCGCCTCAGAGCGACCAGCGCCGAACCGTGGCCGGAAGATCAAGCCCGCCCCACATACCCTTGAGATCGGCGACGAGGCCCCCTTCGCGGACCAGCCCCGTCAGCTTGTCCGCCGACAGCCCCGCATAGTCGGCGTGCGACACCGCGCCGATCACGACGTCGAACTGCCCGTCGAGCGCATCGCCGTCCAGCTCGACGCCATATTCATGCCGGGCCTCGGCCGGGTCGGCTAGCGGATCGTGGATCACGACCTCGTGGCGCAGCCATTCGAGCCGCCGGACGACATCGATCACCCGCGAATTGCGCAGATCGGGGACATTTTCCTTAAACGTCAGGCCGAGCATCAGAATGCGCGAATTGCTGCCGACATGCTCGTGGATCTGATCGGCGATCCAGGCCCCCATGCTGTCGTTGATGCCGCGCCCCGCGAGGATGACGCGCGGATAATGGCCATGCTGCTGCGCAAGATGGCTGAGATAATAGGGATCGACGCCGATGCAGTGCCCGCCGACCAGGCCGGGCACGAACTTCAGGAAGTTCCACTTGGTGCCCGCCGCCGCCAGCACGTCCCAGATCGATATGTCGATCTTGCCGAAGATCTGCGTAATCTCGTTGACGAAGGCGATATTGATATCGCGCTGGGCATTCTCGATCACCTTGGCGGCCTCGGCCACCTTGATCGATGCGGCGCGGAAGGTGCCACCGGTCGTCACCGCGCCATAGATTTCGCAAAGCGTGTCGAGCACTTCGGGGTTTTCGCCGGCCACCACCTTGGTGATGCGATCGACGGTATGTTCGCGGTCGCCGGGATTGATCCGCTCGGGGCTGTAGCCGAGGAAGAAATCGACGCCGCGCTTCAGGCCCGACAGCTTCTCGATCTCGGGCCCGCACAAATCCTCGGTCACGCCCGGATAAACGGTGCTCTCATAGACGATGATCGTGCCCCGGCCTGGCTTCAGCACCTTGGCGAGGCTACGCGTCGCTGACATCACAGGGCCGAGATCGGGATTGTTGGCATGATCGACCGGCGTCGGCACGGTGACGATCAGAACATCGGCGTCGCCCGCGTCGGCGATGTCCGTCGACAGCCCGAGCGCCGATGCCGCCATGGCCTCGGCGCTTAGTTCATTGGTGCGGTCATGGCCCTGGCGAAGCTCACCGACGCGGGCGACATCGATGTCGACGCCGACGGTCGGAAAATGCCGGGCCAGCGCCACGGCGAGCGGCAGCCCGACATAGCCGAGCCCAATCACACCGATCTTCACGCTATTCCCCCCACTCACCAACCGTTCCCCAACCCTGCCACGACGCGTTATCGCGCATCCACCTTGGCGCTCTCGATATACCAAGGCAATGCCTCGTGAAGACCTTCGGCGAGCCGATGGGTCGGCTGGTAGCCGATCTGTCGCGCGGCGGAACCGATGTCGGCGAGCGAATGGCGAACATCGCCGGCGCGGAAATCGACATAGGCAGGCTTCCGATCATAGCCGATGCCGCCTGCGGCAAGCCCGTCCCGCAGCAGCGCGAACAGCTGATTAAGGCTCGTGCGATCACCGACCGCGACGTTGAGCGCGATCGCTTCGCCCACCGGCCCGAACAGCGCGGCGCGCAGATTCGCCTGGACGGCATTGGCGACGAAGCAGAAATCCCGGCTCGTCTCGCCGTCGCCGTTGATGATGACATCGTCGCCGGCGATCATCGCCGCGGTCCAGCGCGGAATGACGGCGGCATAGGCGCCGTTCGGGTCCTGACGCGGCCCGAACACGTTGAAATAGCGCAGGCCCACCGACCCGAAGCCATAGCTGCGGCGATAGACTTCTGCATAAAGTTCGTTGTGGAGCTTGGTCAGCGCATAAGGCGACAGCACTCGCCCGATCCGCTCCTCGACCTTGGGAAGATTGGGCTCGTCGCCATAGACCGAGCTCGACGAGGCATAAACGAAGCTCTTCACCCCGGCGAGCCGCGCCGCATCGATCATGTTCGCGAAGCCCGTCGCGTTCACATTGTGGCTGGTCAGCGGATCCGCGATCGAACGCGGCACCGATCCGAGCGCGGCCTGGTGGAGGACATGGTCGATGCCGTCGACAGCGGCGGCGCACGCAGCGCGGTCGCGTATGTCCCCTTCGATGAACGCGAATCGGGACCAGGCCTCCGCGCCGACCTTATCATGAATATCATCAAGGTTGCTGCGATGCCCGGTCGCGAAATTGTCGATCCCGCGTACCGATTGGCCCGCCCGCAACAATGTCTCGACCAGATGCGATCCTATGAAGCCGGCCGCGCCGCTGATGAGCCAATGCGCGGAGGACGATGCCAGAGTTTGATCGAGAGTCATGTCCGACGCCTAGCCTAACTTTGCCACGACGGGAATGCGATCGGCAGGGCTGACCCGCGCGAAAAGAAACGCGGCAGCGTGATCTACTGCACAGACCCCTGCCCGGCCATCCGCTACTTCGAACATGACGATTAAGCGACGCATGATCAGCGCAGCGGGTGACGGAACCTTACGTCGTAAATAGCATTGTAAATCAATCCGTAACGAATTTTATCCTAGGTTTTTGGATCTAATTCCCGATTGCAATCGACAACCGTTACGGTTAAGGCTGCACTCGACCTGTAAGGAGGCCTTTGTGAAGAGCTTTAGTAAGATTGCCGCGTCACTTGCGATTGTGATGCTTTCGGTTGCCCCTGCGGCAGCCGGTGTCACCAAGGCTCGTCCCGCTGGTACGGCGCTTAGCCCGGCCGCGATCAAAGCCATCAGCAAGAATATGCGTCTGGGCAAGAAGCTCGTCCGCAAGAACCTCCAGGTTGCCGAAGGTGCGGCTGGTTCCAGCGCAGCTGGCGGCGGCGCTGGTGCAGGTGCCGCTGGTGCGGGCGCCGGCGCGGGTGCTGCTGGTGCAGGCGCGGCCGGTGCAGCTGCTGGCGGCCTCGGCGTTGCAGGCGCGGTTGCCGGTGTTGCTGCTGCGGCTGGTGTCGCGACGGCAGCTTCGAGCGGCGGCGACAGCAGCTCCTAAACTCAGGTTACAATCTACGAGAAGGGCGGCCACTGGCCGCCTTTTTTGTTTCTATCGCACGAATCGCACAACAGACCTTTGAACAGTCATTCGCCGTCGCTATCTGGCGCGTCATGACCGACTATCGCCAACCCGCCGAATGGGCACCGCACGACGCCGTCTGGATCGGCTTCCCCAGCCATTCCGAGCTGTGGGAGGACGATCTCGAGCCTGCACGCCGCGAAGTGATCGAATTCGCCCGCGCGGTGCATGCCGGTGGCCATGGCGAGCGGGTCATCCTGGTCGCGGCCGACGAAACCGCCGCCGACCGTGCCCGCGAACTGGCGGGCGAGAGCGCCGATGTCATCGTCGAACCGTTCGGTGACATCTGGCTGCGCGATACCGCGCCGATCGTCGTTCGCGGTGATGCCGGCCGCGCCGTAAGCAATTTCGACTTCAACTGGTGGGGCGGAAAATATGCTCTGCCCGGCGACGAAAGCGTCGGTGCGCGCCTCGCCGCGCGGCTGGGCTATCCGATTCGCAGCTATGGCTGGATCTTCGAAGGCGGCGCGATCGATGTCGATGGGACCGGCGTGGCCGTCACCACCGAACAATGCCTGCTCAACCCGAATCGCAACCCCGATCTCGATCGGGCCGCAATCGAGGCGCGGCTGGCCGAAGGGCTCGGCGTCGAACGATTGCTGTGGCTCGGCGACGGGCTGGCCAACGATCATACCGACGGCCATGTCGACAATCTCGCCCGCTTCGTTGCCGAAGGGGTGATCGCGATTCCCGAGCCGGCCGGCGAGGACGACCCCAACGCGGCCGTCTATGCCGATGCCCGGGCCCGGGCGGAGGCTTTCGGCCTGACCGTCGCCGCCATCCCCTCGCCCGGCGTGGTCGAGCGCGACGACGAGATCATCCCGGCGTCCTATATGAACTTCTACATCGGCAATGCGGCGGTTGTCGTACCGCTTTATGGCGCGGCCAATGACGAGGCCGCAGTCGCGGCGATCGCGGCACTGTTCCCGACACGCAATGTTGTAGGCTTTCGCGCCGACCATATCCTGACCGGCGGCGGCAGCTTCCACTGCATTAGCCAGCAACTACCAGCGGCGTGACTGCCTTCGCCGTCCGCGCCATCCTTTCGGGATTGATCGTCGCGCTGATTGCAATGGTCGCGCGACGCAACCCCACGGCCGGCGCCTTGATCGCCTCGCTGCCGCTCGTGTCGTTGCTTGGTATGATCTGGCTGTGGCGCGATACCGGCGATGCGGCGAGGCTCGCCGACCATGCCGAGGCGACCTTCTATTATGTGCTACCGTCCCTGCCGATGTTTTTGCTGATACCGTGGATGCTGCGTCATGGCGGCAATTTCTGGGTCGCCATCAGCGCCGGTTGCGTCATGACGATCCTGCTCTATCTGGTGACGATCGTCATCGCGGCGCGCTTCGGCGTCCGACTGTGAGGAATTGAGATGACCAAGCTTACCGTCGCCACGTTGCAGCTGGCCTTCAGCGACGATATCGACGCCAACATCGCCGAGGTGACGAAGCTCGTCCGCGAAGCGGCGAAGCAGGGCGCGAAGGTCGTGCTGCCGCCTGAATTGTTCGAGGGCCATTATTTCTGCCAGGTCGAGGACGAAGGTCTGTTCGCCCGCGCCAGGCCTACCGCCGACCACAAGGCGGTCAAGGCGATGCAGGCGCTCGCCGCCGAACTGAAGATCCATATCCCCACCAGCTTCTTCGAAGCCGACGGCCCGCATCACTATAACAGCCTCGCGATGATCGATCCCGATGGCAAGATCATGGGCGTCTACCGCAAGAGCCATATTCCCGATGGCCCCGGCTATGAGGAGAAATTCTACTTCCGGCCCGGCAATACCGGCTTCAAGACCTGGGCGGCGCAGGGCACCACGCTCGGCGTCGGAATCTGCTGGGATCAATGGTACCCCGAGACCGCGCGCGCGATGATGCTGATGGGGGCCGAAATCCTCTTTTACCCCACCGCGATCGGCAACGAGCCGCATGATCCCGATCTCGACACTAGCAGACTATGGCGTCGGGCGATGATCGGCCATGCCGTTTCCAATGTCGTACCGGTGGTCGCCGCCAACCGGATCGGCACCGAGAATGGACAGACATTTTACGGCCATAGCTTCATCTGCGACGAGCGCGGCGACATGCTCGCCGAGTTCGGCAAGGATGAGACCGGGGTGCTGGTCGCCACGCTCGATATCGATCTCGCCAAGCGGCATCGCGCCGCTTTCGGCTTCTTCCGCGACCGCCGGCCCGAACTTTACGGCCGGCTCACGCAGGACATCTGAGGCGCACTGGCGGAGGTTGTTTCAGCATAGCTGAAACGCACTACCAGCGCGCCACCAAGCGTCTCTAAGCGCTCGACGAGGGCGCCTTGGGCGGCTCGACCTCCGCGGGTTCGATCATGTCGAGGCCGCCTTCCCATTTCGCGACGACCACGCTGGCGACGGCGTTGCCGACGACATTGGTGGCCGAGCGGCCCATGTCGAGAAAGTGATCCACCGCGAGGATCAGCAACAGTCCCTCCTCGGGAATGTCGAAGAAGGCGAGCGTCGCCGAGATAACAACGAGGCTGGCGCGGGGTACGCCGGCGATGCCTTTCGAGGTGACCATCAGGATCAGCAGCATGGTGAACTGCTGCCCGATGCTGAGATCGATGCCATAGGCCTGCGCGATGAACATCGTCGCGAAGGTGCAGTAGATCATCGATCCGTCGAGGTTGAACGAGTAGCCGAGCGGCAGCACGAAGCTGGCGATCTTCGGCGGCACGCCGAAGCGGTCGAGCGCTTCCAGGGTGCGCGGGAAGGCCGCTTCCGACGAAGCGGTGCTGAACGCCAGCAGGATCGGCTCGCGGATATAGCGGATCAGCAGCTTCGACCGTCCGCCGACGATCAGGAAGCAGATCAACAGCAATATGCCCCACAGCACGAGCATCGACAGATAGAAGCTGCCCATGAATTTGCCGAAGCTGATCAGGATCATCGGCCCCTGCTCGGCCAGCGCGGTCGTCACCGCCGCGAACACCGCGAAGGGAGCGAAGCGCATCACATAATCGGTGATCTGCAACATCACCTGCGCGAGCGCCTCGACGCCGCGGATCAGCGGCGCGGCCTTCTCGCCCACCGCGGTGGCGGCGACCCCGGTGAAGACCGAGAAGACGACGACCTGCAGAATCTCATTGTCGGCCATCGCCTCGAAGAAGCTCTTGGGGACGAGGTGGATGATGAAATTCTTGAGGGTGAAATCCGCTTTGGCCAATTCGGGACCGGTGTTCGCCGCCGGCAGCACCAGATCCGCGCCGACCCCCGGCTGCAGCAGGTTGACCATCACCAGACCGAGCGTCAGCGATAACAGGCTCGCACCGAGAAACCATGCGATTGACCGCGCGCCGACCCGGCCCAGAGCCGCCGTGTCGCCCATATGCGCGATGCCCGAAACCAGCGTCGCGAACACCAGCGGTGCGATGATCATCTTGATCAGCCGCAGGAAAAGATCGGTAAGGATCGAAATATAGCCGGTGACGTTCTTCAATGTGGCGGGGTCGGCGATCGTCGCGTTGAGCGTTATGCCGACGGCGATGCCGGCGACCATCGCCAGCAATATGTACAAGGTGAGGCGCTTGGCCACGGGCGTCTCCGAATAAGATCTACACCGTGGTCGGACCAAAGCGGAGCCGGGTCAAGTAGCGGCGCGGCGGCAAGGGAGACGGTGATGCTGTTCGGAAAGACCAAAGGCAGGATCGAACGTCTCCTCATCGTCGAGGACGAGCCGCTGATCGCGTTCGACAACGAGCATTTCCTGATGACCCACGGCTATACGGTGGTCGGGACGATCGACACGGCAGCAGCCGCGCAGGCGCAGATCGAAGAGGGCGGTATCGACCTGATCCTGTGCGACGTCCGGCTCAACGACAGTGACGGCCGCGATGTCGCGCTCGCCGCGAAGGCCGCCGGTATACCACTGATCTTCGTCACCGCGACCTGCCCGATCGACGCACCCGAGATCGCGATGGGCTGCCTCGCGAAGCCTTATGGGCAAAAGGAGCTCCAGCAGGCGATCGAAGCCGTCGCCGCCAAACTCGATGGCGGTGTGATGAAGAAGCTGCCCAAGGGCCTGACGCTGTACTGAGCGCTTCGCCCCTTCCCTCCCGCCGGGACGCCGCTATGCTCGCGCCATGAGCAGCACATCGGGGGCGGACGGCGCGGCCGTCCAGGGGCGAGGCATCATCGGCGCTATCAGGCCGTATACCGAGCCGGCGCCGCTTGCCGCGCTGTTCCTGGGCATGAGTTCGGGCTTTCCCTTCGCGATGATCGGCGCGACGCTGACGACGCGGCTGGCGCAGGACGGGATCGACAAGAAGGCGGTCACGGCGTTCACCCTCGCCTTCCTCGTCTACAACCTCAAATTCCTCTGGGCCTGGATCGTCGATGGCGTGCGCCTGCCGGTCATCGGCCGGCTGGGCCAGCGCGTCTCGTGGATGCTCGTGATCGGCACGCTGGTGATCGCGGCGGTGATCCATCTCGGGCTGATCGACCCGAAAGCGAGCCTTGCCCAAACCGCGGTCGCCGCGATCATGGTCGGCGCCGCCGGCGCGACCTTCGATATCATCATCGATGCCTATCGGATCGAACTGCTCGAAGCCCGCCAGTTGGGCGTTGGCGCGGGCATGTCGCAATATGGCTGGCGCATCGGATCGACTGCGGCGGGCGCGCTCGCGCTGGTGGTGGCCGACCGGCTGGGCTGGAACGTGGCCTATATCTTATGCGCAGCCTTCGCCCTGCCGGCGATGATCACCGCGCTCATAATGGGTGAGCCAGCCCGGCATCGCGAACCGACGATGCGCCGGACCAAGAGCGAGCTGGTCGCGTCGATCGTCGGACCGCTCGCCGAGTTCTTCCGGCGCAGGGGCGCGGCGCTGGTCCTGCTGTTCATCCTGCTTCACAAGATCGGCGACACGCTCGCCAACCTCACCTTCCGGCTGCTGTTCAACGATCTCGGATACAGCAACGACGAGATCGCGATTTACGATATCGGCTTTGGCTTCTGGGCCTATCTGATCGGCATCTTCATCGGCGGCATGCTCTATTCGCGGCTCGGGATGAAGCGATCGGTGCTGTTCAGCCTCGTCCTAATGGGTATCTCGAATCTGAGCTTCGCGGGGCTGGCGGCCAGCGGCCACAGCAACTGGGCTATGGCGGGCGCGATCGGCTTCGAGAATATCGCCAGCGGCATTGGTGGGGTGTGCGTGGTCGCCTATTTCTCGGCGCTGTGCGACCTGCGCTTCACCGCCGCGCAATATGCACTGATCTCCGCCGCCGCCAGCGTCGTCGGGCGTATCGCCACCGGTACCACGGCGGGTGCGATCATCGAGACGACCGGCTATGTGAACTTCTATCTGCTCACCACTCTCGCCGCGCTGCCCGGCATCATCCTGTTCTGGCTGATGATGCGGGCGGGGCTGATCGACCAGTCGATCGGCAGCGCGGGCGAGGATGATGTCTCCACCGCTCCGGCGGATGCCGGGACCATCACGGCGTAAAGACCGTCCCCGCCGCTGGCGGCCCCGGCCTCCGCCGGGGCGACGATAGATTTACTCCGGCAGGAAATCCGGCACCGACAGGTAACGCTCGCCGGTGTCATAGTTGAAGCCGAGAACCCGGGAGCCGGGCGCTTCCTTGAGCTTCTGCGCAATCGCCGCCAGCGTCGCGCCGGAACTGATGCCGACCAGCATGCCCTCTTCACGCGCTGAGCGGCGGGCATAGTCCTTGGCGTCGGCGGGATCGACCTGGATCACGCCGTCGAGCAGCTGAGTCTGGAGATTGGTTGGCACGAAGCCTGCGCCGATGCCCTGGATCGGATGCGGTCCGGGCTGGCCGCCCGAGATCACCGGCGACAACGTCGGCTCCACCGCAAACACCTTCAGACCCGGCCAACGGGCCTTCAGCACCTGCGCGCAGCCGGTGATATGGCCCCCGGTGCCGACACCGGTGATCAGGATATCGAGCGGGCTATCCTTGAAATCGGCGAAGATCTCCTCGGCGGTGGTGCGGACGTGCACTTCGATATTGGACGGATTTTCGAACTGTTGCGGGATCCATGCGCCGGGCGTCTGAGCCTGGAGCTCCAGCGCACGCTCGATAGCGCCCTTCATGCCCTTTTCGCGCGGGGTGAGATCGAACGACGCGCCATAAGCGAGCATCAGGCGACGGCGCTCGAGCGACATGCTCTCGGGCATGACCAGCACCAGCTTGTAACCCTTCACCGCCGCGACAAGCGCGAGGCCGATGCCGGTATTGCCGCTGGTCGGCTCGATAATGGTGCCGCCCGGCTTCAGCTTGCCGGACTTCTCCGCCTCTTCGATCATCGCCAGCGCGATGCGGTCCTTGATCGATCCGCCCGGGTTGCTGCGCTCGGACTTGATCCACACCTCTGCATCGCCGAACAGGCGGTTGATGCGGACATGCGGCGTGTTGCCGATCGTTTCCAATATCGATGCCGACTTTGTCATCTTGCCTTCTCCAATGGGGAAACATCTTCAAACGACGCGGGCGGATCGAACGTCCGCGCGCGCAATATCTCCGGGAACAGCCTGGCCCACAAGGCCGCGACCATGATCGTTCCCACGCCACCCGCCACCACCGCGGCGACCGGGCCGATCAGCGCGGCGAGGAAGCCCGATTCGGCCTCGCCCAATTCGTTCGATCCCGAGATGAACAGGATCGACACCGCGCCGACACGGCCGCGCATATTGTCGGGCGTGTAAAGCTGGATGAGCGACTGCCGGACATAGACCGACACCATGTCCGCCGCGCCGATCAGGGCGAGACACCCGAGCGCGACCGCCAGCGGCATCGGCGTCCGGTATGACAGGCCAAAGACGACCGTCGCCACGCCGAACACCGCCACCGCAACCAGCAGCTTCAGGCCGACATCGCGCTGGAGCGGCCGGCGGCTCAGCCAGATCGCGACGACCGCGGCGCCGACCGCCGGAGCCGCGCGCAAATGGCCGAGACCCGATGCGCCGACATGCAATATGTCGCGGGCGTAGATCGGCAGCATCGCCGTCGCGCCACCCAGCAGCACGGCGAAGAGATCGAGCGAGATCGCGGCGAACACCAGCCGGTTGCGGCGCACATAGGCGAGCCCTTCAAGCATCTGCCGCCAGGGATTACCGCGATCGTCCCGCACAATTGCCGGCAAGGGCGGGAGCAACAGGAGCATGACCCAGGCGAAGAACAGGAGCGCGGTGCTGAGCGTATAGGCGAGCGGCGGATGGATCGCGTAGAGATAGCCGCCCAGCGGCGGCCCGGCGATGGCCCCGACCTGCCACGCGATCGAGGTGGTCGCAATCGCCGCCGGCAGCAGCCGCTGCGGCACGAGGTTCGGCGCCAGTCCCTGCAAGGCGGGTCCGGCAAAGGCACGGGCGACACCGAGCAGGACGGCCACCCCGAACAATGCCGGCAGGGTGAGCACGTCCAGCCAGGTCATCAGTGCAAGCGACGCCACGCATAGCATCTCCAGCCCCACGGTGGTGCGGACGATCCAGCGGCGGTCGATGCGATCGGCGACGAGACCCGTCACCAGAGTGAGCAGCATCAGGGGCAGGAACTGCGCCAGCCCGATCAGGCCGAGCTGCACAGCCGCTTCGCGCGGGGCCATCGTCCGGCGGGCGATGTCATAGACCTGCCAGCCAATGATCACGACCATCGAATTGAGCGCGATCGTCGACGAGAAACGCGCCAGCCAATAATGGCGATAGGCTGGAATCGAAAATGGAGATTCGCGCGCGGCCATGATGCTTCTCTAAGCCCTTGAACCAGCCGGCGGCAACCGCAGCGGGAGATTGTCGGAGCAATTTCCACTATAATAGTAGAAATAACTCAGGGCAGGCTCACAAAGCTGTCCAGCACTCGCTTGCGCCCGGCATGTTCGAAGTCGATCTCGAGCTTGTTGCCCTCGATTTCGACCACAGCGCCATAGCCGAACTTGGTGTGGAAAACGCGCTGACCGAGTGAAATATCCTTGCGCGAAGGCTGGGCGAAGCTCACCGCCGACGCCCGCGCCTCGACCACGCGTGAAGCCGATGCCGGTTTGCCGAGGCCACCGGCCGCGGTCGCCCGCTGCCAGCCCGGGCCGCGCCCGGCGCCACGTGTGACATGCGCGAAGGGATCGGCATGTTCGGACCATTGCGCGCGCCACAGCGACTCGCCGCCCGACATTGTCGTTTCCGCCTCGACATGCGCGGGTGGCAGTTCGCCGACGAACCGCGAGGGGATCGACGAGGTCCATTGTCCGTAGATGCGGCGGTTGGCGGCGTGGAGGATTGTGCACCGCCGCCGCGCCCGGGTTATTGCGACATAACCGAGCCGGCGCTCCTCCTCGAGGCTCGCCAGCCCGCCTTCGTCGAGCGACCGCTGCGACGGAAAGACGCCCTCCTCCCACCCCGGCAGGAAGACGGTGCCGAATTCGAGGCCCTTGGCGGCATGGATGGTCATGATAGTGACCTTCGCTGCATCGGCGTCGGCGTCATTGTCCATCACCAGACTGACATGCTCGAGGAAGCCGGGGAGGTTTTCATAGTCCTCCATCGCCCGCGCCAGTTCGTTCAGATTTTCCAACCGTCCATCGGCTTCGGTCGATTTCTCATTCTGGAGCATCGCGACATAGCCCGACTCCTCCAATATCTGACGGGTCAGTTCGGCATGCGGCAGCTGACTGAGCAGATCGCGCCAGCGGGCGATATCGCCGACCAGATTGCCAAGCGCGCGCCGCGCCTGAGGGGTCAGCTCGTCGGTGCCCAGGATGCGCGCGGCGGCGAGCGTCAGCGGGATGCCCTCGCCCCGGGCCAGCATGTGGAGCTTGGCCACCGCCTTGTCGCCAAGCCCACGCTTGGGCGTGTTGATGATCCGTTCGAAGGCGAGATCGTCGGCCGGCTGGCTGATCACACGCAGATAGGCCAGCGCGTCGCGGATTTCGGCGCGCTCGTAGAAGCGGAAGCCGCCAACGATGCGATAAGGCATACCGATCGCGATGAAGCGGTCCTCGAACTCCCGGGTCTGGAACTGGGCGCGCACCAGGATCGCCACATCGTCGAGCTTGCCGCCGCCGCGCTCATGCCCCTCGATCTCGTCACCGACGCGGCGAGCCTCCTCGGGTCCGTCCCAGATACCGACGATGCGGACTTTCTCGCCCTCGCCTTCCTCGGTCCACAGCGTCTTGCCTAGCCGACCGCCATTATGCCCGATCAGCCCGCTCGCCGCCGCCAGGATATGGGGCGTCGACCGGTAGTTCTGCTCGAGCTTGATGACCGTCGCGCCGGGAAAGTCTCGGTCGAACCGCAGGATATTCGCCACCTCGGCGCCACGCCACGAATAAATCGACTGATCGTCGTCACCGACGCAGCAGATATTCTTGCGCTCCTGCGCGAGCAGGCGCAGCCAGAGATATTGGGCGCTATTGGTATCCTGATATTCGTCGACCATTACATAGCGGAAACGGTTCTGATAGTCCGCCAGCACATCCCGATGGCTTTTCAGGATGACGAGCATGTGGAGCAGCAGGTCGCCGAAGTCGCAGGCGTTCACCGCGCGAAGCCGGTCCTGATATTGCTGGTACAATTCTCCGCCGCGGCCATTGGCGAACAGCTCGCTCTCGCCCGCGTCGATATCGAGCGGGGTCATCCCGCGATTCTTCCAGCGGTCGATCAGTCCGGCGAGCTGGCGCGCGGGCCAGCGCTTCTCGTCGAGATCGGCGGCGGCGAGCAATTGCTTGAGCAGGCGCAGCTGATCGTCGGTGTCGAGGATGGTGAAGCTGGAGGTGAGACCGACCAGTTCGGCATGGCGGCGCAGCATCCGTGCCGCGACCGAGTGAAAGGTCCCGAGCCAGGGCATGCCCTCGACGGCCTCGCCCAACAGCCGGCCGACGCGCTCGCGCATCTCGCGCGCAGCCTTGTTAGTGAAGGTGACGGCAAGGATCTCGGACGGCCAGGCACGGCGCGTCGCGACGAGATGGGCAAGCCGCGCGGTCAGCGCCGCGGTCTTGCCGGTGCCCGCACCCGCCAGGACCAGCACAGGCCCTTCGGTAGTGAGAACCGCTTCACGCTGCGGCGGGTTCAGCCCGCGCAAATAGCCGGGTTCGGGTACGGGAGCGTCCTGAGTCACCCGTGAACAGTTAGGGAACGCGCCGCGCCGGGGCAACCCCGACGCGCGTCCCGCTGTCATATATCACAGTTGCTTCCGGGCGGCGGCGGCGGATCGATCCAAGTCTGGATCAAACCCACCGCCGCCTTTTGGCCAGGACCGGCGGATACGCAGCCGGCCCGGGCAGCGGAAGCTGCTGAGAGGGTCTCTTACGAGGCCTTCATATTGGTGCTGACGTTGTTGAACGTCGTGGTGAGCTGGTTGCCGAGCGCGGTCATCGCGGTAATGGCGGCAACGGCGATCAGGGCTGCGATCAGGCCATATTCGATGGCGGTCGCGCCACGGCTGTCGCGAAAAATGTTAACGAGCTTCTGCATGACATGATCCTTTAGTCGCTTCTCGTACGACTTTGGTCTAGCCACCGCGCCGTTAAGCGGGTGTAACGAGCTAGGGTTAAGCATCGCGAAACTACGAAAAATCGCCATTATTATGGATGAATTGTGGGATCGCCCGCTCTTATCGACCGGTCGAGGCGGTCATCCCGACCGATTCCCACCTATGGTGACGTTCGCACAAATCGAGCATGGGAGTCGCAACAGCAGTTCAGGGAATCGAGAACATGGTCGAACGCCTTCCGCCCCACGCCTATCTCGTCGCCGCGGTCATCACCTCGGGCGCGCTGTGGTTCGCCATCAGCCAGGTCGCGGGCCTGTTCATCAACTGATTGCGATATCGGGAAGCAAGGATGCCTGGTGGGTCCGATGGGATTCGAACCCATGACCTCTCGATTAAAAGTCGCTTGCTCTACCAACTGAGCTACGGACCCACCGACGCCGCCTCCCTATTGGGCGCGGCTGCCAGGGTCAACCCGCTCGACGGATAAGCCGGGCCCGCGCCTGCCGCACGGTCCGTGCGCCCGTCCCCACCCGCCAGCCCGGAGCGATCGCCGCCAACGGGCGCAAGACGAAGTCCCGCTGCTCAAGGCTACGGTGCGGAATGACGAGTCGTTCGCCCGTCCACAACCCGCCCGACCACAATATGATATCGAGATCGAGCACGCGCGGGCCCCACCGCCGTCCACGGCGGCGGCCAAAGGCGACCTCGATCGTCTTCAATCGCGCGAGCAGCGCGGGCGGATCGAGGTCGGTTTCGGCGATCACCGCCGCGTTGGCGAAGCTCCTGCCGGCTGGTCCCAGAGCCGGCGTCGGGATGATCGGCGAGGTGGCTATCACCCTCACCCCCGCATCGCCGAGCGCCGCGACCGCCGCCCGCACTACGCCGGCCGGCGCGCCATGACGGCCATGGCGGCGGTTCGATCCAATCGCGATGGCGTAACGATGCGACACGGCATCCGCCTATAGCGGCGGACGCCGCCGGTTCTACCCCCAGCTGGCGACCAGCGCCTGCATCACCTCGGCCGCGATCCGCGCGCCGACCTGATCGATCGATGGCGGCAGCGGCCGTTCGCGCTGATAGCCGTTCGGACCGGCGACCCAGCGGCCCGGCCCCGATGGCGGCGGATTACCCTGCGTGACGACCGTGGCGAGCAGCGTGCCGCTGCGGATATCCTTCACATCGACACGGAAGGTGTAACCGCTCGGCGCATCGTCATCGGACGTCTGGAGCACTTCAACGAGCAATTCGGCCTTGCCCATCAGCGCCGACATCTCGACCGATTGGGCATCGCCACGGTCGACGCCCTTGCCCAGCGCAGTGGAGCGCATGATCAGCGTGCGATCGATCAGCCGCGCGCCACCCGACAGCATCGTGCGGTTGAATCCCTGCGCCGCGCGCCAGTCGGCACGCTCGGGCAGGCCGACCTCGCGTGCGCCATCGGCAGTGACGGCGGAGCGGCCCGAACGATATTCGGCTTCGACGCCACGGCCGGCGACGGTGGTGGAACCGTCATAATATTCGGTTTTGTCGATCACGCGGCCATCGGCGAGCGTGAAGCGCGACCATTCCTCATAGCTGGTCGAGAGCGAGTCAGTCAGCTGGCGGTTCCAGAACACCACCATGCGCGGACTCTTTCGCCGGGCATAGGCCGAACGGAAGGCGCTCGCCGAAGCGGCGTTGACCTGGCCCGCACTCGGCGGCGGCGGCGGCGCCTGCAGGACCTCGGGCATGCCCTGGCGATATTCCTGCGCCGCGCCGCCGGCAGCCAGCAGCAGGGCGGCGGCCAGCCCGGCCGTCGTCTTCATGGCAATGCTCATCGCATCGGCTCCCATTCCGGCAAGATGTCGCCGCCCTCGAATTCGGCATATTCGTCGCTATCGCCCGCCCAGCCGTTGTCGTCCTCTTCGCAGGCGCTCATCCGGTCGAAACCGACAACGGCGACGTGGCGATCGGACGACCAGCCCTGCATCACCGGCGGGGTCTCGCGCCAGCGGTGCGGCGCGGCGATGCCGACGGGCGGGGCGGCGGCGAAGACCGGCTGGATCGGGCGGATCGAACGCGGCGGCGGGATATCCTGCCCCGCCTGCGCCTGACCAGCGGCGAGCAACGCCGCCGCGAAGCCTGCGCCGATCATGGCGAGCCGGCTCATGGCTGCGACGTCCGGACCTCGACGAGATAATATTTGACCTCGTCCCGGCCGATCGACAGCCCGCGATACACGCCGGTGGCCTTGGGCTGGAGGATCACCTTCTTCCAGAAGGTCGAATCCTCGGTCGGCACCTGATCCGCATCCATGAAGGAAGAGCGGGCATCGAGTTCGACCACCTTCTTCGTGCAGTTGACGAAGCGGGTGATCACCTCGACCGAATTGGTCTCGGTGCGTCGCGCGAACATCGCCTCGACGACGACGCTGTTGGCGAGCTTCTTGTCGGTCATCTGAACCGCGTTGAGATCGATCGGCGTCATCGCCGAGGGGACGTTGGCGACCAGCGCCGGCCCACCCGAGGACACCGATCGCTTGGCGTCGCCGATATCGCATTTGACCGGCCGGTTCTCGCGCGCCTGTCCGGAGGCGGCAAGCAGCGCCCCGGCAGCGATCGCGGTGAGCAGTGAAGTTCTCATCAACCGTCTCCCAAAAAAAGCAACTAGCGCAGGGTTGCGCGGAACGCCTCGTCCTTGGCCCACACGGCCTTGTCCTGCTTGCGCTGGGCAGCGACCTTGGCGTTGCCGCCCGGCGCGAGCGGCGAGAGCGTCTGGACGCTGCGCGAGCGCGACCAGGCGATGCCGCACCTGCCGGCGCTTGCCGTCAGCGGCTTGATCCCGACAAGGCCGAGCGCGCCACCGTCCTTGCGATAGGTCATGCTGACCGACGGCATGGCCCATGCCGCAGCGGCGGCGGTGGCAACCGCCTTCGCCACCGACGGCTTCTTGCCCTTTGATTTGCCTTTGGCGGGCGCTGCCGCCGCGCCCCAGCGCGTCGTGCCGATCGAGATGCTGGCGGGCAGGCTATCCCACATACGAATGTCGGCGGTCGGCCGGACCGTCTTCGAGAAGGCGTTGAGCAACATGCCCGCACCCTGGGCATAGAGCATGTTGCCGCCCAATTGCTGTACGACCGTGCTGCCCACGGTCGTCGCAAGCGCGCTGGTCGTTTCCAGGCCCGCCTTGAACTGCGCCTTGCCGTTGAGGATGCCGTCGATCGCGCGCCCACCGCGCGTCGATGCCTGCGTGTAGAGATTCGCCGCCGGGGTCAGCGGCCAGGCACGCGTGCTCTTGCCGCTGCCGAGAGTCACGATCGCACCATTTTCGGTGTAACCACCGCCTTCACGGAAGACGAGCTTCTCCTGATATTGGCCATCGGTCGCCTTGACCGGGCCATTGCCCAGTTCGGAGAGGACCAGCAGGTTATCAGTCGGCCCGGGCGCCTTGAGCTTCGCATCGATCTTCGCGGCTTCGGCGAAGCTGTCGACGGCCTGGCTCTTGTCGCCGGCGCAATGCGACGCCCAGCCCTGCAAATAGGTCAGCAACGCAAAATCGGACTGATAGGTCTCGTCCGCCGACACCGTGTCCTGATATTCGGCCGATTTGAACATCGCGCGGGCGTTGTCATAGTCGCCCTTCCGCAGGAACAGCAGTCCCCGATAATAATAGGCCATCGCCCGTTCATAGGGCTCGCCCTTGAAGTCTTTGTTCACTTCGAGGCGGGTGGCGCTTGTCGCCTTCGCCGCCTGCTTGTCCTTGCCGTAGAAGGCCTCGATCCGGTCGAGCGCGCCGTCGAACGCTTTTTCGGCATCGGCATAATAGCCGAGCTCCATCGCCAGCAGACCCAGCCGCTCGAAATTGAGCACGGCATTCTGTTCGCCGTCATAATAAAGCACGCGATAATATTCGCGCAGCTTCTCCTCGCGATTGGCGAGATAGGCATCCATCTCGTCCGGATAAGGGCCCGGACCATATTGCGCCTTCCACGCCGCGACCTGCTTCGCGCGCGCCTTCGCCGCGGCCTTGGCGGCGGCGGCCTCGGCCTTGGCGGCGGCGGCATCGGCCTTCGGATCTGACTGCGCCTGAGCCGCAACGGTCATCACCGATATCAGACATGCCGCAGCAACCCCGGTCGCGAGCCATTTCACCATGTTCATCGAACCCCCGTTCGGTGTCAGCTTAGCGATAAACCACGTCGTCGGCCCCGGCCCGACGGATCTTGTACGTCCCGTTCCAGACGAGCGTGCCATATTCGAGATCGAGCATTTCGAGGGAAATCACGGTCAGCCGCTCCTGCATGCCCGTGTCGTTGTTGCGGCTGTCGAGCGAGGTGATCTTGCCGACCAGCTTGTAATCGGCGCCAGCGGTGGCGCGGGTAAGACCCGTGGTCCCGGTGTCGACCACACCGCCGCGCTTGAGCGCGCGCTCCTGCTCCACGGCGGCGATGAACTCGCGGCTGACGAAGCGCATCTTGCCGCGCGCCGCATTCATCAGCTTGCCGCGCAGTTCGTCGGTAATGATGTCCTTGTCGATCCGTTGCGAGCTCTGGTTGCGCAGGTCCGAACTGTCGAGGATGATCCGCGGCGGGGTCGCCCGGTTCGTAACCTCCGGATTGGCCATCAGGTCGCGAACCATCTGGTCCGCCATCCGCCCGAGGTCCTGCCCCTCGATACCGACGCCCGAAACGATGCCGCGAGCATCGGGATCAAGATCCACCGCCTGATGCGAGCGATCCTTTTTGGCGAACGCCGCACCGGCCGAAACGAACAGGCTGACGGAAAGAACGGCGGCGCAGGCCACCCGGTACAATATCGACATCTTACCCCCGGTTTGCACCTTCGTTACTGGGACGCCCCCGCCCCGGAATCAAGGTGATTGGATTGTCATGAAGCTAAGCCAGGCAGGTCCAGCGTCAAGACCATTCATTACTGAGACGACAGTGAATTTTCATGACGTGGATCACAGACGCGATATTTCCTGTGCGCTTTCTGAAAGGGCGAAGCGCTTCATCCCATTTCAGCCGAACCAGCACGCCAACGGCTCGCCAACACCGTCAGCCACCACAGCTCGCGCCAAGACCACCATATCGGCGACTTACCCACAAGATGTGGTGCCGCTCCAACTGTCAGGCCGCGAATCGAACTCCCGATCGTTACGCCGCGCACCGAAAAATATCGGGATTCCAGCACCAAAGGGCGCGAAAAGGCTTGATTGCGTGACTCATCAGTGATTCTGTCTTTGGATGAATCGCGTCCCCCTTTTCCAGATGGCCCGCAATGCGGCGCTGCCGGCAGTGGCGATTCTCATCATCGGCTATTTCGCCAGCGCGGCGCTGGTCGGCCCCAATGGGCTGCTTGCGCTGGGCGGCTATAAAAGCACTCTGAAGGTGAAGAGCGAGGAACTGCAGCGCACGCAAGCGATGCGCGACCGGCTGCGTCACCACGCGAACCTGCTCGATCCGGCAAAGGTCGATCCAGATTTCGGTGACGAACTGGTGCGCCGCTCGACCGGGCAGGTGCGCCCCGACGAAATCATCATTCCGCGAAACTAGCGCGCAACTAAATTAGCGGGTTGCCGCCGCGACGCGTTGAAATCCGCGCGGGCCGAAGCCTATAAGCGCCCAACACCCCCCTCCCCGGGACAAGGAGCAGTCCGCTTGGCGAAACCAGCACAGCCGCGCGCAACCGTGAAAGCAGCACCGCGCAAGCCTGCCGCCCCCAAGGCTGCGGCTTCGAAAGCAACACCAGCCAAGAAGGCGGCTTCACCGCCCCCCGTTTCCAACCGCGAGCGGCCGAACGAGCCCCAGCGGTACGACGCGACCAAGGCGGAAATGCTCGAATTCTACCGGCAGATGATGCTGATCCGCCGTTTCGAGGAGAAGGCCGGCCAGCTCTACGGCCTCGGCCTGATCGGCGGTTTCTGCCATCTCTATATCGGGCAGGAGGCGGTCGCGGTCGGCCTTCAGTCCGCTCTGGAAGTCGGCAAGGATTCGGTGATCACGGGCTATCGCGACCATGGCCATATGCTGGCCTATGGCATCGACCCCAAGCTGATCATGGCCGAACTAACCGGACGCGAGGCCGGTATCAGCCGCGGCAAGGGCGGATCGATGCACATGTTCTCGATCGAGCATCGCTTCTATGGCGGTCATGGCATCGTCGGCGCGCAGGTGAGCCTGGGCACCGGCCTTGCTTTCAAGCATAAATATGCCGGCGATGGCGGCATCGCGATGGCCTATTTCGGCGACGGCGCGTCGAACCAGGGTCAGGTCTATGAGAGCTTCAACATGGCCGAGCTGTGGAAGCTGCCGATCATCTTCGTGATCGAGAACAACCAATATGCCATGGGCACGAGCGTCAACCGCTCGTCGGCCGAAGACCAGCTGTATCGCCGCGGCGAGAGCTTCCGCATTCCCGGCCTCCAGGTGGACGGCATGGACGTGCTCGCCGTGCGCGGCGCGGCCGAGGAAGCGGTCCGCTGGGTGCGCAGCGGCAAGGGGCCGATCCTGCTCGAACTCAAGACCTATCGCTATCGCGGTCATTCGATGTCCGATCCCGCGAAGTACCGCTCGCGTGACGAGGTCCAGTCGGTGCGCGACAAGTCCGATCCTATCGATCACCTCAAGCGCGAACTCGAAGCGGTGGGTGTGACCGAGGACGAGCTCAAGAAGCTCGAAAAGGATATCCGCGCGATCGTGACCGAGGCGGCGGACTTCGCCGAGCAGTCGCCCGAGCCCGAGGCCGGCGAACTCTATACCGACGTGCTGGTGGGACAATATTGAGATGGCAGTCGATCTGAAAATGCCCGCGCTTTCCCCGACGATGGAGGAAGGCACGCTCGCAAAATGGCTCGTCAAGGAAGGCGACGCGGTCAAGTCCGGCGACATCCTAGCCGAGATCGAGACCGACAAGGCGACGATGGAGTTCGAGGCGATCGACGAAGGCACGATCGCGCAAATCCTGGTTGCCGAGGGCAGCGAAGGCGTGAAGGTCGGTACGGTGATCGCGCGCATCGCCGAGGAAGGCGACGACGCATCTGCGGCTAAGGCCGAGCCTGCGCCCATGGCTGAAGCCGAAGCCGAGGCACAGCCGAAGGCGGAGGAAGAGGCCCCGAAGAACGACGATATCCCCGCCCCGGAAGGCGGCAAGCAGACGAAAGTGGAGACCGGCGCACGCGATCTGGTGGCCGCGGTCGCGGATACGAGCGACTATCCGGAGGTTCCCGAGGGCACCGAACTGGTCAAGACGACGATCCGTGAAGCGTTGCGCGATGCGATGGCGGAGGAAATGCGCCGCGATGGCGACGTCTTCGTGATGGGTGAGGAAGTCGCGCAATATCAGGGCGCCTATAAGGTAACGCAGGGACTGCTCGACGAGTTCGGCGAAAAGCGGGTGATCGACACCCCGATCACCGAATATGGCTTTGCCGGCATCGGCACGGGCGCGGCGATGGGCGGACTGAAACCGATCATCGAATTCATGACCTTCAACTTCGCGATGCAGGCCATAGACCACATCATCAATTCGGCGGCGAAGACGAATTATATGTCGGGCGGCCAGATGCGTTGCCCGGTGGTGTTCCGCGGCCCTAATGGCGCGGCGGCCCGCGTCGGCGCGCAGCACAGCCAGAATTATGCGCCCTGGTATGCCAGCGTCCCCGGCCTGATCGTGATCGCGCCCTATTCCGCAGCCGACGCCAAAGGACTGCTCAAAGCCGCGATTCGTTGCCCCGATCCAGTCGTCTTCCTCGAAAACGAGCTGCTCTACGGCCAGAGCTTCGACGTGCCGAACATCGAAGATTATGTCCTGCCGATAGGCAAGGCGCGGATCGCCCGCCCCGGCACGGATGTCACGCTGGTCAGCTATTCGATCGGGGTCGGCGTCTCGCTCGAAGCCGCCAAGCAGCTCGAAGCCGAGGGCATCGACGCCGAGGTCATCGACCTGCGCACGCTGCGCCCGCTCGACAAGGCGACCGTCCTTGCCAGCCTCAAGAAGACCAACCGCATGGTGGTGGTCGAGGAAGGCTGGCCGGTTTGCTCGATCGCCTCCGAAATCATCGCGATCGCGATGGAGGAAGGCTTTGACGACCTTGACGCCCCGGTGCGCCGCGTGACCAATGAGGACGTTCCGATGCCCTATGCCGCGAACCTCGAAAAGGCCGCGCTGCTCAAGGTTTCCGATGTCGTCGCGGCCGCCAAGTCCGTGATGTACAAGGATTAAGCCGTAAGAGGCCCCTGCCGCTACGGAGTATTGCGGAAGGGAACGTTAAGATTCTGTGGTAAAGGTGTCCTTGAGTCGCGCTCGACTCGGGAGACGGCACATGCTCGATGAACATATGCCTGGCGTCAGGCGGAGTCCTCCGACGAAGGGGAGTGACGAGCTCGCCGGCCGTCTGCTTTACGTCGAGGACAATGCCCAGATCGCCGAGATCACCTGCATGATGCTCGAGGATCTGGGACTGGAAATCACCCAGGCCGGATCGGCGGAAGAAGCGCTGCTGATCGCCGGCGAAGGCGATCTCCGGTTCGACATGGTGTTGACCGACGTGGTCATGCCGGGCCTGAGCGGGGTCCAGCTCGCGCGCCGTCTCAACCGGCGCTGGCCCAATCTTCCCGTCGTGCTGGTAAGCGGTTTCAGCGAGGAACTCGCTGCCGGCTATGGCGGCCAATATGAGCTGCTGCGCAAACCCTTCACGCGGGGGGCTCTGCTCGACACGCTGCAGCGGCATCTCGATGGCGAATTCTACCAGACCGCCTGACGCGCCCATTCTAACCGACCCCGAACGCCAGCTCGCCCTGACCTACGCGCCGCCGCAAACGCGCGCCGCGCTCGCTTGTCTATGGCAGATCGACGAACGCATGGCCGCGATCGTCGCCGCCGCGCGCGAACCGGCGATCGGTGCGATGCGCCTGCTGTGGTGGCGCGATGCCCTTGCGAAGCTGGATGACGCCGAAGCGCAGGCTCCCGCCGAGCCACTGCTGGAAGCCGCCGCGAAGCTGCTGGTTACCGCCGAACTGCCGGGTGAAGCGGTCGCCGGCATCGAGGAAGGCTGGGCCGCGCTACTCGACAGCGAAGAGCCCGGCGAAGCCGAGATCGCCGCCCATGCGGAGCAGCGCGGCGCCCGTCTGTTCGCGCTCGCCGCGCGGCTGCTCGGCGCGACACCCGACGATGTCGCCCGCGCCGGTGAGGGCTGGGCATTCGCCGATCTGGGCCACCGCCTGAGCAATCCCGCCGCGCGCCAATTCGCCCGTGACCGCGCCGCCATGGCCTTGAAAGATATTGGGATTGCCCGCTGGCCGGCAGTGCTGCGGCCGCTCGGGCTGCTCGTCGTGCTGGCGCGTATCGACGCTGCGATGCCGACGGACAGACTCCGCCGGCAGGGCGCGCCAAAACGGTTGCTTCGGGCTCTCGCTTATCGGCTTACCGGGCGCTAATATCCTCCCGTAACCAGGGGGGAGAAACCCAATGTGGCGATATCTGGCCGGCGGCGTCGGCGCGCTGCTGCTCGCGGGCAGCGGATTGGTCCTGTGGCAGCAACTCGGCGCCACCCCTCCGCTCGCGCCGCCTGCGCCCGCTGCGGCGGCGCAAACCGGCACCCTGACCGAGCCGCCCGCCGCGACCGAAAAGACCCGCGAGGAGAAGCGCTTCCTGCGCTACGACAAAGACCGCGACGGCAAGGTCGCCCGCGAAGAGTTCCTCGCGACCCGGCGCAAGGCCTATGCGAAGCTCGACGCCAATGGCGACGGCCGGCTGAGCTTCGAAGAATGGTCGGTCAAGACCAGCGAGCGCTTCGCCACGGCCGACAGCGACAAGTCGGCGGCGCTGACCGCCGAGGAGTTCGCCACCACCCGTATCGCGCGCAAGGCCGCGCGGCCCGCGCCATGCGTGCCCGATAGCGACTAGGGGTTGTGGGGATTCATCGCGAGTTGATGACGGCTGCGGCGAGGTAGATCATTGCGGAGAAGCTTAGATCGGTTTTGCAGGCGCGCATGGCGATGCGCTTGAACTCTTTGAGTTTGCAGAAGAA
>NZ_LARW01000163.1 GCF_000971055.1 Sphingomonas sp. SRS2
CTTTGGCTCCTCATTCCGCCCACCCCTCCACCCCACCCCCTCTTTATCGTCGGCGGCCACAGTCGTTTAAAAAAGCCATTCCCCCCAGAAGGCCAAGCCGCTCCTCGGCACGCTTGCGATCATACATATAGGGTTATCATGTCGCGGGCGATCGGCGCGCCCGCCGCGCCGTGCATGCCATGCTCGATCACCACCGCCACCGCGTAGCGCGGATCGATGACCGGCGCGAAGCCGACGAACAGTCCATGGTCGCGATATTTCCATGGGACGCTATAGCCGCCGAACTCGCCGCCCGCCGCGCGCATCGCCATGGTGATGCGGCGGACCTGCGCGGTGCCGGTCTTGCCGCCCATCATCGTGTCGCCAAGGTTGAGGCGGCCCGAACCGCCGGTGCCGAACGGGCCGTTTACGACTCCGCTCATCGCCTGGCGCACGAACTCCAGATGTTCGGGCGAGACATCCAGCGCCGCGCCCTGCGGCGGATAGCGCTTGTTGACGATCAGCCGGGGCGCGAGCGCGGTACCGCTGGCGATACGGGCCGACATCACCGCCAGCTGCAAGGGATTGGCGAGCATATAGCCCTGGCCGATCGTCGCGTTGAGGGTGTCGGCGGTGGTCCAGCGGGCGCCCTTGTAGCGCCGCGCCTTCCATTCTGTATCAGGGACGGTGCCGTAGCGCTGCGACGGCATCGGCAGGTCATATTCCTCGCCCAGGCCGAGCTGGCGGGCCATTGCCGCAATCCGGTCGATCCCGATCAGCCGCGCCATGGTGTAGAAATAGGTGTCGCAACTCGCGGCGATCGCCCGGTGCATATCGACGCTGCCATGCCCGCCACGGCGCCAGCAATGGAAATAGCTGTTACCCAGGCGGTAGCGGCCCGAACAGCCAACCTGCTGATTGGGATCGACCCCCGCTTCGAGCAGCGCGAGCGCGACCATCGGCTTGACGGTCGATCCGGGCGGATAGAGGCCCTGCATGACCTTGTTGGTCAGCGGCAGATGGTCGTCGTTCGACAGCTGATCCCATTCGGCATGGCTGATGCCGTCGGAAAAGCTGTTGGGGTCGAAGGCGGGCATCGACGCCATCGCGAGGATGCCGCCGGTCCTGGTATCGATCATGACTGCCGAGGCACTCTCGTCGCCGAGCCGGCTCGCGGTGTAGCGCTGCAGCCCGGCATCGATCGTCAATTGCACGGCATTGCCGACCATCTCGGGTCGAGTGGTCAGCTCGCGAACCACCTTGCCGTGGGCCGTAACCTCGCTACGCTTGGCTCCGGGCTTGCCACGGAGCCAATTTTCCATTGTCCGTTCAAGACCTTCCTTGCCGATTTTGAAACCCGGCGTGATCAGAAGCGGATCGCGTGTCTTTTCATATTGGGCGGCTGAGGCCGGACCGACATAGCCGACGAGATGGGCGACGGCAGCGCCCGAGGGATAGTGGCGGCCATAGCCGCTGGCGGGCGCGACACCGGGCAGGGTGGGCTGACGCACACTGACCGCCGCGAAGCGCTCATAATCGATATTCTCGACGACCGGGACCGGCTGATAGCCACGCGCCTTGCTCAGATCGTCGCGAATCCGTTCGAGATCTTCCGCGGTCAGCGCGAGCAGCTGCTGGAGCTGTCCCAGGACGGAATCGGCGTTCTTCAGCTGATCGGGAATGATGTCGACCCGAAAGGTCGTACGATTGATCGCGATCGGCTTGCCGGCACGATCGATGATCCAGCCGCGGCGCGGCGGCACCAGGGTGAGCTGAACCCGATTGCTTTCGGACAAGGTGGTATAGCGCTCGTTCTGCGCCACCGACAGCCACGCCATCCGTGCCGCCAGCAGCCCACCGATACCCGCCTGGAACCCACCGAGCACGAAGGCGCGCCGCGTGAAGGAGAAATTCTGGCTTTGCTCGGTAATGATGCGGCTGCGCTTCATCGCTTCAGCCGCCATCGATCGAGCCGGGCGATCAGCCGCAATATGATGGGGAACAGCAGGATAGCGCCGATCAGCTGCGGCAGCAGCGTCGACAGCCGCGTATGGCTTTCGAGCGGCTGCGACAGCGCCCAGGCGCCGATATCGATCGCGGTGATAGCGATGGCGGCGATCAGCCATTCCATCCACCAGTCGCGCCACACGAGATTATGATCGACCCAATCAAGCACCAGCAGCGCCACCGTCCACAACATCATCGAGGTGCCGAGATAATGGCCGCTTATCAGGTCGTCGGCGAGTCCCAGCGGCAAGCCGGCCCAGGCGGCCCATAATTCGGGCCGGAGCAGCCGCCAGGCGAGCAGCAGCATCAGGCCGAAAGGCGGTATGATCGGTTCGGTGGCAATGATCGGCACGAGACCCATCACCGAACCAAGCAGGATCGATCCCACCGGCACCGCGATGGTCCGGAGGGGCGGCTTGACGGCATAGGGATTGTCGCGGCGGCCGATCATGGCTTGGGCTGCGCGGGCAGCTCCTGGACCGGCGCCTGGAAGATCGGATAGACCGTCGCGAAGTCCGCGCGGGCAGGGTCGGCGAGCGGGCGCGCCGTCGCCCGGTCGCTGCGGACGGCGGTGATCACGGCGACCGGAATATTGGGCGAATAGACCCCGCCCGTTCCCGATGTGACCGCCAGATCGCCGCGTCGGAACGGTTGCCCGCCTGCCATCAGTCCCCGTATCTCCATCGTGCCGTCGCCCTGGCCGGTGGCAAGCGCCGCGATGCCGCTGCGTACGATGCGGACCGGCACCGCGGTTTCGCCATCGGTGAGCAGCAGGACGCGCGATGCGAATATCCCGCTTTCGAAGACGCGGCCGATCAGCCCTTCGGGCGAGCGCACCGTCATGCCGGGCCGCACGCCCTCGGCGGTGCCAACGGCCAATGTCGCGAACCGGCGCTGTCCGCTCGGAGTCGATCCGATCAGCCGTGCCGACAGGATCGGTCGGGGCAGATGTTCGGTAAGCAGCGCGAGCTTCTTCAGCCGCGCATTCTCGGCGGCGATCACCTTGGCGGCGATGACCGCGCGGCGCTCCGCCGCCAGTTCGCGGCGTAGCGACGCATTCTGGCTCGCGGCATTGAAATAGGCGGCGATCTCATCGCCCGCACTATGGAAACCGCGCACGCCCGCGCGGCCGACCCCGGTGAACGGGGCGCTCGCATCGACGATGACGCCGCGCAGCGTGCCAAAGGCGCGCGGATCGAACCGGGCGATCAGCAGCAGCGCGAACGCCAGCACCAGACCGGCGGTCGCGATCACATAGCCCGCGAACAGGCCATATTGGACCCGGCGTGAAAAGCCTCGACGCCGGTGCCGGGGCGCCGCCATTGCCGATCAAGGCCGCTTATGCGGTCTGGAGCACGCCGCGGAAGACGGGGTCTTCCAGCGCGCGTCCGGTGCCCAGCGCAACGCAGGTGAGCGGATCGTCGGCGATCGAAACGGGAAGACCGGTCGCTTCGCGCAACACTTCATCGATACCGGTGAGCAGCGCGCCGCCGCCCGTCAGGACGATGCCCTGATCGACGATGTCGGCGGCGAGCTCGGGCGCGGTATTCTCCAGCGCGATGCGGACGCCCTCGACGATCGCGGAAACCGGCTCGGTCAACGCCTCGGCGATCTGCGCCTGAGTTATCGTGATCTCCTTGGGCACGCCGTTGACGAGGTCGCGGCCCTTGATGTGGATCGTTTCGCCCTTGCCGTCGGCGGGCATCTTGGCGACGCCGACTTCCTGCTTGATCCGTTCCGCAGTGGCTTCGCCGATCAACAGATTATGGTTGCGGCGGACATAGGAACCGATCGCTTCGTCCATCTTGTCGCCGCCGACGCGGACCGAGGTGGTATAGGCGAGGCCACGCAGCGAGAGCACCGCGACTTCGGTGGTGCCGCCACCGATGTCGACGACCATTGATCCGATCGGCTCGGTCACGGGCATGCCGGCGCCGATCGCGGCGGCCATCGGCTCCTCGATCAGCCAGACCTGCGACGCGCCGGCGTTCGACGCGGCGTCGCGGATCGCGCGGCGTTCGACCGAGGTCGAGCCAGAGGGCACGCAGATCACGATTTCGGGCCAGCGCGGGAAGCGGCGGGGGCCGTGCACCTTCTGGATGAAGTGCTTGATCATCTGCTCGGCGACATCGATGTCGGCGATAACGCCATCGCGCAGCGGACGGATCGCCTCGATCGAGCCGGGGGTTTTGCCCATCATCAGCTTGGCGTCGTCGCCGACGGCGCGCACGCGCTTCACGCCATTGATCGTCTCGATTGCGACGACCGAGGGCTCATTGAGGACGATACCGCGGCCGCGCACATAGACGACCGTGTTCGCCGTGCCGAGGTCGATCGCCATATCGTGCGACATGAACTTGAAATAACGCTGGAAGAACATGCTTTCGTCCGTCTTTCTAGGCCCGCCCCAAAGCCATTATGGCTATGCACGCATCACCCTTCGGTAGCTGAAATTTCGCTGGTATCAAGGGATGCGGAAGGCTGCCGCTTGGGCTAGAGCTAGAGTCATGTCAATACGCCGCCTGCCTGAGCATCTGGTGAATCGCATCGCCGCCGGTGAAGTGGTCGAAAGACCCGCCAGCGCGCTGAAGGAACTTGTCGAGAACGCGATCGATGCGGGCGCGACCCGTATTTCGGTAAGCCTCTCAGAAGGCGGGCTTTCCTCGATCGACGTGGTCGATGACGGCTGTGGCATGGCGCCCGACGAGATTGCCCTGGCGCTCGAACGGCATGCGACATCGAAATTGCCCGACGATGCTATCGAGGCGGTGACGACGCTCGGTTTCCGGGGCGAGGCGCTGCCCTCGATCGGCAGCGTCGCCGATCTGACGATCGAAAGCCGGGTGCGCGGCGCCGATGGCTGGTATCGCCGGATCGATCATGGCCAGCTGGCGGGGGAGGGACCTGCCGCACTGCCGCCGGGAACGCGGATCCGGGTGTCGAACCTGTTCGCCAAGGTGCCCGCCCGGCGCAAATTCCTGCGCTCGGCGCGGGCCGAATACGCCGCCTGTGTCGATGTCATCAAGCGGCTCGCCATGGCGCGGCCCGATATCGGCTTCACGCTGGAGCATGAGGGGCGGCGGACGATTCTGACGTCGCCCGAAGAGGAACGGATAGACCGGGTCTCCGCGCTGACCGACCGCGACCTTGCCGAAAACAGCGTCGCCGTCGACTATCGCCGCGAGGCGGTGTCGCTGACGGGGGTTGCCGGCTTGCCGACCTTCAATCGCGGTGTCGCCGATCATCAATTCCTGTTCGTTAACGGCCGCCCGGTGAAGGACCGGCTCCTGATCGGCGCGGTCCGCGCGGCCTATCAGGACATGCTCGCGCGCGACCGGCATCCGGTGGTGGCCCTGTTCGTCGAACTGCCGGGCGATCTGGTCGACGTCAACGTCCACCCGGCCAAGACCGAGGTGCGCTTCCGCGACCCGGGGCTGGTGCGCGGCATGATCGTGGGCGGATTGCGCGCCGCGCTCGATGCTGTAGGCCATCGCAGCGCGCAGCGGCCCTCGGCGGGGGCGCTCGGCAACTGGCAGGCGGGGGGAGGATGGCCGTCGCCGTCTTCGATCCCCAATGGCTTCGCCTTTCCGGCCGCCGCCGCCGCCATCGGGCAGGGGAGCGTCTGGGACCGGGTGGCGGACTATGTGCCGGCGCCGATGGCCCGCGCCGAGCCTGCCTACGCCGCGCCGCCTGAGCACAAGGCTTATCCGATGGGCGTGGCGCGCGGGCAGGTGGCGGCTACCTATATCGTCGCCGAGGCCGAGGATGGACTGGTTATCGTCGATCAGCATGCCGCGCATGAACGCCTTGTGCTCGAGCGGATGCGCCGGGCGATGGCCGAAGGCGGCGTCTCGCGGCAGGCGCTTCTGTTGCCGGAGGTCGTCGAGCTCGACGAGGTCGGCTGCGACCGGCTCGAAGGCCGAATTGCCGAGCTGGCCGAAATGGGGCTCGAACTCGAACGCTTCGGCCCGAAGGCGATGCTCGTTCGCGCGACGCCGGCGCTTCTCGGGCAGGGGGACGTGCGCGGGCTGGTGGTCGACCTGGCCGATGAACTGGGGGCGTACGACCAGGCGCTGTCGCTCAAGGAAAGGCTGGACCATGTCGCGGCGACGATGGCCTGCCACGGATCGGTCCGCGCGGGGCGAACGCTCTCGGTCGCCGAGATGAACGCGCTGCTCCGCGAAATGGAAGTGACCCCGCATTCGGGCCAGTGCAACCATGGCCGCCCGACCTGGATCAAGCTTGGCCATGGCGACATAGAGAAGCTGTTCGGCCGCAAATGACAGCGGAACGCCGGGCCTTTCTCGCCTATCTGTCGCTGGCGTTCGTCATGCTGTTCTGGGCCGGCAATGCGATTGTTGGCCGGGCGGTCCGGGGGGATATTCCGCCGTTCACACTGGCGTTCCTACGCTGGGCTGTCGCGCTTATAGTGCTGCTGCCGCTCGCCTGGCGGCACTGTATCCGTGATCGCGCCGCGCTTGTGCAAAGCTGGAAGATGGTTTTCACGCTCGGCATACTCGGCGTCGGCTGCTTCAATGGCTTCCTCTATATCGGACTCCATTACACCAACGCTACCAACGCCTTGCTGCTGCAGGCGGCCGTTCCGGCGGGCGTATTATTGGCGGATCGCCTGCTGTTCAGGCAGTTGGCGCCCGCGTGGCGCGTGGCTGGGGTTACAGTGTCTACCATCGGCGTGGTGATCGTCATCATCAAAGCCGATATTTCGGCGCTTGCCGATCTGCGTCTTGGGTTGGGCGATCTTCTGGTGCTGGCGGCAGTTGTCACATGGTCGCTCTATACGAGCCTGCTGCGCCTGAAGCCGCCGGTGCATGCTCTGAGCTTGCTAAGCGCGACGTTCCTGATCGGCGCACTGTGCATGGCGCCGCTCGCTGCGGTCGAGTGGGCGGCAGGGGATCGGCCGAATCCGGAGCCGGCGGTGGTCGCCGCCGTCCTGTACGTCGCGACATTTCCGTCGGTGCTTAGCTATCTGCTGTTCAACGGTGCGGTCGAGCAGATCGGCGGCGGCAAGGCTGGCCAGACGACATCGCTGATGCCGCTGTTCGGCGCGCTGATCGCGGCGCTCGTCCTGGGCGAGCCGCTGCATGGATATCATTATGCGGGAATGGCGCTGATCTTTGGAGGTATCGCAATGAGCGTGGCGATGGACAGGAAGCCGGCGAGTTCTGCCATTGGAGCTGCCAAGAGGGTTGAATGACAACTCCCCGGTACGGCTTTCGCTGTTCCTGCCATTTAGAGAAGTCACTTTTTCCGCCAGTTAGAAATGTCACCGGTTGGGGCAGCAGGGGCTGCGTGGAGCCATCCAAACAGCGCAGCGCAGACCCTGCTGATGCGGTGGTGTTTCGGTTCTTGCGGCCATGGACCCGCCGCGCCAGCGGTGGGCCCGGTCACGCCGGTTCGAGCACCGCCGCCGGGCGGGTACGGGCGAGGGGAGGGCGTCCCCGCCGGCTCTTCACCGCCGCGTTCTCCGGCGCCGGCGCCGGGAAGAGGGTGTGGGGCTGCGAGCGCCGAGATGGCTCGTTGTTGTTCCGCTTACGGGCCGGCAGCTGCTCCTGGATCAGCTTCGCCATCTCCAGTGCCGCATCCAGATGCTTGTTGTCGACCACCGCCGCCTGATTCACCTGCCGGATCTTGTCGAACATCGCATAGGGTAGAACATGCTCGCCATGCCGGATCTCCAGTCGACCATCCGGATATTCGCAGACGTCGACCCGCTTGCCCGCCAATGGCCGGCTGACTTCGGTCGGCTCGAGAATGAACACCGCCTTGTTGTAGTGCAGCGTCAGCGATGAGGTGACCTTGCGCTGCTCGCGCCAGACCATCTCGCGCCGCAGATCATCATGCGGGGCGAGGGGGCGATGCAGGTCGCGTGCATCGAACGGGGGCTTTGCGAACCGCTGGTTATGCCGGGCCATGTAGGTCGGCAGGAAAGCGTTGGCTTCAGCGATCGACGAGATGCCCTCGAGCCGCATCGCCTTCACCAGGCGGTCCTGCAGCGTCCCGTTCGCCCGCTCGACACGGCCCTTGGCCTGCGGCGAATTGGCGCAGATAATCTCGATATTCAAAGCCTCTAGCGCCCGCCCGAAATGCGTCATGCCATCGCCCTTGGCGGTCGCGACGGGATTGCGAAAGACGCTGTGCTTGTCGGAATAAAGCGCCACAGGTTTGCCGTGCCGTTCGATATATTCGCGCGTCGCGTCCATATAGGCGAAGGTACTTTCGCTCTCGACCATCTTGAGATGCATCAGCTCGCTGGTCGCATCGTCGATATAGACGAGCAGGGTGCATTGTGGGCCGCGATCCTCGAACCACCAGTGCTTCGATCCATCGACCTGGATGAGTTCGCCGCGGCAGTCCCGGCGATAGCGCGGCTGATACGGCCGTGGCCGGCGCGCGTCGCGGTCCTTCCAGAGACCAGCCGAGATCATCCATTTGCGCAGAGACTCATTGGAGATGACGACATCATGCCGTTCCGCCAGATATTCCGTCGCCAATGTCGGCCCGAAGTCATGGTAATGCTCCCGAACCAGCGCAAGGGCGCGTTCACGAAAAGCATCGCTGTGTCGCCGGTTGCTAGGTCTGCCGCGCTTCCGTGAAATGAGGCCTTCAGGACCGTCAGCTCGCAAACGGGTCAACAACCGGCCAACCTGGCGCCGCGTCAGGCCCAGCAATGTCGCCGCATCTTCGACCCGCAACTCGCGCCGCGTGACCCGCAGCAGCGTATCGTAACGCGAGAGTTCCCTATGACTCATGGCCAACACCGTCATAAGCGCATCCTCCAGAGCAGAGGATGACCATGCACCACGGTCCGCAGGCGCCCATCAAGATGGGACATTTCTAAATTGCGGGATGGGACATTTCTAAGTTGGCCTGAAGTTTCAAGCCGAGGTGCGACATCGTTCGGGGCAGCAGGGGATGGGTGGAGCCATCCCAACAGCGCAGCCCATCCCCTGCTGATGCGATGGATTACCGGTTCCGGCGTCTTGGACCCGCTGCG
>NZ_LARW01000164.1 GCF_000971055.1 Sphingomonas sp. SRS2
ATGGCCGAAGCCGCTCGAACTGCTGTTCACTCAACCAAAACTCGCTCAAATCCACGCTCCTGCTGTCGCAGAGCCTGAATCACATCCGAGCCGCCGTGGGAATCCCATTTATGGGTCCGGACCCTAGCGCAACGCCAATGCTCCTCGCCAGATTGGAAACCTCATGCGAGTGGGTGAGGCGATTTCTAACACTATCGTTCTTATCCAGTGGGAAGACTTGAGTTTTATCCGCCAATCTGCGCACCGGGGTACTGAACAATATCCGGTCGTAGTCCCTCTCAATCTCTGTTCGCGTCCCTGCTGCATTCAACGGCACAGGATCCGCCTTGTCGGAGAGGTCTTTTCGCCTAGCCGAACTCAGCAATTTTCCCCAGTCCAACATGATCAACGGATCTCCCATTTTTATCGCGTAAGCGCCGAAAAGAAACTTCTTTGATTTCGCAGCCTTACGAAGTCTCCGCTCTTTATTGTATTAGTGCTACGCCTTGTCCCGCCAGATGATGTCACAACTTGCAAATCCGGATTATTGACTAATGAGAAATTGATATCATCGCTGTGAGCAGGTGTCTGATTGTACGAACTCGAATAAAATTTATGAATGCTCAAGTGGCCGCCGTTCTTCTCCAAAAGATTGGGAATATCCCGATCAAGCTGATTTCTAGCATGCGACCTACTGGCACGATCAAAAAGATATAAGTTCAGCTCCTCATTCGGGTTATAATAAAGCATATTCAATCCCGATCTCCCAAAGTGCGCTTGCGCGCTCTTATTCTTATGGAGAACATCGTTATAAACCTGCCGAGCCTTATAAGAGTTAGCGAAATGTATTAGCCAATACCTCCATCCATTTGGATTATGTATAGAGAAGGGGCTAACATAGCTTGAGATACCTTTTAGAGCCTCAAATACTATCTTTTCTACGGACCCTAACCACTGTTTTTTATTCTGATTTTTGTCGATTTCTGCAACATTCCCCGTAAATGGGATAGAGTTATTTGCAGAGATTTCGATCACACGGCTAGGAGTGAGATAAGTAAGAAATGACTCTATAGCAAATGTGAGAAATATCTCAGTCGATCTAGCTACACCCATTAAGTATGCAAGTGACTTCTCAGAAACCTGAGTGTACCCGTACTGATCTAGATTAAATAAAAGATTCTTGAAGTTTTTATATTTTATGCTCTCGCATATGGATATTTTATTCTCCTCAAATGCGCCTACGGAGAAATTTATTTCAAGCGACAGCCTTGGGCAGGTTTCGGCGATCTCTTCGACCATTGATGCAATGTTATTCTGGAGTAACGATATTGCTTCGTGACTCAAATCGTTGAAATATAAAGAACATTCTATATCGAGCGGCTTAAATCCCTCGATGACTCGTATGACATTCAACTCCTTGGAGATTTCCTTAAGCACTCGCAAAAAAATTATCGGGGAACCCACCGAGCCACCGTTATACAATCCTGCTCCACAAAATCCATCAACAATAGCGAGACGAAATTTTCCTTGCTGAGGAAGCACGCATCGAATTCTAAGGTATTCACGAAAATACTCGTCTAATACCTTTAATTTTATCTTAGAGTGGCTATTAATATTAGCGCCATTCGCCCAATCATATTCTTTCTTGGACATCGGGAATTCTCTTGTTAAGGCCTGCATAGAAAATTGGCATATCGTCCCAATGCTTACCTTTATAGGTTCTTCCATTAGCCTTCTTCGATCTACGCCTATTATCGCTGCCCCAAGAACCCCATTGCTTGAAGAAAAATGCTGTATCAGCAATAGAGCATTGATCGAATATTTCGTCTATCCATTCTTCTTTTATCGGTCTGGAACGAGGGCCGCTTTCACCGCCGACGATTGCCCAGTCTATACCAGAAAGGTTCACGTTTCCGACCGAGCTTATCAATGGTTCGAAGGATACGAATCTTATAGCTGCAGGAGTAAGGCGAAGAGAGTCGATCCGATCCACCACATCAGCGGCTTCGACACTCGTTCCAAGCCAAACATTAGGCAAAACTTCGCCAATCTCTGACGAAACTATGGAAGCCATTCGCTCGGGACGCTTCGTCAATATCTGATAATGGTGCCGTGGAGTTTCTTTCATTACTTTCCACACAGCTTTTATGAATTCCAAGCTTACCGCCTCATGAAAAAGATCGCTCATGGAGTTTACGAATATTTTCCGCGGCTTTTTCCACTTGTATGGTACCCCGAGCGAAGCATCATCTAGTCGTACCTTGCCTGTCCAAATCGCTTTACCGCCGGATATTCGGGTTAGCCCCTTATATTTGGACAGTTCCATAGACGCTAAGCGCCTGGCCATATTCATGGCGTAGCAATTCGTGCAGCCGGCCGACACGATATTGCAACCCGCAACTGGGTTCCATGTTGAATCTGTCCATTCAATTTCGGTGGTGCTCATAGTGGATAAGTTCGATCATAAGAATTTTATACGATGGACGTTTGTAGCTAGGCCCGAATGAATCAGGCAGTGAAACAAACCGTCGCGGTAAATTTTGATCGTATCAGATTCGCTTGGCTTCACCAGCGTGTCCAACTCGGTTTCACGGTCTAATCCCGTATCATGCCTTTTTTTTTCGATCGGCATCTAAAATTTGGCGGATCAGCCGGAATTGGCCGAGGTCGCTCAGAAATTTTCGACACGGGGCTTGGTGTCGATTGGTCAATTTTTCCACAAAGTTGGTGGATCGATGCCAAGTTGGTGCCCCCCCTCATCCGCCTTTGGCTCAGAGCTTGTATGTTCACCTCCCAATCCACCAACAGCATGGAGTGAGTTTGTTCGTTGTTTGTTCTTGCAATCTATTGCCATTTCTGATATCGACCACAGATTGAGCGCGCCTTGGATTGCGCCTCAACAATCTGGCAAATCGAGCAGATAAGGCATGCAACCCGACATCCTCGCCAACGCCCCCCGCTGCGGCGCACGCACCCGCGCCGGGCACGCGTGCCTCTCCCCCGCCATCAGCGGCAGACGGCGCTGCCGCATGCACGGCGGCAAAGGCAGCGGTGCGCCGCGTGGCAATCGCAACGCGTGGAAACATGGCCTGCGCTCCGCGCGGATGGCCGAGATTCGGCGTTATCTGCGGGTCAGCAATCTGGTGATCGCCACCTGCCGGGCGCGGCTGGCGCTGTACAGGGCGCTTGAGCGGGCGGGCGCCGATACGCGGGCCCACCTGCCGGCCATGAGCCCGACAGAAAAAATAATAGAAAAACGCACCATCAACCCCATGCACCCGGAATCGTCGCCGGAAACGGGGACAGAAACCGCGCTAAATGAGCCCAGCCAAGGGACTCGACGGATCGGCATACATGCGCCGTCCCATCCGCCCGGCGCGATAGGCGAGGCGTCCGCTCTCGACCGCCAGCTTCATCGCGGTCGCCATCATCACCGGGTTCTTGGCTTCGGCGATCGCGGTGTTCATCAGCACGCCCGCGCAGCCCAGTTCCATCGCGACGGTCGCTTCGGAGGCGGTTCCGACGCCGGCGTCGACCAGCACCGGAAGATTGGTGCCCTCGACGATCAGGCGGATCGTCACCTTGTTCTGGATGCCGAGGCCCGAGCCGATCGGCGCGCCCAGCGGCATGATCGCCACCGCGCCGGCATTTTCCAGCCGCTTCGCCGCGATCGGATCGTCGACGCAGTAGACCATCGGCAGGAAGCCTTCCTTGGCCAGAATCTCGGTCGCGCGCAGTGTCTCGACCATGTCGGGATAGAGCGTCTTCGCCTCTCCCAGCACTTCGAGCTTCACCAGGTCCCAGCCGCCGGCCTCGCGCGCCAGCCGCAGCGTGCGGATCGCGTCCTCGCCGGTGAAGCAGCCGGCGGTGTTGGGCAGATAGGTGATCTTCTTCGGATCGATATAGTCGGTCAGCATCGGCGCCTTGGGATCGGCGATGTTGACCCGGCGCACCGCGACGGTGACGATCTCCGCGCCCGACGCCTCGACCGCGGCGGCGTTCTGCGCGAAATCCTTGTACTTGCCGGTGCCGACGATCAGCCGCGACCGGAAGGTCCGCCCCGCGACCGTCCAGCTGTCGTCGTCAACAGCGGCGGCGTGATCGCCACCCCCTACAAAATGCACGATCTCCAGATCGTCGCCATCCTCGACCAGCACCTGATCGAGCGTCGAGCGGGGCACGACCTCCAGATTGCGTTCCACCGCGACCTTGGTCGGCTCCAGCCCGAGCTCCTGGGCGAGCTGGGCGATGGTGATGCCGGCGATGATCCGGCGATGCTCGCCATTGATGCGGACCTGGATCGTGCCGTCGGGATTGGTCATCATGTCTCCAATGCGCATCTGCCCAATGCGCTTTCGCTTTGTGTCGCGGAGTCATATAGGGGTGGCGGTCGCCCCCTCGCAATCGAAAGGCTGGAAGTTTGGCGGATCGCCCGGTCATCTTCGTCCTCAATGGCCCCAATCTCAACATGCTCGGCACCCGCGAGCCCGAGATTTACGGCTCGGACACGCTCGACGACATCGCGGGCAAGCTGGAGGATCGCGCGCTGGAACTCGGCGTGGCGATCGACATGCGGCAATCGAACCATGAAGGCCATCTGGTCGACTGGATCCAGGAAGCGGCGATCAGCGGCGCAAAGGCGGTGATCATCAATCCCGGCGCCTACACCCACACTTCGATCGCGCTGCACGACGCGATCAAGGGCGTCCGGATTCCGGTGATCGAGGTCCATCTGTCGAACCCGCATGCGCGCGAGGCATTCCGCCATGTCAGCTATGTGGGACAGGCGGCGAAGGGCTCGATCATGGGGTTCGGCGTGCAAAGCTATATGCTGGCGCTGGACGCCGCCGCCCGCTTCTGACAATGGCGTGCGCCACGGATCAACAATCGACGAGCAACTAATGGCCGATCAATCGCAGGGGAAAGCAATGCAGGTAGACCCGGAACTGGTACGCCAGCTTGCCGTGCTCCTCGACGACACCAACCTGACCGAGATCGAAATCCAGGACGGTGAGCGGCGCATCAGGGTCGCGCGCAACATTGCCGCCGCCGCGCCGGTCTACGCCGCGCCTGCCGCGCCGACTGCCGCCCCCGCCGCTGTTGGGGCCCCGGCCCCGGTCGCGCCCGAGGCTGCGGCGGATCATCCCGGCACGGTCAAGTCGCCGATGGTTGGCACCGTCTATCTGTCGGCAGAGCCCGGCGCGAAGCAGTTCGCTTCGGTCGGCGACAAGGTTGCCGCCGGTCAGACGCTGCTGATCGTCGAGGCGATGAAGGTGATGAACGCGATCCCCGCGCCGCGCGCCGGCACGGTCAAGGCGGTGCTGGTCGAGAACGGCCAGCCCGTGGAATATGATCAGCCTCTCATTGTCGTCGAGTAAACGATAATGGCGATCAGCAAGGTCCTCATTGCCAATCGCGGCGAGATCGCGCTGCGCATCCACCGCGCCTGTCACGAGATGGGCATCCAGACGGTCGCGGTCCATTCGACCGCCGACGCCGACGCGATGCATGTCCGTCTCGCCGATCAGTCGGTGTGCATCGGCCCGGCGCCCGCGTCGGAAAGCTATCTCAACATCCCGAGCATCATCGCCGCCGCCGAGATTTCGGGCGCCGACGCGATCCATCCGGGCTATGGCTTCCTCTCGGAAAACGCGCGCTTTGCGGAGATCGTCGAATCGCACAACCTGATCTGGATCGGCCCGAAGCCCGAGCATATCCGGACGATGGGCGACAAGATCGAGGCGAAGCTTTCGGCCGCCAAGCTTGGCCTGCCGCTGGTCCCTGGATCGCCCGGCCCGCTGAGTTCGTTCGAGGAGGCCCGTGCGGTCGCCGCGAAGATTGGCTATCCGGTGATCATCAAGGCCGCCTCGGGCGGCGGCGGGCGCGGCATGAAGGTCGTCGCGGCCGAGGACCAGCTCGAGACACTGATGGCGCAGGCCGGTTCGGAGGCGAAGTCGGCCTTCGGCGACGCCACCGTCTACATGGAAAAATATCTCGGCGATCCGCGCCATATCGAGTTTCAGGTGTTCGGCGACGGCAAGGGCAATGCGATCCATGTCGGCGAGCGCGATTGCTCGCTCCAGCGCCGCCACCAGAAGGTGCTGGAGGAGGCCCCCTCCCCCGTCATCACCCATGCCCAGCGCAACGAGATGGGCGCGATCTGCGCCCGCGCGATGGCCGATATGGGCTATCGCGGCGCGGGGACGATCGAGTTCCTGTACGAGAATGGCGAGTTCTACTTCATCGAGATGAACACCCGGCTTCAGGTCGAGCATCCCGTGACCGAGGCGATCACCGGCCTCGATCTCGTCCGCGAGCAGATCCGCATCGCCGAAGGCAAGCCGCTCTCGGTCGCGCAGGAAGACCTCGAATTCCGCGGCCACGCGATCGAATGCCGCATCAACGCCGAGGACTGGAAGACCTTCATGCCGAGCCCCGGCACGGTTAAAGCCTTCCATGCGCCGGGCGGCATGCACGTCCGCGTCGATAGCGGCATCTACGCCGGCTACCGCATCCCGCCCTATTACGACTCGATGATCGCCAAGCTGATCGTCTACGGCCGCGACCGTGAGGGCTGCCTGAAGCGCCTGCGTCGCGCGCTCGAGGAGTTCGTGGTCGACGGCGTCAAGACGACGATCCCAATGCACCGCGCGCTGCTCGACGACCCCGAGTTTCAGAAGGGCGAATATACGATCAAGTGGCTCGAGGAATGGCTGTCGAAGCAGACCGGCGCATGAAGGCAACGATCTGGCACAACCCGCGCTGCAGCAAGTCTCGCGAGGCGCTGGCGATCCTGGAGGCAACGCCCGGGGTCGAGGTCGAGGTGGTCGAGTATCTGAAGACCCCGCCCAGCCGCGCCGCGATCGCCGCGATCTACAAGAAGGCCGGGATCAGCCCGGCCGAGGGACTGCGTAAGGCCGAGGATGGCGCGAAACCGCTCAAGGGCGCGAGCGACGACGCAATCCTCGACGCGATGGCGGCCGACCCGATCCTGATCGAGCGCCCGCTCGTCGAGACAGCTAAGGGCGCGCGCCTGGGTCGACCGCCGGAGAAGGTGCGCGAGATACTCTGATCGCTTCCGATATCGTCGCCCCGGCGGAGGCCGGGGCCGCTACAGGCTCTTTGACAAACGAAGAACTCAGGACGCGCCCTGCACCTTAGCCGACGCCATCCGGCTCGCGGGTTGCAGGTAGCGGTCGATGATCGCGGTCCAGCGCTGGTAGCCGCTCTCGTTCAGGTGCAGGCCGTCCAGTCGGAAAAGCTGCACGTCGGGCCGCCCGTCGGCCGCCAGCAGCGCCGTCCCGACATCGATATAGTCGAACCCCACCGCTGCCGCGCTCGCCCTGATCGCGGCGTTGGCGGCGCCCATATGCGGATAGAGGTGCCAGCGCGACGGGGTCGGCTTCATCGACAGATAGGCGATCCGCGCCGCCGGCATGTCGCGCCGCAGCCGGGCGAGCAGGGTAAGCACATCGGATGCGGCCTGCTCGGCGCTCGCCCCGCCCGCGATGTCGTTCTCGCCGACATAGACCAGCACCGACGCCGGCTGCACGCCCGCGACCACGCGGTCATAATGGTGGAGGACATCAGCGGTCGTCGCGCCGCCGAAGCCGCGATTGGCGGCGTGGAGCGCCGGAAAGCTCCCCGCGACATCCCACAGCCGGATGCTCGAACTGCCGAGGAACAGCGTCGACGCCTGCCCCGCACCCGCAAAGGCCGCGACCTCCGCGTCGAAGCGTGACAGCGGTTTCGCCGGAACCATCGGTTCCGCCGCCAGCGCCGCCGCAGCCGCCGTCATCGCCATGACTGCCGTCAGTATCAGTTTCATATCCGCCGAAATCCGCCTGCCGCCGCAATTTAGTCACGTCTGGCCGATGGAAAAAGCCGCGGAGGCGAAACTATCCGCCAGCCGTCGCAGCGGTGAAAACCGCCAGCTGATCGGCGAAGGCCCGCTGGTACGCAGGCCGCATTTCGCCCCGCGCGACATAAGCGGAAAGGGTCGGGTAGGATTTCAATATCCCCGAGCCGTCCAGCCTGCGCAGCACCGTCACCATCAGCAGGTCGCCCGCATTGAACGCGCCGTCGAGCCAGTCGGCATCGCCAAGCCGGCGAGCCAGCTCGTCGAGCCGTTTGCGAACGCAATCCTCCAGCATCGGCAACCGCTCCTCGTGCCAGCTCTTGCCGCTCTCCAGGATCATCGCCATTCCGAACTCGACGATCGGCGGCTCCACCGTGTTGAGCGCGGCGAACATCCAGGTGATCGCGCGTGCGCGGGCATTCGCGTCGGCTGGCAGCAGGCCGGCATTGCGCTCAGCGATATGCAATATGATCGCACCCGACTCGAACAGTACGAGATCGCCTTCCCGATAGATCGGGATTTGCCCGAAAGGCTGTAGCGCGCGATATGCGGGCTCCTTCATCTCGGCGAACGAAACGAGCCGCACGTCATAGGGCTGGCCGACTTCTTCAAGCGCCCAGCGAACCCGCATGTCGCGCGCCAGCCCCCGGCCACGGTCGGGAGAGTTTTCGAAGGCGGTGATGGTAATCGTCATCGTAAACTCCCAGGGGCGGCCGGTCCGCTATTCCGCCGCCAGCAACTGTTCCGCCCCGCCAAGATCGACCGAAACCAGCCGGCTCACCCCGCGCTCGACCATCGTCACGCCGAACAGGCGGTGCATCCGGCTCATCGTCACGGCGTTGTGGGTGACGATCAGGTAGCGGGTATCCGTCTCGTTGGTCATCGCGATCAGCAGGTCGCAGAAACGCTCGATATTTGCGTCGTCGAGCGGCGCATCGACCTCGTCGAGAACGCAGATCGGTGCGGGGTTGGTGAGGAACAGCGCAAAGATCAGCGCGACCGCGGTCAGCGCCTGCTCGCCACCCGACAACAGGGTGAGCGACGACAGGTTCTTACCCGGCGGCTGCGCCATGATCTCCAGACCGGCTTCGAGCGGATCGTCACTGTCGATCAGCGCCAGATGCGCCTCGCCACCGGCGAACAACGTGGTGAACAGGCGGCGGAAATGCCCGTCCACCGCCTGGAACGCCGCCAACAACCGCGCCCGCCCCTCACGGTTGAGGTTGCCGATCGAGCCACGCAGCCGGTTGATCGCCTGATAAAGCTCGTCGCGCTCCGTGACGCTCGCACCATGCTGCGCCTCGATCTCGGCGAGTTCGGTTTCGGCGACGAGATTGACCGGGCCCAGCCGCTCGCGGTCGGCGGTCAGCCGGTCGAGCCGCGCCGACTCGCTTCCGCCATCTCCGACATCAGAGCTGTCGAAGCCGATCTTCCCGGGCAGCACCGGCGCGGGACATTCGAAGCGTTCCCCGGAGATGCGCCCCATCTCGACCCGGCGAAGTTCCTGATTCTCCAGCCGGGCCTGCGCGCGCGCCCGCGCCTCGCGCGCAGCGGCCAGCGCTTCGCCGCCCTGCGCCACATCACTCTCGATCTGGCGAAGTTCATTCTCGGCGATCCGCTCCGCCTCGCGCGCGGCTTCGGCGGCCTGATCGGCGGCACGGGCATCCGCGCCGACCGTTTCGATCAGCGCCTGCAATTCCTCGGGCCGCCCTTCGAGCGCCCTCGTCTCGGTCTCGATCGCGGCGGCGCGGGCATCCATCTCGGTGATACGGTTGGCGGCGTCGCCGGCGCGCGCTCGCCAGCTTTTCGCCTCGCCGCGCGCCGCCTGCTGCCGCTGCGCATCCGCCGAAGCGGCCTGCGCCAGCGTCATCGCCTGCCCGCGCGCCTCGAACAGCCGGGCACGAACCATCTCGCTCGCCGCGCGTAGCCGTTCCATCTCGCTGCGGGTCGCCTCGCCATCGGGCAGCGCCATCATAACCGCCATCTGGGTCTGGACCAGTTCGCCCGCTTCGTCCGCCTCGGCCTTGCCGCGCTGGGCCCTTTCGGCCATCGCGCCGCGCTGCCCGGCCAGCCGCTCGATGGCGGTGGTCGCCTGGTCTTCGTCACGGATCGCTCCGCGCTGGGCGATTTCGGCGCGGCCGAGTTCGGCGCGCGCCGCGTCGATCGCGTTCTTTGCCGCCTGCACCGCGCCGTTGGCCTCACCCAGCGCTACCTGCGCGGACTCGAGTTCGGCGCGTGCGCCCGGCAGGACGGCGTCAAGTTCGGCGAGCCTGTTCGCGCGCACCAGCCGCTCAGCCGCCGCCGCACCGACGTCGTCCGCGACAAAGCCATCCCAGCGCCGCATCCGTCCATCGCGCGTCACCAAGCGTTGGCCGACGTCGAGCACGATCGACCCATCATCGCCATCGGCAACCGCAACCTGCGCAAGCCGACGCGTCAGTTCGGCGGGCGCGGTGACATGGTCAGCGAGCCGCTCAGTTCCACCGGGCAGCCTCGGGTCGTCGCCTGCCGCCGCGCCCGTCCAGCGCAGTGGCCCGTCGCCCCCCACCGCCGCATCGAGATCATCGCCCAGCGCCGCCGCCAGCGCGCGCTCATAGCCGGGCGCGGCCTTAATCCGGTCGATGGCGCGATTGCCTTCTCCCGCCCCGCCTGCTGCTTTTTCCAGCGAGCGCGCCTCGGATTCGAGTGCGGCAAGCGCCGCCCGCGCCGCGCCACTTGCGGTTTCAGCCTCATCGCGACGGACAGCGGCAGCGGCGCGTGCTTCCTCGGCCCGACCGATCGTCTCCATCGCCTCTGAAATGCTGCGTTCGGCGAGTTCCCTCGCGGCGATCGCACCGTACCGGCGAGCAATCAGCGGAGCCTCATCGCCAAGCCCTTCCAATTCGCGCGCTATCCGCTGCGCCTCGGCCTGCGCGCGGTCGAGCCGCTGCCGCGCCGCGCTGACATTCGCCTGCGCGACCCGCATGTCGGCCTGTTCGGCGGACCAGGCGGCTTGCGCCTTGGCGACCGCCAGTTCGGCCTCGCGCGCCTCGGTCTCGGCATCGCGGACCTGCGAATCGATCGCCGACTGGCGGACCGTGGCTTCTTCGATCCGGCGGCTCAGCTCCTTCTCTTCTTCGGCGAGCGCGTTGAGCGCCGCCGATGCGTCGATCGCCAGCCGGTCTTCGCGCGCCCTGTCGCGGCTCAGCGTGTCGCGCGACTGGGCTATATCGGCGATCCGGCGGCGAACGGTCTCCAACTCACCGGTCAGCGTCGTGAGCCGATGCGCAAGGCCGGTCGATCGCTCACGCGAGGTCTGCGCGGCGACGCGCGCATCACCCACCTTCCGCGCCGCATCGGCCTGGCGCGCGGTCGCTGCCTTCTGCGCATCGGCGGCGATGGCGACCAGCGCCTCGGCCTGCGCCGCTTCCTTTTTCGCAACGTCGGCGGCCTCCGCGGCATCGCGCCAGCGCGAGAAAATGAGCCGCGCCTCCGCGACGCGGATCTGATCGGTCAGGGCCTTGTAGCGTTCGGCGGCCCGCGCCTGCCGCCGCAGCGATCCGGTGCGCGCTTCCATATCGGCGATCAGGTCGTCGAGCCGGGCGAGATTGGTCTCGGTCGCGCGAAGCTTCTGCTCGGCATCCTTGCGGCGGACGTGGAGGCCGGCGATCCCGGCCGCCTCCTCAAGCATCTGCCGGCGCTCGACCGGTTTCGCGGCGATCACAGCGGCGATCCGCCCCTGGCTGACGAGTGCAGGTGAGTGCGCGCCGGTCGCCGCATCGGCGAACAGCAGGCCAACATCCTTCTGCCGCACGTCGCGGCCGTTCATACGATAAGCAGAGCCCGCACCGCGCTCGATCCGGCGGGTGACTTCGACCTCCCGGTCGTCGTCATCCTCGGCCTCGGGCCGCTCCGTGAAGAGGGTTACTTCGGCGAAGTCGCGCGCCGGACGCGTCACCGTACCGGCGAAGATCACGTCTTCCATGCCGCCGCCGCGCATCGACTTGGCGCTGGACTCGCCCATCACCCAGCGGATCGCTTCGAGCAGGTTGGACTTGCCGCAGCCATTGGGACCGACAATGCCGGTCAGCCCGCGCTCGATCAGCAGCTCGGTCGGCTCGACGAAGCTCTTGAATCCCGAGAGGCGAAGCTTGCGGAAGCGCATGGCCGGCTCAGTAAGCTCCCGCCGATGCGCCTCCGCACGTCATATCAGCGGACCTTTTCGCGTAGCTTGGTTTCCAGGCCCGGCCAATCATAGACGCCTTCCTGCTTCTCCCCGTTGATCAGGAAGTTGGGAGTGCCGTCGATCTTGTCGGTATTGGCGCCATGGTCGCGGATCTTGAGCAGCTGATCGAGCGCCCCCTTATCCGACAAACAGGCCTTGATCCGCTCTCCCGGAACGCCATGCGCCTTGAAGAAATCCTCCAGCCCCGACAGCGTCACCAGCTGAATGAACTGCTCGTGCTGCGGCAGGGCCCCCAGCGACTGAAGCGTCTTCTCGTCGACCGAATTGAACTTGCCGACCCAGTCGCCCTGCGTGGCGAACAGCTGCTCGACGAAGGGGAAGAAGGTTTCCGGCCCCTGACAGCGGGCGACCAGCGACGCCGCGACGTCGAGCGGATTGAGCACGAACGTGCGGTATTCCCAGCTGACCTTGCCGGTCTTTACATATTGCTCCTTGAGCACCGGCGCGCCCGCCTTGGTGAAATCGCGGCAATGCGGGCAGGTCATCGAAGCATATTCGACTAGCTTGTACGGCGCGTCGGGGTTGCCCATACGGAAGCCGCCTTCGGGCGTTTTGGTGACGGTCAGGCTCCAGTCCTGTCCGCTATAGGGAGCCCCGGGCAGCGCGGTGGCCGTATTGCCTCCGACATTGGTGCTGTCCGCGTCCTTCTTACCGCAGCCCGAAAGTAGCAGGGCTGCACCGATCGCCGCGACGGCAAGCGTCTTCTTCATCACCAAGATATCTCCAAGCAGCATGTATGGCTGTCGGAGACAGTGATAACCGTGGCGGCGACAGGCGCAAGGGGGCTGGCCGCCATTCCGCGGCCGCCCGGATCAGGATAGCGGCTTGCCATCCTTTTTCACGATAACGCCGCCATCATGAAGTCCTCTCCTGCTGCGCGATACGGTCAGATGGCGGGAGCGTGATCGATCCCGCCGCCCGTCGAGGTTAGCGAAGCGCCGCCTTGATCAGCGGCTCGAGATCTGCCCAATCGTGGACTCCCTCCTGCCGCTTGCCGTTGATGACGATCAGCGGCGTTCCAGGGATTTGATCGCGTTGCCAGCTATTGCCGGCCATCTGCGTCAGCTGTTCCTTTGCCTTGGCGTCCGCCAGGCACGCGGCATAGGCCTTGGCGGGCATGCCGCGCTTCGAGAAAAAAGCATCGAAGCCCGCCGCCTTTGCCGCCGCCGCGATCTTCTGGTCAGGCGACATCGCGTCGAATCCGGCGATGTTCTTGACGCTCGAGCCCTTGGCCATCCAGTCGGCCTGGCCCGCGAACAGCGCCTCGATCGAACCGAGATACTGCGCCGGCGGCTCGCATCGCAGCAGCAGCGACGCCGCGAAATCATAGCCGTCGCGAACCGCATGGCGCACTTCGAGGCTGGCCACGCCCGTGGCGATATAATCGCGCTTGAGCGGCGCGAGCGCCGAGGCCGACAGATCGGCGCAGTGCGAGCATGTCAGCGACAGATATTCGACCAGCTTCACCTTGGCAGCCGGATTGCCGATCACGATGGCGCCCTCCGCCGTGCGATTGGCGGTGGCCAGCCAGTTGGCCTTCGCGGGAACGGACTTCGCGGGAGCTTTGCCGGGAGCGGCGGTGGCCGCCGCCAGCGGCGTGGCGAGGGCGATCAAAAGCAGCGCCCGTGCGATCGACGGTTTCACCGGTCACTCTCTCCGGAAGCGATGATGGGTGCGCCGCTGGTGGCGGCGAGCGCCCCCGCGAGCGAGGCGAGGCAGGCGCGGAGTTCGGGATCGCCGACGGTGCGCAGGCTCTCACCCAGGTCGATTGGCGCCGCCTTGAGCGACGGCGGCGCGGCGCGGGGCGCAACGGGAGCCTGTGCGGCGCAGATGCCCTGGCGAATCAATATGCGCGCGACCGCCGAATAGCCGAAGAAGCGGTTGACCCGTTCGATGATGGTTGGCGCAACATGCTGGAGCATCGTGCCATGCGCGCCTTCGACGAGCAGGGTCAGCACGCCATCGGCGCGGCGGCCCTGCGGAAAGCGGATCGATTCGGGCACCGACAGCTTCGCATAGCGTTCGCCGACGATTTCGGACCAGCGGCTGACAACCGAACTCTGCACGAAACCGAAGCGGCGAAAGGCGGCACGGCCGACATCGGGCAGCATATCGGCGACCGAACGCGCGCTCCCGCCGCGCGGGCGCGGTTCGGGAGCAGCCTTCGCAGGCTTCACCGATGCCGATTTCTTTGTCTTGCCCGCTTCGCTCATCCTGGCCTTCATGCCATAGGCGCACCATGCGCGTCGATGCCGTAGCTGAAAATTTGCTCGCCTGGTACGACAAGCATCGTCGCCGCCTGCCCTGGCGCACCGAAGCGGGCGCTCCGCCCGCCGATCCTTATCGCGTCTGGCTGTCGGAAGTCATGCTTCAGCAGACAACCGTCGCGGCGGTAAAGCCTTATTTCGAGCGTTTCACGAGCCGCTGGCCAACCGTCGCCGACCTTGCGGCGGCCGACGCCGCCGATGTGATGGCGGCCTGGGCGGGGCTCGGCTATTATGCCCGTGCCCGCAACCTGATCGCCTGTGCCCGGGCGGTCGTCGGCGACCATGGCGGGCGGTTTCCCGATAACGAAGCGGCGCTCCGCACCCTGCCGGGGATCGGCGATTACAGCGCCGCGGCGGTTGCCGCGATTGCCTTTGGCCGCCGCGCGGTGGTCGTCGACGCCAATGTCGAACGGGTCGTCAGCCGGCTGTTCGCCTTCGCCGGGCCTTTGCCCCAAGCCCGGCCCGGCCTGCGCGGGCTGGTCGACAGCATCACGCCGAGCGATCGTGCCGGCGATTTCGCCCAGGCGATGATGGATCTCGGCTCCGGCATCTGCAGCGTCCGATCGCCGCAATGCCTGATCTGCCCGCTGAGCGATGGGTGCGCCGCGCGAACGTCCGGAAACCCCGAGGCCTGGCCGGTCAAGGCCCTCAAGCGCGCCAAGCCGCAGCGGCGCGGCACTGCCTATTGGATCGAGCATGACGGCAGGGTCTGGTTGATTCGCCGTCCCACCAAAGGCCTGCTTGGCGGGATGCGCGCCCTGCCGAGCGGACCATGGAGCGACACCGACCCAGGCCTGATCGATGCGCCGGCCCCCGCGGACTGGCGCGACGTGGGCAACGTCGCGCACGTCTTCACCCACTTCGCGCTCGACCTGCGCGTGATGACAGCGGCGCTGGGGCATGTGCCGGGCGATGACGGCGAATGGTGGCCGATCGACCGGATCGAGGAAGCTGGCCTCCCCACCCTCTTCGCACGCGCCGCCACCCGCGCTATCGCCAGCCGGGACTCGATAGGGAGAGATGATGGCTGACTTCCCCGCCCCCGGTTTCACCGGTTCGCCGCTCGTTCGGATCGACATCGAACGCGGCAATCGCGGCTATTTCGACCAGCAGGTTGCGAGCCTTTCGGCCCGGCTGCTCCGGCTCGACGGGCTGACACCCCAAGTGACCGATGATGGGCGCCTGAGCTGGGGCTCCCTGGCGGAGGCAGACCCGCAGGCGGAACTCGCGTTGCTCGGCCTGATCGATGGTAAGCCACGCTTCGTGTCGCTGGCGCGGGTCGACGAGGACCCTGCCCAGCGAACCACGGCGATGAACACCGCGCTGACGATGCTCGAGCCCGAAGAAGCTGCGACCTATGCGGCGGCGCGCTGTCTCGTCGACTGGCATAGTCGCCATGGCTTCTGCGCGCGCTGCGGCCGGGAAAGCCGCGTCTTCCGTTCGGGCTGGGCGCGACTCTGCGACCGCGACCAGGGCGGCTGCGGAATCGAACATTTCCCGCGCACCGATCCTGTGGTGATCATGCTGGCCGAATTCGAGGATCGCGTGCTCGTCGGCCGCCAGCATCGCTGGCCGCAGGGCCGCTATTCCGCGCTGGCGGGTTTCGTCGAGGTCGGCGAATCGATCGAAGAGGCTGTCGCGCGTGAATTGCACGAGGAAGCCGGCATCGTCGTCCGCGACGTCCGCTATGTCGCCAGCCAGCCCTGGCCCTTCCCGTCGCAGCTAATGATCGCCTGCATCGCCCGGGCGGAAAGCAACTTGATCAACCTCGACGCCAACGAGCTGGAACATGCCCAATGGGCGAGCCGCGACGATGTCCGCGCCGCTCTTGCCGGGTCGTCCGACGCCCCTTTCCTGGCGCCGCCGCCCTATGCCATCGCTCATACGCTGCTGACGGCCTGGCTCGGCGAAGCCGGGAGCGATCAGCCGACGATGCGTTCGCGGCCCTGGGGATAGGTGCCGAGCACCCGGACCCATTTGGTGTGGAAGGCCAGTTCCTCCAGCGCGCGGCGGACATGGGGTTCGTCGGGATGGCCCTCTATGTCCGCATAGAATTCGGTCGCCGCGAAGGTCGCGCCACGCTGGTAGCTTTCGAGCTTGGTCATGTTGACCCCATTGGTCGCGAAGCCGCCCATTGCCTTGTAGAGCGCGGCTGGAATGTTCTTCACCTCGAAAATGAAGGTCGTCATCACAGGTGCGCTGTCCAGCGGCACATCGCGGCCCTCGCGGGCGAGGACAACGAAGCGTGTGGTGTTGTCCGCCGCATCCTGGAGGTCGTCCCTGACGATCTTCAGCCCGTAGATGCCAGCCGCGATCGACGGCGCCAGCGCCGCGACGTGCAGGTCGCCGGCTTCGGCCACCGCCGCCGCCGCACCCGCCGTATCGGGATAGGAGATCGGCGTGATGCCGTTGGCGCGCAGCCAGTGGCGGCACTGGCCTAGCGCCTGCGGATGGCTCATCACCTCGGTGATCTGCCCATGGTCCGGCAGCGCCATCATCGTGTGGCGAATATGCATGAAATGCTCGCCGGTGATGACCAGCCCCGACTCGGGGAGCAGAAAATGCATGTCGGCCACCCGTCCATGCAGGGAATTCTCGATCGGGATCACCGCGCAGTCGGCACGAAAGTCACGCACCGCGTCGAGTGCGTCTTCGAAACTGAAGCACGGCAGCGGCAGACCATTGGGGAAGGCCTCGATCGCGGCGAGATGGGAATTGGCGCCGGGAGCGCCCTGAAACGCCACGGCGCGGCCCGGATCGGCGGCGCAGGCGACGGACATTTCGGCGACGAGCGCCTGGGCGGGGGCTGGATAGTTCTGCATATCGCGCAGCCGATTAGGCGGGCCGTACCCGCACCGCAACATATTCCGGCGTTGGAACGCTTGCGGAGGCCCCGAACCGATTCTAAAGGGGGCGCAATTTTCGGCGTGGGGTGGCATACCCGCGCAATCAAGGAGCTTTGAGGGGCACATGGACGATCGCGCTAACACGATTGCCGGCTGGGCGCTGGCGGGCGGCATTGCCGCACTAGGCCTCTCGATCCTCAGCGACGGCTATTTCCATTCTGAACGCCCGGAAAAGATGGGCTATGTCGTGGAGGGCGTCGAGGAAGAAGGCGATGCTGGCGGCGCTGTTGCCGAAAAGCCGATCGCCTTCTATCTGGCGAGCGCGGACCCCGCCAAGGGCGCGGACGTGTTCAAGAAGTGCGCCGCCTGCCACAACACCACCAAAGGCGGCCCGAACGCGCTCGGTCCGAATCTGTGGGGCGTGATGGGCGAAGCGATTGGCGCGGGTCATGGCGGCTTCCCCTTCTCCGATGCGCTGAAGTCGAAGGGCGGCAGCTGGGACTGGCAGAGCATGTCGGACTGGCTCAAGAGCCCCAAGGCGTTCGCGCCGGGCACCAAGATGACCTTCGCTGGCCTTTCCAAGCCTGAAGATCGCGCCAACATCATCGCTTATCTCAACCAGCAGAGCGATGCGCCCAAGCCGATGCCGGCGGTTCCCGCCGAAGCAGCACCGGCCGCCGAAGCAGGTGCTGCCGACAACGCCGCGGCCCCGGCCGAAGGTAATGAGGCGGCACCCGCGAACTGATCCGCCGCAAAGCCGAACCGAAAAAGCCCCGGAGCGTCGCTCCGGGGCTTTTTCCTTGTCTTCGGGGCTCGCCATTCCGTTTTTCGGCGGAATGACGATAATCGGGACAAGCTCCATCTGGGTCATTGACTTGCCGCAATCCATCTCTAGAGACGGCGGCGGGCCACGCTGTCCCAACGCAGCGCGTGCTCTCTGTGAGGAGAGTCTTAAATGACTGATTTTGAACGCCCGGCATCCAAGCCGGTACGACCCCATTTCTCTTCCGGCCCCTGCGCTAAGCCGCCGGGCTGGGCCCCCGAAAAGCTCGCCACCGGTTCGCTCGGACGCTCGCATCGTTCGAAGCTCGGTAAGGCGCGTATCAATCATGCGGTCGACCTGACCCGCGAGATCCTCGGCATTCCCGGTACCCACCGCATCGGCATCGTTCCCGGATCGGATACCGGCGCGGTCGAAATGGCGCTGTGGAGCCTGCTCGGCGCCCGCAAAGCGACGATGGTTGCCTGGGAAAGCTTCGGTGAGGGTTGGGTCACCGATGTCGTCAAGCAGCTGAAGATCGAAGCCGATGTGGTGAAGGCGCCCTATGGCACCCTCCCCGACCTCGGCGCGCTCGACCAGTCGACCGACATCGTCTTCACCTGGAACGGTACCACCTCGGGCGTCCGCGTCCCCAATGGTGCCTGGATCCGCGACGACCGCGAAGGGCTCACGATCGCCGACGCGACCTCGGCCTGCTTTGCCATGGACATGCCATGGGACAAGCTCGATGTCGTCACCTTCTCCTGGCAGAAGGTGCTGGGCGGCGAAGGCGCGCACGGCATCCTCGTCCTCGGCCCCCGCGCGGTCGAGCGGCTGGAAAGCTACACCCCGGCCTGGCCGCTGCCGAAGATTTTCCGGATGACCAAGGGCGGCAAGCTGATCGAAGGCATCTTCAAGGGTGAGACGATCAACACCCCGTCGATGCTGGCGATCGAAGATTATATTCACAGCCTCGAATGGGCGAAGCAGATCGGGGGTTTGACCGAACTGATCGCGCGCGCCGACGCCAACGCCGCCGCGCTCGACGCCTGGGTGCAGAAGACCGACTGGATCGACCATCTCGCCGCCGATCCGGCGTCGCGATCGAACACTTCGGTGTGCCTGAAGTTCGCGCCGCACGCGGTCGAGGGACTCGACGAGGATGCGCAACTGGCCCTCGTCAAGAAGATCGCCGGGGCGCTGGAGCTGGAGGACGCCGCGTATGACGTCGCCGGGTATCGCGATGCCCCTCCGGGCCTGCGGGTCTGGTGCGGCGGCACCGTCGACACTGCCGACATCGAAGCGCTCGGCCCCTGGCTCGACTGGGCCTGGTCGCAGGCCCGCATTCCGGCCTGACGGCCAACCTCACCCTTTCTCTTCATTTCAGCAAAAGCCGGAATCTCGCTCCCTTCTTACGACAACAGGGAAGCGGGATACCAATTTTGCGGGATGATTACCTAAAGAACAGGATTAAGAATCATGCCTAAGGTACTGATTTCCGACAAAATGGATCCGCTCGCCGCCCAGATTTTCCGCAACCGCGGGGTTGAGGTCGACGAGATCACCGGCAAGACAAAAGACGAGCTGATCGCGATGATCGGCCAATATGACGGCCTCGCCATCCGCTCCTCGACCAAGGTCACGAAGGAGGTTCTCGCCGCCGCGACCAAACTGAAGGTCGTCGGTCGCGCCGGTATCGGCGTTGATAATGTCGATATCCCCGCCGCCTCCGCAAAGGGCGTGGTGGTGATGAATACGCCGTTCGGCAATTCAATCACCACGGCCGAGCACGCAATAGCGCTGATGTTCGCTCTCGCCCGCGACCTGCCCGAGGCCGACAAGTCGACCCAGGCCGGCAAGTGGGAGAAGAACCGCTTCATGGGCGTCGAAGTGACCAACAAGACGCTGGGCCTGATCGGCGCAGGCAATATCGGGTCGATCGTCGCCGATCGCGCGATCGGCCTGCGCATGAAGGTCGTCGCCTTCGATCCCTTCCTGACGCCCGAGCGCGCAGTGGAAATGGGCGTCGAAAAAGTCAGCCTCGACGAACTCCTCGCCCGCGCCGACTTCATCACGCTCCATACGCCGCTGACCGAATCGACCCGGAACATCCTCTCGAAGGAAAATCTTGCCAAGACGAAGAAGGGCGTCCGCATCGTCAACTGTGCGCGCGGCGGCCTGATCGACGAGGCGGCCCTCAAGGCCGCGCTCGACAGCGGCCATGTCGCGGGCGCCGCGCTCGACGTGTTCGTCACCGAGCCGGCGACCGAATCGCCCTTGTTCGGCACACCGGGCTTCATCTCAACCCCACACCTCGGCGCATCGACCAACGAAGCGCAGGTCAATGTCGCGATTCAGGTGGCCGAGCAGATGGCCGACTTCCTGATGTCGGGCGGCGTCACCAATGCGCTCAACATGCCGTCGCTCTCGGCAGAGGAAGCGCCCAAGCTGCGCCCCTATATGGCGTTGGCCGAACATCTTGGCGGGCTGGTCGGACAGCTTGAAGGCGACGCGATCAAAGCCGTGGCGATCGAGGTCGAGGGCGCCGCCGCCGAGCTCAACCAAAAGCCGATCACCGGCGCGGTGCTCGCGGGTCTGATGCGCGTCTATTCGGACACGGTGAACATGGTCAACGCGCCGTTCCTGGCCAAGGAGCGCGGGCTGGATGTGCGCGAAGTGCGCCATGACCGCGAGGGCGATTATTCGACGCTGATCCGGGTCACGGTCACGACCGCCGAAGGACAGAAGTCGGTCGCCGGCACCCTGTTCGCCAATGCCGAACCGCGTCTCGTTGAAATCTATGGCGTCAAGGTCGAGGCCGACCTGACCGGCGACATGGTCTACATCGTCAATGTCGACGCGCCCGGCTTCATCGGCCGTCTGGGATCGACGCTGGGCGAGGCCGACGTCAACATCGGCACCTTCCACCTCGGCCGCCGCTCCGCGGGCGGCGAGGCGGTGCTGCTGCTCTCGGTCGATACCAAGGTCGACGACGCGCTGAAGGCGAAGATAGCCAAGCTGCCAGGCGTGAAAACCGCCAAGGCCCTGAGCTTCTGAACCAGATAAACTTCGCCCCGGCTGATGCCGGGGTGACGTTTATGTTGAACCGCGCTCCCGCGCCGCTATGAGCCTCTGCGCATGAGCATAGCCCCTGGCCTTTTGCCCGAAGGATTGCGTGACCGCCTGCCGCCACAGGCGGAGGCCGGGTCGCGGCTGCTTCACCGCGTGATCGTAGCGATCGGGCGGCATGGCTATGCGCGCGTCTCGCCCCCGCTCGCCGAGTTCGAAGAAGGGCTGGTTGCACAGCTCAAGTCGGCGGGTTCGCGCGACCTGCTTCGCTTTGTAGATCCTGTCTCGCAGCGCACGCTGGCGCTGCGTCCCGACATTACCGCACAGGTTGGCCGTATAGCCGTCACCCGCATGGGCCACCGCCCGCGCCCCCTGCGCCTCGCTTATGGCGGCCCCGTGCTCAAGCTGCGCGCGACCCAGCTCCGCCCCGAACGCGAGCTGACCCAGGCAGGCGCCGAACTGATCGGCACCGACAGCCTCGCCGCCGTCATCGAAATTTTGCGGGTCGCGGTCGAAGCATTGGAGGTTGCGGGCGTCACCGGAATTACCGTCGACCTTACCCTGCCCGACCTTGTTGAGACGCTGGCGGCGAGCGCGATGCCGCTGCCCGCCGACAAGATCGATGCGGTGCGCGACATGCTCGACGCCAAGGATGCCGGCGGCCTCGCCAGCCTCGGCGCCAGCGCCTACCTGCCTTTCATCGAGGCCGCCGGCCCGGTCGCCCCGGCGCTCGCCAGGCTACGCGCCATTGCCGGGCCAAAGGCGCTCGATAAGCGGATCGAAGCGATCGAGGCGATCATCGCCGCGATCGGCTACAAGGTTACGCTGACACTCGACCCGACCGAACGCCATGGCTTCGAATATCAGCACTGGATTGGCTTCTCGCTATTCGGCCAGGGCCTGACCGGCGAGATCGGCCGCGGTGGAAGCTACACCATCCTTCATCCCGACGGGCGCGAGGAAAAGGCGATCGGCTTCTCGCTGTTCATCGATCCGCTGGTCGATGTTGGCCTCGGCGTCGTCGAACATGCCCGCGTCTTCCTGCCACTCGGCACTAATCCGGCGCTGGCCGCGACGCTGCGCGCCGACGACTGGATCACCATCGCCGCGCTGTCCGCCGAGGACGATGCGGCGGCGCTGGGCTGCACCCACATCCTGCGCGACGGCCAACCCGCCGCGCTCTGAACGAACGGAACTGCAATGGCGAACGTCACCGTGATCGGCGCCCAATGGGGCGATGAAGGCAAGGGCAAGATCGTCGACTGGCTCGCCGAACGCGCCGATGTCGTCGTGCGCTTCCAGGGCGGCCACAATGCCGGCCACACGCTGGTCGTCTCGGGCAAGACCTACAAGCTCAGCCTGCTGCCATCCGGCATCGTGCGCGGCACGCTGTCGGTGATCGGCAACGGCGTCGTATTCGATCCCTGGCATTTCCGCGACGAGGTGGCCAAGCTCAAGGAACAGGGGGTCGATATCACTCCCGAGAACCTCCAGCTCGCCGAAACCTGCCCGCTGATCCTGCCGATCCACCGCGATCTCGATGGTCTGCGCGAGGACGCATCGGGCGCGGGCAAGATCGGCACCACCCGGCGCGGCATCGGTCCTGCTTATGAAGACAAGGTCGGTCGCCGCGCCATCCGCGTCTGTGATCTCGCCCATCTCGACGATCTCGAACTCCAGCTCGATCGCATCTGCGCCCATCATGACGCACTGCGCGCCGGCTTTGGCGAGAGCCCGGTCGACCGCGACCGGCTCAAGGCCGATCTGGCCGAGATCGCCGACTTCATCCTGCCGTTCGCTAAGCCGGTCTGGCTGACGCTCAACGAAGCGCGCAAGAAGGGCCGCCGCATCCTGTTCGAAGGCGCGCAGGGCGTGCTGCTCGACGTTGATCACGGCACCTATCCGTTCGTCACCTCATCGAATACCATCGCCGGCACCGCTTCGAGCGGATCTGGCCTTGGCCCCTCGGCGGCGGGCTTTGTGCTCGGCATCGTCAAGGCCTACACCACCCGCGTGGGCTCCGGCCCCTTCCCGTCCGAACTTGAGGACGAGACCGGTCAGCGGCTCGGCGAGCGCGGCCGCGAGTTCGGCACCGTCACCGGGCGCAAGCGCCGCTGCGGCTGGTTCGACGCGGTGCTGGTACGCCAGTCGGCGGCGGTCTCGGGCATCACGGGTGTGGCGCTGACCAAGCTCGACGTGCTCGATGGCTTCGACGAGCTCAAGATCTGCATCGGCTATACGCTCGACGGCAAGACCTATGACTATCTGCCGCCGCATCCGCAGGATCAGGCGCGCGTCAAACCAATCTATGAGACGATAGCCGGTTGGAGCGAGTCGACTGCGGGTGCGCGTAGCTGGGCGCAGCTTCCGGCGCAGGCGATCAAATATATCCGCCGCGTCGAGGAGCTTATCCAATGCCCGGTCGCGCTCGTCTCGACGAGCCCCGAGCGCGAGGACACGATCCTGGTCAGGGATCCGTTCACGGATTGAGCAGCCAATCTTATCGCCATGCCAGCGAAGGCCGGCATCGCTGTCGTCACTGAGAGCTCAGCCTTCGCTGACGTGGCAGTTCATGGTCAGGCCGCGCTGGCCTTCATGTCGAGATACGGCTCGATCACGCCCATAGCGCGATCGACCCATGCCTGCTTCTCACCGACCGGCGCGACATAATGGAGAGCGTCGGCGGCGTCCGCTACGGAAGCGCCGCGTGCGATCAGCCACGCCGCGAGATAGTTGGATGCAAGGCATCCACCCGCCGTTGCGACGTTGTCATGGGCAACAAAGGGCGCATCGATCACGCTGACACCTGCTTCGATCACCCAGGGCTTCGTGGTCAGGTCGGTGCAAGCAGGCAGCGCACCGATCAGGCCCAGTTTCGCCAACAGCAACGTTCCCGAACATTGCGCGGCGATAAGCTGGCGCTTCGGGTCCAGCCCGATCCGCGCCAGCATCGCCGGATCATTGGCGATCTCGCGCGTCCGGATGCCGCTACCGATCACCACCGCATCAGCCATCGCGGCGAATTCGAGCGGCTGCTGACGGTGGATCGTCACTCCGTTCATCGACGTCACCGTCTCGCTGGGCGCGGTTATATGCGCCATCCACCCCTTCGGCCGCATCCGGTTGAGGATCGCCGCCGCCACGAAGCTGTCGAGCTCATTGAAGCCATCGAAGGTGAGAACGGCGATCTGCATCGGCGAGACACAGCAGCTTACAAGCCCCCACGCAAGTCGGCAGCCTCAGCCGCTGCTCAGGCCGTAGCCGGGATTCAGGCGGCGTCGCGGCGGAAGCAGTCAACGGCATGGTCGTTGACGATGCCAACCGCCTGCATCCACGCATAGACGATCGTCGGCCCGACGAACTTGAAGCCGCGCTTCTTCAAGTCCTTCGATATCCGTGCCGACAATTCGGTCTGCGCGGGCACATGGCGGCCGTCTCCGGTCAGCGGTGCGCCATCGGTAAAGGACCAGCAATATTCGGCGAAGTCTTGGCCGGCGTCGCGCATTGCCAGAAAGATGCGCGCACCCCCGATCGTCGCTTCGATCTTGGCGCGGGCGCGAACAATGCCGGAATCCGCCATCAGCCGCGCGACATCCTCATCGTCGAAACCGGCGACCTTCTCGGGATCGAAGCCGGCGAATGCGGCGCGGAACGCGTCGCGCTTGCGCAGAATGATGATCCAGGCGAGCCCGGCCTGAAATCCTTCCAGCATCAGCATTTCCCACAGCATGCGCGGATCGCGCTGCGGTACGCCCCATTCGGCGTCATGATAAGCACGCATCAGCGGGTCCGATTGCGCCCAGGAACAGCGCCCGGTCATGCTCCCGCCCTTTCCAGCAACGCCCGCGTCGCCTCGTCATGGCGCCCGTCGAACCAGCGATCGAGAGCAGCCTCGAACAGTCGCCCTCCGCCCGCCGCGGCGAACAGCGTCAGCGACGAGCGGAGCTTGAGCGCGTCGATCTCGCCGAACACCGTTTCCGCGGTGCCACCGTCAAGGTCCTGAAGCGCCTCGACGCAGCTTCGCAATCGCTCCCCTAGCAACCGATGATCGAGATAGGCACGCGCCTCTTCGATCGAGGCGATCGCATAATGCTGTGCCATCGCACTGCGGCCAAGGCCGGCAAGTTGGGGAAAGACGAACCACATCCAATGGCTGCGCTTCTGGCCACGCCGTATTTCCGCGAGGGCGGTGTCGAACACGGGATCCTGCGCGGTCACGAACCGCTCGAGATCGAAAGAAGAACTCATCACGATTGCCGCCTGTCCTCCTGTGCCCATCACATTTCCGCATCCGTCAAAGATGACGGCTGCTCCATAGAACATATAAGGAACACTGCCAAGACCGAGCTGCGGCGAAAAAGGTTAAGTGACGGCATCGGCCAGAATTGGCCGCTCCCGATCCCGTCATTCCGCCGTGGTTACCGTACCCGGTGAACCACGACCATCACCCCACTCAGCGGTTCCTGTCGGGTGAACCGCCGCCTGATCCCGTCCCGCCCCGGACGGCCGCCGCGCGGGACTCGGCGACATAGCGGCTCAGATCATGCCAGTCTTCGGATGTGGGTTGCGTTGAACGAGTCCGCGACCGCCCCGTCGCATGGATATGCTCATGCATAAGCCTCCCTCCTGTTGCGCCGCCGTAGCGACATTTTGGAGAATAGCCGCGAAACAACATGTTGCACGCAATTTCTTACACTTGGCCCTTAACCAATCGTCCCGGAATAGATCAGCGTCGCTTGGCGGCGCGCATCTTGCTATATTTGGAGGTCCGAGTGCCCGGCTTTCCGCCAGTCGCATGCGCCTTCACCGGCGCGCGATGCTCATCGACGGGAAGGCCGAGTTCTTCCTGCTCAAGCTTGCGGATTTCGTCGCGCAGGCGTCCGGCTTCCTCGAACTCCAGATCGGCGGCGGCGGCGCGCATCCGGGCCTCCAGATCTTCGATATAGCCGCGCAGATTATGGCCGACGAGATGGGGGCGATCTTCGATCCCGGTATCGACCGTCACCTGATCGCGCGACGCCAAATGGCCGACGATATCGGTGATGTTGCGGCGGATCGTCTCCGGCGTGATGCCATGCTCGATATTATAAGCTTCCTGCTTCTCGCGGCGGCGCGCGGTTTCCGCCATCGCGCGCTCCATCGATCCAGTAATACTGTCGGCATAGAGGATCACGCGGCCATCCACATTGCGGGCGGCCCGGCCGATCGTCTGGATCAACGACGTCTCCGAACGCAGGAAACCCTCCTTGTCCGCGTCGAGGATCGCGACCAGACCGCATTCGGGAATATCGAGGCCCTCCCGCAGCAGGTTGATGCCGACCAGTACGTCATAGACGCCCAGGCGCAGATCGCGGATCAGCTCGATACGTTCGAGCGTCTCGACGTCCGAATGCATGTAACGGACCTTGATCCCGGCCTCGTGCATATATTCGGTCAGGTCCTCAGCCATGCGCTTCGTCAGCGTAGTGACGAGCGAGCGATACCCCAGCTTGGCCGTCTCGCGCACTTCGAAGACGAGGTCGTCGACCTGGCTCTCGATCGGACGCACCTCGACCGGTGGATCGATCAGCCCGGTCGGGCGGATCACCTGCTCGGTGAAGACGCCGCCGGTCTGCTCCATCTCCCACCCGCCGGGGGTCGCCGAGACATAAACCGTCTGCGGGCGCATCACTTCCCATTCGGCGAAGCGAAGCGGCCGGTTGTCGATGCAAGACGGCAGGCGGAAGCCATATTCGGCAAGGGTGATCTTCCGGCGGTGATCGCCGCGAGACATGCCATTGATCTGGCCGATCGTCTGGTGGCTTTCGTCGACGAACAACAGCGCGTTTTCGGGCAGATATTCGAACAGCGTCGGCGGTGGCTCGCCCGGCATCCGCCCGGTCAGGAAGCGTGAATAATTCTCGATGCCCGCGCAGCTTCCCGTGGCGGCGATCATCTCCAGGTCGAAATTGGTGCGCTGTTCGAGCCGCTGCGCCTCCAGCAACTGGCCGCCGCCGACCAGTTCCTTGAGCCGTTCGGTCAGCTCGAAGCGGATCGCCTCCATCGCCTGCTTCATCGTCGGCCCGGGGGTGACATAGTGCGAATTGGCGAAGACGCGGACATAGTCGAGGCTTGCGGCCTTCTTGCCGGTCAGCGGATCGAACTCGACGATCTCCTCGATCTCGTCGCCGAAAAAGGACACCCGCCAGGCGCTGTCCTCATAATGCGACGGGAAAATCTCCAGATTCTCGCCGCGCACGCGGAAATTGCCCCGATTGAACGCGGCGTCGTTGCGCTTGTACTGGAGCGCCACCAGCTTACGGATGATCTCCCGCTGATCGACCGTTTCGCCCTTCTTCAGGTCGAAGATCATAGCTGAATAGGTTTCGACCGAACCGATGCCATAGAGGCAGGAAACCGAGGAGACGATCAGCACATCGTCGCGTTCGAGCAACGACCGGGTCGCCGAATGGCGCATCCGGTCGATCGTCTCGTTAACCGAGCTTTCCTTCTCGATATAGGTGTCCGACCGCGGGACATAGGCTTCGGGCTGATAATAGTCGTAATAGCTGACGAAGAACTCGACCGCATTGTCGGGAAAGAACTGCTTGAACTCGCCGTAGAGCTGCGCCGCCAGGATCTTGTTCGGTGCCAGGATCAGCGCGGGGCGCTGGAGCTGCTCCACCACCTTGGCCATCGTGAAGGTCTTGCCCGATCCGGTGACGCCCAGCAGCACCTGATCGCGCTCGCCCGCCTCGGCCTGCGCGACCAGTTCGGCGATCGCGGTAGGCTGGTCGCCCGATGGCTCATAGTCCGATACGATCCGGAACGCCTTGCCGCCCTCGGTCTTCAGGGGCCGTTCGGGGCGGTGCGGCACAAAGGCCTGCCCATTGTCGATGTCGGCGAGGCTGGTGCGGATCTGGATGGTCATGACATGGCATATGTAGGATAGGGAATGCGAATGTTCACCTTTTATCTTCCTTGCCGATGAGCCTGCTCGTTCTGCACGATCGCGACGGCCGCGCGGTCTTCGATGCGGAGGAGTGCCGCGCGGCGGGAAAGGCGCTGCATCCCCGCTATGCCGCCGCCCAGCCCTTTCCGCATGTCGTGGTCGACGACTTCCTCGATGTTGCTCTGCTCCGTGCCCTCATGAGCGGTTTTCCGGACAGCGACGATAGGCGCTTTTTCGACCGGGATCAGGAACGCTTCAAATATCAGATCGCTCCTGACGAGATCGCCGATACGGCGCTGCGCCGACTGTTGCTTGAACTAAACAGCCCGGCCTTCCTGGCCTTTCTTGCAGCGCTGACCGGGATCGACGGCCTGATCCCCGATCCCTATTTTGTCGGTGGCGGCCTGCACGAGACGCGCAGCGGCGGACATCTTTCGATCCATGCCGACTTCAACCTGCATGAACAGATGAAGGTGGAGCGGCGGCTCAACCTGCTCATCTACCTCAACGACGACTGGCCGGCCGCATGGGGTGGCGACCTCGAACTGTGGAACCGCGACATGCGCGCCTGCAAGGTAAAGGTAGCCCCGACGATAGGCCGCGCGGTCGTCTTCAACACCGATGCCGACAGCTTTCATGGTCATCCAGATCCGCTCGCCTGTCCGCCCGACCGCAGCCGCCGGTCGATCGCGACCTATTATTATACCGTGCCGCGCAGCGACGGCCCGGTACGCACGACCCGTTTCCAGGTTCGTCCGGGCAGCGGTGATCGCGCGGACCGTCGCATCGCGTTCGGCCATTTCGTCAACGACTGGGTGCCGGCGCGTCTCCAGCGCTATGCGCGGCGCTTGAACCCGTTCCGCTGACCGGGCTTGAACAGTAGCGGCCAGCCGCTAAGGATTTGCTGCGGCGAGGAGAAAAGCCCGATGAACAAGTGGACTGTGCTTCTACTGGCCGGACTGGCCGCTCCGGTAGCGGCCGAGGGCTTCGCCCCGGGCAAATGGCAGCATGAGACCAAGACGATCAGCGCCGAAGTGCCGGGCGTGCCGCAATGGGTGGTCAAGATGTTCGCCGGCAATAGCAGCCGCAAGAGCTGCCTTACCGCGCAACAGGCGGTGTCCCGTCCGGAGGCGCTGCTTACGCAGGATGACGCGGCGGTCTGTACCAAGCGCAAATTCTCGCTCGCGGGCGGCAAGATAATCTACGACACCTTCTGCACCAACAAGCGGTTTCCGGAAGGCCTGCTCGTCGCCTCGAAGGGCAACTACACCGCCGACAGCTATGAAATATCGACCCTGACGACCGGCACCAAGGAAGGCGAGCCGGTCAGGATCGTGACGACCGGCGCCGGCCGCCGCACCGGAGCGACATGCAAATAACCGAACCGATCGACCTCGACGCCTATCTCACGCGCATCGCCATTGGCGTCGCGCCCGACGCCGATGCCGTTGGGCTGGCGGCGGTTCAGCGCGCGCATCGCCTGGCTATTCCATTCGAAAATCTCGACGTGAGGCTGGGGCGCGGAATAAGCCTCGATCCCACCCATGTCTTCGACAAGCTCGTCCACAAGCGCCGTGGCGGCTATTGTTTCGAGCAGAACCAGCTTTTCCTGCGCGCCCTCACCGCAATCGGGTTTGACGCACGACCGCTGCTCGCCCGGGTCTGGCTGATGGCGGTCGACATCCCGCCCCACACGCACACGCTGAACCTCGTCCGCATCGATGGAGAGGACTGGATCGCCGATGCCGGCTTCGGGGGCAGCTATTCGCCACCGATGCGGCTGATCGACGGCGCGGAGACGACCGCGCCCGATGGCGCGCAGTTCCGGCTGTCGTTGACCGACGATCTCGGCTGGCTGCTCGAACGGCGGGCAGATCCGGCACTGACCGACGGACGAGCTGTCAGCGCCGACTGGCAGGCGCAGTACAGCTTTACGCTGGAAAATGTCGCCGGGATCGACCTGGAAATGTCGAACCACTGGACATCGACACGCCCCGATACATTGTTCACCACCCGCTCGGTCGTCAGCCTCTGCCTGCCCTCGGGCTTCGCCTCGCTGCTCGACCGGCACTATACCCGCCGCAATGGCGACCAGCATGTCGAAGCCGATATCGAAAGCCCCACCGCTTACCGGCTACGGCTCAATATCGTCTTCGGAATCGCCGTCGACGACGTCGAAATCGGTGGGCTGGGGCTGTTTTGAGCGCAACGCGCCCCCGCAACGCCGTCCGGTCGGTCGTCGGTGGATCGCTTGGCAACCTCGTCGAATGGTACGACTGGTACATCTATTCGGCCTTTGCGCTCTATTTCTCGAAAAGCTTCTTCCCCAGCGACGATCCCACCGCGCAACTCCTGTCGACCAGCATCGTCTTCGCCATCGGCTTCCTCATGCGCCCGCTCGGCGGCTGGCTGCTCGGCGTCCTGGCCGATCGCTATGGCCGCAAGAGCGCGCTGACCTGGTCGATCACGCTGATGTGCGCGGGGTCGCTGATCATCACCTGCACCCCGACCTATGCCTCGATCGGCATCTGGGCACCGATCCTGCTCACACTTGCGCGCATGGCGCAGGGGCTGAGCCTGGGCGGCGAGTTCGGCACCGCCGCAACCTATCTGGTCGAGATCGCCCCGCCCGAGAAGCGCGGCTTCTGGTCGAGCTTCCAATATGTCACGCTGATCGCTGGCCAACTGCTCGCGCTTGCGTTGCTGCTATTGCTTCAGTTCGTCTTCCTGACCGAGGCACAGCTTGAAAGCTGGGGCTGGCGCGTCGCCTTCGCGACCGGCGCGATCCTGGCTGTCAGCGTCTTCTGGCTGCGGCGCGGGATCGACGAGACCCCAGACTTCCTCGAAGAGGGCGGCGCCAAGCGCAAAGGCGGCCTGATGACCTTGATCCGCGAGCAGCCGAAACAGGTGGCGCTGGTGTTCGGCCTGTCGATCGGCAGTAATGTCAGCTTCTACGCCTTCACCACCTATATGCAGAAATATCTCGTCGCGAGCGCCGGTTTCGCGAAGAGCGACGCTTCGTTGATCTGCTCGGGCGCGCTGATCTTCTACATCGTCATCCAGCCTATCCTCGGTGCGCTGTCCGACAAGATCGGCCGCAAGCCGCTGCTATACTGGACGTGGATCGCCGGCGTGCTGGCGACCGTGCCGCTGTTTACCGCGATCGGGGCGGCGCAGAGCATGCTCAGCGCCTTTCTCCTCATCTGCCTCGCCTATCTGATCATCTCGGGATCGAGTGCTACCAGCGCCGTCGTGAAGGCCGAACTGTTTCCGCCGCATGTCCGCGCCCTGGGCGTCGGCCTGCCCTATGCGATCAGCCAGGCGATCTTCGGCGGAACGGCGGAGTCGGTCGCGCTGTCGTTCAAGGCGGCGGGGATCGAGTCCGCCTTCTTCTGGTATGTCGCCGGTTGCATGGGGGTCGCGCTGATCACCACCCTGTTCGTGCCCGAGACACGCTGGCCCGGCGGCAAGCCCAAGCGCGCGGCATAGGCGATGTGCGTCCTCGCCCTCGCCTGGCGAGCGCATCCACGCTGGCAACTGGTGGTCGCCGGCAATCGCGACGAATATCACACACGCCCCGCCGCCCCGCTTGCGCGCTGGGAAGACGTGCCGCACATCCTCGCCGGCCGGGATCTGTTGTCTGGCGGCACCTGGCTCGGCGTGTCGGAGCAAGGCCGCTTCACCGTCGTCACCAATCTGCGCGGTTACGGACTGCCCGAGGAAGGCCGCCCGTCGCGCGGCGCGCTTGTCACCGGCCTGCTCGGCGGCGCTGATCCGGATGCAGTGGCGATCGATGCCTACAACCCGGTCAACCTGATCAGCATCGACGGCGACCGCGCCCACTTCCTGTCGAACCGGCCCGAAACGCTCCGCACCAACCTGTCCCCGGGCCTCTACGGCCTCTCCAACGGCACCCTCGACGAGCCCTGGCCCAAGACACTGCGGATCAAGTCGATGCTGCTCGACTGGCTGACCAGAGACGCCGATCGCCCGGAACTGCTGCTCGATGGTCTGCGTGAGGAAGTGCTGCCCGACATCGGCCTTGACCCGGCGACGCCATCCGACGTGCCGCAGGAACCCAGTCACAGCCCAATCTTTATCCGCAACCCGGTCTATGGGACGCGGTGCAGTTCGGTGGTGGCGATCGATGCGGACGGCCGGGGAATATTCGTCGAGCGGCGATTTTCGGCCAACGGGGATGCTATTGGCGACGAGGCGCTGTCGTTTGACTGGTCGATCAGCGCCAATGTCTGACGAGGGGTGGTTAGCTGCCGTTGTCTAGTCGTCGATTTCGACGCGAACGCATGCGCGAAAGCCGCCAGTTTCACCCTCCTCGCGGTGCCAGACCTCGACCACATTGTAGTAGCTAAAATACCCGCCCACATCCTTGGAGATGTATTCCCCTCGTCTGGGTAAGAACGGGAAATCGCCTTGAAAGAGGGGCGTCATCTCGTCTTTTCCAAACACCTCGACAGTCGGCATGGCGGTCTCCTCACACAGTCCTAAACTGATCCCATGATCTCTGCTATGGGTCGGCAGCCGCCATTCGATCCGATTTGGCGCAGAAGTTCCGATGTTAGCTGGCCGGCTTGGCAATCCGCAAACCGTCGCTTCGTCATTATCCGCCGATAGACCTGCGTCGCATCAGCCTCTAAGGGCGGGAGCGCATGCGCCGGGCGTTGGAATCATGGCTACCTGACCAGCCGCCCGAGATCGTCCGGCGTCGCGCCATCGGCGTGGCCGCGGTGGTCATCGTCCATATGCTCGGTTTTCTGCTCGCCTTCCTGATGTCGCCACCCTTCGACCTGAAGAAGCGCGAAGCCGAGCTGAAGGATTTTCGGCTGATGACGCTCGCCGAGGAGAAGGTCGCGCCCAAGCCTAAGCCACGCGCCAGCGCGGCGCAGAAGAAGAAGGTCGTCACCGAAACGCCCCCGCCGCCCGAACAGCCGGTCGCCCTGCCCTCGCCCCTGCCAATGATCATGGTCAGCCGCGACGTCTTCGCGTCGTCGGACATCTCGCGCATACCGACGCGCCGTAGCGAGGGCGCGCCGAGCGTGGGCGAGAGCACAAGCAATGGCCGGGACGACGGCCCCGGCGAAGGCCCCGGCGGCGAGCGGCTCTACGATCCCGACTGGTACCGCGAGCCGACCGACGCCGAGATGGCCTATTATATGCCCAAGGGCGCGCCGCGCAGCGGCTGGGGCCTGATCGCCTGCCGGACGGTCCCCGATTTCCGGGTCGAGGATTGCCGCGAGCTGGCCGAATCTCCCTCGGGGTCCGGCATCGCCCGCGCGGTGCGCCAGGCCGCCTGGCAATTCCGCGTGCGGCCCCCGCGCATTGGTGGCAAGCCGGTCATGGGGGCCTGGGTGCGCATTCGCTTCGACCTGACGGTCGGCGTCAAAAAATAGGCATCATGGCACCATCCAGCCGACACCCGGCTCGGTGGTGATAAAGCGATCAGCCGCGATGCCAGCGGCCATCACGCTCTTCGCCAATTCGCCGCGCGGCGCATCTGCGGCTTCGTCGGTCAGCTGGAATGTGCCCCAGTGGATGCCCAGCGCATGGCGCGCGCTCAAGGTTCTGAATACCGACACGGCCTGCTCCGGATCGATATGATTGCCGCCGAATATGTCGCGCGGATGATAGGCCCCCACCGGCAGGATCGCCAGACGGAACGGCCCATGGCGCGCCGCGTCGCGCGGCCAGGCACCATCGCCGAAGCCGGTGTCGCCCGCGAAGAAGACATTCCCGCCCGGCAACGTCACGGTAAATCCGCTCCACAGCGCGCGGTTGCGATCCTGTCCCCATCGCGAGCCCCAGTGATGGACACGCTCGACAATCACCGAGACGCCGGGTTTGACCGGCACCATCCCGTCCCAGTCGCGCGTGGCGGCAACGATGCCATATTCCTTCAGGATCGCCTCATTACCCAGGCTGGTGACGATCAGCGGCCGGTCGCGGGTCCACAAGCGTTGGAGCGTCGGCAGGTCCATATGGTCATAATGATTGTGGCTGATCAGCACGACGTCGATTTTCGGAAGATCTTCAAAGCGCACGCCGGGCGCCCGCACCCTGCTGGGGCCGACCATGTTCCACGGCCCGGCGACATCCGACCATATCGGATCGGTCAGGATGTTGAGCCCCTGTGTCTGCACCAGCGCGGTCGCATGGCCGATCCAGGTGACACGCATCGCCCCGCCCGCCACACGGGCGGGCGGCCGCGACGGGCGCACCGCGATGCTTTCCGGCCAGCCCGGCGCAGCCTGACCCGTGATCATGCCCCATAGCCGCGACAGGAGGAACTTGCGCGGGACCTGTGCAGACTCACCCTCAGGGTTAAAGAAGCGCTGCCCGTCGAAATGACCGCTGACCGGCCCGCGATAATAGACACGGTCGAGATAGAGCGGGCTCGCGACATAAGCGGCGGCGATAAGCACCGCCAGTGCCGCGATGATTCCCCCCGTCCATTTTGCCATCCGCTTCATTGCCTGCCTCCCGACCCCGCGCCATGATGCCACGATGCGTCTCGCCATTCCGTTGATCCTGCTCGTGGCCCTCTTTGCACAGGATGCACGCGCCGAGCCACAGCTTCGTCCGCCCGCGGCGGCTGTCCGGCTGGACTTCACGCGAGACCGCCTCGGCACGGCTTGGACTCAGGGTGTTGCCGACCGCGCGACAGGCCGCGCCGTGACCGCCGATGACCCGGTACGCATCGCTTCCATCTCCAAGCTGGTCGTGGCGCTGGGCGTGATGCGGCTGTCGAAGCCGGGACGGTCGATCTCGATCGCGACGTGTCAGCTTGGCTAGGCTGGCCCGTGCGTAACCCGGCATTCCCCGACAGGGTGATTACCCTGCGCCTGCTGCTCTCGCACCGTGCGTCGCTGACCGACGCCGCCGACTATGTCCTGCCCTTCGATCAATCGGTGCGCGACAAGCTCGCCGACCCGAAGGCGTGGGATCGCGAGCATGCCCCGGGCAGCTTCTATCGCTACGCCAACCTCAACTTCCCGCTGATCGCGTCGGTGATGGAGCGTGCGACCGGGGAGCGTTTCGACCGGCTGATGGCGCGGCTGGTAATCGATCCGCTCGGCCTCAAGGCCTGCTTCAATTGGGCAAGCTGCGACGACGCCACCATCGGCCGCGCGGTCACGCTATACGGCGCAGACGGAGCGCCTCTGCGTGACGATGATCATGGTGTCCGCCCCGGCTGTCCGATCGTGCCCGCCCGGGACGGCAATTGCGATCTCGCGCGATGGCAGGCCGGTTTCAACGGAGCGAGCTTCTCCCCGCAAGGTGGCCTGCGTATCTCAATGCGCGATCTCGCCCGTATCGGGCAGCTGCTACTGAACCGGGGCCGCGCGGACGGCACGGCCTTCCTGTCGCCCGCCTCGATCGATCTGCTGCTCGCGCCCGTCTGGACCTATGACGGCAGCAATGGCGTAACCGGCGAGACGACGCCGGGCACGATCTGCCGCTATGGTCTGGCGACCCAGACGCTCGCCACGAAGGCGGAGGGTTGCCGTGAAGACCTGTTCGGTGACGGCATCCCCCGTGTCGGCCACGCCGGCGAAGCCTATGGCTTGCGCTCGGGCCTGTGGATCGACCTGAAGGCCGGCACCGGGATCGCCTATTTCGTCACCGCCGTGGCGGACGACGCACCACTTGGCCCGAAAACGAACTTCAGCCAAGCCGAGGTCGAGATAGCGCGCGAGCGCTAACTCAAACCCCTTCGAGCAGCTTCTCGCGGGCGATCTTCTCGCGCCACACCAGCGGCGCGGTGTGGTGGACGCTCTCGCCCGTCGCATCGACAGCAACCGTCACCGGCATGTCGCGCACGTCGAACTCATAGATCGCCTCCATGCCGAGATCATGGAAGCCGACCACCTCCGCGCCCTTGATCGCGCGCGCGACCAGATAGGCCGCGCCGCCGACCGCCATCAGATAGGCCGCCTTGTGCTTCCTGATCGACTCGATCGCCGTGGGCCCGCGCTCGGCCTTGCCGACCATGGCGATCAGCCCGGTCTTCTCGAGCATCATGTCGGTGAACTTGTCCATGCGGGTCGCGGTGGTCGGGCCCGCCGGGCCGACCACCTCGTCGCGCACCGGATCGACCGGGCCGACATAATAGATCACCCGGCCCTTGAACTCGACCGGAAGCTCCTCGCCCTTCGCCAGCATGTCCTGAATGCGCTTGTGCGCGGCGTCCCGGCCGGTGAGCATCTTGCCGTTGAGCAGCAGGCGATCGCCGGGCTTCCAGCTCGCCACCACTTCCCGGGTCAGGGTGTTGAGGTCGACGCGGATTGATTCCTTCGACGGCGCCCATTCGACCTTCGGCCATTCGTCGAGGTTCGGCGGATCGAGGAAGGCGGGGCCCGAACCGTCGAGATGGAAATGCGCATGGCGCGTCGCCGCGCAGTTCGGGATCATCGCGACCGGCTTCGATGCAGCGTGGGTCGGATAGTCAAGAATCTTGACGTCGAGGATGGTCGAAAGCCCGCCCAGTCCCTGCGCACCGATGCCCAGCGCGTTGACCTTGTCGAAAATCTCGATGCGCAGCTTCTCGATATCGTTCTGCGCCCCGCGCTGCTTGAGCTGCGCCATGTCGATATCGCCCATCAGCGATTCCTTGGCCATGGTCATCGCCTTCTCGGCCGTTCCGCCGATGCCGATGCCGAGCATGCCCGGCGGGCACCAGCCGGCGCCCATCTTCGGGATCATCTCCAGCACCCAATCGACGATCGACTCGCTGGGATTGAGCATCGCGAATTTGGATTTGTTCTCCGAACCGCCGCCCTTTGCCGCGACAGCGACCTCGACATGATGGCCTGGCACCATCTCGACATTCAGGACCGAAGGCGTGTTGTCCTTGGTGTTGACGCGGCTGAAGGCCGGATCCTTCAGGATCGAGGCGCGCAGCCGGTTCTCGGGATGGAGATAGGCGCGGCGGACGCCTTCGTCGACGACCTCCTGCAGGCTCTTCTCGCTATCCAGCATGCACTGCTGGCCCCATTTGATGAAAACGGTGACGATGCCGGTGTCCTGGCAGATCGGGCGATGGCCCTCGGCGCACATCCGGCTGTTGGTCAGGATCTGCGCGATCGCGTCCTTGGCGGCCGGGCCCTGCTCGGCCTCATAAGCCACGCCGAGCGCCTTGATATAATCCATCGGGTGATAATAGCTGATATATTGGAGGGCGTCGGCGACGCTCTCGATCAGGTCGGCTTCCTTGATGATGACGGTCATGGCCCCGGCTCCGATAATGCTGCCCCTGTTGGAGAGCACATAGCCCCGAAAGCGCGCAGCGGCAGCCCCAAAAAGACTTTTCATGTCGGTGGAAATAGTATCATTTGTTGCTATATCTGGCGAATGCTCAAGACGGATCAGAATATTCCGGCCGCTCTTCCACCGGGCGCCGCAGCCGACTGGACAGTCGATCAGGCGTGGGAAAGCTACACGCCAGACGATCATGCGACATGGAACACCCTGTTCGCACGCCAGTCCGCCATGCTGCCCGGCCGGGTTGCGCCGGCTTTCCTGGAGGGTCTCGAACTGGCGGGGCTGTCGCGACCCGGCATCCCGAACTTCACCGAACTGTCCGATCGGCTGATGAAGGCGACCGGCTGGCAGGTGCTGGCCGTCCCCGGGCTCGTTCCCGAGGATGTCTTCTTCGATCATCTCGCCAACCGCCGCTTCGTCGCCGGACGCTTCATCCGCGCCCCCGAACAGCTCGATTATCTGCAGGAACCCGACATCTTCCATGATGTCTTCGGCCACGTCCCCCTGCTCGCCCACCCGGTGTTCGCCGATTACATGCAGGCCTATGGCCGGGGCGGCCTTCGCGCTCTGGAACATGGCGCGATCGACCGCCTCGCGCGGCTCTACTGGTACACGGTAGAGTTCGGACTGATCCGCGACGGCGATGCCCTGAAGCTCTACGGTGCGGGCATCGTCTCCTCCTATGGAGAATCCCGATTCGCGCTCGACGATCCGTCGCCCAACCGAATGGGCTTCGATCTCAAGCGGGTGATGCGCACCCGCTATCGGATCGATGACTATCAGCAGAATTATTTCGTGATCGACAGCTTTGACGATCTGCTCCGCCAGACCATCGAAACCGATTTCGCGCCGCTCTACGCCGAGATCGCGCCTCAGCCCGACTATGAACCGGGCGAAATCGCGCCGGGCGACAGGGTGATCACACGCGGCACTCAGGCCTATGCTCGCGACCGGGAGAAGACCGTCTAGGCTGCCGTCCGGCGCCGCAGATCCTCGACGCAGCGCTCCGCCGTCTTCCCGTCCCAAAAGTCGGGCCGCTTGCGATCCTGCCTGGGTTCGGCAAGCGCGGCGAGCAGGCGATCGAGGAGGCTGTCCGCGTTGACAAGCTGGGCGGTGCCTTCGCTGATCGTGATCGGCCGCTCGGTATTCTCGCGCAGCGTCAGGCACGGAATGCCGAGATAGGTGGTTTCTTCCTGGATGCCGCCGGAATCGGTGATCACCGCTGCCGCACCCGCGACCAGGCTCATGAAGCGGACATAGGCCGCCGGACCGACCAGAGTAATTCCCGCCGCCTCCAGCCGCGCCATGCCGGCGTCGCCCAGCCGCTGTTTCGTGCGGGGGTGAACCGGGAAGATCAACGGCAGGTGCACCTGCACCGCGATCAACGCCTCGACGAGGCGTTCGAGCTGCTCGGGCACGTCGACATTGGACGGGCGGTGAAGCGTCACCACGCCATAGCCCCCTGCCGTGTGGCCAAGCTCGCCCGGATAGTCCGCAGCCTCGATCGCGGGACGGACCAGTTCATAGCTGTCCATCATGATATTGCCGACGCGGGTGATCCGTTCGAGCGGGATGCCCTCCATGATCAGATTGGCGTCGGCGTCTGGCGAAGGCGTCCACAGCACGTCGGCGAGCACATCGGTGACGAGGCGGTTCAATTCCTCGGGCATGTCGCGGTCACGGCTGCGCAGCCCGGCCTCGAGATGGACGATCGGGATGCGCAGCTTGCCCGCCGCCATCGAGGCCGCAGCGGTCGAATTGACGTCGCCGACGACGATCAGCCAGTCGGGCCGCTGCTCAATCGCGAGCTTCTCATAGGCTATCATCACTTTGCCGGTCTGTTCGGCATGACTGCCCGATCCGATGCCGAGATGATGATCGGGCGCGGGCAGGCCCAGATCGGTAAAAATATCGTCGGACATCGCCGCATCATAATGCTGGCCGGTATGGACGATCACCGGAAGGAAATCCTCGGTGGCCTTCAGCGCATGCCACAACGGCGCGACCTTCATGAAATTGGGCCGTGCGGCGGCGATCAGGTGGACAAGCGCGGGTTTGGACATCTCAGCCTTACTCAATGATCGTGATGGTCGTGCGCGGCTGGACCACAATCGCGCTGCTCGTCGGCGCAAGCGCCCTGTTCGATCTGGAAGGTCGAATGGCCGATGCGGAATTCTTCGCGCATCAGCTGGGCCGTCTGCGCCAGGAATTCGTCGCGGCTGCGCCCGTCGGGCATCAGCAGATGCGCGGTCAGTGCAACTTCGGTGGTGCTGGTCGGCCAGATATGGACATGGTGAACCGCCGTCACGCCGGGCAGACCGGCCAAACGCGCGGTGACGGCGGCGGGATCGATCCCGCCGGGCACGCCGTTGAGCGACATGGTCAGCGAGTCACGGAACAGGCCCCAGGTGCCGACGACGATCACTGCGACGATAATCAGGCTGATCGCCGGATCGATCCACAGCAATCCGGTCTGCGCCACCAGCAATCCTGCCACGACCACCCCGGCAGACACGCCTGCATCCGCCGCCATGTGAAGAAAGGCCCCGCGGATGTTGATGTCATGCTCGCCGCCGCGCAGGAACAACAGAGCGGTGCCCAGGTTGATGACGATGCCGATCGCCGCGACCGCCATCATCATGCCGCTCTCGATGGGGGCGGGGTTGAAGAACCGCTGGATTGCGCCCAGCGCGATCGCGCCGCAGGCGATGAGCAGGAAGACCGCGTTGAACAGCGCCGCGAGGATCGACGAACCCCTGAGGCCATAGGTGAAGCGTTCGCTCGGCGGGCGTTTCGACAGCGCATAGGCCGCCCAGGCCATCAGCAGGCCCAGAACATCGGACAGGTTGTGGCCAGCGTCGGCGATCAGCGCCAACGATCCGGAGAGCAGTCCCGCCGCGCCCTCAATGATGACGAAGCCGAGGTTGAGCGTCACCCCGATCGCGAAGGCGCGACCGAGTTCGGCGGGAGCGTGCGAATGGCCGTGATGGCCGTGGCTGCCATGCCCGTGATCATGCGCATCGCCCGCATGGTGATGATGATGGTCCGCCATTGCCGCAGCCAAGCCATAGCGCTTCGCCAAAGGCAAGGGCGCTATCCGATTCGCACCGATTCGCGCCGTAACGAGCGACCAGGACGGCATCGCCCCATCGGCGTTTTCGCCCGTTTTCAGGGCACTCCGGGCCTCTGCGGGGATAGACTGCGGATCGAAACTTTACATCGAGGTTTCAGCACCATATATCCGCGCCTCCGCTGCCCCATGGGACTTCCACCGCAAGGCAGCTTTCTTGCCAACGTTACACCCGGAGGTCCCTTGAGTTGCACAAGCATCATAGCGCGCTGGGGCTAGCTACGTCCCTTCGACCGGTTCAACCGGTCACGCTTCTTCGCCCCCACGCCGCTGCGCGGGCCGCCCGGTTCTTCGTCGAGAAGTTCCAGGGGCGCTCGATGTATGCGGTCAAGGCGAATCCATCGCCCGACCTGATCCAGATCCTGTGGGATAATGGCATCACGCACTATGACGTGGCGTCGATCGCCGAGGTGCGTCTGGTGGCCGGTCTCCTGCCCGAGGCAACCCTGTGCTTCATGCACCCGGTCAAGGCAGAAGAAGCGATCGCCGAAGCCTATTTCGATCATGGCGTCCGCACCTTCTCACTCGATTCGATTGAGGAGCTGGAGAAGATCGTCCGCGCCACCAAGGGTGCGGCCGACCTGACTCTGTGCGTCCGCATGCGCGTTTCGTCGGAAATGTCGAAGCTCAGCCTCGCGTCGAAGTTTGGCGTCGAGCAGCATGAGGCGAAGGAACTGCTCCAGCGCACCCGTCAGGTCGCCGATGCCCTGGGCATCTGCTTCCATGTCGGCAGCCAGGCGATGAGCCCTTCGGCCTATGTCCAGGCGATGGAGCGCGTTCGTGCCGCGATCGTCGCCGCGGCTGTCACCGTGGACGTGATCGATGTCGGCGGTGGCTTCCCCTCGGTTTATCCGGGGATGGAGCCGCCCGCGCTCGAAGCCTATTTCGCGGCGATCCATCAGACTTTCGAAAGCCTGCCGGTCAGCTATTCGTCCGAACTGTGGTGCGAGCCCGGCCGCGCGCTGTGCGCCGAATATGCGAGCCTGCTGGTCCGTGTCGAGCGTCGCCGTGGTGACGAGCTGTACATCAACGACGGCGCCTATGGCGCGCTGTTCGATGCGGCGCATGTCGGCTGGCGCTTCCCGGTCAAGCTGCTGCGCGAGCCGGACTCGAACGCCCGCGACCTCGGCTTCAGCTTCTACGGCCCGACGTGCGACGACATGGATCGCATGGCCGGCCCGTTCATGCTGCCCGCCGACGTCGGCCCCGGCGATTATATCGAGATCGGCATGCTCGGCGCTTATGGCTGCGCGATGCGCACCGGCTTCAACGGCTTCACCGCCGGCGAACGGGTGATCATGTCGGACGAGCCGATGGCGAGCCTATACATCGCCGACATCGCCGAGGACGAGGATCGCGAAGCGGTTCCGTCGAACGTCATCAAGCTGTAAGAGCCGCCTACCACATAGTTCCGTCATTCCAGCGAAAGCTGGCATCTCTCTTCCTTGACACGAAGAAGGGAGAGCCCAGCTTTCGCTGGGATGACGAGTGCCCAGAATTCCGGAGACCATCATGACCGAAGCCGCCATCAACGACACGCGCAAGGCCGAGCTGCTCTCGACCGTCGTCGAGCATATCGACATCAAGAGCTTCGATGCGCGTCCTATCATCGACGCGATGGGCAAGATGAGCTTCACCAGCCGTGATCTTGCCCGCGCGACCGGCATCTACAACCAGATGCTCGAAGACCCCGATTGCACCATTTTCCTGGTGATCGCGGGCTCGACCTCGGCAGGTGGATGCATGGACGCCTATGCCGAACTGGTCCGCAGCGGCATGGTCGACGCGATCGTCGCTACCGGCGCCTCGATCGTCGACATGGATTTCTTCGAGGGTCTTGGCCACAAACATTATCAGGCGCTCGAGGTGCCCGACGACGATACGCTACGCTCGCTGCTGATCGACCGTATCTACGACACCTATATCGACGAGGAGCAGCTTCAGGATTGCGACTTCACGATCAACAAGATCGCGAACTCGCTGGAGCCGCGCCCCTATTCGAGCCGCGCCTTCATCCGCGAAATGGGGAAATATCTCGTCGAGCATGGCAAGAAGGAAAACAGCCTCGTCAAGCTGGCCTATGAGCATGACGTGCCGATCTTCTGCCCGGCCTTCGTCGACTCTTCGGCCGGATTCGGCCTCGTGAAGCATCAGGTCGACTGCATGAAGGCCGGCCGCCCCTATATGGTCCTCGACGCGATCGCCGACTTCCGCGAACTGACCGACATAAAGATCAAGGCGGGCACCAGCGGCCTGCTGATGATCGGCGGCGGCGTGCCGAAGAACTTCATTCAGGACACCGTCGTCTGCGCCGAAATCCTCGGCCATCACGATGTCGAGGTGCACAAATATGCCGTGCAGATCACCGTCGCCGACGTACGCGACGGCGCCTGCTCCTCGTCGACCCTCCAAGAGGCGGCGAGCTGGGGCAAGGTGAACACGGGCATCGAGCAGATGGTGTTCGCCGAGGCCGGATCGGTCATCCCGCTGCTGGCGTCGGACGCCTATCATCGCGGCCATTGGAAGGGCCGCGCCAAGCGCGCCTGGGGCAAGATTTTCGACTGATCGCCGGACATTCCTCCCTACGCTCGGCGTGGGGAGGAACCCGACCACTATTTCGTGGACGGCCTTCCAATCGGGGCGTCCCGATCATGGCTTCCTTGCGCCATCCGCTGGATGAGTTCGTACAGCTGCGCCGTCTGCCCAGCCTGATTCAGCGCGTCTTGCTTGTGCAGAACGGTCGCGATCTTGCGATCCATGTAGCTCGCATTCCCCCAATAGACGATGCTCCAATCGGGAAAGCGATAGCCGTCGATCGGCTTGCGCTCGATGATGGTGATCTGATCATGCCGGGGGTCCTCGATGATCCTCTCCATCACCTCTTCGACTGCGGTCTCAGGCCCCTCGAGCAGTTGCGCGAAATGCTGCTCGGTAAAGAGCAGAGCGCCACGGACGCCAAGCCGCGCGTTGCGCTCAACCGAACCAGTAACGATGCTGTCGATCTCCGCTTCCTGGGCCTCGCGCGCAATCAGACTGTGGCTGACATAGATAAGCGATATGAACATGGCCAAACATGACATGCTTCCTCATGGTCCCGCATCTTACAAAATTGGAAATAAGCGTGATATTCCGGGAATGTGTAGGTCGAAAGTATGAGCCTCATGGTGAATGCTCGGAGGCGGCTCAAGTTTGACAGGACCCGTGCGGCTCGCCAGACTAATCCACGATAAGGGGAGAGCGGATCATGCATACGCCAATATTAGGCGCAGTCATCGCGCTGGTGCTGTGGACCTTCGTGATGTGGTTCTGGCTTTACGCCACGCGGCTGCCCGCGGTCATCAAGGGCAAGATCGTCTATGATCCAAACCGCCCGCCGAGCGAGTTCATGGACCGCATTCCGCCCAGCGTCCGCTGGAAGGCCGACAATTACAACCATCTCCACGAACAGCCGACGATCTTCTACGCGGTGGCGATCACGCTGGCGCTGCTGGCGGCTGGTGGTGGCATCAATGCGACGCTGGCCTGGATCTACGTCGGTCTACGCGTGGCGCACAGCCTGGTGCAGGCAACGGTCAACAAGCCCATGCTGCGCTTCGCTATCTTCGTCGCGGCGTCGATCGTGCTGCTGATCCTCGCGGTCAATGCCGCGTTGATCCTGTTCTCCGCTCCGGGCGCTTAGAACCGATATCCCGCCGCGAAACGCAGCACGGGGCGAAAGCCCCGGTCCTCGTCGCGTCTGTGCGATGTCATTTCGATCGGAGTGACGAGCACACCGCCGGCGCCGCGGCCCATATCGTCGCCGAGCAGGCCGACATCGCCGCCCAGCGACAGGCCTTCGCCCACCTCTTCGGCATAGCCGATCGAGATCGTCGGGGCATATTGCGCGGTGCCGATGTCGGCACGGTCATTGCCGCCGCGTAGCAGACGGCGATTGCCGTCCTCGCGCAGGCCTAGCGAAACGCGGAAGCCGTCGCCGAACGGGTGGATGTCCCCGGTCATCGCATAGGCGCGGGGCCGCGCGCTGGCCGGGGCGGGTACGGCGGTAACGTCAGCGAGGGGATCGGGGCGGACGAAGGCGGCGCTGCGCCGGATCGTCAGCCAGCGTCTTGGATGATAGCTGACCTCGGACGCGCCTTCGAGGGTGCGAAGATTGAGCGACAGGCGCATCGCGGGAGCGGACGCGGCCTGCGCCCCACCCGCCATCGCCAGACATGCCAAAGCAACGAAGACCCGGCCTGAAGCCATTACGCACCACCTTGTGAAGGGATGCGCCTTCCTAGCCGGTCGGCCGACAAGATATGGTTAAGCGATCGTTACGGCGGCGTATTGCTTAACGTCCGAACGACGCCACCAGCTCGACATGCGTCGACCAGCGGAACTGGCCGACGGGCGTGATCCGCTCGAGCCGCCAGCCGCCCTCCGTCAGCGTGCGCGCGTCGCGCGCGAAGGTCGAAGGATTACAAGACACATAGGCGATCCGCGCGAGCTTCTTCGTCGCGGCGAGCGCGGCCATCTGTTCGCGCGCGCCCGCGCGTGGCGGATCGAGCACGACCGCATCGAACCGGTCGAGCTCTGCGGCATCGAGCGGACGACGGAACAGATCGCGGTGGTCGACCGCAATCATCCGCTGCGTCCGGTCGGCCGCGGCCTTGAGCGCGAGGACGGCGTCTCGCGCACCCTCCGCCGCGTAAACGCGCCGGTCACGCGATAGCGGCAGGGCGAAGGTGCCGAGGCCGGCGAACAGGTCAGCGACCACCGCAGCATCGCCGACGATCGCCTCGACCGTCGCAACCAATGCCGCCTCGCCTTCCGCCGTGGCCTGAAGGAAACCCGCCGCCGGAAAAGCGACATGGACGCCGCCGAGCGTCACCGTCGCAGGCTCGGGCTCCCAACGCGGCTGCGCGCCATAGCCATCGTCGATCGACAGTCGGGCGAGCTTATGCTGCACGGCAAAGTCGTTGAGAGCCTCGATCGCCGCCAGCCCCTCGACCTCGATCTTCTCGATCAGCAGGTCGACACCCTGGTCGACCAGCGTCATCTGGACGCCCGCGGCGCGCCGGTCCCGCAGCATGGGGTGCAGCAATTTTCGGAGCGGGCCGACCAGCGCGAACAACGCCGGGTGCAGGATCGAGCACATCTTCAGGTCGACGATATGATGGGTCTGAGCTTCGTTGAAGCCAAGCAGCATCTTCTTACCCTGCCGCTCGGCGCGCAGCGCGGCGCGGCGGCGCGTTTCCGGCGCGGACAGGATCGCAGGCGCGAGTTCGGGCGGATCGATCTTCTGCTGCCCCAGCGCGCTGACGATGCGTTGGCCGATGAAGTCGGCATAGCTGGCATCGTCGACATGCTGCAGCTGGCAGCCCCCGCATTTCGGGAAATGGCGGCACGGCGGATCGACATGGTGCGGCCCATGAGTCAGCGTTCCATCGACGGCCAGCAGATCGCCGGGCGCCGACAGCGGGGAGTGGCGTCCATCCTCGGTGATGCCCTCGCCGCGTGCGGCGATACGGACGATGGGGGCGAGTTCGGTCACAGGCATTCCGCCAGCGCCTGCGGCAGATGGCCGATGAGATCGTCGGCGATCAAGCCCGGTCCCGCCAGTTCGGCGGCGCGGCGGTGCAGCCACACGCCGGCACAGGCCGCCTCGAATGCGTCCAGACCGCGGGCGCGGTTGGCGGCGATGAGGCCCGCCAGCACGTCGCCGGTGCCTGCGGTAGCAAGCCAGCCCGGTGCGGGCACGGAAATTGCCGCACGGCCATCGGGCGCGGCCACCACCGTGTCGGGGCCCTTGAGCACGATCACCGCCTGCGCATTTGCGGCGGCGGCGCCGGCGCGCTCGACCCGGTTGCCGGGCAGTTCACCGAACAGTTCGGCAAACTCGCCTTCATGCGGGGTCAGGATCGGCATGCCCTGGAGCGGGCGGCGTTCCGTGAGCAGCATCAGCGCATCGGCATCGAGTATCAGCGGCTTCTTGCTCGCCAGCGCGGCATCGAGCAGCGCGCGTGCCGCAGCCTCGCGGCCGAGCCCCGGTCCGATCAGCGCCGCCCCAACCCGCCGGTCCACAAGGATGTCGGCGAGATCGCCGCCGCGTCGCACGATCGCGGCCGGGCCGCCCGTTCCATGCCCCGTCAGCGTCACATAGCCCGCGCCGCCGCGCTGCGCCGCCATCGCGGAGAGCATGGCAGCGCCAGGCATCGCGCCCTCGACCACGACGACATGGCCGCGCGTATATTTGTGGTCGTCCGGGCCCGGTGCGGGGAGGTGCGGACGGGCTATTTCGCTGAGCCGCGATGTCCCCGCTATGCCGATATCGGCGACGATCAACCGACCCATCAGCGCCGCTGCCGGTTGCAGCCGGTGCGCGGGCTTCAGCACCGCGAGCGCGACCGTCACGTCATAGGCGATTGCAGGGCCGAGCAGCGCGCCGTCATCGCTGCCGATCCCGCTCGGCAGATCGACCGCGAGCCGCATCTGCGCCGCCGCCGCCAGCCGTTCGAGCGGTCCCGCGATCGCCGGATCAAGCGCACGGACCAGCCCGCTGCCGAACAGCGCATCGATCAGCAGCCGCGCCGGCTTCGCATCGGCGAGCGTCTCGACGGGGCCATCCCACCGCCCGCGATTGGCCCGCGCCGCATCGGTCCTGGGCTCGCCGCTCGCCGCCACGCGCACCGGCACTCCGCGATCCTTCAGCCGACGTGCGATCACATAACCATCGCCGCCATTATTGCCGGGGCCACAGACCACCAGCGCCGGCGCGCGCCCCGCATAGCGCCACGCCACCTCGGCCACTGCCGCGCCCGCGCGCTCCATTGCCTGCTCGACCGTGACGCCGGTCGCGAACACCGCCACTTCGGCGGCGCGCATCTCCGCAGCGGTCAGGATTGGGCGGCCGGTCACGGCGCGATCTTTGCCGGCAGACGATAGACGATGTCGCCCGCCATGACGTCGATCCCATCCGATCCGGCGGGCGTGACCTTGACCATCTCGGCTCCGTCCGCCGCGATCACGCCGCGCCCGTCCTTCACCACCAGCAGGCGGCGAAACTCGCCATCGGGCGCACGCGCGGTGAGGACGGCGCCATCGGGGGTGATCATGCGGTCGATGGTGCACAGCATCTTATATTCGCTCGCGCCGGGCAGGAGACAGGGGATCGGCTCGCTGCCGTCGATCTGGGTTTCGTCGGTGGCGTTGCAGGCGGGGAGGATGAGGAGCCCCGCCCACAGGTGAGCCTTCCGCACAGGAAGCCGGCGCATCGCCGCGAGGTCCTGCAAGCCCACCCCTAACCCCGCCCGAATGCGGGCGGGGAATACGGCGACGGATCAGATATCCGCGAAGACATGCTTTTCGGACCTGGCGCCGGGATGCGTCACCGCTCCCTGCCAGGCCGGCCCGACGTTCTGCGCATAGCGCCACAGCGCGCCCGACTGATAGTCGTTCTCGCGCGGCTGCCACTTCGCCCGGCGCGCGGCGAGCACGTCGCGGGCCACGTCGAGATCGATCGTTCCGGCAATCGCGTCGATCGAAATGATGTCGCCATCCTCGATCAGCGCGATCGGGCCGCCATCGGCGGCTTCGGGGCCGACATGGCCGATGCAGAAGCCCCGCGTCGCGCCCGAGAAGCGGCCGTCGGTGATCAGCGCGACCTTCTCGCCCATGCCCTGGCCATAGAGCGCGGCGGTGGTCGCCAGCATCTCGCGCATGCCGGGGCCGCCCTTGGGGCCTTCATAGCGGATCACGATCACCGAACCCTCGACGATCCTGCGCGCCTCGACCGCGGCAAAACAGTCTTCCTCGCAATCGAACACCTGCGCCGGGCCGGTGAACTGGAGCCGCGCCATGCCCGCGACCTTCACGATCGCGCCTTCGGGGGCGAGCGTGCCCTTCAACCCAACGACGCCGCCAGTCGGGGTGATCGGGGTCTTCGCGTCGTAGATCACTTTCTGATCGGGGTTCCAGGTGATCTCGTCGATATTCTCGCCCAGCGTCTTGCCGGTGACGGTCATGCAGTTGCCGTGCAACAGGCCTTCGGCCAGCATCGTCTTCATCAGCATGTAGACGCCGCCCGCTTCGGCCATGTCGCGGGCTACATAGCGGCCGCCTGGCTTCAGATCGGCGAGATAGGGGGTGGTCTTGAAGATATCGGCCACGTCGAACAGCGAAAAATCGATCCCCGCCTCATTCGCCATCGCGGGCAGATGGAGCCCGCCATTGGTCGAGCCGCCGGTCGCCGCGACGATCCGCGCGGCGTTTTCGAACGCCTCGCGGGTGCAGATGTCGCGCGGACGGATATTCTTCGCGATCAGCTCCATGATCTGCCGCCCCGCGGCGCGCGCGATATCGTCACGCGCCTTGTAGGGCGCGGGGGCCATGTTGGAATTGGGCAGCGACAGGCCGATCGCCTCGCCGACGCAGGCCATGGTGTTCGCGGTGAACTGCCCGCCGCACGCGCCGTGGCCGGGGCATGCCGCCTTCTCGATCGCGGTGACTTCGGCAAGGTCGCAGGCCTGGGCCGAATAGCGGCCGACCACCTCGAACACGTCCTGCACGGTCAGGTCGCGGCCCTGATAGGTGCCGGGCAGGATCGACCCGCCATAGACGAAGATCGACGGCACATTGAGCCGCAGCATCGCCATCATCATGCCGGGCAGCGACTTGTCGCACCCCGCAAAGCCGACGACCGCGTCATAGCAATGACCGCGCACCGACAGCTCGACCGAGTCCGCGATCACCTCGCGGCTGACCAGCGACGATTTCATCCCCTGATGACCCATCGCGATGCCATCGGTAACAGTGATGGTGTTGAAGCGGCGCGGCGTGCCCCCCGCGGCCATCACGCCCTCGCGGCAGATGTCCGCCTGCGCATCGAGCGTGGTGTTGCACGGCGCGCTGTCGTTGCCCGCCGAGGCGACCGCGACGAAAGGCTGCGCGATCTCCTCCTCGGTCATCCCCATCGCATAATAATAGCTGCGCTGCGGCGCGCGCTCGGGACCTACCGAAACATAGCGGCTGGGGAGCTTCGACTTGTCGAACGTGTGTGTCATCGGGCCTTCCTCCGTGTGCCGAGGCGTCTAGGCGGGAGGCCGGAATGAGGCAAGAGGATGGTGGCCGCGAGGGTGACGGATTTCGGGTGCACGGGGTTGTCTGCGCGTTTTTCGTGTTTTTTTATTTTTGTGGGGTTGGGTAGCTGGGCTTGAGGAGCGGTCGAGGCGGGCGGGGAGAAATTGATCGGCGAGGTCATTGCCGCTGCGTAGCAGGCGATATCCTACAATGGGAGAACATAGGCGAAACTATATCGCCTCTACCCGCCAACGCCTAAAGCGACGCAAAATAGGAAGGTGAGGATGGTCTGCTGTTGGGCCGCTAGCCGACTAGCACTTTGGAGCTCGCTGGCGGCGATAGCGGTCGTTCATCTGGTTGGACCGAGGCGTCCGCTAACGACCAGACCAAGACATTCGGGCGTGCCGGCACGATCGCCCGGATCTGACAGAAGCGGACGCTTGACGCTCACGAAGTTGCTCTTTGGCTCCCCGCATTCGTCGCCGCTCAAGCGTCACATTGTCTAAGCTGCAAGCTGCGGTGCCAAGCGTTGCGCTAAGAATAGAAGGAAGTGCGTCGGCCAATTGCGCCGTGGGTACACTCGCGCCATCAACTTCTTCAGCCTCAAGGACGAGAACGTTGGCTAGAAGAGGCTGGCTATTGTCTCCCGCAGCCAGCGTTGGGCTGGGTGTGTATCGTTGCGACGATGCCAGGCGAGCACGAGCGGCACGGATGCGAGATCGAGCGGCGGCGTCAGGACACTCAGGTCGTGGGAATGCCCCGAGGCGCTGACGACGCCGGCCATGAGCGTCGCGATCATGTCCGATCGCGCGATCAGCGCGGGCGCAGCATACATCTGCGGCAGCGTCAGCGCCACGCGGCGCTTCAGGCCACGTTTGGCCAACGCGGCGTCGACATGGCCGAACCGCTCGTTCTCTGGGGACACGAGCAGGTGCGACAACCCAAGGAAGGCCTTCAGGTCGAGCGGCAGGTCGGCCGCGGGGTGATCGCGGCGCAGGACACACACGAACCGCTCCTCGAACAGCGGGCGGGTGAGGATGCGTGCGGCCGGAACGGTCGGCGGCACGCCGACCGCGAGATCGATCTCACCGGCATCGAGCATCGTCACCGCATCGTCGCGCGCGGTGAAGCTGCGGACGCGCAGGACCACCGCCGGCGCGATCTCGCGCAGCCTCTCGACCAGCCGCGGCAGCAGGACGTGGGCGGGATGTTCGGAGAGGCCGAGCGAGAAGGCCGCGGCCGACGAGCGTGGTTCGAACCGCTGGGTGAACGCCAGCGTCCGCTCGATTTCCGCCAAGGCGCGCCCGAGCGGCTCGGCCAGGTCGAGCGCTCGCGGCGTCGGCTGAAGTCCGGTCGGTCCGCGCACGAACAGTTCGTCGCCCAGAAGCGCGCGCAACCGCGACAGCGCCGCGCTCATCGCCGGTTGCGTGCGCCCGACCCGCGCGCCGGCGCGCGTCACGCTGCGCTCCGCCATCAGCGCGTCGAACGCGACAAGCAGGTTCAGGTCAATGCCATGCAAATCCATCGCGTGGATGTTGCCACATCCAATCTATCGATTTCAACACCGCCGCGCCGCTTCCTACCTTGGTCACATCACTCGAGGAGAATGGATGTGAGCGACTATTCGACCACCAGCGATGCAGCCCGTCAGGTCCGCACAACGCTGGACACCTTCTACCGCGCCTTTGCGGGCGAGCCGGACCTGCTCGATGATGTCGTGACATCCGACTGGCAGGATATCCCGCTTCTGCCGGGCCAGGGTGGTGGGCCGGAGGGGATCAAGCCGATGATTCGCGCCTTCAGGCAGGCGATCCCGGATCTCGCGATCACCGTTCACAGCGTGATCGCCGACGGCGACCAGGTCGGCGTGCGCGCGGCGATGACCGGCACTCATACTGGCGAGTGGTTCGGCGCCGCGCCGACAGGACGCGCCTTCACGATCACCCTCCACGAATTCCACCGCATCGAGAACGGACGCCTCACGCACACCTGGCATCTCGAAGACTGGTTCGGCTGGCTGAACCAGATCGGTGCCTGGCCCGCCGACAAGAAGGACGCATCATGAAGACCGCACGTATTTCCGCCTACAAGGCCGAGCCCGTCATCGCAGATACACCGGTACCCGCGATCGGCACCGGTGAGGTTCTGGTTCGCGTCGCCGCCACCGGACTCAACCCGCTCGACACCAAAATCCAGCAAGGGTTCATGCACGATTTCTTTCCGGTCGTGTTTCCCTACACGCTTGGCACCGACCTCGCCGGCACGATCGCCGAGGTCGGACCCGACGTGACCGGCTGGCGTGTCGGCGACCGTGTCGTCGCGCGGACCGATCCCTCTTCAGGCGGTGCGCTTGCGGGACGCGCGGTAGTCCCCGTCACGCACCTCGTCAGGCTCCCCGCGCCTGTGTCGTTCGAGCAGGCGGCCGGCGTACCGACCGCCGCCGGCACCGCCTGGCAGGCGCTGTTCGAGGTCGCGAAGCTTCGGTCGGGCCAAACCGCGTTGATACATGCCGGCGCGGGCGGTGTCGGCAGCTTCGCAATCCAGCTCGCCCGCAACGCCGGCGCGCGCGTCATCGCCACCGCTTCCGGCGACGGTGTCGAGATCGCCCGCCGCCTCGGTGCCGATCAGGTGATCGACTACACGGCGCAGCCGTTCGAGGATGCGGTGTCGGATGTCGATGTCGTACTCGACACGATCGGTGGCGACACCGAGCAGCGATCTTTCGGCGTGTTGCGCCGTGGTGGCTATCTCGCCGCCACCGCTTCACCGCCCGACGACGCGCTGGCGAGCGCGCATGGCGTGAACGCCGGCTTCGTGTTCCACCAGTCCGACGCCGCGCGGCTGGCACGGCTGCTTGAACAGGTGGCCGCCGGCACGCTCAGCGTGCTGGTCGACCGCGTGATCCCGTTGGACCGGTCCGACGAGGCGTTCGCCCATCAGGCTTCGGGCCATGCCCGCGGCAAGATCATCGTCCAGATGGAGACGACGTGATGGCACAGCAGCAGAGAAGCGCGATCGTGACCGGCGCGTCGCACGGCATCGGAGCCGCTGTCGCCGGACGGCTGACGCAGGACGGGCTGGCGGTGGCGATCAACTATTCGTCAGCCAGCGACCCGGCGGACGCGCTCGTCGCGAAGATCGCGGCCGCCGGCGGGAAGGCGACCACGGTCAAGGCTGACGTTTCCGATCCGGCCGCGGTCACGGCGCTGTTCGACGCCGCCGAGCAGGCGTTCGGCGGGGTCGGCGTGCTGGTCAACGATGCCGGCGTCATGACCCTGACGTCGATCGCCGAAGCGGAGGACCATGCGTTCGACGAGACGATCGCGGTCAACCTGAAGGGTGCGCGCGCAAACCCATCCCCCCGGAACGCCAGC
>NZ_LARW01000165.1 GCF_000971055.1 Sphingomonas sp. SRS2
TTCCAGCGAAGCTGAACCGGCGGTCCCGGCCCGCTCCCCCCCCCAACCTCCCGATCCAGCGTAATATATCGGGAGGTTGGGTGGGGGAGCGGGCCGGTACCGTTTCCACGTAAGTGAAACAAACTCCAGCGCTCCGCCTGTCGAGCCCATCGTGCCGCGCGGGGGATGTGACTCTCCATCCCCACCGGGTTAGGCTGGACACGACAGGATAAGGAGAGAGTCGATGGGCTATTTGCAGGGCTTCGTGATCCCGGTGAAGGCGGGCAACAAGGAGGCTTATCGCGCCATGGCCGCGCAGGCCGCGCCGGTCTTCCTCGAAGGCGGCGCAACCCGGATCGTCGAATGCTGGGAAGCCGATGTGCCCGAAGGCAAGCGCACCGACATGCGCAAGGCGGTGAAGGCGCAGGACGGCGAGGCGATCGTCTTCTCGTGGATCCTCTGGCCCGACAAGGCGACCTGCGACGCCGCCGCCGAAAAGATGATGTCCGACGAGCGGATGAAGCCCGACGGGCCGCTGCCGTTCGAGGGCGACCGGATGATCTACGCGGGGTTCGAGACGGTGCTGGACAGCGGTGGCGACGGCCCCTTCGGCTTCGTCGACGGAATCGTGGCGAGCGTCGCCAACGGTCAGCGCGACGTCTTCATCGAGCATGCCCGCGACAGCGCGGCGCTGTTCCGCGAAAAGGGCGCGCTGCGGCTGGTCGACGGCTGGGGCGCGGACGTTCCCGACGGCAAGCTGACCGACTTCAAGGGCGCGGTGCAGGCCGCGGACGGCGAGACGGTGATCTTCGGCTGGATCGAATGGCCCGATAAAGCGGCGCGTGACGCGGGCTGGGGTGCGCTGATGAGCGACCCCCGGATGATGGAAAGTCCGCCGGTCTGGAACGGCTCGCTCGCGATCTTCGGGGGCTTCGCGCCGATTTTCGATAGCGCGAGCTAGAAGCTTCCGCCGGGGCGGCGCGCCTCTCTCACCCCTCCGCGCTTATCTCCGGTATCGGAGCCGGCGGGTTCAGCCGCTCGGCTTTGCGCCGCCGGTGCCGCCGCCACAGCAGCCAGATCAGGAAACAGGTCCCGGGGATCGGGAAGGCGATCATCAGCTCGGTCTTGTAGGGGGTGAGTGTGATCAGGATGCGGTCGACGGTGGGGCCGAACCAGTAGCCGATCGCCGTGTAGAGCGCCGACCAGAGCAGGCAGGCGATGGCGTTTAGCGTGGCGAAGCGCTGGATTGACACGCCGGTCAGCCCCATCGCGATCGGGCTGACGGTGCGCAGCCCATAGAGGAAGCGGAAGATCAGGATATAGGCGTTGGGATAGCGTTCGATGAACGCCACTGCCTTGGCAAAGGCCGGTTTCTGCCGGACGTGGACCACGAAGGGCCTGTCGCGGAAGCGGCGGCCGATCTGGAAGAACAGTTCGTCCGCGACGAAGGCCCCGAAGGCGCAGGCGAGCCAGGAGGCGGCGAGCGGGAAGATGTTGCGATGCGCCATCACCCCACCGGCGATCGCCGCGGTCTCCCCCTCGAACCCCGCGCCGAGCGCGATCGCCCAGGGGCCGATGTCCGATACGAGCTGCCCGAAGTCCATGCGCTGGTTCGCCCGTTGGAGAGGTAGGAAAGCCAACATGTGGCATTCCGGCGCGGGCGGATACCAGAATTGTCGTCGCCCCGGCGGAGGCCGGGGCCCCCACAGGCATGTATGAGACGTCATCCCAGGATCGTGGCGGCCCCGGCCTCCGCCGGGGCGACGTTATGGGTTCAGTCTCTGAGCAGCTCGTTGATCCCGGTCTTCGAGCGGGTCTGCGCATCGACGCGCTTGACGATCACCGCGCAGTAGAGGCCGGGGCCGCCATCCTTGCCGGGCAGCGTGCCGGGGACGACCACCGCATAGCTCGGCACCCGGCCGACGAAGACTTCGCCGGTCGCGCGGTCGACGATCTTGGTCGATGCGCCGAGATAGACGCCCATCGACAGCACCGCGCCCTCCTCGACGATCACGCCCTCGGCGACTTCGGAGCGCGCGCCGATGAAGCAGTTATCCTCGATGATCACCGGGCCCGCCTGAAGCGGTTCGAGCACGCCGCCGATGCCGACGCCGCCCGACAGATGGACGTTCTTGCCGATCTGCGCGCAGCTTCCCACCGTCGTCCAGGTATCGACCATCGTGCCTTCGTCGACGAACGCGCCGAGATTGACGAAGCTGGGCATCAGCACCGCGCCCTTGGCGATATGCGCGCCACGCCGCACGATCGAACCGGGGACCGCGCGGAAGCCTGCCTTGCGATATTCGGCCTCGCCCCAGCCAGCGAATTTCGACGGCACCTTGTCCCACCAGCTTGCTCCGCCCGGAGCGCCGGGGATCAGTTCCATGTCGTTGAGGCGGAAGGAGAGCAGGACGGCCTTTTTGAGCCACTGGTTGACGACCCAGCCATCAGGGCCCTTCTCGGCGACCCGGCGCTCGCCCGAATCGAGCGCGAGCAGCGCGGCCTCGACTGCATCGCGCACCTCGCCTTTGGTGGCGAAGCCGATGGCGTCGCGATCGTCCCAGGCCTTGTCGATGATGGTCTGAAGGTCGCTCATTATTGTCCCCCTGTAATCTCGTGCAGCCATAAGCCGACGTCTTGGATCTCATAATCTATGAAGCTCGTGTCGGCCTCGTGATTGCCGAGCTCGGAGCCGTTGTTCACCCAGACCGTGGTCATGCCGATCGCCTTGGCGGGCTTCAGGTTGCGCGCCATGTCCTCGACGAACAGCGCGGTCGTCGGGTCGATCTTGAAGCTCGCGACCATCGATTCGTAGCTCGCGACATGCGGCTTCGGCTGATAGGCGCAGGCATGGATGTCGTGGATCGCCTCGAAGCTCTTCGACAGGCCGAGCCGTTCGAGGACACGGCCCGCATAGGTCGCGTCGCCATTGGTGAAGATCAGCTTGCGGCCAGGCAGCTTCGCCAGCGCCTCGACCATCCGCCTGTCCTCGGCCAGCGCATCCATTTCGATATCGTGGACGAAGGCGAGGAATTCGTGCGGGTCGATCGCATGGTCCTGCATCAGCCCCGACAGGGTGGTGCCATGTTCGCGGAACATCCGCTTCTGGACGATGCGCGCCTCGTCAGCGTCGAGGCCCAGCAGCCGCTGGACATAGAGCCCCATGCGCTGATCGATCAGCCCGAACAGGTCCGCCGACGCGGGATAGAGCGTGTTGTCCAGATCGAAGATCCAGGCATCGATATGGTCGAGCGCGGCATGCATGGCGGGCCGAATAGGGCCTGGGGATGATAGGTGCAACCAGTCTCCGCCCCACCCCGTGCGTCAGACCGTGAAGCTCTCGCCGCAGCCGCAGCTGCCCTTGGCGTTGGGATTCTGGAAGGTGAAGCCTGCCGAGAAATCATCCTCGACCCAATCCATCACCGATCCGATCAGATAGAGGATCGAGCCGCCATCGACATAGAAGGCGCCGCCGGGCGTCTCGATCTTCTCGTCGAACGGATCGGCCTCGGTGACATAGTCGACCGAGTAAGCGAGTCCCGAGCAGCCGCGGCGCGGGGTCGACAGCTTTACGCCGATCGCGCCTTCGGGGGCCTGACCCATCAGATCGGCTATCCGTGCTTCGGCGGAAGGCGTGAGGATCAGCGCGGCGGGACGGGCGCGGGTGGTGGTGGTCATCACAACATCCCCAGTTCGAGTTTGGCCTCGTCAGACATCTTGGCCGGGTCCCATGGCGGGTCCCAGATCAGGTTGACCTCGGCCGATCCGACTCCGGGCACCGCGCCGACGCGGAGTTCGACTTCGCCCGGCATCGATTCGGCGACGGGACAGTGCGGCGTGGTCAACGTCATCGTCACCACCGCATGCGCGTCCTGGGTGATGTCGACGCCGTAGATAAGCCCGAGGTCATAGATGTTTACCGGGATCTCCGGATCGTAGATTTCCTTGAGCGCATCGATCACGCTTTCATAGAGAGCGCCGCCCGGCTCCCCGGCGCCAGCTTCGACCGAAGGTTTCTGCGAGAGAAAGCCGTCGAGATAGTCTGGCTTGCGCGTCGGCTCCGCCCCGGCATCGCTATCGATCGGCTGGCCACGTGTATCGACCTCGACCCGCGCACGGGGCGCAGACGGCACCGCCGACACTTCCTCGACCTCGATCTTGCCCGGTTCGTTCATGTCTTTGTCCGTCATCCGAAAATCCGTGTCACTCGTTCGATTCCCCGCGCCAGCGCCGCGACATCGGCCGCGTCATTGTGGATGCCGAAGCTCGCGCGCGCCGTGGCAGGAATGTCGAGATGCTCCATCAGCGGCTGGGCGCAATGATGTCCTGCCCGGATCGCCACGCCTTCCTCATCCAATATGGTGCCGATGTCGTGGGGATGCACCCCCTCGATCGCGAAGCTGACGATTCCGGCCGAATCGGCGGGGCCGAACAGGCGAACGCTGTTGATCGCCGACAGCGCGTCGCGCGCCTGTACGACCAGCGCCATCTCATGTGCGTGGATGACGGGCAGGCCGATCGCGTCGACATAGTCGATCGCGGCGTGGAGGCCGAGCGCGCCGACGATGTTCGGCGTCCCCGCCTCGAACCGCTGTGGCGCGGGGGCCCATGTCGTTTGCGCGAAAGTGACCTTGTCGATCATCGAGCCGCCGCCCTGCCAGGGCGGCATCGCATCGAGCAGCTCGCCCCGGGCCCACAGCACGCCGATTCCGGTCGGGCCGTAAAGCTTATGCCCGGAGAAGGCGTAGAAGTCGCAGCCGATCGCCTGCACGTCGGCGCCGATCCGCGGAACCGCCTGACAGCCGTCGATGAGGATTTTCGCACCGACGCCATGCGCCAGTTCGGTCGCCCGTTTTGCATCGAGGACCGAGCCGAGCACGTTCGAGACATGGGCGAGCGCAACCAGCTTATGGCGTTCGGTCAGCATCGCCGCCATCGCGTCGAGGTCGATCTTGCCGTCGTCGGTCAGCGGGCAGACGTCGATCTCGACGCCGGTGCGTTCCTGGATCAATTGCCACGGGACGATGTTCGAATGATGTTCGAGCTTCGACAGCAGGATGCGGTCGCCGGCCTTGAGATTGGCGACGCCCCAGCTTTGCGCGACGAGGTTGATCGCCTCGGTCGCGCCGCGCACGAACACCACCTCGTCGGCGGAACGCGCGTTGATGAAGCGCGCGACCCGCTGGCGCGCGGCTTCATAGCTGATCGTCATGTCGGCCGAGCGGCGATAGACGCCGCGATGGACGGTCGCATAATCCTGGCCATAGGCGCGGTCGATCGCGTCGATCACCGCCTGCGGCTTCTGCGCGGTCGCGGCGGTGTCGAGATAATGCCAGCCCTCGGGAATGGCGGGAAAGTCCCTGGTCCAGGCGTTCACAGCGCGCCCTCCAGCCAGGCTTCGGCGTCGGCCTGGAAGACATCGCGCGCGGCTTCGTCACCGATCCGGCTGATCGCGTCGGCGATGAAGGCCTGGGTCAGCAGCGCCTTGGCGCGATCGGGGGTGATGCCGCGCGAGGTCATGTAGAACATCGCCTGCGCATCGAGCTCGCCGACGGTCGCGCCATGCGCGCACTTCACGTCGTCGGCGAAGATTTCGAGTTCGGGCTTGAGATTGATCGTCGCGGTGCGGGTGAGCATCAGACCGCGCAGCGACTGTTCGCCATCGGTCTTCTGCGCATCGCGGGCGACTTCGACGCGGGCGGCCATGCTTGCAGTGGCCTTGTCGTCCGCGACCGCGCGCCAAAGCTGGCGGCTGCTGCCCTCCTCGCGGGCGTGGCGGACGACGATCGCGGCGTCATGGCGTTGATCGCCGCGCGCCAGCAGCGCGCCGCCATGTTCGGCGAAGGCCCCCGGGCCATCGAGCAGGATCGCCGCGTCGATGCGGGTGCCGCCCGCCCCCGCGCCGAGCAGGGTGGTAACGAGGCTTGCGCCGGCATCGAGCCGCGCTTCGTCGCGCAGCGAGGTGAAGCCGCTCGCCTGGAGAATACGAATTGCGCGCATCAGCCGCGCCGAGCGGCCCAGTTCGATGACGGTCAGCCGGTTCGCCCAGCCGTCGCCGACATGGGTTTCGACGATGTTCGCCTGCGCGTCCTCGGCGAGGACGATATGCGCCGGGACATGGTTGGCCCCGCCGGTCGCGATATGGACGATCTCGATCGGGCCGTCCGCCGGGGTCGCGCCGTCCTTGCCGACGATCAGCGTCCAGCCAGCGCCGGTGGCGAGCCTGCCGAGCGGATGATCGGTCGATGCTTCGGTCGGGCCGACCGTCAGCGGGCCGGGGCTGCTGCGGCCCTGGTCGAGCTTGCCGTCGACGAACAACAGGCGCGGACCGTTGCCGATCCAGTGGGATTCGGGGTCCGATACGGCGTGTGTAGCGGGCGCTTCAGCGATAGCTTCCAGGCCCGAAAGATCGGACCAGCGCCACGCTTCGTCACGGGTAGAGGGCAGCGAGAGAGTCACCAAAGTTCCTCCCCGGTAGGGGGAGGGGGACCGCCGCAGGCGGTGGAGGGAGACTGAGTTGTCGAGCCAGCCGTCGAGGTGGCGAGGAGACGAGCCCCCTCCACCATCCTGCGGATGGCCCCCCTCCCCGTGCCGGGGAGGAAATGGTTGCTCCTGTTCACGCCGCGATCGCCCCATAACCCTCGCGCTCGAGCTCATGAGCGAGCTCCGCGCCGCCGGTGCGGACGATGCGCCCGCTGGCGAGCACGTGGACGAAGTCGGGTTTCACATAGTCGAGCAGGCGCTGATAATGGGTGATCAGCAGCACCGCCTTGTCGGGCTTGCGCATGATCAGGTTGATGCCGCCGCCGATCGTGCGCAGCGCATCGATGTCGAGGCCCGAGTCGGTCTCGTCGAGGATGGCGAGCTTCGGGTCGATGATCCCCATCTGCACCATCTCGTTGCGCTTCTTCTCGCCGCCCGAGAAGCCGACGTTCACCGGGCGCTTGAGCATGTCCATGCTGAGCCCCAGGGCATCGGCCTGAACGCGCGCGCGCTTGAGGAAGTCGCCGCCCGACAGCGGCTCCTCGCCGCGCAGCCGGCGCTGGGCGTTGAGTGCCTCGCGCAGGAACTGGACGTTGGAGACGCCGGGAATCTCGACCGGGTACTGGAAGCCCAGGAACAGTCCGGCGGCGGCGCGCTCGTGCGGTGCCTTGTCGAGCAGATCCTCGCCCTGGAAGGTGACGCTGCCCTCGGTCACTTCATAGCCGGGGCGGCCGCTCAACACATAGGAGAGCGTCGACTTGCCCGCCCCGTTGGGCCCCATGATCGCATGGATCTCGCCCGGGTTGATGGTGAGCGACAGCCCCTTGAGGATCGCCTTGCCGTCGATTTCGGCGTGGAGGTTGGTGATGTTAAGCATGGTCATCTTTCTAGCCTCTCCCCTTCAGGGGAGGGGTTGGGGTG
>NZ_LARW01000166.1 GCF_000971055.1 Sphingomonas sp. SRS2
CCTTCAGGTCGGTCTCATTGCCCGCCGCCTGCGAACAATAGCCGCAATTCTCCGCGCAGCCGCCGGTCTTGATCGACAGCAGCGTCGACAGCTGCACCGCGTTCGGATCGTGCCACGCCCGGTGAACCCCCTGCGCCTGAAACAGCAGGTCGTTGAACGGCAGCTCGAACAGCGCCCCGATCTCGCCACGGGTCCAGTCGGTGCGTATCGTCATGCTCATTCCTTCGCGATTGGCGCGCAGATCATGGGCCAGCGCCATAAACCGGCGCCCATCGCTTGGGAAGCATGCAGCCGCCGCGACGAGGCGAAACCGGCATGGGCGATCATCGGGCACCGCAAAAGGCGGAGTGCGCACAGCGCGAGCAGCCGAGCAGGCTGCTGCCCCGTCGCAATAGGGTAGGATTTCTCCTGCTCTTGGCGAAAGTGGTTTCGTCGGTTGACGGGTACAATATGGGGCGGGTTACGCGCCCCGGACCTTTGCACCATCCTTATCGTCGTTTTTCCTTGGGGATAAGCTGTTGGAAATCCTGGTTTTTCTTGACCGGTGGCATGGGGCGCGCCCCGACGACCGCCTTCATCATCGTCAGTCCGCCGCGCCAAGGCGCACCCCCGAAGCGATTAGCCCGTGAAATCGAGACTTGTCCCGTTTCGGCCCGAAGCTATGCCACGTCGATAGGGCTGCGGGTGGAGGCATAGGCTATGGGAACAATCGTACCGGCAGAGCAAGCGCGCGAAGCTCCGTCTCCGCGCGATGTGCGATCGGTGATCGCCGCATCGTCGCTGGGCACGCTGTTCGAATGGTATGATTTCTTCATCTACGGCACGCTCGCCGCCTCGGGCATCATCGGTCGCGTCTTCTTCCCGCCCGGCAACGAACAATTGCAGACGCTTCTCGCCTGGGCGGGCTTCGCGGTGGGGTTCGGCTTCCGCCCGCTCGGGGCGATGCTGTTCGGATATCTCGGCGATCGCTATGGCCGGAAATATACCTTCATCGTGACGATCGTCCTGATGGGCGTGGCGACCGCCGGTGTCGGGCTGGTCCCGTCCTATGCCACCGCCGGCTGGCTCGCCCCGGCGCTGATCATCCTGCTGCGCATCCTGCAGGGCCTCGCGCTGGGCGGCGAATATGGCGGCGCGGCCATCTACGTCGCCGAGCATTCGCCGGGCGGCAGGCGCGGCTTCTTCACAAGCTTCATCCAGGCCAGTGTCGGCGCGGGCTTCTTCCTCAGCCTCATCGTGGTGCTGGCGTGCAAAGGCGGGATGACCTCGGCGACGTGGGACGCCTGGGGATGGCGGGTGCCCTTCCTGCTGTCGCTGATCCTGCTCGCCATCTCGCTGTGGATGCGTGTCCGCCTGTCGGAAAGCCCGGTGTTCAAGGCGATGAAGGCGGCGGGACAGGTGTCGAAGAACCCGTTCATCGAAAGCTTCACCTATCCGGGCAATGGCCGCCGCCTGTTCGTCGCGCTGTTCGGCATCGCCGCCGGGCTCACCGTGATCTGGTTCACCGCGATGTTCACCACGCTCGGCTTCCTGCGCAACGCGATGCATGTCGATGAGGAGGTCGCGCAGATCGTGGTCGGGGCCGGTGCGCTGATGGGGCTCGGCTGGTTCATCCTGTTCGGGCATCTGTCCGACCGGATCGGCCGCAAGCGCCTGATCGTGACGGGCTACGCGCTTACCCTGCTGCTGCTTTTCCCGCTCTACTGGGTGATCGGCCATGCCGCGAATCCCGAGCTTACCCGCGCGGCGCAGCGCGCGCCGATTGTGCTGGCGGGGCCGGATTGCCGGTTCAATCCCTTCGCCAGGGTGCAGTACAATGATTGCGGCCGCGCGCTCGAATATCTGTCGAAGCGGGGCATCGCCTATAGTCTGGCGGAGGCGCCGACGGTGCAGCTCAGCATCGGCGGCGCGCCGCTATCCTACGCGACCGACGCCGAGCTCGACGCCAGGCTGACCGCGGAAGGCTATCCGCTCGGCACCGTCACCCCGCCGATCGGCCGGCTCGTCATCATCTTCCTCGCGATCATGGCGCTCACCGCGTTGTCGGGCGCGACCTATGGGCCGGTCGCGGCGCTGCTGACCGAATTGTTCCCGGCGCGGATCCGCTACAGTTCGATGTCGATCCCCTATCATTTCGGGACCGGATATTTCGGCGGATTGCTGCCCTTCGTCGAGCAGTACATGGTCGCGCGCAGCGGCGATCCCTATGCCGGCCTATGGTATAGCTGGTGGGTCGTCGCGATGGCCCTCGTCGTGACGGTGCTGCTGCTGCGCGAGCGCGATCTGGTGAAGGACGACGCATGATGCCGATCAACGACCGCAAGGGCCCCTTGTCCGACGTCATCGTCCTCGACGTCACCCGCGTCGTCGCCGGGCCTTATTGCGCGATGATGCTGGCCGATCTCGGCGCGACCGTCATCAAGGTCGAGAATCCCGGCGATCCCGACTATACCCGCACCTTCCCGCCGATGGTCGAGACCGAGACCGGGCCCGAAAGCGCTTTCTACGCTCAGTATAACCGCAACAAGCAGGGGGTATCGCTCGACCTGCGCAACGAGCCCGGCCGGAAGGTCTTTCTCGATCTGGTGAAGCGCGCCGATATCCTCGTCGAGAATTTCCGTCCCGGGGTGATGGACAGACTGGGGCTGGGCTATGAGGTGCTCCGGGCGGTCAATCCGCGCCTCGTCTATACGGCGATCAGCGGCTTTGGCCGCACCGGGCCCAACGCCAGCCGCCCGGGTTATGACAATAGCGGGCAGGCCGCCGGCGGGCTGTGGTCGATGAACGGCTATGCCGACCAGCCACCGGTCCGCGTCGGCACGATCATCGGCGACCTGTCGGCGTCGCTCTACGCCGCGACCGGAACCCTCGCCGCGCTGCGCGAGGCGGAGCGAACCGGGATCGGCCAGATCGTCGATATCTCACAGCAGGATTCGGTCCTGTCGCTCACCGAGAATGCGGTGGTGCGCTACACGGTGGCGAACGAGGTCGCCGGGCCGCTGGGGAACGATCACCCCTTCGTCCGTCCCTATGGGCAATTTCCCTGTGCCGATGGCTATGTCTTCTTCGGCGGATATACCGACAAATTCTGGGCGATCACCTGCGCGATGTTCGGCGAGCCCGAAATGGCGCGCGACCCCCGGATAGACACGATGGAAAAGCGCTTCGCCACGGAGGCCTATGAGACGGTCGTCCAGCCGCTGCTCCATCGCTGGTTCGCCCGCCATAGCAAGGCCGAACTCGAGGATATGGCAGGCGATGCCGTGCCGCTCAGCGCGATCAAGACGATCGCCGAGGTCGTCGCCGATCCGCATATCGCCGCGCGCGAGATGATCGTAGACGTGCCTATGGGGACGAAGCCGGTCCGGATGCTGGGCCTGCCGATCAAGCTGTCGAACCTTCCGTCGCAGCCGCATGCCGCCGCGCCCGCGCTGGGCGAGCACAACGACGCGATATTCCGCGGCCTGCTGGGCCTCGCCGATGCCGAGATCGCCGCACTGACCCCGCGCGGAGGAGCCTGACATGGCGATAGACGTCGTCCATGACGGCCCCGTCGCCACGGTGCGCTTCGCCCGGCCGGACAAGCTGAACGCCATGACCCTCGCCATGTATGAGGATCTGGGCCGCGCCTTCGCCGAGATCGGCGAGGACGACCGGATCAACGCGGTCGTCCTCGCGGGCTCGGGAGACCGCGCCTTCTGCGTCGGCGCCGACCTGACCGAGTCGATTCCGGCGCTGGCGTCCGGCCGGTTCGACATCAGCCGGTGGGATCCGGCGCACCTCAAGACCGGCGGCTTCTACAAGCCGATCGTGTCGGCGATCCGCGGGCTGTGCATGGGCGCGGGTTTCGAGATCATGCTGGCGACCGATCTGCGGATCGCCGCCGACGACGCGGTCTTCCAGCTGCCCGAGGTCAACCACGGCTTCGTTCCAGCCGGCGGCACGCTGGTCCGCCTCACGCGGCAGATCGCTTATGCGCATGCCATGGAACTGATGCTCTCGGGCCGCCGCTTCAGCGCCGCCGAGCTGCTCGAACGCGGCGTCCTCAACCGGGTCCTGCCGTCTCACGAGGTCGAGCCCGCCGCGATGGCGCTGGCCGCGGAGATCGCCGCCAAGAGCCCGATCGCGGTGCAGACGATCAAGGAAGCCGCGCTCACCCTCCACGACCTGCCCAGCGAGACGGCCTTCGCGCGAGAGGCGCTGCTCGGGCAGCGCACCTTCACCAGCGACCGGGCCAGGGCGAGCCTCGCGCGCTTCGCCGATCGCGCCGCGAAGGACGACTGACGACGTAGCCTATGCCGGGACACTCGGCGGCTTCGCCTTTTCGCGGAGCCAGGACAGGAAGGCGGGATCGCTGCCATAGGCGACGTTGATCCGCATCGCCGGAAGCGGATTCTTCGATGTCGAGAAGTTGATCGCGGGGGCGATGAAGATGCCCTCCCGCGCGGCGTCATGCACCAGATTCTCGTCGGCCATATGCTCGGGCAGGTCGATCCAAAGATAGAAGCCCCCGCCGATCGGCCGGCTGATCTCGAACCCGCAGCCTTCGAGCGCCTTCACGCTTTCGGCGGTGGCCTTGCTGGCGCGCGCGCGCAAACGCCGCAGATGCTTGAGATAATGTCCGTTCTCGATCAGCTGGAAGATCAGCCGCTCGTCATGCGCAGACGTCGAGACGGTCGTGATGACCTTGAGCTCGTTGAGTTCAGCGGCCAGCTGGCGCGACGCGGCGAGATAGCCGGTCCGCAGGCTGCCCGCGAGCGTCTTGGAGAAGGTCCCGATATAGATGACGCGATCGAGCTGATCGAGCGCGGCGAGCCGGGGCGCGGTATAGGGCAGGATATCCGCGAAGGGATCGTCCTCGACGACCAGCAGGTCGAACTCGGTCGCGATCCGCAGGATCGAATAGGCGGTGCCCAGCGTGATCGACCCGCCGGTGGGATTGTGGGCGAGCGATTGTGTGAAGAACAGCCGCGCCCCGCTCTTGCGGGCCTTGGCTTCGAGGTCGGCGATGTCCGGACCGTCATGACGGCGGTTGACCCCGAGTGCGTTCGCCCCCGCCAGCGCGAGCTTGGCGAGCAGCGGATAATAGCCGGGATCGTCGACCAGGACGGTGTCGCCGGGCGCGACATAGCGCCGGATCACCAGGTCCATCGCGTGGTTCGCGCCATGAGTCATGAACAGCTGGTCGTCGCGGCACGCGATCCCGCGTTCGGCCAGCGCCCCGCACAGCCGTGCGCGCAGCGGTGCATGCCCCCAGCTCGAATTGTAGGAGTCGCCCTCCTGAAATCGCTGATAAGCGAGATATCGCCGCAGTTCCGAAGTCTCCAGCCATTCGGGCGGCGGACGGCCGTCGCCGGGCCGGATCGGCAGCAGACGGTCCAGCTGCTCCGACAGCAACGACACCCGGTCGGTTGCGGCGGCGGCGAGCGGAAGCCTTCGGTCGTCGCCGGTGGAGGCGGGTATGCGCACCACATAATAGCCGGACCCGGGCTTCGCCTGCAGGATTCCCTGCCCCACCAGCCGGAGATAAGCCTCCACGATCGTGTTCTTGCCCACGCCGAAACGCTGCGCCTCGTCGCGGATGGAGGGGAGGCGCTGGCCGGGCCGCAATGTGCCCGCCCTGAGCTGCATCATGATGCTGTTCATCACGAAATCGATTTTCAGTGGCGGCGACGACATTGCCTAGCTTCCCCACAAGGCGGCCATCCCACAAGGCCGCCACCTCGTCCCTATCAGATCGTCCCCAATTGTACCTGCATCATTACCGACCGTCCCGCTATCGTCAAATGGTGGCGTGGGAGGACGCCGATGCCGTTATCGACGCATCGGCCACCGTCTCCCGCGCGGCGTTGGGGCTAGAAGAGAGTGTGTGGCAGTGAACAAAGAAGCGGCCGGCGGGTCATCCCGAATACCCGGTTTCCACAATTGGAGCGTCGAGCAGCGGATCGACCGCGTCGCTAGCTTTGCCGGGCTGGGGCCGGCGGAGCGCGCGCAACTCGCGGCGCCATCGAACATCGATGCGCAGCTGGCCGAACATATGGTCGAGAATTTCGTGACGACGATCGCGATTCCGGTCGGCATCGCGACCAATTTGCGGGTCGATGGCCGCGATGTGCTCGTTCCGATGGCGACCGAGGAATCGTCGGTGATCGCCGCGGTCGGCAATTCGGCGCGGCAATGCCACGACACCGGCGGCTTCACGACCTCGACCTCGGGGACCGAGATGATCGCACAGGTCCAGCTGCTCGACATTCCCGACCCGCGCCGCGCGCGCCTGCTGATCCTTGAGCGGCAGGACGAGATCGCGGAGATCTGCAACGCCTGCGATCCGGTGCTGGTGCGGCTCGGCGGCGGCTTCCGCTCGCTGGAGGTGCGGCTCGTCGACACGCCGGTGGGGACGATGGTCATCACCCACATCATCGTCGATACGCGTGATGCGATGGGCGCGAACAGCGTCAATACCATGGCGGAACGGCTGGCGCCCGACCTAGCTCGCTGGACCGGGGGCACCGCGCTGTTACGAATCCTGTCGAACCTGGCCGACCGGCGGCTGGTGCGCGCACGCGCCACCTGGACCTGCGCCGCGATCGGCGGCGAGAAGGTCCGTGACGCTATGGTCGCCGCCTATCATTTCGCCGACAACGATCCCTATCGCGCGGCCACGCACAACAAGGGCATCATGAACGGCGTGTCCGCGGTCGTGCTGGCGACGGGCAACGATACCCGCGCGGTCGAATCCGGCGCCCATGCCTTCGCCGCGCACACCGGCCGCTATCGCAGCCTTTCGACCTGGGAAGTCACCGCCGACGGCGACCTTGCCGGCACGATCGAACTGCCGCTCGCGGTGGGACTGGTCGGCGGCGCGGTCAAAATCCACCCGACCGCCCGCGCGCTGCTCGCGATCATGCAGGTCGCCACCGCGGAGCAACTGGCGCGGATCATCGCCGCGGTCGGGCTCGCGCAGAATTTCGGCGCGATGAAGGCGCTCGCGACCGAGGGCATTCAGAAGGGGCATATGTCGCTGCACGCGCAGAACATCGCCTTCGCGGCCGGCGCGGCCGGTGACGAGGTGGCCATCGTGTCGCGCCGGATCATCGAGCAGCAGACGATCAACGAAGAGGCCGCCGGCCGCGTGCTTGCCGAGTTGCGCAAGCGGTGACGCGTCCCGCCACCGTGACGATCGTCGAGGTCGGCCCGCGTGACGGGCTCCAGAACGAGGGTAGAATTGTACCCATCGAACAGCGTATCGCGGTGATCGACGCCCTGTCACGCAGCGGATTGCCAATCGTGGAAGCCGGAAGCTTCGTATCGCCGCGCGCCATCCCGCAAATGGCCGGAACCGGCGAGGTTCTGCGCGGCATTTCGAAAACCGAAGCCACGCGCTATCCCGTCCTCGTACCCAATGCGACCGGCATGCGCCACGCGATCGACGCCGGCGCGCGCGACGTCGCGGTCTTCGTGTCGGCCAGCGAGAGTTTCAGCCGGCGCAACATCAACTGTTCGATTGCGGCCTCGCTCGATCACGTGGCAGAGGTTGTCGCGCTGGCCGGGCCACAGGGCATCCGGGTCCGGGGCTATATCTCGTGCGTGCTGGGCTGCCCCTATGAGGGCGATGTCGCAGCCACCACCGTCGCTGGAATCGCCGGACGGCTGGCGTCGCTCGGCTGCGATGAAATCTCGCTCGGCGACACGATCGGCATCGGCACCGCGCAACAGGCGCAGGATATGGTGCGCGCCGTCGTGCAGACGGTGCCGATGGCGCGGCTGGCCGTCCACTTCCACGACACCTGCGGCCAGGCGCTGGCCAATGTGCTGGCCTGCCTGGAGGCCGGCATAGCGGTGATCGACAGCGCCGCCGGCGGATTGGGCGGCTGTCCCTATGCGAACGGCGCGAGCGGCAACCTCGCGACCGAAGACCTCCTCTACATGCTCGACGGGCTGGGCATCGCAAGCAGCGTCGATATCGAGGCGCTGCTCGATGCCGTCGAGCTCATCGAGACCTCGCTCGGGATAGCCGCGCGATCGAAACTCTTCGCGGCGCGGCGGCGACAGTCTGCGCGCCTGGGGAGCGGCGGGATGACTCGCCAGCAGCAAGGCGTCGCCGAAGCAGGACGTCACGCACGTATGAATTGAACGGCTGCCGGCCGATCCGGTCCATATGATAAAGAAGGGGACACAGACATGGGGGAGCAAATACACAGATTGATGCGATCCGGATCGGCGGCGGTGCTCGCCATCTGCGGCGCTCCGGTGGCGATGGTCGCCATGGTCGCGAGCGCGCCGGCGTTCGCGCAGGATTACACGTCAGGCGCACTGGCGGGCGACGTGGTGAACGTATCGGGGGCGCCGGTCGCGGGCGCGACGGTCAAGCTGACGTCCGAGGACCAGGGCTTCAGCCGCACCACCACGACGACATCCAATGGCGGCTTCCGCTTCGCCGCCGTGCCGCCCGGAGCCTATACCGTCGCGGTCAGCTCGACCGCCGGCAACGCCTCGCAGGAGGGCGTGCGCATCACCGCATCGACGACCGCCGATTACACCTTCACGGTCGGGGAAAGTCCCGCCGGCAGTGAAATCGTCGTGACCGGCGCGCGCGAGAACCAGGATTTCTCCACCACCACGACGGGCATCAACATCGATCTGACCCGGCTGGTCGACAGCGTGCCGATCGGCCGCAGCCTGACCGATGTCGCGCTACTCGCCCCGACCGCGACGGCGGGCGACTCCACCTTCGGCGCGCTCCCGGCGTTCGGCGGCTCGTCGGTTGCCGAAAACGCTTATTATATTGATCTGCCCCCTTCTGAGTGGTCCAAAATTGATGATATTTTGGATGACGAAGGAGACAAGGAATGCCGAGCAAGAAGCATCGCCCGGAAGAGATCATTGGCAAGCTGCGTGAAGCTGAGGTTGTGC
>NZ_LARW01000167.1 GCF_000971055.1 Sphingomonas sp. SRS2
TTCTTCTGCAAACTCAAAGAGTTCAAGCGCATCGCCATGCGCGCCTGCAAAACCGATCTAAGCTTCTCCGCAATGATCTACCTCGCCGCAGCCGTCATCAACTCGCGATGAATCCCCACAACCCCTAGGCCTTAATCCTCGCTTGCCTCGCCGCCATCGGCCAGGTCCTCGCCGATGACCGCATCGTCAGAGGGTGCAATCTCGCCTTCGCCGTCGCCCAGATTGACTTCAGCCTCGTCGTCGCTTTCCTCGATCCGCGCCGCGCCGACGACATGCTCGTCATCCGCGACGTGGAACAGCCTGACACCCGCCGAATTGCGGCCGATCACGCGTGTATCGCCCACCGACAGGCGGATGAGCTTGGCCTGGTCAGTGACCAGGATCAGCTGCTCGCCATTATGCGCCGGGAAGCTGGCCACGACCGGGCCGTTGCGCTCGAGATTGTCGATATTGCCGATGCCTTGGCCGCCACGGCCGGTACGGCGATATTCATAGGCGGAGCTGCGCTTTCCGTAGCCATTGGCGCAGACGGTGAGGATGAACTCCTCGGCGTCCTCGAACTCCTTCATGCGCTCTGGCGGCAAGGTCGGCTCGGCCCCATTGTCCTTCCACGGGGCTGCGCGCAGATAGGCGTCGCGTTCCTCGGTGGTTGCCTCGAAACCGCGCAGGATCGACAGCGAGATGACCTCGTCGCCGTCCTTGAGCAGGATGCCGCGCACACCTGTCGAGGTGCGGCTCTGGAACTCGCGGACGTCGGTGGCGGAAAAGCGGATGGCCTTGCCGCCGCGCGTCGCCATCATCACGTCGTCGGTCTCGGTGAGCAGAGCGACGCCGATCAGGCGGTCGGTCGCGTCCTCGTCGAACCGCATCGCGAACTTGCCGTTGGTCGGCACATTGGCGAAGGCATCCATCGAGTTGCGGCGAATGCCGCCATGCGCGGTCGCGAACACCACATGCAGCGCGCCCCACGCGGCCTCGTCTTCGGGAAGCGGCAGCACGGTCGTGATCTTCTCGTCCGGCGCCAGCGGCAGCAGGTTGATCATCGGCCGCCCGCGCGCCTGAGGAGCGCCCTCGGGCAGGCGCCAGACCTTCTTGCGGTATACCTTGCCGTGATCGGAGAAGAACAGCACCGGCGTATGGGTGCTCGTCACGAACAATTCGGTGACGGCGTCTTCTTCCTTGGTCGACATGCCCGAACGGCCCTTGCCACCGCGCCGTTGTGCGCGGAAGGCTTCGAGTGGGGTGCGTTTGATGTAACCGCCATGGGTGACGGTGACGACCATGTCCTCGCGTTCGATCAGGTCCTCGTCGTCGATCGAATCGCCGGCCGGGGCGATCTCGGTCTTTCGCGGCGTGGCGAACTCGACGAGGATCGCATCGAATTCCTCCTGCATGACTTCATAGAGCCGGGCGCGATCGCCCAGGATATGGAGCAATTCGCCGATAGACGCGGCGAGCGTCGCCAGTTCATCGCCGATCTCGTCGCGGCCGAGCACGGTGAGGCGATGCAGGCGCAGGTCGAGGATCGCCCGCACCTGGATATCGCTGAGCTGGTAGGTAGGAGACGTGCCGATGCTTTCGACCGCCTCGACCAGCTTGATATAGGGCTCGATTTCGGCACGCGGCCATTCGCGCGAGATCAGCGCGGCGCGCGCCTCGGCCGGGCTCGCCGAACCACGGATGATGCGGACGACTTCGTCGAGGTTTGTGACCGCGATGACGAGGCCGAGCAGGATGTGGGCGCGATCGCGCGCCTTGGCCAGCTCGAACTTCGAACGGCGGGTGATCACTTCCTCGCGGAACCTTACGAAGGCTTCGATGATGTCGCGCAGCGACAGCACTTCGGGGCGGCCACCGCGAATCGCGAGCATGTTCGCCGGGAAGCTCGTCTGTGCCTGTGTATGGCGCCACAGCTGGTTGAGGACCACGTCGGGGGTCGCGTCGCGCTTCAACTCGATGACGATGCGGACGCCGAGGCGGCTCGATTCGTCACGAATGTCGCTGATGCCCTCGATCCGCTTGTCCTTGGCGGCTTCGGCGATGCCCTCGACCAGTCCGTTCTTGCCGACCTGATAGGGGATTTCGGTGAGGACGATCGAGCGTTTCTCGCCGCGGCCTTCCTCGACCACATGGCGCGAGCGCATGATGATCGAGCCCTTGCCGTTGTGATAGGCATTGCGGGCGCCGCTCTTGCCGAGGATCAGGCCGCCGGTCGGAAAGTCCGGGCCGGGGATGATCTCGTGCAGCTCGTCGATGCTGATCGCGCCATTGGCGATATACGCCTTACAGGCGGCAACGACCTCGCCAAGATTATGTGGTGGAATATTGGTCGCCATGCCGACGGCGATGCCGCCCGCGCCGTTGACCAGCAGGTTTGGGAAGCGCGCCGGCAGCACCAGCGGCTCGGTTAGCGATCCGTCGTAATTCGGGCCGAAGTCGACCGTGTCCTTGTCGATATCCGCCAGCAGCGCCATCGCGGGCTTGCTGAGCCGGGCTTCTGTGTACCGCATCGACGCCGGAAGGTCGGGATCCATCGACCCGAAATTGCCCTGACCATCGATGAGCATGACGCGCATCGCCCAGTCCTGCGCCATGCGCGCGAGGGCCATGTAGATCGAGCTGTCGCCATGCGGGTGATAATTGCCCATCACGTCGCCGACGATCTTCGCTGATTTACGATAAGGACGGCCGGGTACGAAGCCGCCTTCCTGACACGCGTAAAGGATACGGCGATGCACGGGCTTCAAGCCGTCGCGCACGTCTGGAAGGGCACGCGAGACGATGACCGACATCGCATAGTCGAGATAGCTCGACTTCATCTCGTCGATGATCGAGATCGGCGAGATATCGCTATTTTCGATGGGCGGCGGTGCGCTGGCCAAAGTTTGTCAGTCCGTTATTAAAGCTGTTTCAGCCCCGGAAACGGGGCAAGCAAAGCTCCTAACGAAGGACTGCGGGAATGGCTAGCCCAATGCTTCCGGTATACCCTCCAGCGCGACCGAAGCGAAGGTTCAGGTGCTCAGCATGCCACTGAGCAGGACAACCGCGAAGCCGATGATGACGAGCACGAGGCCCCAGCCCAGAATATAGCGGGTCATGCGTGGCGTAGCGCCTGCCCGGGCCTCCTCGGTGCTTATCTCGACACCATTGCCTTTGTCCTGGTCGGTCGGACGGACGTGGCTTTCCATGTGTAAACTCCCATAATTCTCTGCCCTCAACGGGCCGGGGGAGGGGAGGTTCCTACCGGCTATCGGGCCGCGTCCGGGTAAACCGCCAAAGCGTTTCATCGGAACCTTCACTGGAGAATGCGTAGCCGTCGCTGTCAAAGCCTTTGAGGCCCTCTGGCTCGGTGATCCGGTGCTCGCACATCCAACGCGCCATCATGCCTCGCGCACGCTTGGCGTGGAAGCTGACGAAGGTCGGGCCATTTGGGCCGTCCTCACGGAAGTCGATCGTGATGACCCGCACGCCCTTTGGCGGAGCCTGTTCGACCGCGTGCCAATATTCCTTGCTGGCGCAGTTGATGATGACGTCCGACCCCTCGGCGAGAAGATCCGCCGCGACAGCATCGGAAATCTTGTTGCCCCACAGCTGGTAGAGGTTCTTCTTGCGGCCGGGCGCCCAGCGCGTTCCCATTTCCAGCCGATAGGGGCGGATCAGATCGAGCGGGCGGAGCAGGCCGTATAGTCCGGATAGGATACGGACATGGTCCTGCGCGAAACTGACGGCGGGCTCATCGAGGCTTTTCGCTTCGAAGCCGACATAGACGTCACCCGAAAAGGCATAAAGGGCGGGCCGTTCCTCCTGTCCGGCGAAATCGGCGTATCGATCGGCGTTGAGCTTCGCGAGCTTGTCCGAAATGCTCATCAGTTTCGACAGCTTCTTCGGCCCCAGCTTCGACGCCGCCTGTGCGACCGTCAGCGCTTCGTCCGCGAAGCGCGGCCGGGTTGCCGTCAGATCGGGCAAGGTGCTGTCATAATCGAGGGATTTTGCGGGAGAGAGCAGCAGGATCATGTGTCGGACCTAATAGGGTGGACGGGTGCGATCAACTGGCTGCGGTTCAATCGCCATTCAGCGAATGGTGCCTAGACCGCGACGAGTTAAGCCGGATCGTTTCGCCCGTGCTTGTGCACAGGCGAGGGAGCGATTAGTCAACCGGCGTGTTTTAAGGGCGGCCGCCCCTTTCGGCCGCCGACTAGGAGGCCTGAAGCATGAACCTTACGTCCCGTTATGCGCTGGTCGCGGCGCTTGGCATGGCCATTGCCGCGGTAGGGCCGGGCGCTCCGGCGTTCGCCGCCAAGAAGAAGGAGGAGGCTTCGGCCAGCGCTCCCAAGCTCGGCGATGCGATCCGCAAGCCGCTCGCCGAGGCCGATGCCGCCATCAAGGCGAAGAACATTCCGGTCGCCGAAGCCGCCGTCGCGTCGGCGCGCTCGCTCGCGAAGACGCCCGACGAACAATATGTCGTCGCGCAGTTCGGACTGAATGTGGCTCAGATAAGCGGCGATCAGGCGAAGCTCGCCGTCGCGCTGGACGAGATGATCACGACGGGTGAGGCCGCCCAGCGGCTGACCCAGACCGATCGTCAGAAATTCTACTGGTATCAAGGTCAGTTCGCCTATCAGGGGAAGAACTATCCCAAGGCCGAGGCCGCGATGAGCGCAGCCATCGCGGCGGGAACGCCGGAGCAGGACGCCTATGCGATCCTCGCCGACGCCCAGAGCCGCAGCGGCAAGCCCGCCGAGGCGGTCGCAACCCTCCAGAAGGTGATCGACGCCAAGGCCGCCGCTGGCCAGGCCGTGCCGTCCGAATGGTATGGTCGCGGCGCCGACATCGCATCGCGCGCCAAGCTGCCGAATGAGTTCCTGAAGATTTCAACGTCATGGCTTGCGGCTTATCCCGTCAAGCAGAATTGGCATGATTCGCTGTTCATCTATCGCCAGATGGCGGCCCTGTCGGGCGACACCGAACTCGATCTGCTGCGTCTGGCGCGCGCCGTCGGGGTGCTGCCACTGGCGGCGGGGTCGAACTATACCGACTATGCTCTGGCAGTGTATCTGCGCTTCCCGGCCGAGGCCGTCGAGGTGCTCAACGAGGGTGTTGCGGCGGGTAAGCTCAACCCCGCCACCAGTCAGAACACCCGCGAAATTCTGGCGCTTTCCAAGCCGAAGGTCGCTGGCGACAAGACCTCGATCCCCGGTGCCGTTACTGCCGCCAATGGCGGCAAGGCGACCTACAAGTCGGTGCTGACGACCGGCGATCTCATTTATGGCTTCAAGGATTTCGGCAAGGCGGCCGAGATATACAAGCTTTCGCTGACCAAGCCGGGCGCCGACGTCGGCCAGGGCAATTTCCGCCTCGGCCTCGCGCTCGCGCAGGTCGGCGACAAGGAGGGCGCGAAAGCCGCCTTCAATGCTGTGACCACGGGGCCTTATGCGCCGCTGGCGACCTATGCGAAGGTGTGGGTCGACCGTCCCGCAGCGTAACGATATGAAGTACCGGGCGGCATCGCGTCGCCCGGTATTTCGGATCAGTCCTCAGATTCCGTCGACCGGGATGCCCGGGATGTCCTTCGACGTCCGGATCGTCAGCGAGGTCTTGACGCTCGCGACATTGGGCGCGGTCGTTAGCTGCGAGGTCAGGAATTGCTGGAAGGCCTGAAGGTCGTGTGCGACGATCTTCAGTATGAAGTCGATCTCTCCGTTGAGCATGTGACATTCGCGGACCTCGGCGAGCGCCGCGACATGCGATTCGAAGTTGCGCAAATCCTCCTCCGCCTGACTGCGCAGCGAAACCAGCGCGAAGACGGTGATGCCGTAGCCCAATGCGGAGGCGTTGAGCCGCGCATGATAGCTTTCGATAACCCCCGACTCCTCCAGTGCGCGCACGCGACGCAAGCAGGGCGGGGCCGTCAGACCCGCTTTGCGCGCAAGATCGACATTGGTCATCCGCCCGTCATCCTGCAATTCATGCAGGATGGTGCGATCTATTTGATCAAGGGACGGGCCCGCCATGGAGAAACCTTTCAAGAACCAGCCCCATCGGTAGAATAAAGTTACGGATAAGTGCAATTAAAATAGCTCATATTTAAACGATCAAACGCCCTTTCCGCCCGGTCCAATGCGATTTACACTCCGGTCATCGGGGTACGGCCCGGGCTATGCCCGCGGTCGAGTGGAGTCGGGCCTTTGCGTTTCGATGATATGTTGGCCACGTTGCTCGCGCAGCCCGCGCCGACGCCGGAGGCGCGAGCGATTTTGTGGCGTCAGGTGGTCGACGTGCTGGCACAAGGTCGCGGCCATCAGGTCGACGATCCGCTGGTGGATGCACCAAGGGCGATGGACGCCTATAATTTCCTGCGCGCGGTGCGCCCGGAGATACCGGTCGACCTGCGTCTGGCGGCTGGCCGTGGCCTGGCGGGTCGTCGCGTCCCGCCCGACCTCGTCCTGCTATTCGCCGAGGATCTGCCCCATATCGCCGCGCCGATGCTCGGCAATGTCCTGCTCTCGACGCGCCAGTGGCTCGATCTTCTGCCTCGCCTTAACCCCAGCGCGCGCAACCTGCTGCGCAATCGCCGCGATCTCGGAGCTGAGGTGGAGCAGGCACTCGAAGGCTTCGGGACAAGCGACTTTCTGATCCAGGGGCCGGTCGAAACGCCGGACACGACCCTGGCTCCGCTGGCCGTGCCAATCGAGGAACTGGTCGCGACGGCGAAGGCGGACGAGGAGTCTGAAACGGCGCTGCCGGTTCCCCCTTTCGCGATATCCGCAAGCAGGCAATGGTCCGGTGAAGAACAGGTGCCGGAAACGCCGGCATCTTCCTCCGATTCGCTGCCGGGTGCGGCGGCGCTGCAGAGCGAGAGTCAGATTCGCGATTTGCTGTCCCGGATCGAGACATTCCGAACCCGTTATCCGCAGCTCGGGCCTCAGGCTGGGTCGGAGGCCGCGCCAACCGGCCATCGCGAAAATCTGGGTCCGGCCGTGCCGATCGAGAATTTTCGCTTCGAAACCGGTGTCGATGGCGTGATCTGCTGGGTGCAGGGCGCTCCGCGCGGACCGCTGATCGGGGAGACGATCGCGGTTGCCGCGCGGCAGACCGATCACGGCGTCGATGGCCATGCCGCCGGCGCCTATCGCAGCCGCACGCCGTTTCGTGATGCGCGGCTCACCATCGCCGGCGAAGGACCTGCATCGGGCGAGTGGCGCATTTCGGCGGTGCCTTTCTTCGATCAGAAGGACGGACGCTTCAGTGGCTATCGCGGCACCGCCCGTCGCCCGCGCGCCGATGAGAGCGCCAATCCCATAAACGGAGACGCGCGGCGCGAGGCTGATCCCGCCCGCAATGATTCGCTGCGCCAACTCGCTCATGAACTGCGCACGCCGCTGAACGCGATCATCGGCTTTTCGGAGATGATCGACGGCCAGATGCGCGGGCCCGCCGCTGCCGCCTATCGCAATCGTGCACAGGACATTCTCGAACAGAGCAAGAAGCTGCTCAGCGCGGTCGAGGATCTCGATCTCGTCGCCTCGGCCCGCACCTCGGAGCCTGTGCCAGGCCTTGTATCGGTCGATGCCGCAGAAATATTGACCCGGCTCCATGCCAATTTCGAGACTGTTGCCCGGGAGCGGGCTTCGGGTCTCGCTTTTCGAATCGATTCGACCTTGCCGCCGGTGGCGGTCGACGCGCCCACTGTGGAGCGGATGCTTTCACGCCTGCTCGCGGCGACGATCGCGATGGCGGGGGAAGGGGAGCGGATCAGCGTCGACCTGCAACGCGACCCGCGCCGGTCGACCCATCTGCTGCTGACTATCATGCGCCCCCGCGCGCTGATTGGCCGCGACGAGAAGATGTTGCTCGATCCCGGCTACAACCCTGACGGCAATTGGCCTGATGCTCCCGTGCTCGGCTTGGGTTTCGCGTTACGGCTGGTGCGCAATCTCGCGATTGCCAGCGGCGGCATGCTCGATATCGACGCCACCCGCTTCCACCTGAGCCTTCCGCTGCGTGATCATCCAGGTCATGTCGAACAGGACGTCATCTAGGGGTTGTGGGGATTCATCGCGAGTTGATGACGGCTGCGGCGAGGTAGATCATTGCGGAGAAGCTTAGATCGGTTTTGCAGGCGCGCATGGCGATGCGCTTGAACTCTTTGAGTTTGCAGAAGAA
>NZ_LARW01000168.1 GCF_000971055.1 Sphingomonas sp. SRS2
GTCGGCAGATCACGCCATGGACTGCCCGTCCGGACAATCCATAGCACTGCCTCCAAAAATAGACGGTTGTTCCTCCCGCTTCGTCCCGGGTCGGTCGGCTTACCCAGACAATGCGGTTCCATCTTTGCCCACTGGGCGTCGGTCAGTACGAAGCGTTCCATCCAAAGTGTGAATCACATCTCCCCAAAAATGTGAATCCTAAATCCCCACAACCCCTAGAGTTTGTTTCACTTACGTGGAAGCGGTACCGGTCCGCTTCCCCACCCAACCTCCCGATCCAGCGTAATATATCGGGAGGTTGGGTGGGGGAGCGGGCCGGTACCGCCGTTTCAGCTTCGCTGAAACAAACTCTAAGCCGCCTGCGCGAGATCGCCCTGCGCTGCGGCGTCACCCTCGATATTGCGCGACACGAAGTCCCAGTTGATTACCTGGCCGAGCACGGCCTCGGCAAACTTCGGACGCGCGTTGCGATAGTCGATATAATAGGCATGTTCCCACACATCGAGGGTGAGAAGCGGCTTGATGCCGTCATGGCTCAGCGGAGTCTCGCCGTCGTGCAGCGAGGTGATCTTGAGCGCGTCGCCGGCGAGCACCAGCCAGGCCCAGCCACTGCCGAAATGGCCCACCGCCTCCTCGGCAAGCTTCTCGAGCATCTTTTCATGGCCGCCAAACGCCGCGTCGATCAGCTGGGTTAGCTGCGCCGAGGGTTTGCTCGACCCGGCGGGGGCAAGACATTGCCAGAAGAAATCGTGATTCCAGATCTGGCCGGCGTTATTCGCGAGCGGCTTGTCGCCACTGTCCTTGGCGAGCCGGATCACCTCGATCAGCGATTTCCCATCAAGGCCCTTCTCGTCGATCCAGCCGTTGACCTTGTCGATATAGGCCTTGTGATGCTTGCCATGATGATAGTCGAAGCTTTCGGCTGACAAGACCGGTTCGAGCGCCGCCCGGTCGAAGGGAAGCGGGGGAAGCTGAAAGGCCATGTCGTTCATCTCCATAGGAATATTCGATTCAAGGGGTTAACGATCCGGCGCGCGCAAGGGTCCGGCTCTGCCTGATATCTGTCGTAAAGCGGGCTCGGGACATCATTATGTGTGACAAACGATTCGCGGATTCCTAAGGTGCGCGCTGAAGCGATCCGCATGGCAAGGGAGCGGACGCAACATGCAGGGGACCCGCCATGGACAAATTTTTCGGCAATCTACATCTGGTATTGCTTACCGGCCTCGTCGCCGCGATCGCTCTGATAGCCTATCTCGGCCCTGATCAGGCGCTGTTGCTCAACTATGTGCTGCGCTGGCTGCACGTTTTCTTCGGCATCGTGTGGATCGGCCTGCTCTATTACTTCAACTTCGTGCAGATCCCGACCATGCCGTCGGTGCCTGCCGAGCTGAAGCCGGGCGTGTCGAAATATATCGCACCCAACGCGCTGTTCTTCTTCCGCTGGGGCGCCGCCTTCACCGTGCTGACCGGTCTCGCGGTCGCTTATATCACCGGTTATCTGCATCAGGCGATGGTGCTGCAGGCCGATTACCGCCTGATCGGCATCGGCATGTGGCTGGCGCTGATCATGGCGTTCAACGTCTGGTTCGTGATCTGGCCGAACCAGAAGAAGGCGCTGGGCCTCGTCGAAGCCGACGCCGACACCAAGGCGAAGGCCGCGAAGACCGCGATGATCTTCTCGCGGATCAACACGCTGCTGTCGATTCCGATGCTCTATGCGATGACCAACGCCAATCTTGGCTGATCATCGTCCGACATCGTGAAGAAGGGGCCGGGGGCGAAAGTCTCCGGCCCTTTTCTTATGACGATTAAGGGAAGCGCCGCATCCACGCTCGCTTCGCCCAGCGCGCGGCGGTCCGCAGCGGGCCGGGTAGCCGATCAAGCGGGCCGGGCGGGGCGATATCGGTGCGCGACGGGCGCTGGTGGCCGAGCGGCGGGCGCGCGAGCCAAGCGGTCAGATCGCAACGGCTGGCGCGGAACCAGCTATAAGCGCCGTCGACATGCATCGGCCCGCCCTCGGCGCTACCGGCCGGGCGCGTGAGCATCGCTTCGAGATAGGGGACGAGCGCCTCGATCGCGGTGCGGCCGAAGCCCAGAAAATGGGTAGTGCGTACCGGCGCGGCGCAGTCGGCAAGCATCAGCGGCGTGGCAGCGGCATCGGCGTCGCCAGGCCCCTCTGACAGATCATAGCCGCCATAGAAGATATCGAAGCCCAGGACGTCGAGTTGATCGAGCGCCGGCGGGAGCAGCGCCTCGATCCCGGCGGCGAAGTCGCAATCATCCTCCAGGATCAGGATCGCGTGGCAGCCGAGGTCGCGCGCCTCGCGCAGCATTGCAAGATGGCTGAGGAAGCAACCGTGCGCGCCGATATTGGGGAAGCCGCCGGCAACGGCGGGGCGAAGCGCGGGAAAAAGTCGCACGCGCGGATCGTCGAGCGAGGCGCCGATCCGGGCGAGTTCGCCGGCCATCTCGTGGCGGCGGTCGGCGCGGCCCGGCAGGTTGAGGATGTAGAGCCGGTCGAAGCTCGCGAAGAGCCGCTCGGCCGGAGTCATGCCTGCCGATCGAGCAGGTCGTGGCGGCGCAGCGCGTGGCGGAGCTGGTCATAGCTCAGCTTGAGCGCCAGCGCGGTCGCGCGCTGGTTGAAACGGCAGCGCTTGAGCGCAGCTTCGAGCAAAGCCTTCTCATGACCGAGCACCGCAGCGCGGAAGTCGTCGCAATCGAGATGGGCGGCGGCGGTCGTCACCGGCGCGGTCATGGCCGCAGGCATGGGAAGCGACGCCTCGGCCGCGGTGGCGGCCGGAGCGGCGGACGGCGGCGAGGCCGCCGGCCGCCAGGGGCTGTCGAACGGATCGAACTGGATCGCGTCGACCGGGGTCTCGGGATCGTCCCAGCGATAGACCGCGCGTTCCACGACATTGCGTAGTTCGCGGACATTGCCGGGCCAGTCGTGATCGGCGAGCGTCTGCGACGCAGCGGCGCTGAAGCCCGGCCAGTGCGGCCAGCCGAGTTCGGATGCCATGCGCCGCGCGAAATGCTCGGACAGCACCGGCACGTCGCCCTCGCGGACGCGCAACGGCGGCAGCGTCACCACCTCGAAGGACAGCCGGTCGAGCAGGTCGGCACGGAAGCGGCCCTTTTCGACCAGTTCGGGCAGGTTCTCGTTGGTCGCGGCGACGATGCGGACGTCGACCCGTATCGGTCGTGACGATCCGATCCGCGTCACCTCGCCATATTCTACCGCGCGCAGCAGCCGCTCCTGCGCACCCATCGACAATGTCGCAAGTTCGTCGAGGAACAGCGTGCCGCCATGCGCTTCCTCGAAACGGCCGACCCGCACCTTGGTGGCGCCGGTAAAGGCGCCCGCTTCATGGCCGAACAGCTCGGCCTCGATCAGATTTTCGGGCAGTGCCGCGCAGTTCATCGTCACCAGCGGCTGGTCCCAGCGCGGCGACAGGCGGTGGAGGCGCTCGGCGACCAGCTCCTTCCCGGTGCCGCGTTCGCCGATCACCAGAACCGGGCGGTTGAGCCCGGCGGCGCGGCTCGCCCGCTCAACCGAGTCGAGAAAGGCATAGGACTGGCCGATGAATTGCGCTTCGCGTTCCACAGCCGAGAGTTGGCAAATTTTCCCAAGTCTTGGCAATAGAAAATCGTGCCAGTCCGGTGCGTCCGGCCGGAAAGTCCCGGATTTTCGCCAATTCTGAAATTGGCACGGTCCCTGCAATATAACTGGCAACACCGGGCCAGCCGGGATCGAAACGCCAGTAGGGAATAGTCAGATGTTCAAGTTCGATAAGGTCGACCTCCAGCGCATCACCGTTTCGACGGTCGGCGCGGCGATCCTTTCCACCATCTGCGTGCTGGGCGCCGTCGCCCCGGCCCGCGCCGATGTGGCGACCGTACAGGTCGTCCAGATCGCCAAGTAAAGCATGGCGTCCGGGTCCGAAGCTATTAAGCTGACGGGGCGGACGCTTCCCCCAACCAAGCAGTATCGAGCGTTATAAGGAGCCTGAATATGGGGATTTTCTCCCGCACCCGAGACATCATCGCCGCCAATGTCACCGACCTGCTCGACAAGGCGGAAGACCCGGCGAAGATGATCCGCATGATCATCCTCGAGATGGAGGAGACGCTGGTCGAGGTGCGCGCCTCCGCGGCGCGCACGATCGCCGGCCAGAAAGAGCTCCGCCGGCAGATCGCCAAGCTCGACACGGTCCAGGCCAACTGGCTGGAAAAGGCCGAGCTCGCATTGTCGAAGGACCGCGAGGACCTCGCCAAGGCGGCGCTGACCGAGAAGCAGAAGGCCGCCGACCTGGCCGAGCAGCTCAACGAAGAGATCGCGCTGCTCGATGAATCGCTCAGGGCATCCGAGGGCGATATCTCCAAATTGCAGGGCAAGCTGCGCGAGGCGCGCGCCCGGCAGAACAGCATCGTCACCCGCCTCGAATCGGCAAATAACCGCGCGAAGATGCGCGAGATGTATGCCGGCCCGAAGATCGACGACGCCTTCTCGCGCTTCGAGCTGCTCGAACGCCGGGTCGACTATGCCGAAGGCCGCGCCGACGCGGCGGGCATGGGCGCCGCGCCGAAGACCCTCGACGAGGAGATCGCCGAGCTGCGATCGAGCGACAAAGTGGATGCCGAGCTCGCCGCGCTGAAGGCTAATATCGCAGGCAAGGGGGCCTGATCCGATGGAAGACACGCTCGTCCCGATCGTCGTCGTCGGCATCCTCTTCATCGGACTGCCCTGGCTGATCTTCCACTATGTCACCCAGTGGAAGAAGAATGGCGGCCTGACGGTCGAGGACGAGCGGCTGCTCGACGACATGCACGACATGGCTCGACGCCTTGATGAACGGCTCGGCACGCTGGAACGGATCCTGGACAGCCAGGATCCGGCCTGGCGCCCCCGCCAGGCAGCCGAGCGCAGCCGTGATGAGGACTGGCGCCGCGAGAATTGATCGCTGGCCGCTACAGATAACAGGAAGGGAAGTTCGCAATGTCCGCTCGTCGCACCAAATTCTACCTCGACAAGCGTAACCGCAAATGGCTGGGCGTTTGCGCCGGGCTGGCTGACTATACAGGGTTTGATGTGACCCTGATCCGGGTCGGCGTCGTGATCCTCACCTTCATGACCTCGGGCTGGACGATACTGGCCTATCTTGTCACCAACTGGCTCGCCAGCGACAAGCCCGGTGAGTTTTACGGCACCAGCCGCGAGGATGAGAAGTTCTGGCAGACGGTGCGGGCCCGGCCCGGCGCCACGGTCCGCGACGTCCGCGCCAAGTTCCGCGACATCGACCGCCGCATCGCCGACATCGAGACGCATGTGACCAGCCATAATTCGGCGCTGGCCCGCGAGATCGACGCGCTTCGCTGAGGCAATCGAGGCGACGGCTGCGTCAGGCTTCATGACATCGGTCGAAGCGAGCACGTCGTTTGTCGAAAAGATCAACCGACACTGTTGTAAGCAGGGTCTGGCTCAGGGTTCAGGGGTTGAACATGGACAATATCTTCGCCTTCATCTTTCTCAGCATTCCGATCATCGCCATCCTCGGCGGGGTTGCCAAGAAATGGCTCGCCCTCAAGGAGAAGCAGATCGGTGCGATGTCCGCCGACACCGCCGAGAAGGCCGCGCAATATGCGGCCAAGACCGAGCGGCTCGAACAGCGGGTCGCCGTTCTCGAACGCATATTGACCGATCGGTCGACGGTGCTGGCCGATGAGATCGACCGGCTGCGCGACCAGCCGATCAACTGACCCAATCTGATTTCGGAGACTCCGGATGAATCCCTTCGAAATGGTGGTGCTGATCGTCGCGATCACCGCAATCGCCAGCATCTTCCGCGCCAAATATGGCGTTGTCCGCAACCGCAAGGGTGACGAGTTCGTCCGCCCGGCCGACGATGCCGAAAACCAGCGGCTCCGCGACGAACTGCGGACGCTCAAGGAGCGGGTCGCCGTCCTTGAGCGGATCGCCACCGAAAATGACCGTGGCCTGACGCTCGATCGCGAGATCGAGGCGCTCCGGAATCGCGACTGAGCAAGAACAGGAAGGAAGCAGGACCATGCAGGATCCCATCTTCTGGCTGACCATCAGCGGCGCGGGCCTGATCGGCGTCGCCGTGCTGGCCTGGACCGCGCTGAGCGGCTGGCGCGGCTGGCTGGAACTCGAGCGGATGAAGCTCGCAGGCCATCACCACGCAGCCGCAACGCCCAGCGGCCCTTCGCCCGCCGCGCGGATCGAGCTCGCCGACCTCAAGGAGCGCGTCCGCAAGCTCGAGGCGATCGCGGCCTGGGTGGATCTCTGATCTCCGTCCACCATCATCCCGGCGAAAGCTGGGATGACGAGAAGTGCAAAATGCACTAGTCGCGCTCCCCATGACCGAGCCCGCCCATTTCGCCGACATCATCGACGAATATGAATTCCTCGATGCCGACGACCGCTACCGCCTGCTGATCGATCTCGGCAAGGCGCTGGAGCCGATGCCCGATGCGCTCAAGACCGATGCGACGCTGGTGCGCGGCTGTTCGGCGGCGGTGTGGGTCTATCCCACGGTCCGCGGCGACAAGACGCTGCACTTCCTTGCCGACAGCAACGCCGCGATCACCAAGGGGATCATCGCGCTCGTGCTGCTGACCGTTCAGGACAAGCCCGCCGCCGAGATTCGCGACACCGACATCGCCGCCGCGCTCGCGCCGTTCGACCTGAAGAACCAGCTCAGCTCAAACCGCACTCAGGGGATTCCGAACATGATCACGCTGATCCGGTCGACCGCCGAGCGCTACGCATGAGCGCGCGGCTGGCCCTGTTGCTGCTGATCGCTGCCATCCCGCTGGCCGCACCCGTCGGAGCCGCCCCGCCCGCAGCGACGCCGTTCGCCACCGGCGCGCTGACGATCGCCGGCGAGGCATTTGCGGTGTCGGACGTGCTCGACGCCCGCGCGCTGCCCGACATCAACGCCAAGGTCGGCATCATGCTGACGCTTACCCCCGCGGCGGCGGAACGGCTCGGCAGGATCAGCGCTGCGCTCGTCGGCAAGCCGCTGACGGTGGCGCTCGATGGCAAGACGCTCGGCGCCGAGCTGATCCGCAAGCCGCTGACCTCGGGTGTGATCGAGATTCCGGGCCGCTGGAACCTGACCGACGCCGAGGCGCTGGCGCGGCGGATCTCGGGCCGCGATCCGCTCCCCGACGATCTCGGCGAATAGATACTCGTCGCCTCGCCCCCGCCGGGCGACAATATATGGACAGGCTCCGCACCCTTTTTCCGCGCGCGGCGTTCTCCCATCTCCATGCAGCACCGCCCCATCGAACAGCTCGACACGATCGACTCTGCCCCCGGCATCGGCCGGATGCGGCGCGGGCGGGGGTGGCGGTTCGTGGCGGCGGACGGATCGACGGTCAGCGATGTCGAGGAGCGGATGCGCATCCTCCAGCTCGGCATCCCGCCCGCCTGGCGCAAGGTGTGGATCAATCCCGACGCCGATGCCCCGGTTCAGGCGACCGGGCTCGATGCCGCCGGACGCAAACAATATCGCTATCACACCGCCTGGCGCGAGATGCGCGATGAGGAGAAGTTCGCGGGGCTCCCCGAGTTCGCGAAGCACCTGCCGCATGTCCGCGCAGCGGTCCGCCGCGCGCTGCGGAGCCAGGATCCCTGGGAGCGGGCGCGGGCGGCGGCGGTGCGGCTGCTCGATGGTTTCGCGATTCGGGTCGGCTCCACCGATTCGGCGGCGCGCGGCAGCTTCGGCGCGACGACGCTGCTCAATCGCCACGCGCGGATAAACGGCGATGAGATCCACCTGTGCTTCTACGGCAAGCACGGCATCCGCGCCGAGCTGTCGGGCAAGGATGCGGCGCTCGCCGCCGCGCTGGCCGAACTCAAAACCTCGGGAGCGGGCGACCTTTTCGCTACGCGATCGGGTCTGCGCGTCCGTGCCGCCGACATCAACCAATGGATCTGCGAACTGACCGACGGCGCCGGCACGGCCAAGACCTTCCGCACCTGGCGCGCCTGCGCGGTGGCGGCGGGGATGCTGTCGCGGGGGCGGCGGACATCGGTAAAGACGCTGCTGGAGGAGGTTGCCCGCCAGCTTGGCAACACGCCGGCGGTGTGCCGCAAATCCTATGTCGCGCCGGCCTTCATCGACATGGCCAAGGCGGGCAGGTGGATCGAGAATGTGCCCGGCGAGCCGAAGGCGCTGCGCAGCAACGAGCGGGCCAGCCTCGCGGTGCTGACCGGGAAGCTCTAGGGGTTGTGGGGATTCATCGCGAGTTGATGACGGCTGCGGCGAGGTAGATCATTGCGGAGAAGCTTAGATCGGTTTTGCAGGCGCGCATGGCGATGCGCTTGAACTCTTTGAGTTTGCAGAAAAC
>NZ_LARW01000017.1 GCF_000971055.1 Sphingomonas sp. SRS2
GGGTCGATCTCGATCTTGCCGGTCATGTACATGTCGACGATCTTCGGCACGTCGGTGCGGCCCTTGGCTCCGCCGAACGCGGTGCCGCGCCAGTTGCGGCCGGTCACCAGCTGGAACGGACGGGTCGCGATCTCCTTGCCCGCCTCGGCCACGCCTATGATGATGCTGGTGCCCCAGCCGCGGTGGCACGCTTCTAGCGCGGTGCGCATCACCTCGGTGTTGCCGGTCGCGTCGAACGTATAGTCCGCCCCGCCATCGGTCAGCAGCACGATCTGCGCCACCACCTCCTCGCGGCTCATCCCCTTGCTGTTGAGGAAGTCGGTCATCCCGAACTTGCGGCCCCATTCCTCACGGTCGGGATTGATGTCGACGCCGATGATCTTGTTCGCACCCGCCAGCCGCGCACCCTGCAGCACGTTCAGGCCGATCCCGCCCAGCCCGAAGACGACGACGTTGTCGCCGACCTGAACCTTGGCGGTGTTGACCACCGCGCCGATGCCGGTGGTGACGCCGCAGCCGATATAGCAGCTCGACTGGAACGGCGCGTCCTCGCGGATCTTCGCCACCGCGATCTCGGGCAGCACCGTGAAGTTCGAAAAGGTCGAGCAGCCCATATAATGGAAGATCGTCCGGCCCTTGTAGCTGAACCGGCTCGTGCCGTCGGGCATCAGCCCCTTGCCCTGGGTGGCGCGGATCGCGGTGCACAGGTTGGTCTTGCCGCTCAGGCAGCTTTTGCACTGCCGGCATTCGGGGGTGTAGAGCGGGATGACATGGTCGCCCGGCTTGACCGAGGTCACCCCGGGGCCGACCTCGCGCACCACCCCCGCGCCCTCATGTCCCAGCACCGAGGGGAAGATCCCCTCGCTGTCGAAGCCGTCGAGCGTATAGGCGTCGGTGTGGCAGATGCCGGTCGCCATGATCTCGACCAGGACCTCGCCCGCCTTCGGACCCTCAAGGTCCAGCTCCACGATCTCCAAAGGCTTCTTCGCCTCAAACGCGACTGCGGCACGGGTCTTCATCG
>NZ_LARW01000018.1 GCF_000971055.1 Sphingomonas sp. SRS2
TTTTCCCAGTGCTTCAGGCCTCGCAGGGCCTTGCCCAGGAACCGCTTCGCTGCCTTGGCGCTGCGGGTCGGCGACAGGTAGAAATCGATCGTGTCGCCCCGCTTGTCGACTGCCCGGTACAGGTAGGTCCACTTGCCCCGCACCTTGACGTAGGTTTCATCCAGGCGCCAGCTCGGATCAAAGCCACGCCGCCAGAACCAGCGCAGCCGCTTCTCCATCTCCGGGGCGTAGCACTGGACCCAGCGATAGATCGTCGTATGGTCGACCGAAATGCCGCGTTCCGCCAGCATTTCCTCAAGGTCGCGATAGCTGATCGGATAGCGACAATACCAGCGCACCGCCCACAGGATCACATCACCCTGGAAATGGCGCCACTTGAAATCCGTCATCGTTCCGTCCGTCCAATCTCCGCCAAGCATGCTCAAGCTTCACGATTTTTGCAACAGAGCCGGTCGCCCTCCGCAATCTCCTCGTGCAGCCAAGTGGTTGCACGACCGCCCGGAACCTTGCGGATGTTGAGCTCGATTTCGTCACCGCTGGCCGGATCGTTGGCGAGGGAAAAGGCCCGGGTCGTCCTGTCCTTCCCCGGGATATCAAGATTCACATATTGCCCGGCCTGAAATTGCAGCGCTCGGTCGAGCTTGAATTTGATCGCGCGGATTGTGGGCGTCACCTGCTCGATGCCGATGACTTCCGCGTAAAAATCCTCCACCGGGATATCTTGCGCGTCGGGATCCTGCTCGATCTCCGCCTCGATCACGAGGTCACTCACCAACTGGGCGCAGCAGGCCAGGGCCAGCCCCTCGTCCCGTTCGAAATCCATCAGTGCGAAGGTCGAAGCCTCGCCATGATCGACTTCGCCCTCCGTAATCCGGATCTTGCACGTCGCACACAGCCTGCGGATTCCGAGGTGATCGCGCGCACCATTCCGATTTGATGGCGCGCGGGCTTCCGATTTAATGGCGCGCAGTGTTCCGCGAATTGTGCGCGCAGCATTCCGAGGTGATCGCGCGCAGTTTGAGAT
>NZ_LARW01000019.1 GCF_000971055.1 Sphingomonas sp. SRS2
ACAACTCAATCCCATATTCCGGCTCCGTTGAATCTCGTTGCGTTCGTCCATACTCAACTGGCTGTAGTGATTTCCCATCGGTACACCCTATCAAATTCGGGTGTTGCACTTCAGGTTAGAGCGCGCCAAGGTAATCATCGCGCTTGGTCTCCGGCATATGAGCAAGCAATGCTTTTCCCAGGCCGGTGCAATACGCCTCGAGCTGCATCCCTTGGCGCGACAAAGTGTGATCCTGGGCATCGCCCTCCTTGATCAGATAGGTCATCATGCCATCTTCCAGCACGCCCAAGTGACAGACGCGACAGGTGCGACGCGATAGCTTTGCCAGGATCGGGGCAGCGATCTGCACGAAAATCCTGTTCGTGTCGTTCTCGGGCCGAGCCAGCCGCCGCAATGTTGGGCCGCTGATATAACGACCGCGACTAACCGGGACGATGAAGCCCGCATGTTGGAGACCTGTCAAAAGCCGATGTGCCGTTGAGAGAGGTAGCCCCGCAGCCGACGCCAAGGCGGACATCGATGCAAAGTCACCCTCAAGAACCTGGACGAGCAGGGCAAGTGACTTGTCGACGGATAATGGCGGCGATGTCCGACCAAGGCTCATGCGACTTTATCCCACATCGTGGGAAGTTGTGGCAAGGCGAGATTGCCCTGGCCCTGCTGTGTTGCATAGTGGTTTCCCTATGAGCAGAAACCTTGACCTCGTGGCACGGATGCTACGCGATGCGTATCGCGGCCCTCCAATCGCACCCTTGCGGGATTTCCTCGACCCTCTTGATGCCGAAGGCGCTTACGCCGTCCAGGCCATAAACACCCGGCATTGGCAGTCTTTGGGGCGTAAGCTGGTCGGCCGCAAGATCGGCCTGACGGCAGATTCGGTCCGCCGGCAGCTCGGTGTCGACCAACCCGATTTCGGCGCGCTGTTTGCGGACATGGAAATTCCTGACGGAGGCGTGCTCGATTCGGCGCAGGTCATTCACCCCAAAGCCGAGGCGGAAATTGCCTTTACAATTGGCCGCGATCTTGAGGATCCCGACGTATCTGTCAATCGGCGTGCAAACGGGACCCCCGATAGGCGTCTAAAAGGGACCCCCTTGCGGGATCGGGTAACGTTGTTGTGAGGCGCCAGCTTGCGCTGAGCGCGGCGTAGGGAGGGCGTAGCCCGACCG
>NZ_LARW01000002.1 GCF_000971055.1 Sphingomonas sp. SRS2
CGATCCATCCGGGCGCATCTGCGATGTCATTTTCCCAATCGCCGGCAAGGACAAACTGGCGGCGATCATCAAGGAAAGCCAGGCAAAGGGCGCCTTGGATCGGCGGATCTACAAGGGGATGCGGAGGGCATGGGGCAATCATTATCGCCGGATGCTGCCAAGCCTGCTTTCGGGACTGGAGGTTCGGTCGAACAACGCCGTGTGGCGTCCGGTGCTGGCGGCCCTGGACTGGATCAGAAGCAAA
>NZ_LARW01000020.1 GCF_000971055.1 Sphingomonas sp. SRS2
TTTTCCCAGTGCTTCAGGCCTCGCAGGGCCTTGCCCAGGAACCGCTTCGCTGCCTTGGCGCTGCGGGTCGGCGACAGGTAGAAATCGATCGTGTCGCCCCGCTTGTCGACTGCCCGGTACAGGTAGGTCCACTTGCCCCGCACCTTGACGTAGGTTTCATCCAGGCGCCAGCTCGGATCAAAGCCACGCCGCCAGAACCAGCGCAGCCGCTTCTCCATCTCCGGGGCGTAGCACTGGACCCAGCGATAGATCGTCGTATGGTCGACCGAAATGCCGCGTTCCGCCAGCATTTCCTCAAGGTCGCGATAGCTGATCGGATAGCGACAATACCAGCGCACCGCCCACAGGATCACATCACCCTGGAAATGGCGCCACTTGAAATCCGTCATCGTTCCGTCCGTCCAATCTCCGCCAAGCATGCTCAAGCTTCACGATTTTTGCAACAGAGCCCGCCGCCCAGCATCTCCGATCAACATCGGTCGCAGTGCCTGACGATCTCCTTGCCCATACATCTCCCGTGGGTTGGGAGCATATTGCCTTCTCCGGCGATTTCCTCTGGGATCGAGCTGCCGCTTCCGCTGGCCGCAAGGCCCTCAATCTGCCGCCGAATAGCCGCGTCGCGTAAGCGTTCGCTGATTGTTCGCCCTTAGCGTTGTTTAGCGTACCATCCACGCTATGCCCTCTGAAGGAACGCGGCATAGGTGGATCGGACTTGCCTCCTGCCCGGAGCGCATTGCCCAGCAGATTGGCATGGTAGTCACTAGCAGCCTGACGATCGCCGTTCAGCAGGGCGAACAGCGTCTGGCCGCTGCCGAGATCGACGGCCACGGCCTCGCCCCTCATTTTGGAGGTGATCCCGCTTCCTTGGCCCGTTCGCGGTCCTTTGGTGATCGTCGTTTCGATGACGCTCGAACCGGAGCGCACACCTGTCGGCGTCTCCACTTCGACGGTCATCCGGTAGCGGAGGGTATCGGTTCTCTCGCAACCACAGAGCAGCAATGCAGCGGCGCTTGCGAAAGCCCCAGCACAGCCCGCCGCGCCATCATGGCCCAGTCGGCCCGAAGCTGCGATTTTGGTCATCTTGGAGAACACGTCGGGAACGGGCTGGTTGTTGTTGACGATCGCCCATGCGAGGAACGACGTTCCGCTCCGATAAGGGAGCGGCGTTATGAG
>NZ_LARW01000021.1 GCF_000971055.1 Sphingomonas sp. SRS2
GGCCCAGTCGGCCCGAAGCTGCGATTTTGGTCATCTTGGAGAACACGTCGGGAACGGGCTGGTTGTTGTTGACGATCGCCCATGCGAGGAACGACGTTCCGCTCCGATAAGGGAGCGGCGTTATGAGCCTTGGCGTTTCGAGTGGGGATCTGATCGGCTCCTGGAGCCTGAGTTTTTCGGACATCGCGTTCGTGACCGGCAAAGCGGAGACGGCACGACTGGGATTGGCGGTTCAGCTTAGATTTTTCGCCGGGCATGGCTTCTTTGTGCCGGATCATGCGTCGATACCCTCCGACGGTGTCTTGTATCTGGCGGAGCAACTTGGTCTCGATGCCAAATCCGTGAACCACTATGATTTTTCCGGGCGCACCGCCCGCCGGCATTGCGCGGAGATTTTGCGGCATCTCGGGTTCCGCCGTATGACGCAGACGGATCGCAGGGCGTTGTCGAGGTGGATTTCCGACGATCTTTGTGCGGGCGGGCAGCCGATCAATGCCATGCTCGAGCATGTTTTCCTGTGGTGCCGCGACCGCCGTATCTATGGGCCGTCGCGCAAGGAGCTGGAACGCCTCGTCCGTTCGCAACGACACCTCTATCTGGAGGCCCTGTTGGCCCGAGTCCGCGATCGGCTTGCGCCGGATGCGGTCGCCTTGCTGGAAGCCTCGCTCGCCGATCCCGATGGCCCGACCGGCTTCAACACGATGAAGGGGGATGCAGGTCAGGCGACGCTCGAAAACATTCTTGGCGTGACCGCCAAACTCGCCTTTATCCAACGGCTTGCTCTTCCCCGAGATTTCCTATCGGTCACGGGCAAGGCATGGGTCGATCAGATCGTTCGCCGGGTTGCCGGCGAGAAAGCCTCGGAGATGCGCCGGCATGTACCGGCGCGCCAGCTCGGGCTCTATGCCGTTTATCTGATGGCGCGGGAAGCTCAGCTTACGGATGCGATGGTCGACCTGCTGATCGAGACGGTCCATAAGATCGGATCGCGCTCGAAACGCAAGGTGGTGGGCGATATCGCGAAAGACATCGAGCGGGTCTATGGCAAGGAGCGACTCCTGGTCGAGATTGCCAGCGCTTCGATCGACGATCCATCCGGGCGCATCTGCGATGTCATTTTCCCAATCGCCGGCAAGGACAAACTGGCGGCGATCATCAAGGAAAGCCAGGCAAAGGGCGCCTTGGATCGGCGGATCTACAAGG
>NZ_LARW01000022.1 GCF_000971055.1 Sphingomonas sp. SRS2
ATTCTCTAGCTGAGGTCCCCGCTTCGGGGTGCGCGGCAATGCCGTCACGATAATCAGATCATGCCTTGGCCTTTCGAGCAAGGGCTGGGGTGATCTTCCCGGAGTGCAACAGTCTCTTCGGGGTCGTGCGATGGATCGAGATCCATGTGGCTCGCACGCCTCAATATGGGCACTCGTATCGAAGGGTGGGGCTCCATCAACCGTAGCTCAGGGTCATTGCTGCCCTAATGTTATAACCGGAGTCCCCGATCCCTCCGCCTCCCGGGAGGATCTTTCCAGCCGTTCTCACGGTGGAACTGGTTAACCCCGCGCTGCCTGCATCATCTCCCGATGCGCAACGACGGTATCGGCCTTGAACTGGAAATGCGTGCCGTCGCGCCACAACCCGAACATGATGATCGCGAGCTTGCGGGCGACGGCGATGCGCGCTTTGTGGAAGCCGATCTTCTTCGACAGCCGCACGCCCCAGTCCTTAAGCGAACTGAACGTTTTGGTGGCCGCCATCATCACGGTGGCAGCGTTGACCAGGTGGGTGCGGGCCAGC
>NZ_LARW01000023.1 GCF_000971055.1 Sphingomonas sp. SRS2
TGATCTGCCCCCTTCTGAGTGGTCCAAAATTGATGATATTTTGGATGACGAAGGAGACAAGGAATGCCGAGCAAGAAGCATCGCCCGGAAGAGATCATTGGCAAGCTGCGTGAAGCTGAGGTTGTGCTGGCGCAGGGCGCCACGACTGCGGAGGCGTGTCGGCGGATCGCGGTCAGCGAGCAGACCTATTACCGGTGGCGTAAGGAATATGGTGGCCTGAAGACCGATCAGGCGCGTCGGATGAAGGACCTGGAGAAAGAGAATGTGCGGCTTCGCCGCGCGATCTCGGATCTGACGCTCGACAAGCTAATCCTGCAGGAGGCCGCCCGGGGAAACTTCTGAGCCCCGCGCGTCGCAGGCGCTGTATCGACCACATCAGAACGATGATGCCGGTGTCCGAGCGGCGGCTGTGCCGTGTGCTCGGGCAATACCGATCGACACAGCGCAAAGCGCCTCGCGGGGCAGATGACGAAGCGGCTCTCACCGAGGATATCATTGCGCTGGCGCGGCAATATGGTCGTTATGGCTATCGCCGGGTGACGGCGTTGCTGCGCGATGCGGGGTGGCATGTGAACCGCAAGCGGGTCGAGCGCATCTGGCGACGCGAGGGGCTCAAGGTGCCGCAAAGGCAGCCGAAGCGCGGGCGGCTGTGGCTGAACGACGGATCGTGCATCCGGCTTCGGCCCGAGTATCCTGGCCATGTCTGGTCCTACGACTTTGTTGAGGGGCGGACGCACGATGGGCGTAAATACCGTATCCTGTCGATCATCGACGAGGCGAGCCGGGAGTGCATGGCGTTGCCCGTGGCGCGCAAGCTTAAGAGCGACGATGTGCTGGCGGCGCTGGCCGAACTGTTCGTCACGCGCGGGCCACCAGCGCATATCAGATCCGACAATGGCCCGGAGTTTATCGCTACGGCGGTACAAGAATGGCTGGCCAAGGTCGGCGTGAAGACGCTCTACATTGCGCCCGGATCGCCATGGGAAAATGGCTATTGTGAATCGTTCAACGGGTCGCTGCGCGATGAACTGCTCAACGGCGAGATCTTCTACTCGCTAGCCGAGGCCCGGATCCTGATCGAAGCGTGGCGGCGACATTACAACACCGTCCGGCCGCATAGCTCGCTCGGGTATCGACCGCCCGCGCCGGAGGCCGTTCCATCTCCAGTGTCGCCCTCCGGTTCCGCTTCGCTCCACCTACGGCCAACACTGGAGATGGAGGCGTCAATGCACTAACAATCCGCTCGGACCACTCGGTGGGGGCCGGTCA
>NZ_LARW01000024.1 GCF_000971055.1 Sphingomonas sp. SRS2
TGCGGATTCCGAGGTGATCGCGCGCACCATTCCGATTTGATGGCGCGCGGGCTTCCGATTTAATGGCGCGCAGTGTTCCGCGAATTGTGCGCGCAGCATTCCGAGGTGATCGCGCGCAGTTTGAGATGTGGAGAACCTGATCGTTGGGTCATTTCTGCGGTCGCATAGCGACCGGAGGGATGGATGCCGACGAGGAGGGTTTCGATGCGCCAAGTGCGCGAGATATTGCATTTGAGCCTGGATGCCGGGCTTTCCACAAGAGTTGTTGGCGAGCGCACTGGCGTGGGTCCAACGACGGTTAGGGACACGATCAGGCGGTTGAGGCTGGCAGGTCTTGCGTGGCCGGTTCCCGATAGCATGACCGATACGGAGTTGGAGGCCAAGCTGTACGGTATTCCGGGCGTGAAGCCCGGACGTCGCAAGCAGCCGGAACCGGACTGGTCGACGGTCGCGCGCGAGTTAAAGCGCAAACACGTGACGCTGCAGGTCTTGTGGGAAGAGTATATCGCCGCTCAACCTGACGGATATCGCTACAGCCGTTGGTGTGACCTATTCCGGCGCTGGGAGGGGCGGCTGTCACTGGTGATGCGTCAGAGCCATGCCGGCGGCGAGAAGCTGTTCGTCGATTACGCCGGCGACACAGTGCCCGTCGTGATCGACCGCCGAACCGGCGAGATCCGCGACGCCCATCTGTTCGTCGCGGTGCTGGGCGGCTCAAGCCTGTCATTCGCTTGTGCGACCTGGACGGAACAGTTTGCCGACTGGATCGAGGGGCATAATGCCGCCTTCGCCTTCTTTGGCGGTGTCACTCAGTTGCTGGTGCCCGACAACGCGAAGGTGGCGGTGATCAAGGCCTGCCACTTTGATCCGATGCTGAACCGCAGCTACAATGACATGGCCCGTCATTACGGGACGGCCGTGTTGCCGGCGCGGCCCCGGAGGCCGCGCGATAAGGCGAAGGTTGAAGCCTGCGTCGGCATCGTCGAACGCTGGGTGCTAGGCCGACTGCGCAACCGTGTCTTCTACAGCCTGGCTGAGCTCAACGCCGCTATCGCCGAGTGCCTCACTGATCTCAATGAGATGCGGGTTCTTCGCCAGTTTGGTCGCACCCGCCGCCAGTTGTTTGAGGAAGTCGACGCGCCCAATCTCAAGCCGCTGCCCGCCGAGCCTTGGGTCCATGCGGAGTGGAAGCGATGCCGTGTCGGGCTCGATTACCATATCGCCCTCGATCATCACCATTACTCGGTGCCGTATCGCTTCGCCCGCCGTGAGGTCGAGGCCCGCTTCACCGCGCGCACCGTCGAGATCTTCCTCGGCGGCGAGCGCATCGCGGTTCACATGCGTGGCAGCGGCAATGGACGGCATACCACGGTGCCCGAACATATGCCGTCCAGCCATCGGCGCTATC
>NZ_LARW01000025.1 GCF_000971055.1 Sphingomonas sp. SRS2
TTTTGGCATTGGGCCCTCGGCGCTGACGGAGGCCATGGGCATGCTCAACCACCATTTCGCAGCAGCCGCCTGATCGGCGCAGAGCGACAGCCTACCTCTGACTGCCGCCAATCTTTGCAACAGAGCCCGCGCAGCAGCTTGGGGTGCAGCCATCGACGCTCTATCGCCACATACCCGGCGGACGCAGCTCGCTTAGCCAACCGGCCTAGGAGGCCGTCTCTTCGCCGGCCGCGTCTTTGTCCCACCCATCCAACCCTTTAGGCCGGTCCTACGGCACGCAGTCAGGCGAACAGGTCGCCGATTGCGCGCAGTCGGAAGGAGTTGCGCCACCGGCGCCGGCGATGTTCGGTCGCGTCGTGGACCATGTGGCAGCGCTGGCAAAGCGCGGCGAGGTTGCGCGGCCGGTTGTCGCCGGGATCGTGGTTCAGGTGCGCGCTGGCGAGGACCACATGCGTGATCCGCACATGGGCGGGCGGATCGATGCCGACAAATCCAGGCTGCGCTCGCGCCAGCTCGTCCGGCGTCGGCAGGCGGCGAACCCCCCTGCCCCGCCCGTCGCGCCAGCTTGCCGCGTCCTCGTCCCACCAGACGCCATTCCCTAAATGCAGCACGTCGCGGCCGTGCGGGCGGCGGCAGTGCTCGCAGCGCCCCTTGGCGCGGCGAAACCGGACGACGTCGGACAGCTCGCGCCAGTCGATCGGGTAGAGCCAGCGATGTTCCCGCGCGATCGGCATGACGATTCTATGAGTCATGGCCGATGAGAACGAAAGAGGAAAATTGTCGTTTTCACGATTCAAATCACGCGGCGCGAACTTCCAGTGTTACGCCCGATGCGCGTTGTAGCGTGCTGATGACCGAGAACAGGTTGTCGGCAGCCGGATTGCCCGCCGGGCTGAACATCCGCATCAGGCTCTTGGACGGCCTTCCGGTTTGTTCGGCCAGTTCCTCGAAACCCACCGTCGCCTTAATGTAGTCGCGAAGGACTGCCTTTCCCGTGTCGATATCACCTAGGAGGAAGGCATTGACGGCTTCGGTGAGGAGCGCCGAGCGAAATGCCGGGTCCGCTTGAACACGCGCACGCACGGTATCCTTGAAGTTGCGAGTGAGAGCCATCACGATCTTCCTTTCTTGCGCGCCTTGTAGTCTGCCCACAGCGACTTGGCGGTGTCGATGTCACGCTGCTGGCGCTTTTTCGTTCCACCACTCAGGAGGATAACGAGGGTTTGGCCATCCATGCCGAAATAGACGCGATAGCCAGGTCCGAAATCGATCCTGTATTCGGAGACGCCCTCTCCCACCGGTTTGACGTTGGAAAGCGCGCCACGTTTTACCTTGTTGAGCGCCACCGTCACCTTTGCGGCCGCTACCGCATCCAGCGCGGTGAACCAGAGTCCGAACGGGCTTCGCCCTTCCCCGTCCTCATACTCTTTTAGTACCATAAGTTCCATATATGTTACCATTGATCCGATCGTCAAGGGTTGGACGCGCCCCTACGGGCCGCGTTCTATCTTCGCTTCGCAGCTCCGATCGAGCCGCCATGCTGGCGTCTCGCCCCTGATGGGCTACGATCGCTCGCGGGAACAAAGAGGCCGCCGAGGCGGCCGTGTTGTTGTTGTCCCCGCCTGGAGAGAGC
>NZ_LARW01000026.1 GCF_000971055.1 Sphingomonas sp. SRS2
CAGTCGGGTAGGATTGGTGCTGCTCAGAGAGTCAGCCCTGATCCCCCCGCCGAACCGCACGTGCAGCTTTCACTGCATGCGGCTCTCCGCTGCGATAATACCATCCATATTCCGGCTATCGGGCAGGCGTCCCCGGTGAGTGTCGGCGTGACACAGATCGCATAGGACTTTCGTCCTGCGCGCCCGTGCGGCCTTCATCATCGTGACGAACCCACTATGCGCAACATCGGCAAGCCCTTCTACGTGATGAACATGACAAGGCCGGTCCGTCCGCCCGCACGCCGCGCATTGCTTGGCGTTCTGGCGATCGACCCAGTCAGTCCGTGAGTGCGAGTAGATTTGCGTCCAAGGCGGAATATCCACCTTGGCCGGGTCCACCCGATCACGTTTCAGATCCATCAGCTTCCAGACCTTGACCGACCGAGGCTGGCCGTCGACGACGTAGCCGACGCTATATTCCTGCCCCGACCTCATGCGGGCGGCGACGACACGCACGCTACTTTTGTGCTTGCTCGCCAAGGTCTTGAACATGCTCCAACGCTGAATGAACTCAAGCCGGTTGAGCTTGAATTTCACGTCTCTCGCAAGAGCGTAGTAGTTCGCAAACCCCCGCAGTTCGGCGTTGTAGGCAAGGACGATTTCGACATCGCTACAGCTTAGGAGAGCGTTCCGGTGGCTGGCCTTCAACACGGCCATGTCACCATATCCCTTCCTCGAGGCGAACCCGAACACCTTCTCCCACGGCACGTTGAGTTGCATTACCTCCGAAGGGGGCCTGCGGCTGAAATGCTGCGAGCCAAGCTGGCTCCGCACCGTCCACTGGCGTCCCGTGTAGGTTCGCACCTCATAACCGAGGAAGGCGGCGCCGTCGCTCGCCTTGCGGATACCGCTTTTCTCCTCGGACACGCTCAGCGCCAGCGCGTTGGTCAGGAAAGCCCCAACCTCGGCGAAGACCTGTCGCGCATCTTCCTTGCTACCGATCACACCAATGAGGAAATCATCGGCATAGCGGCAATAGCGGAGTCGGCGATATCCGGCGTCCATGCCATCTCGCGACGGCAACGTACGCATCTGTTTCGACATGATGTCGATCTTGGCCAGAACAGCCTTGATCGTCACCTCGTCGACGTTGTCGCGGGCTTGAAGACTTTTGAGCCGCTTTCGCTGTTTCGCGATGCGTGCTGCCAATCTCCGGTACTCCGGATTCATGGCGCGGGTCTTGCCCTTCTCGAAGGCGGCAATCCGGCCTGCGACGAACTCATCGAGCTCGTGCAGGTAGATGTTTGCCAAGATCGGGGAGACGATCCCGCCTTGCGGAGTGCCGCTGTAGGTCGGGGTGTTCACCCGTCCCTCCATGACGCCCGCCTTCAGCATGTCGCCGATCAGGCCAACGAACTTTTCGTCGTCGATCCGTTTCCGCAACAGCGTGAGCAGAACGTCATGGTCGATGTTATCGAAGAATCCAGCGACATCCACATCAACAAGCCACTTCACGCCCGTCCAGACGGCTTTTACATGTTCAAGTGCCGTGTGACACGATCTCCCCGGTCGAAATCCATGCGAGGCGTTCGAGAACACCGGTTCATAGATCTTTTCGAGAAGTTGGCGCGCCACCTCCTGGACGAGACGGTCGTCGCGCGTGGGTATACCAAGCGGACGCCGCTTTCCCTTGCCTTTCGGGATAAACACCCGACGCACTGGTCTCGGCTTATAGGCTCCGGTCGTCACGCTCGCGATCAACGGATCGAGGTCCTCGGGACCGAAGTCCGCGAAGGTCTCGCCATCGACGCCCGGCGTCATCGCTCCCCGATTGGAGGCGATCTTGCTGAGTCCCTGCTCCCAAAGAAGCCGAGACCCCATCAGACGATGAAGCCCATTCACCCGTTTGCCCGACGCTGCCAGCGTCGGAATGGCCTCCAACCGGGCCATCACAGTTTCAGGTAGCATCAGCACACCCCATGATTTGCGGTTGAAGTATCGCAACTGCCGCCCTTCTCCCGGTGGTCCCCGTTTTCGGCCCGGTCGCCCGTTCCTTATGCGGATGCACCGTCTCCCCGAATGGGGGAGCTGTCCCGGGCATTACCCCGGGCATTTGAATACTATGGCGGCTCCGTACCCATGCAGGTCGGCCGAAGCCGCCTGTTTAGGGCATCCCGTAGTTACACTGATCGGAGATACGACGCGGTTAGGTGTCCCGTTCATCCACTGAACCCTCGACGAGAGGCGCGCCGGACGGGCTGAGGAGCAAAGGGCCAAGACATGAGACCCTTGCCATCGTCCGGAACTGGCGTGTCAGTCGCTTTCGCCAGAATCGCTATATAGATCGCTGCAGACTGGGATTTAAGCAGTATAGCCTTCACCGTGCGCGTCTTGCCCTGACCGGCATCGCCCCCTTACGACTGGGACGCATTCGGCCTTACTCCAAGCATGCTATTGTCCCCCGTCCGTTTCCGGATTTCAGGTCTTTCGGACCCGAGGTTAGCTTGGCGGGCAGAGGTTTCCTCAACTTACCTCATCATTACTGATACTCCTTTCAGCGCCACAACGGCGCACTGTCCTT
>NZ_LARW01000027.1 GCF_000971055.1 Sphingomonas sp. SRS2
ACAACTCAATCCCATATTCCGGCTCCGTTGAATCTCGTTGCGTTCGTCCATACTCAACTGGCTGTAGTGATTTCCCATCGGTACACCCTATCAAATTCGGGTGTTGCACTTCAGGTTAGAGCGCGCCCGGTTATCCAGACGCTATACCTCATTTACACTACATTTCTCTTTAACATTCTCCACCCTAATATCATGGATATCGTTGTATAGTTGGCGCCTTGTTGAGCACGGGCACTTTGGATGATGGGACAGGGCCAAATTTCGCTCATATTATGTGATGGATGATCGGGTAAACGATGTGTGGGTGGGCGAAGCCGCATATAAACCTACGGATTCATGTAATATTCATCACACAGATGTCCCTTGTATCCGCTTCTCTTTACCATCCATCCAATAATAGTGATTATCTGCAGTTCAGATATCAATTGTCTTTTTGCATCAGCTCCCGGTAAATTTTCAACGCTTTATCGATACGCATATCCAATTCAGGTTTACTGGCCTGCCACATTGGCAATATGTCATTGTGTGTGTCAAAGTGCTCAGGCTCTTCATCCAAGGACGGTGTGGATTCCTTCATTGCCACCAAGACTTTTGAATACTTTTGAGCCAGTGCCCTAGTTTTTTTACGGTTACGAAAATCGTTGTCACCATCAACACTAACATAAAAAGGGGCGGTGTGGGCCTTGGCTGATCCTTTACCGTAAGTGCGAAGTGCAAACCAAAGAGGTTTTTCAGCCTGCACTTCGTAATCCAGAACTATCGGTACGCCCTTTTTTGAGGGCTTCGCACTTTTAACTACCTCTCCGTGCACGACAAGCTCCAGGCGCTCCAGTTCGTCAAAATCCGGGTTTATGTCGGCAATTGCGTGAATGGACAACCGTTCTCCCTTTGACATACTAAATTCATTAGTACGCTCGTTACCATTAACAGAAAACTCGATTACCGGACCATTGCTGACAAAAGATCGTGCCTGTTGCCAAGCATCAAACCAGGCCTTAACAGTGAACTCACCCTCGAGCCGTGCATAAATGCGCTCGGAGCCCGCCACGTCAAAGTAGGGATAATCTGAACCTGCTGAAGGAAGCAGCTTGAACCCCATATTAAGAAAGTCGTACAGATATTCAGTACCTAGTATATTCAGCTGCAAAACCTCCACGAAATCAACAATTCCTAATGGAACATCCAATGCAAGCCCCCTGTTAACATGGCTGACATTCCCAAATACATGGGCATAACCCCACATCCCTCCCTCGGCATGGATTGCATCGGCCGTACGTACATAAAGATAAGGTTTATCGCCCGGACCGTGAAAAGCCTGCCCGTTTAGGCCGATAGAATGCCCTAAATGCGATGTCCGGGGAGATTCCTGACCGGAAACAAGTGAATAATCATTCACCAGATACTGGCCACGCAAACCAAATGCATATTGCGAAAAATGAGAATTGCTGACATTACCCGCTTGCAGCAGATTTGAAAGGTGGACGTCTTCTGCCTGAGTATAAGCCAGAATGCCACGATTGTAACTCGGATCGGGTCTTTCAATATGAATATGATTATCGGCCGAATACCAGCCCTCCGCAGGCAGATCACGCCAACGCTTGAGCACCACCATTTTATTCAGCGTTTTACCCGATTCAATATCCAGAGTTTCGGTATGCATCCTGAACTCAGGTCCCTTGGTCAGTACAAGCTGATACCTACCTGCCTCAAGCTCTGCCCCGTAATTGCCATTGATATAGTGAGCAAAACGGCCCTCGGAAGGCCAGCGGCTTGGAACAGTGCGTAGTTCAACCTGGTTTATAGTTTCACCATAACGGTCAACGTTAATAGCCTGATCGCTTGGAATCGGTGCAAGCCCATCTGGTTTATACAGACCCATACGAGTAGTGATCAGAGTACCATCTTCGGCTGTCACATGAAGGTTGAGCTTTCCCCTGTTAGGCTCAGGACTCTGGTTCGCTGAACTTATAAACGTCAACTTCATCCCGCAAATTACGACCTCCTGATCTTCTTGGTAGGAATCCGTTGGAAATAGCGCATTGGGCGCCGAGATACTCAGGTCAGTGTGATCTAATTTACGGTTTGCAAGCCGGGCCCGTTCAAGTACAAGTTTTACCGGTGCCCACCGGTCTTTCTGATCAAATTTGTGATTGATCATAAGCGGGTGAACGGAACGATCATAGGACAGGTTGAAACCACTGGAGGCTGATCTATCCATAATTAACTCGATTTCCACATCTGAATCTAAATCAAATGCTATCTTGTCATCAATATCAAACAAAAAGTGTGGTCCCACCAAGCATTCTCGACCATCACGTGTTTCCACTTTTCCATTCGGACGATACGCAACGGTAAAACCCCCTCCGCGAAAATCTATGCCAAGTGCTATGGTGCGCAGGACCTGAGGGGCGCCATCCCAATCAATCTGTTCCCGACCTAGTGGATGGTCATTGTGTGCACTAACAGATAAACTATTTACCATCAGGGCAATTCCCAGTATTACTGAAGCTATGTAATATCCGGAACGGGATGTAATATGGAGTTTGTCACTAGACATGTATGTAAGCCTCTTGAGATTGATACAAAATGGAAGTAATTGACGTTAGGCGTTGTACTCGGCTCTGAAAATAGCTCGGTTAGCCATTTCCAACCGATTTTTAGATCGGGCAAACCAGATTCAATATTCTTATATTTCATGTTCTACTGGCTAAGCTTTGCAACAATAACTGAGTTATTGATAATGTAATAACTATACATAAACATAGTATAACCCTCGTCAGGGCATTGTCAAGTTGCTGAGCCGACGAGACGAGTTTCGGAATCCGGAGCGAAATGGCCGCGGCTCGGATAACAAATGTCCCAGGTTATGCATTCTTCGCTACATCGGTGACCTCATTCCAGAGAGAA
>NZ_LARW01000028.1 GCF_000971055.1 Sphingomonas sp. SRS2
TACAATAGGTGTAAACCCGCATTTTTGCGAAATCAGTTCTGATGTGGCGGTGAATACACTAGCCTCGCACCTAAATAAGAGGCGCGCGCGTCTTAAGATCCGGGTCAACGGCACGCTGACTTCAGCTAATGTGATCGACCACCACCCGATCTTTCATCACATGCCGGGTCTTCCGGCACATCAGGTTAGATGGCCGGCATTCATCGCCAAAGCCGAGCAGGGATGCATCACATCCGTGGGCGCAAAGAACATCGAAATCTGCCCGGCTCACCGTAGAAGAACGGCTACTCCAAGGTCATCGTCTCGAAAATCAGAGAGCTCTTGAATAGCGAGATCTTCTACACTCTTGCCCGGTAAAGGGCGTCGTCCACGCCCATGATGTTTTTCGCACGGTCTACCCAATATGGACGAACGGCTCTCGATCTCCGTGCGGTGAACGCGGCTGATTAACAACCCATTGTCATCGTGGAAGCACAGCGTTCGCGTTGCACATCATCCAAGACCGTAAGGAGGTCGGCGGGCGGCCAAGCAAGGTTTCGAGAACATTGCTATTGCGGACGGAAAACTCATGTGTCTGCTCAAAGTGGTAGAAGGCCAGGAAATATTCGTCGCCGTGATCGCCGAACATGGCCCTATAGCGCGACCCGACCATGGATCTCCAAGTCTCTGGGCTGTCGTTATAATCGATTTGACGATGCAGGACATCGCTCAACATATTTGCGACGTCGCCAAAGCGCAGAACTTCGTATCCACTTTCAACGTCATAATATTGGCCGATATGCCGATCGTCGCGGCTGAGAATGATGTTTGCAGCCGCCTGCCCGACTTCTGCCGGGTCAACCCAGCTGTGTCGGCGATCATAGGGCATCAAGAGCACGCTATGTTCGCGGATCGGCCCACTCCATCTGACCAGATCGTCCATGAGGTACGCGGGCATGTTCAGGTAGGTTACCGGTAACCCACTGCCGTCCAGAACCGCTCTCGCCACGTGATGCTGTGTCAGCGTGCCGCCAACGCTTCGCCATTTCTCGGGGATATCACCGAGCTTGGTATAAGGAAGATTCCCGAGAATTCGCACTATCTGCCGCAACGTCGGCGTAGATTTCGCCTCGGCACATAGAATCTCCATCGCTCTTTGCTCATCGAGAAAATCCGGCGTCACGATGAAGGCGGCGGAGACCCCTTCCAGAGCAGCGGCCATGCTGGCCGGGTCCAGATAGTCTGCTGAAATTACCTCGGCGTCGGGAAACTCGACTTGGAGTCGCTGGCGCTGATCGGCGCTGCGCGAGACGAGACGCAACCTCGTCTCGGGAGACTTGTACCGGATCCAGCGGGCGAGCGGCAGGCTGATATGCCCGGCAGCTCCGAAAATTAAGACGCTGTCGTTCGCCACGGCGTGCTCCCCCAATTTCCCGAGCGGACTCGTCGGCCCGCGTCTGGTCGATTTTTAAGGCAGTCCGATGGGGCGTATATAGGGGTTAATATGTAGGAACGACCGGCTACGCAGCAGAGCAACCCGCTCATGCGCGGTAAGCTCAGCGTCAGCATGTCCAAACCCGCGTCATTTTCATTTCATGGCGGTAAAGTCGATGATCGCCGATATCGGATAGCGGAAGGACGCGGTGACGGGGTCGCACTACGCCGCGAAGGGCCTCGGTCTCTGACGGGAGCTTGCGGATGAGGGAACGGAAACCAACCACCCTCTCCGCAGAAAACCGGCATTTTCTATCCGCATTTGCAACGACAGATAGACTGACCGCTGAGCCAAGGCGGGGACATCGCCCTGGACCGCGCTTCTGACCGTGGTCAGAAGTTAGCAGCGCGCCAAATTGCGCCAAAGCCCGGAAAAAAGTCCTTTGTTTTCAAAGGAAAATGGTGCGCGACGCAGTCCGGAGCGGACCGGTCTGTGAAGCGATTTCCCAGTTAACCGCAAAAACAGGGAAACCTTTGCGCCCAAATGCTCGGCGGTCCAGCGAAAGCGCCAGAAAACCTGCGTTTCAGGCGTCTCGAGGCAAACACAGTCATAAAAAAACAGGGAATTCCCCGCCCACCGAACTGGGAAGGTCATGCCGGCGAACAGGGAATCAGAATCGTGGGGATGGGAAAATTCCGTAGATTGATCTTGGGTTCACCCTTGTGTGCGATGGTGTTGTATCAGGAGATTTCCCATGCACCATGCCTCCCCTCATTTTCAGTTCGACCCGTCCAGTATTGGCTGGCTCCATCGAAGGAATCGCAACGGTGAGGAGGTGACCGCCTCGGACCTCCACCGGCTTTTGATCGCCGACCCCACCAACGGCGCCGACCCGGTGATGCACGGATATTTGCTCGATGTGTGCACTGGCGGGCTGACGGTCAAGCCTGTTGCAATGATCGCTGATGCAATTCGCGACTGCTCCAGGCGGAGCGGTATCGTCCTCGATGCCTTTTCGGGTTCGGGCACGACGATATTGGCGGCAGAGCAGACCGGCCGGTGGGCACGGGCTGTCGAACTGGATCCACGCTATGTCGATGTTGCCATTCGGCGCTGGCAGGAGGCAACCGGTGACGAGGCCGTGCTGGACGGTTCGGGCGCGACCTTCAGTCAAGTCCAGCATGTGTTCGACTGAGATGAACCGGCGCTCCTTGAGCGCTGGTTCACAGAAATAACCGCGCATTGTCGTGAATGAAATCGGGGGCGGCGCGGTCCAGATGCGATGCTCTTGAAGCAGGAGCACGTCATGGAAGACTACGAGGTTGGCTACCGGCCTGCGCAAGAAGGGTCATGTCCTCGACAAGGCCACCCGCGACGGCGCGACCTGCTACTCAATCCTCGCCGGCGCTTGATCATGGGAAAGATTGAGAAGCAGATCGCTGCGCTGACGACCATGTCGTCGGCGCAGCTCCGGGAGGAATGTCAGCGCCTGATTGATGGCGAGCCGGCCGCGATTCCCGATCACCTGATACGACGGCTCGTCGCCTATCGCCTCCAGGAGCGCCGTTATGGCGGATTGCCTGCCGCAGTCCTCCGGGAGCTGAAGCGGACCCCATCCGCCGAGGGTCAGCAGAACAGGCCGACCATCGAAGTCCGGCCCGGCACCCGCTTCGTGCGCGAGTGGAATGGCCAAACCATATCGGTCGAAGCGTTGGAGGAAGGCTTCATCTGGCAGGACCGGCCTTATGCTTCGCTATCCGCCATCGCGCGCGAGGTTACGGGGGCCCATTGGTCGGGGCCTCGCTTCTTCGGGTTGACGAATCGTGGCTGAGGATCGTCGCGGACCGAAACTCCGCTGCGCGGTCTATACGCGCAAGTCGACCGAGGATGGGCTGGATCAGGAATACAACAGCCTGGATGCCCAGTTCGATGCCTGCTCGGCCTACGTGCTCAGCCAGCGCCACGAGGGCTGGACGCTGCTCCCTGACCGTTATGATGATGGTGGCTTCTCCGGTGGCAATATGCAGCGGCCGGGGTTGAAGCGCCTGCTTGCCGATGTGGCCGCCGGTAAGGTCGATATCATCGTCCTGTATGTCAATCGGCGTGCAAACGGGACCCCCGATAGGCGTCTAAAAGGGACCCCCTTGCGGGATCGGGTAACGTTGTTGTGAGGCGCCAGCTTGCGCTGAGCGCGGCGTAGGGAGGGCGTAGCCCGACCG
>NZ_LARW01000029.1 GCF_000971055.1 Sphingomonas sp. SRS2
GTCGGCAGATCACTCCATGGACTGCCCGTCCGGACAATCCATAGCACTGCCTCCAAAAATAGACGGTTGTTCCTCCCGCTTCGTCCCGGGTCGGTCGGCTTACCCAGACAATGCGGTTCCATCTTTGCCCACTGGGCGTCGGTCAGTACGAAGCGTTCCATCCAAAGTGTGAATCACATCTCCCCAAAAATGTGAATCCTAAATCCCCACAACCCCTAGAGCGGCGCATCGGGTGGGAGCACGCGCTGCCAACCATCCGGCAGAGCCTTGAACAATCCCTTTCCGGCCAGCAACGTCGCGAGACGTCGCAGATGCGGCTGTGACACGCCACGCACCATAATATCGGCCAGCGCGGCGGCCGTCTGACCGTCACGCGTCGTCACGACGCGGATGCTGTGGACGAAGTGCAGATCGATATTTGCGTCGGCCCTTAGTGCCATGAACTCATCGTCATAGGCTGCAGGAGCCGCTGCCGCGATCGCGATCTCGGACGGTTTGGCCGTGCCGCTCGCAATCAGTTCACGCGCCCAGCGCAATGCCTCGATCGCTTCGTGATAACCGTTAGCGGCGCTCACCGACTCGATCTGCGGTGCAGTCGGCGCCGTCCGAACGATCTCGACCGGCGAGCCGTCGAGCCACTCGGGCACCGCGCGCGGGCCGGCGTGCCAGCGAACCGGCACCGCTTTCGCGAGGCCGAACAAAAGGTCGCGCCAACACGGGGACAGCTCGCTGATGCCCTGAATATGGATTTCCCCAAACAGCGCATGCGCGTGTTGGAGGCGGTCGATCGCCTGCGAGGCCAGATCGACCGGCCGGAGCATCGCGGGCGGCAGCACCGCCAGCACGACCTCCTCGAGCGTCGCCATAGCGGCGAGCCGGGGATGGCTCGCCGCTCGTGCCGAGAGATCGATTCCGGTGCGCCAGACCTTGTGCAGCGTGTCGGCCGCGGCTCCGACCATGCCGGGCAGGAGCTTGATGGTGTCGAGCTCGCCGAGATCAGTTTCGGGTAGCACGCGCTGGATCGCATCGCGCAGCGTTTCGGCGTCAATGGGCTGCGCGAAGCCGCCGGCAAGGCCTGCGCGACCGATAGCCGCCGTCTCCGCGGGTAACCTCGATCGGCACGTAGAAAAGCGGATAGGCGTGGCCGCCATATTTAAGCTGGCCGATATAAAGATAGAGCTGCAGGCCTTCGCCCGTCATCGCGTAGGTGTCGAGATCTCGGAATTCGAGAAAGGCGTCGGCCGCCATGAAGTTTTCAAAATAGCTCAGCACCTCAGCGCGAACGTCGTCGAGGGCGAGGTGGCTTTCGAGGAGCTCGATCAGCTCGCCATTCTCGCCCGTGGCAAGAAACCGGCTTAGGACCTCGGGCAGAATGACGTCCAGCCGTGCCGCTACGATTTCGATTAGCTCGGTTTCCGCAGAATAGATGGAATCGTGGACCGAATAGGACTGCTGCGACAGCGGACCATCGAGGAGCGCGAGGAGAGGGGCTACGACATGCTGGCGAATCTCGTCGGCGAGCTTGAGCCGGATCCGATCGACCCATTCTTCGGGATTTTCGACCGCCAGCCCTCGGCTTGCCTCGGCATCGGCGAAAACAGCCGCCCTGACACTCAGCAGATTGTCGTCGGTGAGCGCCTGGACCTGCTCCTTGATGATTACGCGCAGCGTGTTCGTGATGGGGCGCGCATAAATGCGAGGCGCGAATTTAAGTGTCGGATCGCCTTCAGAGCGCTTGCCCATGATCTGCCAGAGATTGTGCTGCAGGCCTGGGTAAACGGCCACGCGCGTCGCGGAACGGAAGCCGCTCTCATTCTGGAGGATGATCCGTCGACGCGGTGCCTGTTGCCGTTTGAAATCCGATTCGAGGAAGTCGAGGAAATACTGGGATACCTTGATCGATATCTCCTTGATCGTCTCACCCGCGATATTCAAAGCCGCCACCCCATAAACCAAATTCTGTAGATGAAGCTCGCGCTTCACCGTCCCCCCACTGGATTATCAGCGCTCGCACACTTAACCTAGCAGTTCGCAGCCAGCTTCTCGTGGCACGCCCATTTGCACGGCTAGCGCTTATTTTGCTCCGCGCGATTGTCGCCAATTTCGAGCGCGTGGTCGGTGATAGCCGTACGGAAGGACCGGGTATTCATCTGAAATGCCGCCAATGACACTTTACCAGCGTGATTTGGTAAAGTGTCAGCCGTGAATGCCAATTTTGGAAAGATGAGTATCGATCATCAGTGTCTGCAAGCGGACGAGGTCGCGGTTGGCGGCCGGCGTTGGTGAAGTGTCACGTGTGAAAAACTTTCTCGTCCGCGCAGATACAGGATTCACATCGCGCGCGCGTGCGCGTAGATTCTGCTTATGTTCCTTCAGCCAGACCTTTTTGATAGTGCGAAGCGACCGGGACCGGATGTGCGGGGCAGTATGAGCCTGCCTGGGCTCATCGAGCGGATCGCAGACGTTTCGCCGCGACCACGCTATGCCTTTATGGTTCTCAATCTCATCGCGAAGGTCGCCAACAACAACAGCGGCAGCGCTGGCCCCTATGTCGTCGAGCACGACCGGCGCATCCCACTGCGGGATTGGCTATGCGATTCTCTGGTGCCGATGGCCAAGCGAGATGCCCGGCGTCTCGCGATCGTCAACGAAGTTCGGTCCTCGCTCAATCGCATGAACGTCCTTCCGAGCGACGTAGACGCTGCTGAGCGAATGGTCGAAGAAGAGGTACGCGCGCGTGTCCGGCGGTCCGGTCGCTGCAACGTCAGTCGGGCGGTATCGGATCTTGTGCGCGCAGGCCTGCTCCGGCGCCATTATCAGGGCTTTCGCGTGGATCATCATAACCGGGGAGCCCAGCGCGAAGCTGTTTACACAATTACTGCTTTGGCCGCCGGGGCCTTGAACGGCAGAAAGTGATGGAGGATCGGCTCGACTACACAGGGCTAGAGCCGGCCGATGCCGAACGCGTGAGGGTAGCGATCCGCTGCAAGGAAAACTTCCACGGCTACATCCCGTCGCAAGGTTTTGACTTCATCATACGCAACTACCCCATGCTGGCCGAGATGGGCATGCTCGAAGACGCATGGGTAAGCGCCTACTTATCAAAAAGCCATTTTGCCGACCATGGTGCCGAGATCGTTCGCGCGATTTTCGAGGCGTGCGACAGCGCGAAATTGCGCGAGCTAAAGCCGGTCGCGGACAGCGTGAACATCAGCAAGTCCGGACGAGTCAGCCTCTTTCGCGGATGCGCGGGTCCATCCCACAGCATGGGAATGTCTTGGACCACATCGCTCGATAAGGCGATATATTACGCTGCGCATAAAGCGGCATTCTACGACCAACCGAGCCTGGCAGTATATGCTGCGACCGTTGGGCTGGACGAGATCTACTGCCGCTTCGATCGCAACGAAGAGGAATTCATCGTCGTACCAAAGACATGGTGGAAGGTCGATGTGCCCGATGCGGAGTTTCGCCTGGATCGGCCGAGGTGACATGGCCCGAAAGCCTGAGCGGATTAGCGCCCATCGCAAACGTCCGAACGGATAATGGATCGAGCCGCTCGGCAAGTAGGAAGGGCACCTAACCCTATGCAAGAACGGTGCCGCTAAGTCATTGATTTAACATAAGATATATTATCGGACTCAACGATTGTAAGCGGGCGGATTCTAGACCGAAGTGCGAAAACTCGCCCTATTCGCGGGTTTCAACCCGTGAGGATCGCACATGCGCTGCTACACCCACTTGGATCTCATCGGC
>NZ_LARW01000003.1 GCF_000971055.1 Sphingomonas sp. SRS2
CGCTTCACCGCGCGCACCGTCGAGATCTTCCTCGGCGGCGAGCGCATCGCGGTTCACATGCGTGGCAGCGGCAATGGACGGCATACCACGGTGCCCGAACATATGCCGTCCAGCCATCGGCGCTATCAGGCCCAGTCGGCCCGAAGCTGCGATTTTGGTCATCTTGGAGAACACGTCGGGAACGGGCTGGTTGTTGTTGACGATCGCCCATGCGAGGAACGACGTTCCGCTCCGATAAGGGAGCGGCG
>NZ_LARW01000030.1 GCF_000971055.1 Sphingomonas sp. SRS2
TCTTCGTCGCCCCCATCCGCAATCATGCTTTTTTTGAGCAGCCGGTTTTCCAGCGTCAGGTCGGCCACGCATTCCTTCAGGGCGCGGGCTTCGCGGCGCAGGTCCTGCACCTCGCCAGTGGTCGCGGGGCTCTGTTGCAAAGATTGGCGGCAGTCAGAGGTAGGCTGTCGCTCTGCGCCGATCAGGCGGCTGCTGCGAAATGGTGGTTGAGCATGCCCATGGCCTCCGTCAGCGCCGAGGGCCCAATGCCAAAA
>NZ_LARW01000031.1 GCF_000971055.1 Sphingomonas sp. SRS2
CTGAAGTTTCAAGCCGAGGTGCGACATCGTTCGGGGCAGCAGGGGATGGGTGGAGCCATCCCAACAGCGCAGCCCATCCCCTGCTGATGCGATGGATTACCGGTTCCGGCGTCTTGGACCCGCTGCGCCAGCAGTGGGCCCGGTCAGTCCCCTAACCGGCAGTTCTTGCGTTGCCGATCTGTTCGGCGAGCACATCCCGAGGCGTGCGGTAGCCCAGGCATTTGCGGGGTGTGTCGTTCAGGCGTTCAACGAGGCGCTGAAGCTCTTTCGCTGGCAGGCGTACAATATCGGTGTCGGACGGCAGGAAGCGACGGATCCGACCGTTATTGTTTTCGACACTGCCCTTCTGCCACGGGGCTGATGGCTGGCAGAAATAGGCCTTCATACCCAGCGTGTCCTGGAGGCGACGGTAGTTCGCAAATTCCGTGCCGCGGTCGAAGGTTATCGTGCGACGAAGGGAAGGGGGCAGGGAACGGAGCTGCTGGTGGATACCGGCCATGATGCCGGCCGAATGGCGGCTCGGATTTGGCATCAATACCGTGAAGCGGCTTCGACGTTCGACCAACGAGGTCAGGTTGGCTTTGCCATATTCCTGCCGGAACGCGATGAGGTCGCCCTCCCAATGGCCGAAACTCGTGCGTTCGCCGATCTCCGCAGGCCGCGCCGCGATCATATGCGCCGACGGAATGTTCAATCCTCGTGGTTTGCGCGCATAGCGGCGGCGGCGCGATCGTCGTGAAGATGGGAGCAGGTGGCCAAGGCCTTGGTCACGGCCGACCGGGCTATAGACATATTGATAGATGGTCTCATGGCTCACGCTCAGCCGGTGGCGCTGATGCCGACGCAAATAACCGGCGATCTGCTCCGGCGACCAGGCGGCCCGCAGTCGGTCGACCACATAGGCGGCGAGTTCATGTCGCCGGACGATCTTTCCACCGCGAAGACGGCGAGCCGCAGCCTTGCCCTGAGCTGTAACCGGAAAATAGCCGCGAAAGACCGGCTCCTCGTCGAGATGCTGATTCCGCTTCAATTCGCGGTAGATTGTCGAGGCGTGGCGGCCGAGTTCGACGGCAGCCTGACGAGGGCTGCGGCCGGCATTGATCAGCTGATATAGTCTCCGACGGTCATTGAGATCCAAGTGGGTGTAGCAGCGCATGTGCGATCCTCACGGGTTGAAACCCGCGAATAGGGCGAGTTTTCGCACTTCGGTCTAGAATCCGCCCGCTTACAATCGTTGAGTCCGATAATAT
>NZ_LARW01000032.1 GCF_000971055.1 Sphingomonas sp. SRS2
GTCGGCAGATCACGCCATGGACTGCCCGTCCGGACAATCCATAGCACTGCCTCCAAAAATAGACGGTTGTTCCTCCCGCTTCGTCCCGGGTCGGTCGGCTTACCCAGACAATGCGGTTCCATCTTTGCCCACTGGGCGTCGGTCAGTACGAAGCGTTCCATCCAAAGTGTGAATCACATCTCCCCAAAAATGTGAATCCTAAATCCCCACAACCCCTAGTCTGGGACAATCATGCTTGCATGCCGATGCGGCCCGATGACATTTCGCTCCTACCGCAACTCAAACGCTTCGCAACGGCCGGCGTAAACGTCATTACACTGAATATCGGCTATGGGCCCGCCGAGGATTTTTCGGATGGCTTCCCTGCCATAACCAAGGTCGAGGCTGGCAGCGACAATTTGTCGAATGCGCTCCGGTTCGACAAGTTGCAGAAAAGCAACATCGTCGGGCAGATCAAGTATAAATGGCGCTCTGCTTCCATCGCTCTGAGTTGAGCCTCGGTGTCGAGCATGAAATCGAGTGTGATCGAAACGTGCTCCGGGCGGACGAGTTGACCGCAACGAGCCGGTTACGAACGCAGACGACGGCGACCCAGCGAAGCAATTGGACGCTAACCTTCCCCGGGCCGCAGCGCGCGTATGCAAGATGGCCTCTTCGCTGGCCATACCGCACGCTCTCACTCGCGTGCGCATTCCCCGGAATGACTCTTTCCGCTCGACTTCTATTCGAACGAGAGCATTGCTGCTGCCACTGAATCGCTAGCCCGACGGTGGCTCGCTGCCCTGATCGGACCGACCGACGGGGCTCTAGGTGGTGGGACGCGATCACGAGGTCCTGCGGAGAACCACCATGGACGATATCCAGCAAACCACCGAAAGCGTATCCGAAGCCCCCGCTCCTGCCCGGCCATCGAAGGCCGCCGCCGTTATCAAGCTGCTCTCGCGCAACCGCGGCGCGACCCTGGCCGACATCATGGAAGCCACTCACTGGCAAGCACATAGCGCCCGCGCTTTCCTGTCGGGCGTCCGCAAAAAGCGTGAACTCCTCAAGGAAGCCCGCCGCACCGGCGAAACCTCCTATCGGCTGGCCAATTGATGGCGAGCCTCGATGAACAGCTGGCTGGGCTTGCGACATTGTCGCAGGCCCAGCTCCGCACCGAATGGCGGAAATATCACAAAGGTCAGCTTATGCCGGTCGGCTTGGGGCGCGTACTCGCCGGCCGCGCCATCGCCTGGAAGATGCAGGAGCGCGTTCGCGGCGGGCTTCCCCCGGCCACCAACCGGGAATTGAAGCGCCTTGCCAAACAGCTCGCCCACACCGGTGGCATCGATCTTGGCAAGAAGGCGCTGCTGAAGCCCGGCACCAAACTTGTCCGACAATGGCATGGCACCCTCTATCATGTGCTAGTGCTGGAGGATGGTTTCCAGTTTCAGGATCTTCATTACCGATCGCTGACCCCCATCGCCCGCGAGATCACCGGTGCGGCTTGGTCGGGACCCCGCTTCTTCGGCCTGAAGGAAAAGCCCGATGCGCCGGCCAGCTGACAGCAAGGTGATCCGCTGCGCCGTCTACACGCGCAAGTCCGATGAGAAGGGCCTGGAGCAGGAGTTCAACAGCCTCGATGCCCAGCGAGAGGCATGCGAAGCCTATATCGCCAGCCAGCGCCATGAGGGCTGGAAGCTCATCCCCACCGCCTATGACGATGGCGGTCTGTCAGGCGGCACTATGGACCGCCCTGCCCTTCGACAACTGCTCGCAGACATCAAGGCCAATAAGGTCGACTGTATCGTCGTCTACAAGATCGATCGTCTCACCCGCAGCCTCGCCGACTTCGCCCGGATCGTCGAGATCCTCGACCAGAGCAGCGCTTCCTTCGTCAGCGTCACCCAGGCGTTCAACACGACGTCGAGCATGGGCCGGTTGACCCTCAACGTCCTGCTGTCCTTCGCCCAGTTCGAGCGCGAGGTGACCAGCGAGCGCATCCGCGACAAGATCGCCGCCTCGAAGGCCCGCGGCATGTGGATGGGCGGCGTTCCCCCGCTTGGCTATGCGGTGAAGGACCGCAAGCTGGTGGTGGTCCCGGAGGATGCCCTCACTGTCCGCATGACCTACGAGCGCTATCTCGAACTGGGATCGGTGCTGGCGCTGGCAATCGACCTAGACGCGCGCGGCATCCGCAGCAGGCCACGGACCGACCGCAATGGTGTTGCGAGAGGCAATGCCGCCTTCAGCCGGGGAGCCCTTCACCTTATGTTGCAGAACCGCCTCTATCGGGGCGAGATGGTCCACAAGGGCAAAGCCTATCCCGGCGAACATGATGCGATCATCGACCAAGCGCTATTCGATCAGGTCGGCGCTCTGATCGCGCAGAACCGGAACAACCACGTCGATGGTGTCCATGCCAGCGAGCCGAGCCTGCTGATCGACAAGATCTGGGATGCCTTCGGGCGGCGGATGCCGCCCACCCACAGCTGCAAGCCCGGCAAGCGCTACCGCTATTATGCCAGCGACAATCGCGATGCGCGACTGAAGGAGCGGCGTCACCGCGTGCCTGCCGGTGAACTGGAGGCGATCATCATCACCCAACTTCGCAAGCGGCTCGACGCCGACAGTGGCCCCACGTCGCTCGTAACGTTTGAAACAGCCTCGCACAGCGAGCAGCGCCGCGTGATCGCCGACACGATCGAACGGATCGAAGTTCATCCGGATCGGATCGACATTGCCTTTACCGAAGCGGCGGGTGGACCCGCACGCGTATCGGTGCCAGCGATGCTCATTCGGCGCGGCAATGAGACGAGGCTCGCGCTACCGCCCGAGGAGCGGGTGGCTGGCGAGCGCGATCCGGCGCTGATCAAGCTGGTCGCCAAGGCGCATATAGCGCGCGAGGCAGTCGCATATGCTGGAGAGCGGAGCATCGCGGACCTCGCCGTCGAGCAGGGACTCAGCAAAGACTATTTCGGGGTGCTGCTCCGCATATCCTATCTCGCGCCGGATATCGTCGCCGCCATTCTCGATGGGCGGCAGCCGGCGCAGCTTACCCGGCAGAGCCTCGCGCGGACGACGAATCTGGCGATCGACTGGCAGCAGCAGCGCGAGATGTTGGGCTTCGGGTGAGCTATTTACTCAGCGTGGCGGTGACCATTGCCGCCAGAGTTTCCTCGGCTCTCGTTCGCAAGCCAGCATCTTTGGACGCCAGGTCGTGACGCAGCCAATCTGGCGCGTTCCGAATGACCTTGGCGATCTTCGTGGCGACATCGTCGGTCTCCATCGCGCCGCATTATCCCCCGACTGGAAAGACACAAGCTGAATGACGGCTTCGCGCCCTAGAGTCGAACACGATCGTGTTGAATCGGCGGATTCCCTTTGAGGCTGATTTGTGATTCAGAGTGCTGGCTGGGATGGAGGTCGGCATGGATGGGCAAACCTTATTCGGATGATTTGCGGGAGCGCGTGGTAGCGTCGATGGTCGGGGGCCGGAGCTGCCGCGAAGCGGGCGCGATTTTTGGCGTAGCGCCGAGTACGGCGGGCAACTGGTATCGGCGCTATCAGCGGACGACCAGCTACGCGGCCTTGCCGATGGGCGGCGACCATCGTTCGAAATTGACCGCCGAGGTGAACTGGATCGCAGAGCGCCTGGCGGCGGTGCCGGAGCTGACGTTGACGGATGTGCGTGAGGGTCTTGCCGGCCGTGGCACCGAGGTGAGCTATTCGAGCGTATGGCGGACGGTGAAGAAGCTGGGGCTGCGCTTAAAAAAAGAACCATCTACGCCAGCGAGCAAGACCGGCCCGACGTCGCGATAGCACGTGCGATCTGGCAGGCGGCGCAGGCCGGGTTCGACTTCCAGTCGCTGGTGTTCATCGATGAGACCGGCACGACCACGAGCATGGTGCGAACCCATGGCTGGGGCCACAAGGGCAAGCCGCTCATCGGCAAGGCGCCGCATGGCCATTGGATGACGTCGACCTTCGTGGCCGGGCTGCAGCACGACGGCATCCTCGCGCCGATGCTGATCGATACGCCGATGACCGGCGAAATCTTCCGCCAATGGCTGGTCGAATGCCTGATCCCCGAAATGGCGCCGGGCAGCATCGTCGTCGCCGACAATCTGCCCGCCCACAAGGTCGCCGGCATCCGCGACTGCCTCGAGGACGCAGGCATGGGGCTGCTCTATCTCCCGTCGTACAGCCCCGACTTCAATCCGATCGAGCAGGTCTTCGCCAAAATCAAGAAACTGCTCCGCCGAATGGCCCCGCGGTCCTTCGACGCCATTTGCGACGCCCTGCAGATCATCCTCGAAAAATTCAAACCCGACGAATGCTCAAACTATCTCCGCCATGCCGGATATGTGCAATCTTGATCAAGCTCAGCGAGA
>NZ_LARW01000033.1 GCF_000971055.1 Sphingomonas sp. SRS2
CGCATGTTCTGCCGCCTCAAGGACTATCGCCGTATCGCCACCCGCTACGACAAACTCGCCACCAATTTCCTTGGCGCTATCTACCTCGCCGCAGCCGTCACATGGTGGTTATGAGTCCCGACCCTAGGTAACATTCAGTTCTATTTTCCAAGACATTTTCGCGACAGGGCACGAGCCGCGCAGCGGGGGTATCTGGGAACGCAGCCCTCGCACCGCCGCTCGAGGCCGTTGACCGATCGATCGGCGGCCGCGCGGCCCGAAAAGGCACAAGCGCTTTGGGGTTCAACGAACCGATATGCAGACTGTTCAACACAACGGGCCATGCGATTGGGCTATGAACTTATCAAGTTATATTATTTGACGGCATAGCTGGAATGAATAGTTTGCCCGCAACTGTTGTACCGCGGATTTTAACCTAACGATACGCGAACTGGCGACGGCTCATTAAGCAATCGGATGCTCCTCACTCTCGAGGCAGCTCTCTATTCGAAGAATGTTACGAGAGGCAGGACGATGGCCGGCGAGAAACTTACTTTCAAAGCCGGGCAGGCTTTCGTGAGAACACAGAAAGAGCGGCTGGCAGCGGCGCGAACAATTCTCCCTTTACTGACAGAGGAAGCTGATCGCGGTGAAGCACTCACCCATCTCACCGATGCTGCGCTGAACGCGATGCGTGACGAAGGCCTGCTCCATCTGCTTCTTCCGAGAGAATTGGACGGCGAACAGGTCAGCTTCGTCGAGGCTATGGAAATCGTCGAATTATTGGCTTGGGCCGATGGCTCTGCAGGCTGGTACGCGATGGTTGCGAATACAGCGGCAGCGTCGGTTGGCGCATATATTCCTGAGCAGGGTGCCCAGGAAATCTACGGCAGAAATTCCAAGGCGATGGTCGCCGGCCAGGGCGGCCCGCGCGGCATGGCGAAGCCTGTCGACGGGGGGTATTTGATCAACGGTCCCTGGGCTTATGGCAGCACGATCTTCCACGCTGATTTCTACCATTCCGGCTGTATCGTCGTCGATGAAAACGGGCGCCCCCTTTTGGATCATCGCGGCGACCCTCGGTCGATAGTGTGCCATTTTCCGAGCAGCGAAGGTTCGCTTGGCGGGAATTGGGATACGCTCGGGCTTCGCGCCACCGGAAGCTATGATTATGATACGGCGTCTCCCGACCTGTTCGTCCCGGATTACATGGCGTTTGCTTTTACCGGGAGCGAACCCTGTCGCGGGGGATCGCAATATTCGATTGGCATCGTAGGCTTCACCGCCTGGTGTCACGCCTCATGGGCGCTCGGCGCGGTGCGGCGGGCGCTCGATGAAATAAGGGATCTTGCCCCGCGCAAGGCCGGGCCGTCTGGTCCGTTGGCCGCCAGCGCCACCTTCAGGCAGGGATATGCGGCTGCCGAGGCAAAATATCGATCGGCGCGCGCATTTCTGTACGAGACATGGCGGGATATCGACACAGCAACACTGGCCGGTCGTAAGGTCTCCGTCGAACAATTGGCGCTCGCGCGGATGGGCATGCGCTATCTTCATGATGTCGGTTCCGACGTCACCACATTTGCGTATCGCGCCGGCGGCGGGGTGGCGCTGCGGGCAAGTCTTCTGCAGCGCGCGTTCCGCGATATGCATGCGGCCACCCAGCACATGTTGATGTCGGATCAAATATATCAGGAGTGCGGGCGCGTCATGCTGGGCCTGGTCGGCGAGAACGCGCGCTGGGTGAATTCCAAGGTGGTAGATGAGTGACTTGTCGCCGGGGCGGGGGCCACAAATCAGCCCTGATGGACAAGCAGAACAGCGCCCTGCAGCCAGCTGATAAAAATGAGAACTTTTAATATTTATTGATAATTTGATAATCAACGTGTATATCGGGCATCACCCAATGCAACGCGCAAGGCAGCAACGATGCTCACCAGTCTCCGCTATTTCGCCGAGGTCGTCGATCGGCGAAGCTTCACCGCAGCAGCCGAAGCTCTCAACGTATCGCAGCCCACTTTAACGCGCAGCCTTCAGAATCTGGAGTTCCGGCTCGATTGCACGCTGATACTGCGTGACAAGGGGAACTTCGAGTTGACCCCAGCCGGAAGCTTGCTGTTGTCCCGTGGACGGATGTTGCTGGCGGAGCAAAAATCGATCCTCGGAGATTTGGCGGCACTGAACACGCACCAAAAGGGCCAAGTGACCGTCAACGGCTCCCTCGTCACCTCTCTTCACCTGTTACCTAAAATATTCCAGCAATTGGCAGTCACACGCCCGGACCTCAGGGTATCGATCGTTGGCGCCAACGACGCGGACTATGAACGAAAACGTGCCGCGGTCCTATCGGGCGAAGTCGATGTCGCCTTCTCGCTCTATGATCCTGCCAACTCGGCAGAAGGCCTGGTGCAGGAGATGTTGATCGAACCACATCTCAAAATCATGGTCCGGCGCGGGCATCCGGCGAACCGCCCCGACTGCGATATCGAGACACTGCTCCAATACCCGTGGGTGATGCTGCCCGGGACATCGAACAAGACCACGATCGAAACGGAATTTCGGATGAAGGGGCTAGCCTTTCCCGACGATGTGGTGCGCGTTTCCGAATGGCGATTTGCCCTGGATCTGCTGGAAGTCAGCGATCATGTGGCAGTGGTGCCCTATCACCCGGCATTGTTCACGGACCACATCAAAAACCTTGTCGTCCTTCCACTCGAATTTTCGGTGCGGCCGCTCGCGATCTGCATTTTATCGCGGCCACTCGGCAGCCAGCGCGGACCGACGCGCGACTTCATAGATGCGGTCAAAGCCACCGTCAAAGATGCCGAAACGAAGCTGGGCTGAACTATTGCATCAGGCCGCATCGCGCAGCGAACTGACCGGATGGTGATGGAGGGCATGACCACAAAAATACCGTCGGCATATCCGCCGCGCCTGCCTTCGATAAAAGATGGCCCGCCCCGAAATAGCGGAGACCGGCCATCATCGGATCGATATTCCTCATCAGATCATCAACATATATTATTGGCCCCTATGGCGGCCCGTAGGTAGGGTCACCTCCACACTCTTCGATGTGAATTGTCGAACGCGCGATCCGCGCAGTGCGACCGACGTTGAGAAATATAGACAAGGATCAAAAGCATGACTTTGGATCAGGACGGTCTGATTCAGGAGTGGATATCGGTAAAATACGAAGAAACTTCGGCTTTTACCGAGACATATGGCTTCGCGGGAAGCCAGGGGATGATCAATCTCGACGGCATCCTCCTCCGTCCTCCCACATCTTCAAAGACGTTGCTGTTCTTCATGCACCCGTCGACTGCGGTGCATGTGCTGCCGATGCCTCGCAGTCTGGCCAAAGCCGGATTTCACGTCCTCTGCGGCCAGAACCGCTATCCCCGAAATGACACGGCCCTTATCTTCGAGAAAGTGCTTTTTGATTATGGCGCATATATACGGTACGCCAAAGAGATCTTGGGATATGAGAAAGTTATCCTATATGGTTGGAGCGGTGGCGGTCCACTGACCACCTACTACCAAGCCCAAGCTGAGAAAGTGAGCGTGTTCGAAACGCCCGCCGGAGATCCGATCGATTTCAAGCACGCGAATTTCATCCCCGGCGATGCGATCATTTTTCAGGCTGGAAGCATATCGCGCGCGCGTATCCTGTTGGATTCCATCGACCCATCGGTGCGGGACGAGTTTAATCCGGACGACAGAATTGGCCATCTGGATCTTTATTCGCCCGAAACACTGAAGCTGAGACCTTTCTCGCAACCATATATAACCGAGTATCGCGAAGCGCAGCTTGCCCGCATGCGCAGAATTACCACTCGGGTGAAAGACAGGTTGCAAACACTGCGCAAGCGAGGCGGCGCTGAGATGGAAAGCTGTCTGCTGACACATCGCACGATGGCCGATCCTCGTTGGGTAGACCTCTCGATCGATCCCAATGATCGACGCGAGAATCTTTGTGTTTCCGGGGTGCCCGAAACCGTCAACTCAGGGCCGGTTGGTTTCGGCCGCTTCTCGACGCTGCGTTCCTGGCTATCACAATGGTCGATAGACGACAGCAAGGCCGACGCGATTATATCTACCCGCCAGATCTCGGTACCCTTTTTGGCGATCGAAAATAGCGCCGACGAGGCAGCGCCCGTCTCCCACATGAAAAATGTATTCGATGCCTGTAATAGTGCTTCGAAGGCGTATTTTACGATCAATGGTGCCAATCATTATTTTAGGCAACAACCTGAATTGCTGAATGAAACGACCTTGACGGTCACAGATTGGCTCGCGCGGATGGACATATTCCCATACCAATAGACCTCGCCGGGAGATCTGAACCGTCCGGTCATACAAACCGTGCGGCAAGTACCGTTCGGGTCCTGTAAGATCGGCCTTCTAGTCGATATGGCAAGCGTGTCGCTCTCTTCGATAGGCATTTTCCGAACAGTTGGATCACCTCCATCTCCGCGCGGCCGCACCGGCTTGGGGCTACGTTCGGGGCTGGTCCGTGAGGCCGCTACCGGAGGTCATGCTGCACATACCGATTTACAGCATGCCGCGCGCGCATAGAGCAATAGATATATGGTATTTGACTGCGGCGGGCCTCCCATTATCATCGCAATATAATTGGCATCGAAACTAGATGTGCTCGGTATTGAAAACCAATGAACTAGCGTTTTTAGTACCTATCGGATCACTCTGAGTATAAGTCATATATACCGACAGGAGATACGCGCTTATTGGGTATATCTGAGTGCCATGAAGTTGATTCAATCTCGCAGTTGGCGCACTATGATCTGGAATCACTTCCTGGGCGGGAAGATTCCGGCTTTTGAACCGCTAACAGCATGCAACCGGCTGCCGATGTGCTGCTTCAGTGATTATCTAGGAGTGCGGATATCACCTATCGGTCGATATGACCCGTAGCGGTCCATCCGAATGCTACGAATGTGGAACATACACCCGGCTTGATATTCATTGGTCGGCAGATTCCGTCTGTCAGCATTCAGAATATATTCTTTGGATCCGTCTGGCATGGTGGACCGGATATTCCTAATAAAATCGATTATAGGGGAGGATAACATATGCTCATGAGAAAAA
>NZ_LARW01000034.1 GCF_000971055.1 Sphingomonas sp. SRS2
GTCGGCAGATCACGCCATGGACTGCCCGTCCGGACAATCCATAGCACTGCCTCCAAAAATAGACGGTTGTTCCTCCCGCTTCGTCCCGGGTCGGTCGGCTTACCCAGACAATGCGGTTCCATCTTTGCCCACTGGGCGTCGGTCAGTACGAAGCGTTCCATCCAAAGTGTGAATCACATCTCCCCAAAAATGTGAATCCTAAATCCCCACAACCCCTAGAACCCGCGCCATTCTCATCGCGCTCGGGGTCGCTGCCATGCTCGCCGCGGTTGCGACCACCGGGATGCTGGTCGCGCTGTTCGGACTCGGTCAGCTTTCGCCGCATCTGCGCATCGAGCGCGTCCCCTATTTCTTCTGGTATTATCGGCATGATCCGACGGTCCGGACCTGGTTCACCCGCGGCCTGCTCCTGTCGGGCGGCACCGTCGCGATCCTCATCGCAACGATGCTGCGGCGGCGCGCCTCGCTCTATGGCGAGGCGCGCTTTGCGCGCGAGGCCGAACTGCGCCGCGAGGGGCTGCGCGATGATCATGGCATCATTCTCGGCCGCCAGCGTGGCCGCTATCTGATCTTCGGCGGGACCGAACATGCGCTGCTCGAGGCGCCGACCCGAAGCGGCAAGGGTGTCGGCGTCGTCATTCCCAATCTGCTCAACTGGCGCGATTCGGTCGTCGTACTCGATGTGAAGAAGGAAAATTGGGATCTGACGGCAGGCTTTCGGGCAGGGCAGGGCCAGCAGGTGTTCTTGTTCGATCCGCTCGACACAGGCTGTCGGACCGCGCGCTACAATCCGTTCAGCTATATCGACCGGACCAATCCGATCGAGGTGGTCAACGAGCTGCAGAAGATCTCCGTCATGCTGTTTCCGGCCCCCGAGCGCGGCGATCCGTTCTGGACCGAGGCGTCGCGCGTCGGCTTCGTCGGGATCGGCGGCTATGTCGCGGCGACCCCTGACCTGCCCTTCACGATCGGAGAAATCTACCGCCACCTCACCAATGGCGACCCCAAGGTACGATTGCCACGGCTGGTGCGCGAGCGCGACGCCGCGGGCGATCCGCTGTCGCAGGCCTGCGCGAGCGCGATCGCCGACTTCACCTCTGCCTCAGACAACACCTTCGCCTCGATCAAGCAGACGATCACCGGCCGGCTCAATCTCTGGCTCAACCCCTATGTCGATGACGCGACCTCGGAGAGCGATTTCGACCTGCGCGATCTGCGCAGCCGGCGCCTGTCGATCTATCTCGGCGTGTCGCCGGACAATATCGAGCGGATCGCGCCGCTCTATAATCTGCTCTTCCAGCAACTCGTCGACCTCAACACCCGCGATCCCGCCACCCACCGGCAACCGGTCGAGGTGCTGGTCCTGCTCGACGAGTTCGCCCGCCTCGGGCGCGCCACCACCATCGCCAGCAGCATCGCCTATATCGCAACCTACGGCCTGCGCCTGCTCCTCGTCATCCAAAGCCGCGCCCAGCTCCGCGCCATCTACGGCCATGACGAAGCCGAGAATATCGTCACCAATTGCGGCCTCGAGATTGCGTTCACGCCGAAGGAGCTGCGCGTGGCCAACGAACTGTCCGAACGGCTTGGCTATTATACGACCAAGTCCGTCTCCAAGAGCCGCACCATCCATGGCCTTCTCGCCAACCGCAGCCAGTCCGAGGCGGATCACCGGCGGGCTTTGATGCTGCCCCAGGAGCTGATGCAGCTGCCCAAGGAGAAGATGCTCATCCTGCGCGGCGGCATTCCCCCGATCCTGGCCGGCAAGATCTTCTATTATCGCCGCCGCGAATTGACGCGCCGGCTGCTGCCAGCACCGCCCGTGATGAAACGCGCACTCACGCCTATTCCGCGCCTTATCGAACGCCGTCCGAAAGCGGACGACCACCAACCGCAGGAGATGACCATGACCCCGGATGTCATTGCGGGCGACCAACCGCTCGCTCTCGATCCGCAGGATCTCGACCTCGACACTGTCACCTTGCTGCAAGCGGATCGCCTCGACGTCGACGAGGCCGCGCAGATCGTTCAGGACGTGATCGCCCGCCAGCTCGGCATCGTCGATCTGCTCGACCGGGAGGCATGAGCATGGCGCAGGATGATATCGCCGTCGCACCGGCGGAGGACAGCGGCGACAGCGCGATCGCGCCCGATGCTGAGCCTGGCGCGCGAGCCCGGTCCCGGCTCGTTGGCGACATGCCCGACCATGTCGGCCAGCGATATTTTATCGAAGAGCGTGGGCTGCGCCGCGAACAACGGCTGTTCGAGACAGCGCATGATGCCGCGCCCACCATCCGTGATCTCGGTCATCGGCTGATCGTTGCCACCGAAAGCGCAGCCGTGGTGCGGGATCTGCTCGACATCGCACAGCATCGGGGATGGGCGAGGATCGATGTTTCAGGCAGCGACCGCTTTCACCGCATGGTCGAGCAGGAGGCGCGGGAGCACGGCGTTGATGTCGCACATCCGCGCTCGCACGACGGGCGCTCGGCGGTGAACGGGACGCACTCAAGCCAGCGCAAACCGGTGGAAAAGCAAAGGTCGCCGGGTGATTTCCGGGCGGGGGTGACCGGCATCATCCTCGAGACCGGTGAGGCGCCGTTCAATGGCCGGCCAGGCCAGCGCCCCAGTCCCTATATTGACCTGCAGCTCGGCGACGGGCGGATCCGACGCGCTTGGGGCGCTGGGTTGCCCGCCGCATTAGCGCGCGAGCGGATCGAGGTTGGCGACTCGATCCTGCTGCGCGAGGACGGCACCGAGCGCGCCGAGGGCAGTAAGCGCCCGCGCAAGCGATGGGTCGCCGACCGACAGGCCGAGCAAGGCCGAGAAAAACCTGCAGCGCCCGTCGAGCGGGAGGAAGCCGCGCCAAAAGCGCGGGATCGCTCCGGCAGTCTGCCGCTCAGTGAGCGCTTTCGGCGGGGCAGTCCGCGCGAGCGCGCCGACGACCCTGATCTCCGCGCGGCGCAATCGCAGCTGATTGCGGCCAGGGCGCTCGCATCGGCCTATCTGGCTCATAATCCCGTCTCAGCGGCGCTGGTTGCATCGCGGCTGGAAGGCATGATTGCCTCCTCGCTGGACAAAGGCCGGCGCTTCTCGGTGGCGCGCACGCGTGAGCGAGCTGATGGCCGACACGAGCTGGTGCTGGAGCGTGGTACGGACCGCGACCGTCCGGTGTCGGCAGCGAAGGCCGAAAGGCACCCCGAAATCACCAAGGTGCGGGACCGTGGCCGCCGCCGCTGAACTCGCAATTCGGCAGGCGAGGACATCAGTCGAGCGGACCTTTGCGTGCTTTCTAGCGGAAGTCACGCGGCTTGACCTTGATGCCTTCGGTCAGCTGTCGACCCAGAGCCGGTCATTCAGATCAGCCACCGCGAACGGCTGCTACTGGCAGAAGCTGCCGACGAACGCTCCGAAGCATAGAAAACTGAACCTTTAAGTGAATATAT
>NZ_LARW01000035.1 GCF_000971055.1 Sphingomonas sp. SRS2
GCTTGACCAACTGCAAACAGGAATGACATCTTCACCCAACGATCAGATGATCCACCTGCGCGCGATCAGGTCGGAACGCCGCGCGGCATCAGATCGGAATACATGCGCGCGATCGTCGGAATCCGCAAGGTAGCGGTCATACCATCGATAGAAGGTCCGGCGGGGGATGCCGAGCTGGTCCAGCGTCCGCTTGGCGGGCAGATGCGACTGCTCGACGATCCTGATGATCTCGAGCTTCTCAGATGCGGGATACCTCATTCTTCGTCGCCCCCATCCGCGATCATGCTTTTTTTGAGCAGACGGTTTTCCAGCGTCAGGTCGGCCACGCATTCCTTCAGGGCACGGGTTTCGCGGCGCAGGTCGTGCACCTCGCCGGTGGTCGCAGCTCGGGCGGTATCGCCGGCCAGACGACGCTTGCCCGCTTCCATGAACTCCTTCGACCAGGTGTAATACAGGCTCTGGGCGATGCCTTCCTTGCGGCACAGCTCGGCGATACTGTCTTCGCCGCGCAGCCCCTCCAGCACGATCCTGATTTTGTCCTCTGCAGAGAAGTGCCGGCGCGTCGCACGCCGTATGTCCTTCACCACCCGCTCAGCTGGGGCCTTCGGCGCCGATTTTTTCAAGGAGGATTTGGGCTTCATCTTCGTTCCTTCGTCACTACGACGAAGCCCAAATCCTCCTTAAATCACAACCTCAATCTGTGCCATTGGCGCTGACGGCGGACAGTGTCCGCGCGCTATTACCGGCATCGTGCAGCTGTTCTGCGCCAGCGCTGATGTAGTCGCATTCGGCAGCGCCCGAATTTGGGTTCGTCAATCGTGAGGATTGATACCAACCATAGGCGTCCGCCTCACAATGGATATAGTTTTACACAGAAGCTGTGCTATCACTATTAACATAATGAATATTATCAGCTTTTTATGCTTTTTTTCAGCGTGTTAGCTAAATCCGTTTTGCTCAGGCTCCCGTTCTGAACCGCTGCAAACTCACACCGAGGCGGGCAGCTCATCTGCAAGTACGTCGGCCCGAATAAGGTCAATCGCGCGCTTCGCGCTCAACTCCGAAAAAGCACGATCAAAGACCGCAATGTTCGGCACGCCCGTAAGCCGGGGATCGAAAATGATCTCATCAACCATCGTGCGTTTGTGCAGTTCTTCAGTAAATTCCTTTCCCACGTTGCGTGCCCTGCTATCCATGGCATCGGTGTCAATGCCCATCTCATAAGCCGCTTCGCTCGATAGTATCGACCATGTCGAGCGAAGCAGACAAACCCTCCCTGGTCGCAAGGATTTCAAGGTAAAGACGATCGAGATAACGCCGCGTTTTCGCGCCGAAGCGATCGCCGATCACGGCCTCCGCAACCACCGTGGAGAACTGTTGCGCTGCATAGAGCACGCGGAAGTTGCGCGGCGCCAGCAACCGATTGGGATCGCAGAAGCTAGATAAAATCAGACAAGCCAGCCTGCGGTGCGGCCTGCGGCACGGCTCTATCTCGCTGCGCTCAACCGAACCCGCAAAGCGATTTCGGCACGGCCCGGTCACGATCCTCGCACAGCGGTGACGCCCGCTCGATGCGCAGGCGGCGTGCAGTTTCGCGGGGGTGAGCGAGGGCCTGCTCACCACATAATAGGGGGCCGGCAAGCGGCCCGGCTGTCTATTCGATTAAGGGAGGTGGCCTCCTCCCTTCCCGGCAAGGGCTGGACCGTCTCGCTGCGCTCGCTTGGTGGTTGGGCGGTAACGTCAAGAAGGGTGAGCGGGGCACCCGAATTGTTTATGCCGGGTCGATCAGCCCCAAGGAGGAGCAGGATCAGCAGAGCGAAGACATGAGCGAAAGGCGCATAGCTTTCCTCAAGCGTTTCACAGTGTTCAACCTGGAGCAGATCGAAGGCCTGCCAGACGATCTGTTCCCCACCCCTGCCCCCATCATGCAGAACCGCGACAGTCGTGATCCACAGCTGGATGCCCTCTTCCGCGCATATGGGGTGAAGATCGTGGAACGGGATGACGGCGCCTTTTACAGCCCTGCCACCGATACCATCACCATGCCACGCTTTGAGAGCTTCACGAGCGGCAACGCCTTCTACGCCACCTTAGCCCATGAGGCATCGCATAGTGCCGGCAGCACCGGCCGCTTGGACCGGGATACGCTACGCCAATATGGCACCAGCACCGCAATGCGAGCGAAGGAAGAATTGTGTGCGGAAATTTCGGCCGCTTTCCTCTGCGCTGCCCTTGGCATGGCACCAACCGAGCGCGAAGATCATGCCGCTTACCTTGCAAGCTGGTTGACTGTGCTTCGCGGGGAAAAGCGCGCCATCTTCCAGGCCGCAACCGCCGCGCAGGCAGCCAGCGATTTCATCCTTGCCGCTGCCGGTGTTGCCCCTGAGCAGCAAGCGGCTTGACCATCGGGGCGGCCACTGGCCGCCCTTCTCTTACGCAGCTGGAGAGCTGTCATGGCAAAATGCCAAACGCGATCACCCTTGATCGGCTCGAAGAAATTCCGAGTCCGACCGCGCCGCAAAGTTAGCTGTGGAAGTTGGTGTCGGAGCGTCTCTCCAACCATTGGCTGCCTGAGCCGATGTGCATTGGCGCCTTCGATCTGCCGGGTGAGCGGGAAGCCGGTCAAGCGGGTGCCATGAACGATATCGACATGGAGGAAGATAGCGACCAGATGGCCTGAATGGATGGAGGGCGGCTGTGGTCGTCCCCTCCCCTTCCCACCTACCGGCGCGATGCCTCATTCTGGGCATCGCCGCTCCGCATTGCGGCGCGGGCGCCGCCCCCCAGGTCGCATGGCGCCGATAAGGAGGTGGGATAAAAGCGACCCGGTTATCCGAAAACAACCGGGCCAGGAGAAAACTCTCAGCTTGAAGCCAGAGCCTTCGGGTCGCACGAATCGTCATAGCGCAAAAACACTCTCTGCCGAATAAGATTAACCTTTGTTCAGGTTAGTCATTCCCGTGAGTGGACGGAGCAATCCTCTTGTCGCCTCGGAACGCGATTGGCCGGCGACGCCCAGAGCGCAGCTGCGAGAACGTATCCGAGCTGTTTACCGCTTCACCATAAGCAACCGTTTGGGCGCTCAGATTGATTCTTGAACCCATCCTCGTAAAGTTTATTTTTCTTCTGCAGCGAGAGGAAGAGGATAGGAAGAAAGGAGGCAAACCAATGTCCCTCTCCCATTTTCAACACCCCTTGGATGTCGTTCATCATCCCCAATTTGAGCCAGAGGTGAAAAGATCTATCCTGGCATCGTGGGCATCTGACGCCCATGCCGTTGAGGGCGAGCACGCGATGAGAAATCCACCCGATGTCAGGCACCCCTTCTCGGTCGATGCGCTGCGGGATCTCGATCGGACACCGCATTGAGCTATGGCCCACCCATTTCTGACATTCCTCCGCACGGAGCGCGATCGGCTGAACAGATATCTCATGGCGCTGACCGCTTCGTCATCTGCTGGGGAGGTGGAGATTGCGCGGCTGCGCAGGTTGACTTGCGCCGTCGCGCGGCTGCTGGATCAATGGGAAGCCGATCTCGTGCCACGAACAGAGGCGGCTTGAGCTCGGCTCCGAGCTGATGGGGCAAGCGGGGCGAGGCCAGAAGGCGCGCCCCGCTTGCTTAGCCGCCACCTTGAACCTCTCCGGAAAATCCGTATTATGCGGACAGGAGAAACGTCATGGCTCATTCTGTCAGTTCCGTTGAGGCATCCAAATCATTCGGCCGTATCAGCCGGCGAGCCTTGGAAAGCCCTCTTACTATTACTCATCACGGGCATGACAGCCTCGTCCTCATGTCGCATGCTGAATATATGCGGCTCAAGAGCCGCGACAGAGAAGTGCTCTCGCTGAGCGATTTCACCGAGGAGGATCGTGAAGCGATCGCAGCCGCACGTCCGGCAGCGGAGGCTGCCCATTTCGATGACGAGCTGCGGGATCATTGATGCCGCTTCCTACACCGGTTCCCGGCCTCGTAATTCGATATTCCTTTCTCTGGAGCCACGAAGCAAAAATCGGCCTTGAGGACGGCGGCAAGGATCGGCCGTGTGCCGTTCTGCTCACCACGATAACCAAGGATGGTCAGCAGATCGTCACAGTCCTGCCGGTGACCCACACGCCGCCCGCCGATGAGCGGCTTGCGGTCGAGATCCCCACACGAACTAAGGTCCGCCTCGGCCTCGATGATGCTCGTTCCTGGATCATTCTGTCTGAAGCCAATCGCTTCCAGTGGCCCGGTCCCGACATTCGCCCTGTTCCAGGCGATGAGGATGGCAGCGTGGCTTACGGTCTGCTCCCTGCCAGCCTCTATGAAATTGTTCGCCGTAAATGGCTCGAAGCTTTCGACGCTCGCCGGGTTGGTCAGGTTAATCGCACATCATGACGTGAAGGTCGTTCTAGTCACGGCATGGCGCCAGAGTGACGTGAGCCGGACACGGAGAAATAGCGCGCAATTGCGCTTCGGATTGAGGTACGACTTCAATCTCCAGGGGGATGATGATGAGTAGCTTCCGTTTCTTGCACGCTGCCGATATTCACCTGGACAGCCCTCTTTATGGCCTCTCACGTTACGAGGGCCTCCCAGACGCTGAGATCCGCGGCGCGACGCGCGCTGCATTCGACAACCTCGTGCAGCACGCCATCGACGAGGCCGTGGATTTTGTTGTCATTTCTGGCGACCTCTTTGACGGCGATTGGAAGGACATGGGGACGGGCCTCTACTTCGCCAGAGCAATGGGGCGGCTGGATCAGGCTAGAATTCCCGTCTTCCTGCTTGCGGGCAACCATGACGCGGCGTCTGTTCTCACACGTAGCGTACCTTGGCCGCCCAACGTGCGGCTCTTTAGTACAAAAAAGCCTCAAACCCATCTGCTCCCAGACATTCGCGTTGCGATCAGCGGGCAGAGCTTCGCCACTTCCGCGGTCACGGACAATCTCGTGCAGGCCTATCCCGAAGCGGCTCCACATCACTTCAATATTGGCGTGCTGCACACCGCCCTGGCGGGCCGGCAGGGCCACGCCGCATATGCGCCCTGCAGCATCGATGACCTAAGATCGAAGCAATATGATTATTGGGCGCTGGGTCATGTGCATGAGCACGAAATCGTCTGCGAAGATCCATATGTCGTCTTCCCTGGCAACACCCAAGGGCGCTCCATCAGGGAAACAGGGGCAAAAGGCGCGGTCATCGTCACTGTCGAGGACCTACAGGTCACATCCATCGACCGGGTGGAGCTCGACGTGCTGCGATGGGTGAGGATAGAGGTCGACTGCACGGATCAGGCGGCGGGGGATGTGCCCAATCTTTTGCGGGCTGCCTTGACCGCGAACTGGCAACAAAACTCTGCGGGCCTGCCGATTGTGGCCCGGGCTCTGTTGCAAAAATCGTGAAGCTTGAGCATGCTTGGCGGAGATTGGACGGACGGAACGATGACGGATTTCAAGTGGCGCCATTTCCAGGGTGATGTGATCCTGTGGGCGGTGCGCTGGTATTGTCGCTATCCGATCAGCTATCGCGACCTTGAGGAAATGCTGGCGGAACGCGGCATTTCGGTCGACCATACGACGATCTATCGCTGGGTCCAGTGCTACGCCCCGGAGATGGAGAAGCGGCTGCGCTGGTTCTGGCGGCGTGGCTTTGATCCGAGCTGGCGCCTGGATGAAACCTACGTCAAGGT
>NZ_LARW01000036.1 GCF_000971055.1 Sphingomonas sp. SRS2
ACCGGAAGTAGAGCCACACCACATGGCTGATGATCTCCCGAGGGTAGCGGAAACCGCGGTAAAGTTGAGAACCTGTCATCTCATCATTTTATCGAGGCGCGGCCGGCTGTGGCAACTTGACAATGCCCATTCCAGCAATGTATCTGGCATGGTGCGGGAGGGGCTTCCGGGAGAGGTGGCGTCTGTGAGTCTTGTCGCAAACCATTCAGTGCTGTTGATAGGTTCGGGTTCTGGCCTTGGTCGTGGGGTCGCGCGCGGCTTTGTACAGGCGGGCGCTCAAGTAACCATCTTCGACGTCTCAGCGGAAAAGGTGGAAGATGCGCGGGAGGAATTCGGGGACATATTGGCGGTGCAGGGAGATTGCTCGAAGGTTTCCGATCTTGTGGCCTGCCGGGATAAGATCATCGAACGGCATGGCAAGTTGGATGCAGTGGTGTGCTTTCAGGGAATTTGGGATGGCAATGTCCCTTTGAAGGACATCGCTCTCGACAGGATCGACGAACTGTTTCGCGAGCTGTTTGACGTCAATGTCAAAGGCTCTTTGCTGGCCGCGCGAGTCTTCCACGATCTTCTGCAGGAGTCACGAGGGGCCCTCGTTCTGACATCGTCGAACGCCGCGTACGCTGCGGACGGCGGGGGGGGCGTTTATTCCGCCACCAAGGGTGCCATCAAGGCGCTCACCCACCAGCTCGCGTTCGAATTCTCGCCCTACGTGCGAGTGAATTGCGTCGCTCCAACCGCCATCGGCAAGAGCGAGTTGCGTGGCCCCACCGCTCTTGGCCTAGAGGGCCAGAAACAATCCGACATTCCAAAAGACACGCTGCTTCGAGCGTACAGAGAACTTTCGCTGATCGCCGATTTCCCGGAAGCCGAAGATTATGCGTGGCCCTATATGTTCCTCGCGTCCCATTCGAACAAGGTGATGACCGGGCAAACAATTCTGGCAGATCAGGGGTCGTTGAACCGGAATTTTATTACACCAAGATCAAACTAAACACAATACATGGAGAGTTAAAAATGTTTCGCTACGATCAAGTAGCCCATCTAACTGATCAGGCGTACATAGATGATCTTTGCGATAGAGTGGAACAGGGTCTTGATCAAGGACTGCTGCCGAGTCATGTCTTTCGCGACGAGCGTGTGTTCAAGGTTGAGATGGATCGCATCTTCACCCGCGCCTGGGTTTTCGTTGCGCATGAAACAGAAATACCAAAATCAGGGGATTTCGTTCTCCGCAAGGTAGGCTTGGACCAGGTTATTGTCACTCGCAGCGCGGGCGGGGCCATCAATGTCCTGCTTAATCATTGCCGTCATCGCGGAACCGAGGTCTGTCATGAGGATTCTGGCAATACGACCCATTTCAAATGTCCGTATCATGGTTGGATATACAAGAACGATGGGGATTTCGTCGGTGCTCCTGCTATGCGCGAGGCGTACGGCGGGCGTCTCGACTCGAAGAAAAATGGGCTCCTGCGGGCTCCGCAGGTCGAATCATATCATGGGTTCATCTTCACCTGCCTTTCCGAGAGCGGGCCGAGCCTGAGTGAGTACCTTGGTGATGTCAGCTGGATGCTCGACGCGATAGTCAAGCTGCATCCTGCTGGTCTGAAAGTTCTCGGTGCCCCAGAGCGGTTTATCATCAGGACCGACTGGAAAATCGGCGCAGAAAACTTCGCGGGTGACGTTTATCATATCGCAACAGCCCATCTTTCCGTCAGCGAAACGAAATACATCTCCCAAGACATGCGTGATACGTTGAAGATAGGGGGCGGATACAGGTTTCAAAACGGCCATGGCTTTATAACGCATCGCTTGAGCGAAATGGTTGGCGCCGAGGGGGGGTTGTGGGCCTACGGCCTGAATCCTGAGATCCGCAAGCAATTCGATCTTGAAGGATTTGACGATGCCCAGAAGAAGATGCTCCTAGAAGCGCCGCCGGTCGCGGGCAATATCTTTCCGAATTTCAGCTACTTGCGCGGCGCGTTGCCCGCCAATGCCGGCGACTTGCCGGTGGTGTTCACCAACTTCCGTCTCTGGCAGCCAGTTGAACCGGGTGTGATGGAAGTTTGGAACTGGCAGTTCAGCTATGATGCGCTTCCAGACGAGTACAATCGCGAAGCTTATGCGGCAGGGCAGCTGGCCTTTAGCGCCGCTGGTCTGTTCGACCAGGACGATTCGGCAGTGTGGGAAGGTGTTGCGAAGCTCGGAGGAAGTCCGTGGGGCCGCAAGGAGGAGGTGATGCTTCATTACGGCCAACAGCGTGTCGAGCCCGACTCGACGTACGAAGGCAAAGGGGACTATTTCCCCTCGACGTTCGGGGAGTTTAACCAGGAAAACTTCTGGCGAGAATGGGTGAAGCAGCTACGTTCCGACGTACGTAATGAGGTGCCGGCATGACGGTAGACGCGCTCTCCAACGCAGACAATCAGGACCTGCGCGATAACTTCATCGCCAATCGGTTCTTGTCTCACGAGGCGAAACTTCTCGACCAAAGACGCTTTACCGAGTGGCTAGATCTTCTCGACGATGAGATAAGGTATATCGTGCCGCTGCGGCTTATGGCGCTCGACTTCGATCGGGAGGTGCGAGCCGACTCGTTCCACATCAACGACGGCAAGGTTAATCTCAAGGTTAGGGCCAAGCGGTCGTCAGTCAGTTCAGGCTGGGGTGAAACCCCGCCCTCCCGGACATTGCGTCTGGTCGGTAGCGTCATGACTGATCGCATCGATCAAGAAGGCGTCCTAGAGGTCGAGAGCGCGGTCATTATCTATCGTCAGCGAGCGGCGATCGGGCAGGGCGACGTCCTTGCGTTTCGCAGGACGGACTGGCTGCGGATTGACGGTGGCACGGTAAAGCTTCTCAAGCGTGTTGCATTACTTACTGACGCCAGTTTGGCGACGCCGAACCTGGCCATCTTTCTTTAGGCAACATCAAGGCGCCAATTCAAACGCAGCGTTTGGAGAGCTGGCGATGAAGCAGACCTTGTAGGCGTGGAAGGTTGAGATGGGCAATGCCATGACTGTGAAACATTGTAGCATTTCCCTCCTCCGTCGCGGCGCAAGTCAGGAGCTTTTCCTGGATCGCAGCCGGTGGTGTCGGCGGTTCGGGACCCTGCCGAGGAGCAGTCGGCTGCATATCGCGACGCCGCGCTTGTCTCGTTCTGAACCGACTCGTTTTCAAGGCAAGATCATCAAAGGGTAAGTTGTATGGCCATCAACGGTATTGAATCTCTGATATACGGAGTGCCGGACGTTCAGGAGGTTGGTCGCTTCTTTGACGACTTTGGTCTGGTTCGTGATCCTGAACAGCCCAGCGAGGGATTAGCATTCACGCTCCCTGAGGGTAGCCATGTCGTCATTCGGCACAGGGACGACCCCGCTCTCGTATCGTCTCAGATCGAGGGTGACGGTGTTCGCGAGGTTATTTGGGGCGTGGACGGCCAGAGCGCGTTAGAGCGTCTGGCGAGGGGCTTAGCCAGCGACCGAGAATTGACATGGGACTCTGACGGAACCGTCCACTTTATCGCGGACTTCGGGGTACCGATGGGGTTGCGCGTATTCGCCAAGAAACCCGTCGTCAGCGCGCCGGATCCGGTGAATGCGCCCGGGCTGACGCGGCGGTTGAACCATCATCGCAAATGGCGCCGCCGGGCGTATCCGAAAGTGATCAATCACGTTGTGTTCGCAACGCCGGATTACGAGGCGGGGTACAGGTTCATGAGAGATCGGCTGAACTTTCGGCTATCGGATTCGCAGGCCGGTTACGGGAAATATGTGCGGGCGGATGGCACCACATCGCACCATTCGATCCTGCTCCTCAATGCCAACGCGCCCGTCCCCGGAATGACTGGTAAGTTGTCCTTCCACCATGCCAATTTTGGTGTGGAAGACATGGCATTGTCAAGTTGCTGAGCCGACGAGACGAGTTTCGGAATCCGGAGCGAAATGGCCGCGGCTCGGATAACAAATGTCCCAGGTTATGCATTCTTCGCTACATCGGTGACCTCATTCCAGAGAGAA
>NZ_LARW01000037.1 GCF_000971055.1 Sphingomonas sp. SRS2
GTCGGCAGATCACGCCATGGACTGCCCGTCCGGACAATCCATAGCACTGCCTCCAAAAATAGACGGTTGTTCCTCCCGCTTCGTCCCGGGTCGGTCGGCTTACCCAGACAATGCGGTTCCATCTTTGCCCACTGGGCGTCGGTCAGTACGAAGCGTTCCATCCAAAGTGTGAATCACATCTCCCCAAAAATGTGAATCCTAAATCCCCACAACCCCTAGAGCGCGCTCGCTCTTTTCAACGATGCGCATCAGCCTTTCGAGATGGTCGTCCGACATGGAGGCAGGATATTAGCGACGGGGAGCAGTCCGCATTTACCGAGGTTAGCTACCTCAGCCCCCGTCGCGCGTGACACTCTGATAGTCGGCTAGGTCGCCTTCTGGCTTCTTGCCGGGCTTCGCCCTTGCCACCCTCTCTAGCCGCTCATCCCAGCGCGCTTCATCCTCATCCACCTCTAACTCGCGGGCGAGTTCCTTGAACTTGTCGGATTGGGATTTGGGTTTGTCGGTCATGGCGTCCTTATAACACACGGTTGCAGAATTTTCAGAATTCTGGCAAACACACGAATAGGCTGGCACCATAAAGATGCCAGCCTGTAGGTGGTTAGTGGGCACAGCCGGTTCTGCCGGTCACTGATATCCCCCTACGGGGCTGCGAGGTTGGCAGGGTGTCTAGACCCTGTTTCCCCCGGATACCCCGCTAGCTAGTGCTGCGTGGTGGTGGCCTCATTGACCTCACCTCCTTCCCGGCTAGAGGAAGACAGCGGAGCGGAGCCTTCTCCGTTCGCACCAGAGTCAGGCTCCGCTCCGTTTCCAATGTCCTTCAAGGTCCAGCCCGCACGGCCGTGACCTTTGAAAGTTTGAGGGTGGCGAGAAAGAAGCGACGACAGGTTATTAGATCCACCTGCCAAGCTCACACCGTTCTCTTCGATCATCTCATAAAGGTCGCGCGTCCGAACAGGAACGGTGTGTCCTACAAGCGCCTTCTTGCAGAGTTCATAGGCCTTAGCCCGGTCCGGGGAGAGGGTGCGCTGCGCCTCCACGCGCTTGACCGTAACGCGCGGCACTCCCGACGCGAATAGGTTGCCCTCAGATGCAACCATATAAGCGTCGCGGGCGCTGCGGAGTTGCGTGAGCAAGGCAAAACGCGGGTTTTCACCAAGCTCAATTTCCAACTCGCCTATTGCGACATTAAGCGCCGCCAATGCATCCTGTGCCATCTTGTACCTCCGTTCGCATCACCAGCCATACTATTCCACCGCATTTTACACAACGGTGAATCGATCATGCGGGGAGAAGGTGATTTACGTGGGGTGGGAGTGTGGCAACGCTGCGGTGTCAGAGATATTTTCGATGTGGTTTAGTTCGCCACCGCTGATTGCGCGGCTTCGGCCCCGCAGCCTTCTTAGGCGTGGAGGTCAAGCCTGCGATACGTGAGGCGCTTGCCGACGATGCCCATCAGCGCGCGATCGGCGCGGGCGGCATCGTTGATGCCCAGCTTGGCACGGTTCGAATAGCGGAAGTCGAACTCGGCAAGGTAGCGATGCAGATGCTGCTCGCCACAATGCTGATAGACACCCTTCATGCCGCGCTTGAAAATGGAGAAGCTGCCCTCAACCGTGTTCGTGTAAACGTCGCCACGCACATATTCGCCGATAGAATGATTGACCGTAGCATGGCTGGCGAAGTGCTTACCGATGGGCTTGTAGATGCGGGCCTGATCGGTGATCAGGCGGGCTTCCTTGGCGATGTTGCCCTTAACGACCGGCTCGACATAGCAGTTGATCATCTGATCGAAGGTGTAGGAGCGGATCTGGCCGCTGTTGCGATCGACGAGGCTGATGACCTTCATCTTATGCGCGCCGCTCTGGCGGATGGGCTGGCCTTTGAGAACGCCGATGTAGGTTTCGTCTACCTCGACTGCGCCACCGTCCGAACCGAACGGAACGGCAAGCTGGCCGTCGCGCATGGCTTCACGGATGCGGTGGGCGAGAAACCACGCGCTCTTGTAGGTGATTTCCAGCATCCGGTGAAGCTGATGGGCGCTTACGCCCTTCTTGCTGGAGGTCATCAGGAACACGGCCTGGAGCGCCTTATTCAGGGGCAGGCGCATATGCTCGAACACGGTGCCGACCTTGACGGTGAACTGCTTCTTGCAGTCGCCACAGCGCCACAGACCAAGGCGGATGCGCTTCTCAGGATTGGCCTTCACCTTCGTGATGCGATCCATCCCGCCGCAATGAACGCAGACCACGCACTCCGACCACAGCTTACCTTCGAGATATTCGAAGGCGGCTTCTTCGCTGTGGAACTCGGGGCGGGACAGAACGGACATGAGGTTAACTCCTTGCCCGATGTTTATGCCCTGTTCTCACCGTGTTTGCAAGGTATATAATCGCCCATGAAACAACTTTTCATGTCATTATTTCGGGAGGCTGAAGCATGCAGGACACCCACCTTTAGTGGACAAGCCCTTAGCGTATTCGCCCCGCTTTCCAATCAAAGACGACGGCCATGCCGCGATGATTTTGCACGTCTTCAGGCTCGCGCCAGACCAACGGAGATATAAGTGTCCGCTCTACCCCGCAAATCTTCCACGCCGCCACCCGGCTTCCTCATACCCATCGATCTGCTGCCTCCAACACAGGAGAGCGGCGGTGATTTCAGTATCCGGCGCCCCTCCACCCTCGAATCCTTCATCCCGGTCGTCGGGCCCGCCTGGGAAGCGGCGGCCGATTTTCAGGACGGCAACTATGGCAGTGCGGCGTTTAATGGCGCAATGGCCGTCGCCGACGCGCTTCCGGTCAGCCCGGCGATCAAGCTGCTTAACCTCATGTCGAAGATGAACAAGCGATATAAGCCCGGTCTTGCGAGTGCCGGTGCAATGCAGAAGCGATACAAGAGTCTCAAACTGACGTCGCCGGGGCACGAGGTTCATCACACCCTTCCGTTGAACGGAGCCAGCCGCACCGCCAAAGGCGACCTTCGCAATAGTCCGGCCTTCCTCAAGGTCTTGCCGAAGGAGCAGCATCGTCGCCTGACGGGCTCTTTCAATGGAAAGCGCCAATATGATCCTGTCCGGAAAATCTGGTACGGCACCAATGAATGGCAGAAAGCGGTCCCGACGGCGATCGCCGGGAGGGCTGCGGACAATATCGAGAATACAGCTAGCTGGCTGACCTCTCCGCCCGCGCAACGACGCACCCCTTGATGCTTGCGCCTTGGGTCCGTTCCATTCTGTTCACTCAATATCGGGGATTAGCGAAATGAGCTATCAGCAGGCGTCGGAAACGCCGTTTCGATATCCGGTCCTGTCTATGGACAGCAGCGGATATGTTTCGGGGTTCGCCAACCTCCACAATCTCACCCAGCTGGTGCCTCATGCCTTCAAGTCGGGGCAGTATGAAGGGATGGAGCTGATCGACAGCAACGAACGGCGATGGATCGTCCGCTCGGGCAAGAAAATCGGACGAGCAACACGATGGGGACTTCTCGACATCCTGCTCTTCAACCCGCCGAATCTGCGCGTGGCGTATGAACTGGAAGAGCTTCCCCCCCTTTCCCTGGACGAGATCAAGGAACGTGCGATCACGTCGGAACGGGAGTTCAGTTTCGGCGAATATGAGGCTGATGGGGAAACGGCGCAGTTCGACGCCCTCCTCGCGAGAATTCGGGCCGCACGAAATGTCGCGGGTATTTTCAAAACACTCAGCCTTGATGAAGTGCAGTTCATCTAAGTCATAAAGTTCTTCTTTTGTTCTTGTCACAAATCGTGTAGGTGTTGGAACAAAGGAGAAACGCCATGACCCTGCGCCGGCCCTTCGATGATAGTGACGAGCTTGTCCTGCACCGCCTGTTCTTCGCCCTGATCCCGAGCGCGGAGGCGGTTGAAGAGATCGCGCGGGTGCGTGGCGGCCTTGGTGTGGCGAAGAGTCATGTGCTCGATCATCGGCTCCACATGACCCTGTGGGCGCTCGATCTGCCGATGACCCCGACGCCGGGGATCATCGACGATCTGTGCGCGGCGGCGGCGAAGGTAAGCGCACCCGCGCTGCGGCTGGTGCTGCGCGAGGCGGTCGGCAACGGACAGGTCGCCTGCCTCAAGCCCGGCGAGCCGATGCCGGTGCTGAAAGCCTTTCAGCAGAAGCTTCAGCTCGCGATCGCGGATGCGGGCATCTGGCCCAATCGCGGCTTCCGCTTCGATCCGCACGTCACCCTCGCCTATGGCCAGGACGAAGGCTTCCGTCGCGAGGTCCTGCCGATCAGCTGGCGGGCCGGGGAGTTCGTGCTGATCCACAGCCTCGTCGGCCTGACCGAGCATGTCCCGCTCGGGCGGTGGGCATTAGGCGCGTAACCACTGCTTTCTCCGTCATCCCAACCCCTCTGGACGCCACGCGCCGATCACGACACTATCGCCGCTTCCATGACGATCGGGGGATCGGACCGAATGAGACTGCACCGCCGCGGGTTGCTCGCGTTGCTGCCCGCGCTGGCGCTGGCCTCGCGCGCGGCTTCGCAAGATGCGGGGATCCCCGAACAGGCCGGGTTCCAGAAGGAACTCGCGCCCTTCTGGGATCAGCTCGCGATGCTGCCGAGCATCCGCCAGCCCGCGCGCGAGGGCGCGTCGGCGGGGATATGCTATATGTTCACCAACAAGGACTGCGCGGTCTGCCAGGTCGTCCACCAGGAATATCCGCAAGGGTTTCGCGCGCTTGAGATGCGCTACATCATCTTCCCCTGGCCGGGTGAACCCTATCGCGAGCTCAACTACCTCTACCGGCCCGAGACCACACTTGCCGAATATGAAGCCTATATGGCGAAGCGGCTGACCGCGACCTCCACCTCGGACAGCGGGGCGCAGGCCGACCTCGTCACCGCGGTGGCCGGGGAGATGGCTGCCGAACTGGTCGAGGGTGGCAGCTTCGGCACCCCTTTCTTCTTCCATGCGGTCGCGGGAGAGACGCCCGGCAGCCTCGTCTACAGCGCGGGCGATATCGTCGCGATGGGGCCGCTGCTCGACCGGGCCGCCTGAACCAGCCGCCGCCCCGGCCTCCGCCGGGGCGGCGTTCTGCCTACTCTGCCGCCTCGGCATTGGCCGGTACGCGGACCTCGCCTTCATCCTCGCCGTCCCAATAATGGACCCGGTCCGCACGGACATGGATCATCACCAGCCGGGGCGTGTCGATCCCCTGCGGGAACCAGCGATCGAGATCCTTGGTCCAATGCTCCTCAAAGCGGCCCTTGTCGTGGATGAGATCGGCGGTGCCCTCCACCGCGACGAAGAACGGCTTCACATGGAGGATGCCCGACTTGCCCTGGAAGCTCAGCCCGACATGGCGATCGGCCTGGATGTTGGCGATCATCAGGGTGTCCTCATAAGTGAAATAATAGCTGTCGCCGTCATAATCGACTTGGCGGTTGTTGCTCATCGGCCGCGCGCCGATCGCCCCGCCCGCGGTGCGCGTCGACAGCATGGTGAAATCGATGTCGCGCATCTTTTCGGCCAGGTCGGCCAAGGTTCGGTCGCTCATGTCGCTCTCCTATGATCAGGCTGGGAGAACGCCGCGATGCGCCGATCGGTCCGCTCGTTACGCCGACGGCCTGTCGAGCCGCAGATAGACGCTGTCGCACCATTCATCGCCGACCAGCCAGGTTCGCGCCGCGCGGTGGCTTTCGCGAAAACCCAGCTTGGCGAGCAGCGCGAGCGACCCGGCGTTGCGCGGATCGACATCGGCGGTCAGATAATCGGTCGGCCCCGCGAAGATATAGTCGATGAACGCCGCCAGCGCCTCCGCCGCGAAGCCCCGGCCCCACATCTCGGGTGCGAAGATATAGCCCAGTTCCGGAAGCTTCCACGCGCCGAGCTTGCCGATCACCCGGCCGTCATGCTCGATGATGAAGTCGTCGCCGCGCCCCGGCGGCGGCGCGACCATGTCGGCCATCCAGTCGCGCGTCACCTCTATGTCGCTGTGGGGCACGCTCGACCAGTAGCGCATCGCGCGCGGATCGGAGAGGATCTCGTGCATCGCCGCCATATCGGCGGGGCGCGCCCGCCGCATCAAGAGCCGCGCCGTGCGGATCTCGGTCATGATTATAGCAGCGCGGGCATTGCGGATTCGGGCGCCGGCAGCGACCAGTCGGTGGGGGGCAGGGCCTGCGCAGCAAGGAAAGCGGTGGGCTGCGGAAAAAGCCGGCAACCAAGGAAGCCGCGATGCGCCGGCAGCGGCGGCGGGGGCGG
>NZ_LARW01000038.1 GCF_000971055.1 Sphingomonas sp. SRS2
GCCGCGCCCCCGCGCGCTGGCGCACTGGCTGTTCGTCCTCGCCGCCTTCGTCTTCGCGATCGTGCTGGTCGGCGGGATCACCCGGCTGACCGAGTCCGGGCTGTCGATCACCGAGTGGAAGCCGATCCGGGGGATCATCCCGCCGCTCAACGCCGCCGAATGGCAGGCCGAGTTCGAAAATTACCAGACGATCCCGCAATATGCCGCCTTCAACCTCCACATGACGCTGGAGGGGTTCAAGGAGATCTATTTCTGGGAATATCTCCACCGGCTGCTGGCGCGCGGCATCGGGGTGGTGCTGGCCGGCGTGATGCTGGTCGCGTGGTGGCGGCGCGCGATCCCCGCCGGTTACGGCTGGCGGATGATCGGCATCTTCGCACTGGGCGGGATGCAGGGCGTGATCGGCTGGTGGATGGTCTATTCGGGGCTGTCGGTGCGGACCGAGGTCAGCCATATCCGGCTTGCGGTCCATCTGATCGCGGCGCTGCTGATCTTCTCGGCGCTGGTGTGGACCGCGCTCGACCTGTTGCGGCTGCACCGCGACCCGGCGTCGCGACCGGCCGGGCTGGGCCGTCTCGGCTTCGCGGCGCTGCTGATCCTGGGCGTCCAGATCATGCTGGGCGCGTTCGTCGCGGGCCTGCGCGCCGGCTATGCCTTTGCGAGCTGGCCGAAGATGGGGGACGCATGGTTCCCCGCCGGCGGATGGAATCCGGCGATCGGCCTCGCCAACCTCTATGACAATCCGATCGTGGTGCAGTTCATCCACCGCTGGTGGGCCTGGATCGCGGTGTTCGCCGCGCTGGCGGTTGCGCGCGCGGCGAAGGACCGGGGCGCCAAGGGGCCGGTTCACGCGGTCGCGACCCTGCTGGTCGTCCAGATCGCGCTGGGCATCGCCACGCTGCTGACCGGCGTCGACCTGCATGTCGCGGTGGCGCATCAGGGGGTCGCGGTGCTGTTGCTGGGGGCGCTGCTATGGGCTGCGCACGGGCTGGGCGATCGAAGGGTATCATAATACCTCATTAAAACGGCCCCATTTTGCTTGACTCCTTTAGGGGTCTCTGCGCATTAGCGCTCCGTTCACGCCGCTCCCCGTTGGGCGGCGTCATTCGTTTAAAAGAGGTCCAGGCCCATGAAGGCGCTCATGAAGACCACCAAGGTGGCGACACCTTATACGGTGGAGAAGAAGTGGCACATCGTCGACGCGGAAGGGCTGGTCGTCGGCCGCGCCGCTTCGATCATCGCCAACATCCTGCGTGGCAAGCACAAGCCGAGCTACACCCCGTTCATCGATTGTGGCGACAACGTCATCATCATCAACGCGGAGAAGGTTCGCTTCACCGGCAAGAAGCTGAGCCAGAAGGTCTATTATCGCCACACCGGTTACGCCGGCGGCATCAAGGAAGCCCACGCGGACAAGATCCTCGAAGGCCGCTTCCCCGAGCGCGTGCTTGAAAAGGCGATCGAGCGCATGATCCCGCGCGGCCCGCTGGGCCGTCAGCAGATGCGCAACCTGCGCATCTTCAAGGGCACGGAGCATCCGCACGGCGCCCAGAACCCTGAAGTCCTCGACATCGCGTCGATGAACCGCAAGAACAAGGTGGGCGCATAATGTCCGATAACCGCCAGTCCCTCACCGACCTCGCCGCGCTGACCGGCGCCGCGCCGGCGCCCGTCGCCGCCGAGGACAACGCCGCTCCCGCCTACACCACCGACGAAGCGCCGATCGCGACGCCGGCTCCGGTCGTGTCGACGATGCCGCTGCGCGAGCAGATCATCGACGCGCAGGGCCGCGCTTATGCGACCGGCCGTCGTAAGGACGCCGTCGCCCGCGTGTGGCTGAAGCCCGGCACCGGCAAGATCACGGTCAACGGCCGCGACCAGGAAGTCTATTTCGCGCGTCCGACGCTGCGTCTCGTCATCAACCAGGCGTTCGGCGTGTCCGAGCGCGAGGGCGCCTATGACGTGATCTGCACCGTCAAGGGCGGCGGCCTTTCGGGCCAGGCCGGCGCGGTCAAGCATGGCATCAGCCAGGCGCTGACCAAATATGAGCCGATCCTGCGCGCGCCGATCAAGGCCGCCGGCTTCCTGACCCGCGACAGCCGCGCGGTCGAGCGTAAGAAGTACGGTAAGGCCAAGGCCCGCAAGAGCTTCCAGTTCTCGAAGCGCTAAGCCTCGGGTTACTGCCGAAAGAATACGGGCCGCCAGCGATGGCGGCCCGTTTTTTATTGTCGCTGCCGGAGCGATCAGCCCCTGGGCTTCGCCTTGGTATAGGGCACGAACTTGCCCAGACCCAGCGATCCGCTCGGGAAATGCGAACCGGAATCGAGCAGGCGGACGATATCGATGCTGCACAGGTTCGGACTATGCGTATCGGTCACCAGCACATCGTCGCGGTCGAGGAAATTGCCGCCGCTGTCTGGCCGGTTAACATACCAGGTGCTTCCCACCTTGTAGAGGATCGCCGTCTTTTCGAAAATCTGGCTCGACTGGATCTGGCGAAGCTGGATGCAATCGACCGGCTTGCCGGCCACCCTGCCCTCCAGCGCCTTCGCCAGCCGTGTCTCGGGATCGACCCGGGCGGCGTTCGCCGGAAGCGCCGCCGCCATCAACATACCGCCGATAAGGCACAATGTAGCGCGCATGATAGACTCTCCTTCTTCGAGCAATATGGCGTTCATCAATTGAACCGACAATGACCAGACGGACTTGCCGGACAATTTCCTTACGGCCTGATGAACGCGGGAACCGGCTCGTTTCCCACCCGTTTCAAGTCTGGATTTTGGAGGAGTGACTACCATGAAGACATTGTTTGTACTTGGTAGCGCCGCCCTGTTGTCTTTCGGCGCGGCGGCGCCCGCGAATGCGCAAAGCGCGTCGCACATCCTGCGCGGCGCGGGCATCGGCGCGGCCGGTGGCGTCGTTGCCGGCGCGGTGATCCCCGGCCTGTCGGTTGGCGAAGGCGCGCTCGTCGGCGCGGCCGGCGGCGCGCTGTACAATACGCTCGTCAACAAGGGCGAGCGCCGCACCTATCGCAGCCGCAGCTATTATTCGGGGCGTAGCGCGACCAGCGCGCAGAGCGCTCCGCGCTATCGCAGCTATCGTCATCGCTAAGGTCGGCAGCGGAAGATGAAGACGGTGCCAGCGCGGGCGGGATGGCCGCTCGCGCTGGCGGCTTTGATCACGGCGGCCTCGGCGCATGGCGCAAAGCCGCCGCCCCCACCCACCGGTGAATTGCTGCTCGACATGCGCGACCCGGTCATCGCGGTGACGATTGGCGAAGTGCCCTTACGCTTGCGGGTCGGGCTGGAAGCCAAGCGGCTGATACAGCTGAACCCCGACGCCGCCGCGCGGCTCGAAGCTTCGCCTCCTGACCGGAAATTCCGCTTCGAGTCCGGCGCGGATGCCCAGATCGGTCGCGAGACGCTGAAGGGCGTCGAGGCTGCCGCCCCCATCACCATCAATGCGCGCAAGATGATCGTGACCGTGGCGTCGCACGGACGCGATTGCTGCGCGGGTGTCGATGGAGAGATCGGCATAGGACTGCTCCCTTATGCGACGATCCGCTTCGTCCGCGCCGCCCTCGCCGATGCGGGGCGCAGCATCGATTTCGCGATCGAAGACAATGACGAAGCCGGACCCGAGGCAGTCCTGCCGGTTGGCCGCAACAGCATCCATGTCCAGTTCTCGTTCGCCCGCCCCGATTCAGTGGCGACGTCGTCCGCCGGCGCGCTGCTCGCACAGGCGCATGGCGGGCGGCTGACCGAGAGCGAACCGACCGTCGCGGCGTTCGGCATCGCCCGGCCCACCGCGACCTTGCGCTTTCCGCAGCCGATTACGATCGCGGGTTTCCGCTTCGGGCAGCTGCGCGTCCGCACCGCCGATTTTGCCGGAAGCATAGCTTTCCCGGCCGATCCGGCGGACGAGGGCGACATCGTGGTCAGGAAGAAGGTCGAGCAACAGCGCGCCTGGCCGGTGGTGCTGCTCGGCCGCGACCGGCTCGATCGGTGCAGCGAGGCGTTGTTCGACACGATCGCAAAGCGGCTGACGCTGCGCTGCGCCTTCGATGGAGTGTCCTGATGCGTCTGCTTACCCGCCTGTCGTTGCTGCTGTCGCTGATGGCCGGAGCCTCGGCGCTTCCGGCCGCCCGCGCCTCGATCAACGAGCGCGTGTTTGACAGGGCGTGGAGTCTCGTCGCCGATCGCTATTGGGATCGCTCGATGGGCGGCAACGACTGGAACGCGATCCGCGACGAATATCACCCCAAGGCAATGGCGGCACGCGACGAGAAGCAGCTCTATGCGGTGGTCAACCGCATGCTCGACCAGCTCGACGACAGCCATGTCTATGCGACGTCGCCCAGCGACCTGCGATGGTCACGCGAACCCACCAACCTGCGCGACGTGGAGCCGGGGCGGCGACTGGTCCATATCCCCGGCGGCATTCTGCTGATCGGCTTCGACCAGTTCGATCCGGGCGACGACCGCTGGATCGCCAACGCCATCGCCGGGACGCCCGACCTGCGTGGCGTGATCCTCGACCTGCGCGGCAATGGCGGCGGGCGCGACGATGTGCTCGACAAGGTCGCCGGCCTGTTCTCGACCCGGCGTCAGCTGCTGATCCGGCTGACCGGCAAGAAGGTGATCGAGGAAAGCACTCGCGGCGCGGGAGCGAGCGCCTATCGCGGGCCGCTGGCGGTGCTGGTCGGCCCGCAGACCGCGAGCGCCGCCGAGATCCTGGCCTTCTATCTGGATGAAAGCGGCCGCGCCTATACAGTCGGCGAACGCAGCGCCGGCGCGGTGACCGGCGGGGTCGATTATAACCTGCCCGGCGGCGGCCAGCTTACCGTCGCCGAATATGATATCCGCACTGCCAATGGCACCCGGCTCGAAGGCAATGGCTTCACCCCGAAATATCAGGCGCCATCAGCCCGGACGCCGAACGATGCGGCGCTTGCGAAGGCGGTGGGGCTGATCCGGGGCGCACGCACCGCTCAAAACTGACCGTCAGGCTGAACGGGTTCCGGCATTACTCCGCCATGCGGGCTGGCTCGCAATAGTCAAAAATCTGTCCGCGAGAGTTCCAACCACGCCCCAGCCGCCCGGTGGATACTGAAACGAGTTCAGCATGACGATTTGGGAATGAGAGGGTTGGCCACGCTTGAACTCCAGCCATCCCCATGCTCATGACGGGGCATGACGATCCGATCCCTCTTCGTGACGCGCCTCTATGAAGCGATGATCGACAATGAAGCGCTGGTGGCCGAACTCGACCAGTCGGTGCGCATGCTCGCCGAGGAGGATCGCGCCGGGAAGGCCTGGTCGAAGGCGCATGGCTATCGCGGCTACACTTCCTATGCGTCGCTCAACGACTTACCCCTGCGAGACCCGGCGTTCGCCGATCTCGTCAAGCTGCTCAACGGCCATGTCCGCCGCTTCGCCGAGGCCTCACATATGGAGCTCGGCCGCAAGATCAAGCTCGACAGCCTGTGGGTCAACCTGCTGAAATCTGGCGGAGCCCATTCGGGACACATCCACCCGCACAGCGTGATATCGGGCACATTCTATGTCGCGGTGCCGCCGGGGTCGGGCGGGCTCAAGCTGGAAGACCCGCGCCTGCCGCTGATGATGGCCGCCCCGCGCCGGACGGACGACGCGCCCGAGGACAGCCAGAGCTTCGTCTATGCCGAACCCAGGCCCGGCATGGTGCTGCTCTGGGAAAGCTGGCTGCGTCATGAGGTGCCGCCCGGCACCGCGAAGGGCGATCGGATCAGCGTCAGCTTCAACTATAGTTAAAGCATACCCCCGCCGTCATGTCGGCGAATGCTGGCATCTCAGGAGGCTGGGGCGACGCATAATCTCCTGAGATCCAGCTTCGCCGGGAAGACGATTATGGAGGCCAGTCCTAGCGCTTCGGCGCGACGAGGTCGAACCTCGCGCCCTGCGGGTCCTGCGCGTTGACCACCCACATGCCGCCCGGCACTTCATGCGGACCCATCAGCACCTTGCCGCCGCCAGCCTCGATCCGGCCGACCGCCGCATCGATCGCGTCGACATGGACATAGAAGCTCCAATAGGGACGCGGCGCCTGGGCGTCATTGTACATCGCGCCATTGGTCACGCCACAGCTGGTATCGTCGCCGACGGGCTCCATCGCGATCATCTGATAGGTGCCGAGCGGACCCATCTCCATCGCGTCGGTCCTGGTCCAGCCATAGAGCGACGCATAGAAATCGAAGGCCGTTTCCCAATCGCTGCTGTGCAGCTCGTGCCAGTCGACCCCGCCCGCCGTGCCCGCCGGCAGCAGCGGCGCGCGGCCGGCCGGCGGCGTCTCGGGACCATCGGGCTGGAGCAGGTTGAACATCGCCCCCTGCGGATCGGACGCGATCGCTATGCGCCCGACATGGGGAATAGGATCGAGAATGCGGTGGACCAGGCCGCCCGCAGCCCGCAGTTCGGCGACGGCGGTGTCGAGATCGATGACATGGATATAGCCGACCCATGTCGGCTGCATCCCGGCGGCACGGGCGTCCTCGGGGATCGGCATGATGCCGCCAACGCCAAGACCATCGGCTTCGAGCACGGTATAGGGAGGCCCGTCAGCGGGAAAAGGCTGCAGCTGCCAGCCGATCACATCCGCATAAAAGGCTTCGGCCGCCGCCCGGTCGCTGGTCATCAATTCATACCAGAAGAATTTGTTCGCCATGGCGCTTCTCCCCTCAGGCGTTGGCGACGGCACGGTCGATCGTCGCGATGTCGATCTTCACCATCATGAAAAGCGCGGTCATCGCCGCTTTCGCTTTGGCGGGGTCGGCCATGACCTTGTTGAAATTCTCGGGCACGATCTGCCAGTGGAGACCATAGCGATCGGCGAGCCAGCCGCATTCCTGCGCCTTGCCCCCTTCGAGCAGCGCATCCCACACCGCGTCGAGCTCCGCCTGATCGCGCGCGCCGAAGGACATCGACACCGAGAGATTATATTCGGCATCGATACCGCCGTTCAGCGCAATGAACTTCTGCCCGGCGAGTGTGAACTCGATCATCAGCATGTCGCCGACTTTGGGGCCGGGTGAGTCGACGGGCGATCTGTGCACCGCGTCGATCCGGGAATCGGGCAGGATAGAGACATAAAAGCGCGCGGCTTCCTCCGCCTGGTCCTTGAACCACAGGCAAGGCGTAATCCGGGACATGGTATCCTCCTTCGTCTTGAATCCATCGGTCGGGAACGATGCCCGAACAACGATACGACGGGTTCAGCTTAGCCTATCCGACATGCGCGACAATTTTTTGCGCTGGACCGTCAATGGGGCGCGGTCAGGCGTCTCAGCTTGATGATCGGTTTGCCCTTATACCCGGCCTTCCCGAACGGGTGGAAGCCCAGCTTCTCAGCCACGCGCAAAGAGGGGCCATTGTCGGGATCGATGATGCACACCATGCGGTCAGGCGCGTGGACCACCGCCATCCAGCCAAGCATCGCCTGCGCCGCCTCGGTCGCATAGCCGCGGCCATGGACGTCGCTCGATATCATCCATGCGAATTCGGGAAAGGGGTCGAAATCCTCGCCGAGGCCACGGTGAAAATCGCCGAGGCCAACCTCGCCGACAGCCCGTCCCGTGGCGCGTTCCTCGACGAGGAGCATACCATAGCCGAGCAGCGCCCAATGGCCGACGAAGCGCAGCATGCGCTGCCAGCTTTCCTCGCGGGTCGGCGGCGTCCGATAGATCATCCGCACCGCTTCGGGATCATTGTGCAGGAAAAGGCAGGCCTCGAAATCGTCGAGCCGGTGGGGCCGCAGGATCAGCCGGGGAGTCTCCAGCGTGGGCCCCAGACCTACCATCGGCAGAGGCTCACTCGACAATCTCGCCCGCGTCGACGCCCCAGATCCGGTCGATCTCGATATAGCCCTTTTTGCCGCCCGCATCGAACAGGCACCAGCCGCTCTCGCATTCAGAGATCTTGCCCACCACGCCGGGCTCGGCACGCCAGGTCAGTGCCGAACCCGTGTTCGGATCGGCATACATTCCGGCGGGGCCATAGCCCGTCACGACGGCCGTCCGCCTGGCGCTGAGCAAGGTGGCGAGCATCCAGCCTTCGGTGCCATCCTGCTCACGGATGCGGCGCCAGTTGCCATAGACCTGCATCACCTGCACCGGCAGATCGCGTCGGCGATAACGCCATGTCGCCGGATAGGTGCGCTCCGGCCCGGTCCGCATCAGCGCGTCGCCCGTCGAGATCGAGGCCCAATAGGGCACCTTGCGTTCCTGCGCCTCGCCCGCCGTCGCGATCGACATCGCCCCCAGCAGCAACCACCCCAACTTCTTCACTATCGTCCCCTGTGTCCGGCCCCTGCAGCCATAGTAGAGTCCCGCGGCCGCCGTTCAAGCGTCTAGGACAGGCCGCGACGCGCTTGCGCTCCGCACCGAGCAGGATTAGCGACATGCCATGGCACAGACCGACCGCCCCCGCCGCCCCAAGGTGATCGTCACGCGGCGTCTGCCCGCCGACACCGAGGCGCGCATGAGCGAGTTGTTCGATGTCGAGCTGAACGAAAGCGACGACGCTATGGATGCGAACGCACTCACCGCCGCCGCGGCGCGGTGCGACATACTGGTCCCGACGATCAGCGACCCCATCGACGCGGCGGTCATTGCGGCGGGCAAGGGGCGGCTGCGCCTGATCGCCAATTTCGGCAATGGCGTCGACCATATCGACCTGCGCGCCGCGCGCGCCGCCGACATCATCGTCACCAATACCCCCGGCGTGCTGACCGAGGACACCGCCGATATGACGATGGCGCTGATCCTGTCGGTGCCGCGCCGGCTGGCCGAAGGCGAGAAGCTGGTCCGTTCGGGCCGTTGGTCCGGTTGGGGCCCGGTATCGATGCTCGGCCACCGCATCAACGGCAAGCGGCTCGGCATCGTCGGCATGGGACGGATCGGCCAGGCGGTCGCCCGCCGCGCGCGCGGCTTCGACCTGACGATCAGCTATCACAACCGCCACCGCCTGCCCGAAAGCATCGAACAGGCGCTTGGCGCGACCTATGAGCCCGATTTCGACCGGCTGCTGACCGATAACGACATCGTCTCGGTCCATTGTCCGCACACGCCGGAGACCGAGAACCTGATCGACGCCCGCCGCGTCGCGATGCTCGCCGGGCATCAATATCTGATCAATACCGCGCGCGGACCGATCATCGACGAGGGGGCGCTGATCGGGCGGCTCGAGCGGGGCGAGATCGGCGGGGCCGGCCTGGATGTGTTCGCGCATGAACCCGCGATCGACCCCCGCCTGCTCGCGCTCGATAATGTCGTGCTGCTGCCGCATATGGGCTCCGCCACCTTCGAAGGGCGCGCGGCGACGGGCGACAAGGTCATCGCCAATATCCGCACCTGGGTCGACGGCCATCGCCCGCGCGACCAAGTGTTCGAAGGCTGGGTCTGACCGATGAAGATGAACAACGGTTTCAGCCTGGGTTCATTCGCTCCCTGCTAGAAAAACTACGTCAGGTGAACGGCGGAACATAGTCGACTAGGCCACGTTCTCTGATCAGGTTTTTGACGAAGGGAATTGATCATGAAGACGTACAAGCTAATCGCAACGGCGGTAGCACTGTCCGTTGCCGGTGCGACCCCAGCTTTCGCGCAGAGCGCTGGCGATCTCGCCAAGGGCGCGCTGATCGGCGCAGGCGGTGGTGCGGTCGCTGGCGCTGTCATTCCGGGTCTCAGCACCGGTGACGGCGCGATCATCGGTGCCGTTGGCGGCACCGCGATCACCGCACTGAACAAGAACAAGCATCGCTACTATCGCGATAGCTACGGCCGCAAGTACTGGGTCGATAAGCGCGGCCGTCGCCACTATAAATAAGGCGTAACAGCCTGAAACAAAGGCCGCTCCGGGAGACCAGGGCGGCCTTTTTCTATGCGCGTTGGCCCGGCCTCCGCAGGGGCAACGGGAATATTCAGCTCTTCACTTTCCAGCCCCGATCAAGCACGGCGTAGCAGAGCGCGTAAAGCAGGACATTCACCACCAGCAGCGCGATGGCGCCCACCATTATCGGCGAGTCCGCTATGCCGAGGAAGCCATAGCGGAAGCCGGAGATGACATAGAAGAACGGGTTGGCATGGCTGACGGCCTGAAAGCCCGAATGCAGGCTGTCCACCGAATAGAAGGTGCCCGACAGCAGCGAGAGCGGCGCGACCACGAAATTGGTGACGGCGGCGGCATGATCGAATTTTTCGGCCCAGATCGACGTGAACACGCCCAGCAGGCTGAGCATCATCGACCCCATGAACCCGAACCAGACCATCGCGACGGGATGCAGTGGCACGACGTGCACCCCCGGCCACAGCAGCATCGCCAGCCATACTGCGATACCGACGAGGATAGCGCGAGTCACCGCTGCGCCGACCAGCGCGGCCAGCACTTCGCCGGTCGACAGCGGCGGCATCAGATAGTCGACGATGGTGCCCTGGATCTTGCCGATCAGCAGCGAGAAGCTGGCATTGGCGAAGGCATTCTGCATCATGCCCATCATTATCAGGCCCGGCGCGATGAAGGTGGCGAGCGGATAACCCATCACCTGGCGGCCCGCGCTGCCCAGCGCGAGAGTGAAAATCATCAAATAAAGCAGCGTTGTAATCGCCGGGGCCCAGATTGTCTGCAGCTGGACCTTGAAGAAACGCTTCACCTCCTTCACATAGAGGGCACGCATTCCCCCCCAGTTGAAGAACGGGATAACCGGCTCGCCTGGCGGAGAGATCATGATTTTTTTGGGCTGGTCGCTCATGGGCATTTCGCCTATCGGCTCCCCGCCCCGCCTGCAATAGCCGGTGTCACCGGAAGTGGGCGAAGACCGAGGGTAAGACATGTCCTGGACCGACGAACGGATCGATCAACTCAAGCGCCTCTGGGGACAGGGGATGACCGCGAGCCAGATCGCCGAAGACCTGGGCGGCGTCAGCCGCAACGCCGTGATCGGCAAGGCGCATCGCCTCGGCCTCGAAGCGCGTCCGTCGCCCGTGAAGGGCGGCGACTCCTCGGCGTCCGCCAGCGCGCCTGCGGCGCCCGCCGCTGCCGCAGCCGCTGCCCCGCCGCCGCCTGAGCGCGCCGCGGCCCCTGCGCCTCGGCCCGCACCTGTGCCGGCGCCAGCACCGGCGGCCGCCGCTGCCCCGGCCGAAAAGCCCGCCGCGCCGCAGCCCATGGTCCGCTCGATCGGCCCCGGCGGCTTCCAGCGCCAGACCCCGGGCGAGCAGACCGCGCCGATCACCCCCGCGCCGCCGCGCCGTCTGGTGCCGGCAAAGCCGTCGGCAGAGATGGCCAACAAGACGAGCCTGCTCGATCTGAACGACAAGATCTGCAAATGGCCGCTCGGTCATCCGGGCGAGCCCGACTTCCACTTCTGTGGCGAGCAGATCAATCCAGGCTTTCCCTATTGCCTCAGCCATTGCTCGGTCGCTTATCAGGCGCAGCTGCCCCGGCGCGACCGCCGTCCGCCGCCGCCCCTGCCCTTTGGCGGTCCGCGCGTAAGATAATTTCAGACGCCGCCCGGACGGCCGGCTCTTGCGTCCTGTCCGGGCGCGGGCCAGAAAGATGCGGCTGTGAAACGCGGCTGTGAAACAGGGGGGCTTGCCATGCGTACCGCACTGATCGGACTGACGATGATCGCGCTCAGCGGCTGCGCCGCGACGGTGTCCGAACCGGGACAGGCGGTTCCGCAGTCCAGTGCGATCCAGCCGCTCGCCTGCAACCTCAACCGCGCCGAAAGCTTCGTAGGCAAGCCCGGAGACGCCGTCGCCGAAGACGCCCGTGCCGCAAGCGGGGCGAAGTCGGTCAGGGTGATCCGTCCGGGCCAGGCAGTGACGCAGGATTACCGCGCCGACCGGCTGAACCTCGAAACCGACGATGCGGGCAATGTCGTGCGGGTGAGCTGCGGGTAACGAAGATCCGTCATCCTCGCGAAAGCGGGATGACAGGCCACTTCCCTTTCTCCTCACTCACCCCCTATAGTCATCGCCAATGTCCGACGACGATCTCTTCGCCTCCGCACCGTCCACCAGCTCCGGCAATTACGACGCCTCGCAGATCGAGGTGCTCGAGGGGCTTGAGCCCGTGCGCCGCCGCCCCGGCATGTACATCGGCGGGACCGACGAGCGCGCCTATCATCATCTCGCCGCCGAGGTGCTCGACAATGCGATGGACGAGGCGGTTGCGGGGCATGCCAACCGGATCGAGGGGTCGCTGCAGGCCGGCAACCGGCTGACCGTCGTCGACAATGGCCGCGGCATCCCGGTCGATCCGCATCCCAAATTCCCGAAGCAATCGGCGCTCGAGGTCATCCTGACCACGCTCCATTCGGGCGGCAAGTTCGACGGCAAGGCCTATTCGACATCGGGCGGTCTGCACGGCGTCGGCGTGTCGGTGGTCAACGCGCTATCGACCGAGACGGTGGTCGAGGTCGCGCGCAACAAGGAGCTGTTCCGCCAGCGCTTCGCGCAAGGCCATGCCGTGACCAAGCTGGAGAAGCTGGGGGCCGCACCCAACCGTCGCGGCACCAGCGTTTCCTTCATTCCCGATCCCGAGATTTTCGGAACCAGCGCGCATTTCAAGCCGGGGCGGCTGATGCGGCTCACCCGGTCGAAGGCCTATCTCTACGCGGGTGTCGAGATCCGCTGGAAATGCGACCCCGCGCTGATCGGCGACGACACGCCGAGCGAAGCGACGTTCCAGTTTCCCGGCGGCCTGGCCGATCATCTGCGCGAGCAGGTCGGCACGCGCGAATGCGCCACCAGCCAGTTCTTCACGGGCAAGCAGAACTTCGCGGGCGAGAATAACGGCATGGTCGAATGGGCGGTCGCCTGGCCGCTGTGGTCCGAGGGCTCGTACAGCTATTATTGCAACACCATCCCGACCCCCGACGGCGGCACCCATGAGGCCGGCCTCCGCTCCGCGTTGGTCAAGGGCATCCGCGCCTATGCCGATCTGGTCGGCAACAAGCGCGCCAAGGACGTTACCGCCGACGACATCGTCACCGGCTCCGAACAGATGCTGTCGGTGTTCATTCGCGATCCGCAGTTCCAGAGCCAGACCAAGGACCGGCTGACTTCGCCCGATGCCGCGCGCCTCGTCGAAAACGCGGTGCGCGATCATTTCGATCATTTCCTCGCCGACAATATGGAGCGCGGCAAGGCGCTGCTCGCCTTCGTGCTCGACCGGATGGACGACCGCCTGCGCCGGAAGGCGGAGAAGGAGGTCAAGCGCAAGACCGCGACTTCGGGCCGCAAGCTGCGCCTGCCGGGCAAGCTGACCGACTGCGCCAATGATGCGCCCGAGGGCACCGAGATCTTCATCGTCGAGGGCGATAGCGCGGGCGGATCCGCCAAGCAGGCCCGCGACCGCAAGACCCAGGCGATCCTGCCGATCCGCGGCAAGATCCTGAACGTCGCATCCGCCAACAGCGCGAAGATCGGCGCGAACCAGGAGATCGCCGACCTTATCCAGGCGCTCGGCTGCGGCACGCGCGACAAGTGCAATGCCGACCTGCTGCGCTATGAGCGCGTCGTGATCATGACCGACGCCGATGTCGACGGCGCGCATATCGCGACGCTGCTGATGACCTTCTTCTTTCAGGAGATGCCCGATCTGGTCCGCGAGGGGCATCTCTATCTCGCCCAGCCGCCGCTCTATCGCCTGACCGCCGGCACCAAGAGCCTCTATGCGATGGACGACGCCCACCGCGCCGTGATCGAAAATGGCGAGTTCAAGGGCAAGAAGATCGATGTCGCGCGCTTCAAAGGCCTGGGCGAGATGAACCCGATGCAGCTGCGCGAAACCACGATGGACCCGAAGACCCGCACCTTGCTGCGCGTCATCCTGCCCCAGGAATATGAAGAGCGCGCGAGCATCCGCGACCTGGTCGACCGGCTGATGGGGAAGAACCCCGAGCACCGCTTCGCCTTCATCCAGGCCAATGCGGCGGCGGTCGACGAGGACGTCATCGACGCGTGATCTATTGCGAGGAAGCCAAGGACGCGGATGCGACCGCCGGCACTTGAGGCCAAACAAAGACGGGACACAAGGCCCATGCCGCGCGTTGAGCCTCGATGACTGCCCATATCCACGCGATCGGCGCCGCCGTGCCCGATCATGACGTTCACCAGGCCTTTATCGATTGGGCAGGACGGAAACTCGAAGGGCGCGAGCGCGCGCTGTTCGCGCGGATGGCCGGTCGGTCGGGGATCGAGCATCGCTGGAGCGTGCTGCCCCGCCCAGAAGGCGGCGGCACGCCGGTCAGCAGCGGCGGCTATTATGGCGAAGCGATGCCGCCGACGTCGCAGCGCATGGCGACCTATGCCCGTGAAGCGCCCGATCTTGCACTGAAAGCCATCGCCGATCTCGCCGCACGTGAGGATATCGGCGGGATCACCCATCTGGTGGTGGCGAGCTGCACCGGCTTCGTCGCGCCGGGAATCGATCAGATCATCGCCCGCCGGCTTGGCCTCGACGGATCGGTCGAGCGCACCCTTGTCGGCTTCATGGGCTGCTATGCGGCGGTGGCCGCGTTGCGGGTCGCGCATCATATCGCGCGCTCGGACAGCGACGCGCGCATCCTGGTCGTGACGGTCGAGCTTTGCTCGCTCCACCTCCAGGACAATGCCGAGATCACCGCGCTGCTCGCCCAGCTCCAGTTCGCCGACGGGGCCGCGGCGGCGCTCGTCAGCAGCGACCCGCGCGGCATCGCGATCGACCGCTTCTTCGCCGCCACCCTTCCCGATAGCGACGAGCTGATCCGCTGGGATATCGGCGACCAGGGCTTCGTGATGCATCTGTCGGGCGAAGTGCCCGGGCGGATCGCCGCCGCGCTGGAAAGCCCGGACATGCGCCGCGCCATCCTCGGCAACCGCGCCGCGCGCGACATACCGAGCTGGGCGGTCCATGCCGGCGGCCGGTCGATCCTCGATGCGGTCGAGCAGGGTCTCGATCTGGACGGCGCGGCGCTGGACGCCTCACGGCGGACGCTGCGCGAGAATGGCAATATGTCGTCGTCTACGCTGATGTTCGTGCTGGCCGCGCTGATGGCGGGGGCGACGCCGGTCGACGGGGTGGCGGTCGCCTTCGGGCCCGGCCTTGCCGCCGAAGGCTTCGCCATCACGAGCGTCTGATGCGTTCGCTGACCCGTCCCGCGATCGAGGAGGAGCAGATGGATGCGCCCGACCTCGATCCTGCCATCTATGCGGCGGTGCTGGGCGACCTCGCCGCGGTGAACCGCTGGACGTTCGCGGCACGGCCGACGATCGATTTCGTCGCGCGCGCGGTTGGCGACCGGCGGCGCTTCACCCTGCTCGATGTCGGTTTCGGCGATGGTGACATGCTCCGCGCCATCGCCCGCTGGGCCGAGAAGAGCGGCATCGAGGCAATGCTGACCGGCATCGACCTCAACCCGAAAAGCCGATGCGTCGCCGATCGCGCGAGCCCGGGCGGGCCCGACATCACCTATCTCACGGGGGACTATGTCGACCTGCTCCACGCCGCCGAACCGGACGGCGGCTTCGACCTGATCATCAGCAGCCTCGTCGCACACCATATGTCGCAACAGGAGCTGCTCACCTTCCTTCATAAGATGGAGAGCTGCGCAAAGCGCGGCTGGCATATCAACGATCTCCACCGCCACCGCTTCGCCTATCTCGGCTTTCCGCTGCTGGCGTTCGTCATGGGTTGGCACCGGATCGTGCGGCAGGATGGACAGCTATCGATCGCCCGCGCCTTTCGCCCGGCGGAATGGCCGCCGATCCTCGCCAAGGCCGGCCTGGGCGCCGAGGCCCGCATCCGCCGCTGCTTCCCCTTCCGGATATGCGTCGAACGGCTGCGCTGATCGCGGGCGGAGGGCCGGCGGGCGCTGCCGCCGCAATCCTGCTCGCGCGCGGCGGCGCGATGCCGGTGGTGATCGAGCGCAACCGCGAACCGCAGGACATGGTCTGCGGCGGCTTCCTCGGCGGCGATGCGATCAGCCTGTTGCGGCGGCTAGGCGTCGATCCGGCATCGCTCGGCGCGCGACCGATCCGCAGGGCGCGGCTGATCGGGGGCAAACGCATGGTCGAAGCCGAACTGCCTTTCGAAGCCGCAGGCCTGTCGCGCCGGACGCTGGACGCCGCGCTGCTCGATCAGGCCGAAGCGCAGGGCGCGATGATCGAGCGCGGCCTGACGATCAGGCGGATCGACCGGACGACGCGGTGCCTCCACCTGAGCGACGAGACCGCGATCAGCGGCGATGCTCTGTTCCTCGCCACCGGCAAGCACGACACGCGCGGCATCGCCCGGCCGGTGCCGCCCGAAAGCGATCCGGCGCTGGGCCTGCGCATCCGGCTCGATCCGACGCCGGCCCTGCACGCCGCGCTCGACGACATCATCGAGCTGCATCTGTTCCGCGATGGTTATGCCGGCCTGCTCCGGCAGGAGGACGGCAGCGTCAATCTCTGCCTGTCGGTCGCGCAGTCGCGGCTGAAGGCGGCGAACGGACAGCCTGCCCGGCTGATCGAGGATCTGGCGCGTGAGGCTCCGCGCCTCGCCGATCGCTTCGGCGCGGCGACGGCGGGCAGCGCCTGGTCGAGCGTCGCGCGGGTTCCCTATGGTTGGCGCGCGACACGCGGCGAGCCCGGCCTGTTCCGCCTCGGCGATCAGTCGGCGGTAATCGCCAGCCTCGCCGGCGACGGCATCGCCATCGCGCTGGCAAGCGCGACCCGCGCGGCGCACTGCTTCCTCCAGGGAGGCGGCGACGCGGCAATCAGCTTCCAGCCCGATTTCGCCGCGCAGGCACGCAGGCCGGTCAGTCTCGCCAACCTGCTGATGCACTGGGGCGGGACGCCGTGGATCGCCGGGCCGCTGCTGGGCCTGTTCGCGCGTGCGCCGGGGCTGATCCGGCAGGCGGCGGCCATGACGCGGATCGGGGCAGGCTGAATAGCTCCATAACGGATGCGATATCTATTTGTCGTTCCGCTCGGCGATCGGTTAAGACCGTCCTGGGTAAAGGCATCCTGTGGGTGCCAAGGGGGGAATATGTCGATTTTTCTGCGCAGCCTTGCGGCTGTTTGCATCATCAGTGCACCGATCGCGGCCACTGCACAAATCACCATCGGATCGCAGAGCAACAGTGGAACGGTCTTGAGAGCGGGAACCCAGGTTCCGCTCAAGACCGTGTCGGAACTCACAACCAACGGCAAGAAGCTGCGGGTCGGCGACCGTTTCAATCTGGAAGTGTCCGAGCCGGTGCGGCTGCACGACCGGATCGTCATCCCCGCGGGCAGCGTCGCCATCGGGGAAATCACTACGGTGCGCAACAAGGGCATGTGGGGCAAATCGGGCAATATCGACGCCCGCGTCCTCTATGTCCGCGCCAATGGCCAACAGATCCGCCTGTCGGGCGGGCTGCACGACAAGGGCACAACCGGTACCGGAGCGGTGGTCGGCGCGGTCGTCCTGCTCCCGCTGGCGGGCTTCTTCATGACCGGGACGAGCGCGACCCTTCCCCCGGGCACCGCCGTAATGGGGTATCTCGACGAGGACCTGCCGGTCGTGTTTGCTGACGGCACAGCACCGCCCCCGACCGCCATGGTCATCCCCGCCGCCACGGCCGCGAGCGCGGTGGCCGCGGTTTCCGGCGACACGCAAAATGTGAGCGGCGCGCCGAAATAACCGGCAGGCGTCAGCCAGCCGCCAGAAATTCGTCCAGCTCGTCGAAGCTGCCGCCCCAGCCGCCGTGCATCGAGTCGATCGCGGCGATGAACTCGGCCCGTTGGGCGGCGTTGGCGCGGAGCGGCACCTGGTGCAGGCGCATGCGGGTGCCGGCGCCCTCTTCCTCGAAGGTGACCGTGGTCAGCAGGACCCTCGGCCAGTTCGGCGAGAAGGGCGAGCCGGCGATGTTCGCCTGCGGGTCGGAGAAGCTGTGTTCATAGACCAGCCGCGACGGGGGAACTAGCTCGCGATATACGAACTTCGCCCAGAGGCGGCCGCCGTCGGGCGCGTCCATATAGCTGTGCAGCATCCCGCCCGGTTGGATATCAGCCGTGACCGCGGTCGCGCGCGTACCCTTGGGGCCGAACCACTGGACCAGCAATTCTGGCTTCGTCCAGGCGTCCCAAACCTTCTGACGCGGCGCGTTGAACAAGCGCGAGATCGTGAATTTTTCGGCCATGGGTTTCATTCCTCTTTGTCTTCGGCAAGCAGCGCGTCGAGCCGCTCGAAACTGTCGCGCCATAGTGCGGCGATGTCCTCGAACCAGATGGAGGTTTCGCGCAACGCATCGGCCTTCAGCCGGCGCGGGCGGGCCTGCGCGGCGCGGCCCTGCTCGATCAGCCCCGCAGTCTCAAGCACCTTGAGGTGCCGCGAGATCGCAGGCTGGCTGATGCCGAAGGGCTGTTGCAGCTCCGACACCGTGGCTTCACCGCGCGCAAGCCGTGCGACGATTGCGCGTCGAGTAGGGTCGGCCAACGCGGCGAGCTTGAGGCTGAGCGAATCTTCCATAACCCATTTATTATATAACTATTGAGTTATGTAAATAGCGACGTCAGTCGTCGCGCTGCTGGCGGCGCCATTCCTTTTCGGCGCGTTTGCGCTCCTTGCGGTCGCGTTCTTCCTGCTTGCGCATCTCGCGCCCGCGATTGCGGTCCGCCTCGTCCTGGCTGGTGGTGGCCCAGTCGACGCCCTTGCCGACGACCTTGAAGGGGGCGGTGACAACCGTCTTGGCGGTGCTGACACAACCGGCGAGCAGCGCGAAGCTACCGATAATCAAGAGCTTGTGCATGCTGCCTCCTACGCCTTCTCAGGTGAAAAGGCCAGTATCAGGCGGTGAGCGTCGCCACCAGCGCCTTGACCTTCTTCTGCCGCCATTGCGGGGTCGGCGCGACCAGCCAATAGCCATATGGCGAAGGCTGGACATCGCCATGCGCGCGCACCCGCCCCTCGGCGACATCGCGCTCGACGAGCAGCGCCGGGACATGCGCGGTGCCGAAGCCTGCCGCCGCCGCGTCGATCGCGAGGCCAGCGTCGGCGACCATTAACGCCGCATTCTTGTCGTCGGCGGGCGCGCCCGGCCAGCCGATCGGCGCACCTTCGGCAAGGCCGATCTTAACCAGCGCGCCCTCGGCAAGCTGGACGCCCTCATGCTCGCCCGGTCCCTCGGCATAGCAGATCGCAAGATCGAGATTGGCCTGGGTGAAATCGAGGCCCTCGTCCGACGACAGCAGCACGAAGCGCAGTTCAGGATCGGTGCGGCCGAAATCGGCCAGGCGCGGGGCAAGCCATTTCGCGGTGAAGTCGCGCGGTGCGGCGATCGTCAGCGTCTTCGACGACTGGCCCGCCTGCATCGCGCGGACAGCCTCTTCAAACTGAAGGAAGCCGGCGCGCAGCGCTTCGAGCCCGGCCTCGCCCTCGGGGGTAAGCTCGAGTCCCTTGGCGGTGCGTCGGAACAGGACGACGCCCAACGTATCCTCCAGCGCGCGGATCTGCTGCCCGACAGCGGCAGGCGTCACCGCCAACTCATCGGCCGCACGGGTGAAAGACAGGTGCCGCGCGGCGGCATCGAGCACGCGCAGGCCATTCAACGGCAGGTGCGTGCGCTTCACGTTCTCGCCTCGCTCATAGGGCGACCGCCGGGCCGATCAGCGGAAAGCGCGGGATCGACGCTTCGAAGGTCGAGCCGTCCTCGGCGACCATATGGTAGCTGCCTTCCATCGATCCGGTCGGGGTCTGAAGCGGGCAACCCGAAACATAGTCGTACGACTGGCCGGGTTCGACCACCGGCTGCTCGCCGACCACGCCCTCGCCGCGCACATCATGCTTGCCGCCGCGCCCGTCGGTGATCAGCCAGTGGCGGGTGAGGAGTTGCACCGCCTGCTGCCCCTCATTCTCTATCCGGATATGATAGGACCAGAACCAACGGCCTCGCGCCGGCTCCGACTGTTCGGGCATGTAGGACACCGCCACCCGCACGATGACGCCGCGCGTTTGCGCGGTATGCGGGAACAGGGCCTTCATGACCGAAGTCGAGGTCATAGGCCGACGGCCTTCAGCGCGCGATCGAGGTCGTCGATCACGTCGAGAGGATCTTCGAGCCCGACATTAAGGCGCAGCATGCCTTCCTCGACTCCCATTTCCGCGCGCACCTCCACCGACAACCCGGCATGGGTGGTCGAGCAGGGATGCGTCATCAACGACCGCGAATCGCCGATATTGTTCGAAATATCGACCAGTTCGAGGGCGTCGAGCAAGCCATGCGCCTGCACGCGGCCGCCGTCGAGGAAGATTGAGATGATCGTACCGCCTGCCGACATCTGCTTCATCGCCAGATTGTGCTGTGGATGGCTTGGCAGAGCCGGATAGAGCGTGCGTGGTACGCGGCCATCGAGGAATTTGGCCACGTTGAGCGCATTCTCGCTCTGCCGGCTGATCCGCAGGTCGAGCGTTTCCAGCCCCTTCATCACCACCCAGGCGTTGAAGGCGGACAGCGTCGGCCCGGTGTTGCGGGTGAAGGCGAGCAGGGTGTTGTTGATGAACGCATCGGTGCCGCACACCGCGCCGGCGAGCACGCGCCCCTGCCCGTCCATCATCTTGGTCGCCGAATAGGCGACGATGTCCGCGCCATAATCGAGCGGCCGCTGAAGCAGCGGGGTGGCGAAGGCATTGTCGACGACGGTCAGCAGCCCCGCATCCTTCGCGATCCTGCAAACCGCCTCCAGATCGACGATGTCGAGCGTCGGATTGGCCGGGGTCTCGAAGAAGAACAGCTTGGTATTCGGGCGGATAGCCGCCTTCCACGCGTCATTGTCGCGGCCATCGATGATCGTCGATTCGATGCCGAAGCGCGGCAGCAGCGTGTCGGTCAGCCAGCGGCACGAGCCGAAGGCCGCGCGCGCCGCCACGATATGATCGCCGACCGACAGCTGGCACAGCAGCGCCGCCGTCATCGCAGCCATGCCCGACGCCATGCAGCGCGCGGCCTCGGCCCCCTCCATCAGCGCGAGACGCTCCTCGAGCATCTCCACGGTGGGATTCTGGAGACGCGAATAGGTCATCCCCTTCTGCTCGCCCGCGAAGCGCGCGGCGGCATCGCCGGCGCAGTCATAGGCGTAGCCCGAGGTGAGGAAGATCGCCTCGCTGGTCTCCCCGAATTGCGACCGCACGGTGCCGCCACGGACCGCCTGGGTGGCGGGCCGCCATTTGGTGGTGATCGTACGATCCTGGCCGGTAAGCTTCTTCATGGCGCTCGCTTTGCCGCCATGGCCCGGTCGCGTCAATGGATGCGCAGGCCAACCCAACTCGTCCTTCCCGCCAAAACGGGAATCCCTGGACGGCGGAGCGGCCGATCAGAGATGCTCCGTCACCGCTGGTCCCGCATCCCGGGAATTACGATCGGGAGACGGGGTTGCGCGCCCGTCCCGCGCATCCGATAGCAAGCGCCCCACCCTATAAGGAGAGTCGACCATGGCGACCGCGATCCAGGATATCCCGCTCAAGACGATCAACGGCCAGGACGCCAGACTCGGCGACTATGCCGGCAAGGTGCTGCTGGCGGTCAACGTCGCATCGAAATGCGGCCTCACCCCGCAATATGCCGCGCTCGAAGCGCTTTACGGCAAGTATAAGGACAAGGGCCTCGTCGTCATCGGCTTCCCCGCCAATAATTTCGGGGCGCAGGAACCCGGCACCGACGCCGAGATCACGGATTTCTGCACGACCAACTATGGCGTCGATTTCCCGATGTTCTCGAAGCTGTCGGTCAAGGGCGACGACCAGCACCCGCTCTATGCGAAGATGATCGCCGAGAAGCCCGACAAGACCTTCAAGGACGGCAGCTTCAAGGAGAAGCTGGCGGGCTATGGCATCGTGCCGGAGAACGACACCGACGTGCTGTGGAACTTCGAGAAGTTCCTGATCGCCAGGGACGGCACCGTCGCCGGCCGATTTGCCCCCGACATCGCCCCCGACGATGCGATCATCACTGCGGCGATCGAGGCCGAACTGGCGAAATAACGCCCAGCTTACGTCGCCCCGGCCTGTGCCGGGGCGACCCCCAGGGGTGCTCCAAGCCGATATCTTCCACCCCCGATAGATATTTTTGCAACCGTCTCTGCGGCGTTCGCACTTGCAAAAGATGTAACCGGTCGGTACCTGCATGATCAGGGCGTACCGTTCTGTAACATTTTTGCAAAGCGCAGGGACATGAAAATGTATCTTTCCGAGCTTAAAGGCGACCCTGTCGAGAATATCGACACGATCCAGCCCGCGCCGCCGCGCCTTACGAAAAAACGTGCCGCCTATGCTGCACTGCCGATCGCGGGACTGATCCTGTTCGCGGGCTACGGCCTGTTCGGCAACGACAAGGCGCAGGCCGACATCCAGCCGCTGCCGGTCGTCACGGTCAGTCAGCCCATCGAAAAGAACGTCGTGCTGTGGGACGATTATGTCGGCCGCTTCGAGGCGAGCCAGGCGGTCGAGATTCGTCCGCGCGTCTCGGGAGCGCTGACCTCGATCCACTTCAGGGACGGCGATATCGTCCGCAAGGGCCAGCTGCTCTTTTCGATCGACGCCCGCCCCTTCGCCGCATCGCTGTCCGAGGCGCGCGCGCGGGTCGCCAGCGCCGCCACCGCGCTGACCCTGGCGCGTAGCGAGCTCGCCCGCGCCAACCGGCTGATCGCCGACCAGGCCGTGAGCGCCGAGGAAGTCGATTCGCTGCGCGCCGCCGTCCAGTCCGCCGAGGCCTCGCTTGCCGCCGCCCGCGCGCAGGCTCAGGCACGGCGTCTCGATGTCGAGTTCACCCAGGTCCGCGCGCCGATCTCGGGCCGGATATCCGACCGCCGGGTCGATATCGGCAATCTCGTCTCGGGCGACTCGGCGGCCAGCGCCACCGTGCTGACGACGATCAACGCGCTCGATCCGATCTACTTCTCCTTCGACGGCTCGGAGGCGCTCTACCTCAAGCAGCGCCGCCAGAAGGAAGGATCGGACCATGTCGAAATCCGCCTTCAGGACGAGGCCGATTACAAATGGCGAGGCAAGGTCGACTTCACCGACAATGCCCTGGACAACGGATCAGGCACGATCCGCGGCCGCGCGGTTATCTCGAACCCCGATTATTTCCTGACGCCGGGAATGTTCGGCAACATGCGCCTCTCCTCGGGCGGCGCTCAGCGCGCCCTGCTCGTGCCCGACGCGGCGGTCGTCACCGATCAGGCCCGCAAGATCGTCTATGTCGTCGCGGCAAAGGATGGCAGCGTCGAGGCGCGGCCGGTCGAGGCCGGGCCGCTGGTCAATGGCCTCCGAGTGATCCGATCGGGGCTGAAGCCCCAGGATCGGGTGGTGATATCGGGCGTCCAGTTCGCCGCCAGCGCGCCGAAGGTGCAGACCATAGCAGGCAGGATCGAAGCCGCCGCGTCGTCGCCGACCGCGACCGCGATCGCCCCCGTCGCATCGCAGGCAACGATAGCGGCAGCCCGCTGACGAACAGGAAATATGCCCCCGAGGCAGACTGACGCCCTTCCGACCGGAAGGGCGAACGGCCCTTCTCGCGCCGCAAACAGGGAAAAGAACAATGCGCCTGAGCCACATCTTCATCCAGCGGCCGATATTCGCCGGCGTGATCGCGGTGGTCATCACCATCGTCGGCGCGCTGGCCTTCTTCGGCCTGCCGGTGTCGCAATATCCCGAGGTGGTGCCGCCGACCGTGACGGTGAGCGCGAGCTATCCCGGAGCATCGGCCGAGACGGTTTCCGAGACGGTCGCTTCTCCGCTGGAGCAGGAGATCAATGGCGTCGACAACATGCTGTACATGTCGAGCCAGGCGACCGGCGATGGCCGGCTGGTGACGACCGTCACCTTCAAGCTGGGCACCGATCTGGATGAAGCCCAGGTGCTCGTCCAGAACCGCGTCGCGCTCGCCGAGCCGCGCCTGCCCGAGGACGTGCGCCGGCAAGGCGTCGTCACCCGCAAGACCTCACCCGACTTCATCCTCGTCGCCAACCTGATCTCGCCCGACAACTCGCTCGATCGCGGCTATATCTCCAATTACGCGCTCACCCAGATGCGCGACCGGCTGGCCCGTATCGACGGCGTCGGCGAAGTCCGCCTGTTCGGCGCGCGCGACTATGCGATGCGTATCTGGATCGATCCCGGCCTGGCCGCCGCGCGCAACATGACCGCGGGCGAGATCGTTGCGGCGCTGCGCGCGCAGAATGTCCAGGTCGCCGCCGGCTCGATCGGCAAGCCGCCCGAAGCGAATGGCGCGGCGTTCGAACTCAATGTCGAGACGCAGGGCCGGCTGACCACCCCCGAGCAGTTCGCCAACGTCGTGATCAAGGCCGATGCCGATGGCCGGCTGACCCGGCTGCGCGATGTCGCACGGGTCGAGCTGGGCGCCGAGGATTATGGCATCAACACCTATCTGAGCGGCCAGCCGTCGCTGGGTATCGGGATTTTCCAGCGCCCGGGATCGAACGCGCTCGCCACCGCCGACGGGGTGCTGAACGAACTCGACGCGATGTCGAAGAAATTCCCGCGCGGGCTGGAATATAAGGTCATCTACAACCCGACCCAGTTCATCAGCGAGTCGGTCACCGCGGTTCAGCACACCCTGCTCGAAGCCGTGGTGCTGGTCGTGATCGTCATCCTGGTGTTCCTGCAAAGCTGGCGCGCGGCGATCATCCCGGTGATCGCGATCCCGGTCTCGCTGATCGGCACCTTCGCGGTGCTCGCCATCTTCGGCTATTCGCTCAACAATCTGTCGCTGTTCGGCCTCGTCCTCGCGATCGGCATCGTCGTCGATGATGCGATCGTCGTGGTCGAGAATGTCGAACGCAATCTGGAACATGGCCTGAGCCCGATGGAGGCCGCCCACCGATCGATGGACGAGGTCTCGACGGCGCTGGTCGCGATCGTGCTCGTGCTGTGCGCGGTGTTCGTGCCGACGATGTTCCTGACCGGGCTGACCGGCGAATTCTATCGCCAGTTCGCCGTGACCATCTCGGCCGCCACGATCATCTCGCTGATCCTGTCGCTGACCCTGTCGCCCGCCCTCGCCGCCCGGCTGCTCCACCGCAAGGCCGAAGACGAGCCCGAAGGACGCTGGGCGCGGATGGCCTATATCGGCGGCAAGCGCTTCAACGCGGGCTTCGACAGGCTCAGCAACTTCTATGCGAACAGCACCCGCAAGCTGCTCGCCCGGCCGAAGCGCGTGCTGTTCACCTATGCGGGACTGGTCGCGCTGACCGTGGCGGTGTTCGGCGCGACGCCGACCGGCTTCGTCCCCGCGCAGGACCAGGGCTATGCGATCGCGCTGGTCTTCACCCCGCCGGGCACCTCGCTTGCCTCGACCGACGCGACCTTGCGGGCGGCGTCGAAGAAGCTGCTAAAGGTGCCGGGCGTGAAGGGCGCGGTTATGCTGACCGGCTTCCATGCCCCGTCCGGCACCAGCGGGTCGAACTCAGCGGTCGCCTTTCTCGTCTTCGACAGCTTCAAGAACCGCGCCAAAAACGGCCAGAACATGGCGTCGATCCTCGCCGAAGCCGGTAAGATCGCGCATGGCTTCGATCAGGCGCACGTCATGGTGGTGCCGCCCCCGGTGATCCGCGGCATCGGCAGCAGCGGCGGTTTCAAGATGGTGCTTCAGGACCGCGCGGGGCTGGGCTTTGACAAGCTCAACCAGATCGCCTCGAGCATGATCGGCGAGGCGCACAAGGACCCGAGCCTCGCGATGGTGTACACCATGTTCGAGAATAGCGTACCGCGCGCCTATGCGAACATCGACCGCGCCAAGGCCGACATGCTGGGCGTGCCGCCGAGCCGCGTGTTCGAGGCGTTGCAGGTCTATCTCGGCTCCGCCTACGTCAATGACTTCAATCTGCTCGGCCGCACCTATCGCGTGACGGCGCAGGCCGACATGCCGTTCCGCGACGACGTCTCGGACATCCAGCAGCTCAAGACGCGGTCCAACACCGGGGCGATGGTGCCGATCGGCGCGGTCGCAACGATCGAGAACAAGGCCGGCGCCTATCGCGTGCTGCGCTATAATCTCTATCCCTCGATCGATATCGACGGCGAGGCGGCTCCCGGCCATTCGACCGGCGCGGCGCTGGCGGCGATGGACAAGCTGGCGGAAAAGCTGCCCGCCGGCGTCACCGCCGAATGGACCGAGATCGCCTATCAGCAGAAGCTGGCCGGCAATGCCGCGATGATCGTCTTCGCCGCGGCGGTGCTGTTCGTCTTCCTGGTGCTGGCGGCGCAGTTCGAAAGCCTGATGCTGCCGCTGGCGATCATCCTGATCGTGCCGATGACGCTGCTCGCGGCGATGGCCGGCGTGAACCTGCGGGGTATGGACAATAATATCCTGACCCAGATCGGGCTGGTCGTCCTCGTCGGCCTCGCCGCGAAGAACGCGATCCTGATCGTCGAGTTCGCCAAGCAGGGCGAAGAGGAAGGGCTGTCGCCGGTCGAGGCGGCGGTGCGCGCCGCGCAGGACCGGCTCCGGCCGATCCTGATGACCAGCTTCGCGTTCATTCTCGGCGTCGTGCCGCTGGTGATCGCGAGCGGGCCGGGCGCGGAATTGCGCCAGGCGCTGGGCACCGCGGTGTTCTCGGGCATGCTCGGCGTGACCTTCTTTGGCCTCGTCTTCACCCCGACCTTCTACGTCGCGGCGCGCAGCCTCGCCGAGCGGTTCGAACGCCGCTGGGGCAAGGGCCGCGATGCCGGCCCCGCACTTCTGCCAGCCGAATGAGGGAGGATAAGATGACCAAGAAACTCCTGCTCACCGCCGCCAGCCTGCTGACGGTCGCCGCCGCCGGGCCGAACTATACGACGCCGGCCACCCCGCCGAGCGCGGCCCAGCCGTTCATCAGCGCGCCCGCCGCGCCGGTGACGGCGGCGGAGCCCGACAATGCGTGGTGGCGGCTCTATCAGGATCCGGTGCTCGACCGGCTGGTGGCCGATGCGCTCGCCGCCAACACCGATCTGCGCGTCGCGATCGCCAATCTCGACAGAGCGCGCGCATCGCTGCGCGAGGCCCGGTCGGACCGGTTGCCGCAGACCGATATCGGCGCGGGGGCCACCTATGGCCGATCGCCCGAAAGCCAGCGCGCGGCGGGCGCGAAGCGCGAGGACTGGTCTTTCGATGCGGGGCTGAGCGTCGGCTATGAGGTCGACCTGTTCGGCAGGGTCAGCCGCGCGGTCGAAGCCGCGCGCGGCGATGCGCAGGCCGCCGAAGCCGCGCGCGACGCCGTCAAGGTGGCGATCGTCGCCGAAACCGCGCGCGCCTATGCCGATGCCTCGTCGGCGGTCGAGCGGATCGAGGTCGCCGAACGCACATTGGCGCTGCTCGACCGGACCGTCGACCTCACGGGCAAGCGTTTCGAGGCGGGGCGGACGTCGAAGCTCGATGTCTCGCGCTCATCGGCCTTGCGCGAACAGCAGCGCGCCACCCTGCCGCCGCTGCGCGCGCAGCGCGACGCGGCGCTGTTCCGCCTCGCGACCCTGACCGGCCGCGCGCCCGCCGATCTTCCCGCCGATGTCGGCCAGCGCAAGACGACCTTGCGGCTCGACCGGGCGATCCCGGTCGGCGACGGTCGCGGCCTGCTCGCACGGCGGCCCGACGTCCGCGAGGCCGAACGCCGTCTTGCCGCCGAGACCGCGCGGATCGGGGTTGCTACCGCCGATCTCTATCCACGCATCTCGCTGGGCGGATCGGTCGGATCGACCGGCGCGTCGATCGGCGACCTGTTCGGTGGCGGGCCGTTGCGCTGGCTGCTGGGTCCGCTGCTCAGCTGGAACTTCCCCAATCAGGAAGCCGGGCGCGCGAAGATCGCCCAGGCGAGGGCGTCGACCCAGGCCGCGTTGGCGGGCTTCGACGGCGCCGTGCTGCGCGCGCTGCAGGACACCGAGACCGCGCTGTCGGCCTATGCCCATGAACTGGACCGCCGCCAGGCGCTGCGCGAGGCCGCGAGTCAGGCGCAGACCGCCGCGAACATCAGCCGCGCGCAGCTTCGCGAAGGGCGGGTAGATTTCCTGATCGTGCTCGACGCCGAACGTACTTCGGCGGCGGCCGACGCCGACCTGGCCGAGTCCGACGCGCGGGTGGCGAACGCCCAGGTCGACCTGTTCCGCGCGCTCGGCGGCGGCTGGCAGGCCGATGCGGCGAAGGTGGCGATGCGGTAGAGGCAGCTTGCACGCCGCCCGAAAACATGACCATGCACCGGGCACAGCAAATGCACGACCAATCCAGTATTGACCGACGCTGCGGCCAATCCAACCTGACGGAATAAAACATGGCCTCGCTGCGCTCCGGAAATAAGAAGCATCTTCGCGCCGTCAACAGAGCGGTCGTTGCCGCCAAGGCCGCATCGGCGCCCGTCGCGGCCAAGCCGGCGGCGAAGAAGAAAGCCAAGGCCGCCTGACAGCGGACGGTTTCCAGCGGGAGAGCTTGACGTGGCTCGACGCGAATTCTGCCTGATGCTGGCCATGCTGGCGCTGAGCGGATGTCGCGATGAACCTCGTCCCGAGCCTCCCGCAAAACCCTCGTCGATCTTCGAGGGGCTTCCCCTCTCCGGCAATCTGGCGACCGCGCTGGCGGCAGGCTTCGGCAATTGCCTCGACGGCACGCGCGGCCTGCGCTGTCGCAAGGACGGCGTCATGCTGATGGGCGTTGGCCCGCTATCCGCCGCGATCGACCTCGACGTGCCGGTGAAGGCGGGTGAACCGCGCTTCGACCATGTCACCATCTGGCACGCCCGCGATCAGAGCTCGGTCCTCGAACTCAGTCCGCTGCTCGCGAAGGCCGGCTGGCGATCCTGCCTGACGCCTGACGCGGAACGCTTCTGGCGACCGCCCTCGCCGCTGCGCATCGCGATCGACACCAATTACTGGGGCAGCCGCCGGCTGGTCATCAGCGCCCCGCCGCCGAGCCGCATAGCCTATTGTTAAGGCTCCGCAATTTTGCGGAGGGGGCAAGCGCCCGGCAGCATGGTCTAACGGTATTCCGGAGAGGCAGTCGGACGCCACACCATGCGGATCGCGACGATTACCAACTGGGCCTATGGGCTCACCCTGGCGCTCACATTTGGATCGGGCGCGGCGTTCATGCTTGCCGTCGACGCCGACAAGGACGAGCGCCACGCCGTCGAGCAGCGTTCGGCCTATCTGCGCATCGCCAGTGACATCGAATTGATCGTCGAACGGATGACCGATCAGGCGCGGCTCTATGCGATGCGCGGCGAGCCCGCCTACAAGCGCGCCTGGCAACGGGACCGCGACGGCGCCACCGTGATCGACCGGATGGCCGCCCGGCTCCAGACGTTGCCGCTGTCGCCGGTCGAAGCCGGTGCGCTGCGCGAGGCGGACAACAGCCTGATCCAGATCGAAACCCTCGAAGCCGCCGCTATCGCTGCGGTCGACCGGGGGGACCAGGCTGGGGCGACGGCGCTGCTCTATGGCGACCGCTATCTGGCGCTTTACGGCGACATCGAAAGGTCGCTGACCCGCTTCAAGGCGGCGATGAAGGCACGCACCGAGCGCGACCTGAACGCCGCGCGCGATCGCGCCGATCGCTGGGACGATGTCGCGCGGGTCCTGCTCGGGCTGACCGCCGCGCTGTTCCTTGCCGTTCTCTATTTCATCCTTGCCCGCCGGGTCGCGCGGCCGCTCACCCATATGAGCAATGTCGTCAACCGGCTTGCCGAGCGCGATTTCGACGCCGACCTGCCCGACGACCGGCATCAGGACGAGATCGGCGAGGTGACGCAGGCGCTGCGCCTGTTCCGCCGCAGCACGATCGAGCGCGAGCGGCTGGAGCGCGAGCGCGACGAGGATCGCCGCATCAAGGACCTGATCGCACGGATGATGCACCGGATGCAGGGCTGCGACGTCGAGGCCGAGTTGGCCGATGTCGTCGCCTGCTACGCGCCGCAGATCTTCCCCGACCTCGCCGGGCATATCTTCGTCTATGATCATGCGCGCGGGCGGCTGGGCACGATCGGCGACTGGCAGGAGCCGGTGCTGAGCCTCGGCGATTTCGCACCGTCCTTCTGCTGGGGCCTGCGCCGCGGCCATCCGCACCGCAGCAATGCGCGCGGCGAGGACATATGTTGCCAGCATATCGGCGACATCGACGGGCAGGATTGCCTGTGCGTGCCGCTGATGGCGCAGGGCGGGATTGTGGGGATGCTCTATTTCGAGGCCCGCGAGGAGAGCGGCCAATATGCCGAGCGCTCGATCTATCTCGACCTGATGTCGGAGAATATCGGCCTCGCCCTCGCCAATATCCAGTTGCGCGCGACCCTCGGAGCGCTGGCGACGCGCGATCCGCTCACCGGCCTGTCGAACCGCCGCCATCTCGACGAGATATTCAACGCCGAACGCGCGCTGGCCGAGAGCCAGGGCAGCCCGCTTGGCTGCCTGATGATCGACATCGACCATTTCAAGCGGTTCAACGACGAGTTCGGGCATGACGCAGGCGACCTCGTCATGCAGCATGTTGCGCAGGTGCTGCTGAGCCACGCCCGCGAACGCGACCTCGCCTGTCGCTTCGGCGGCGAGGAGTTCACCATGCTCCTCCCCGGCCGCGACAGCGCAGCAGCGGCGGAACGCGCCGAGGATATCCGCCAGACGATCCGCAAGGTCGCCCTCGCCTATCGCGGCCGCCCGCTCCACCCGGTGACGGTCTCGATCGGCGTCGCCGCCTATCCGGGCCAGTCGGACGGCGCGAGCCTGCTCAGCGTGGCGGACAGCGCACTGTTGCAGGCGAAGGCAGCGGGGAGGGACCGGGTGGTGATCGCGGGGGAGACGCCGCCCGATCAGCCGAGCCTGTTTCGCGCGGCGAGCTAGGGTCGGGACTCATAACCACCATGTGACGGCTGCGGCGAGGTAGATAGCGCCAAGGAAATTGGTGGCGAGTTTGTCGTAGCGGGTGGCGATACGGCGATAGTCCTTGAGGCGGCCGAACATC